>JARLIK010000021.1 GCA_031291755.1 Acidocella sp. | reverse complement strand
TGCTGCCGGAGGATTTTGTGCCGCAACCGGCGGATGGCGAGGTGGAGAGTTTTGCACTGTGGCCGTTGGCGGAGGTGTTCGAGCGGGTTAGCAGCAGCGATGATTTCAAATTCAATGTGAATCTGGTGCTGATCGATCTGTTCATCCGCTTTGGATTGGTGACCGGTGATGATGCGGTGGTTTTAAGGGCAGCGCTGTCGGGTGATTGATCTATCCCCTCCTCCGGTCATCCCCGCGTAAGCGGGGACCTCCCCAACGTGAGGAGGTTCCCGCTTACGCGGGAATGACAGGGTAAAAATGCAGGGGGCTAGATGCTGCCGAGCCGGTGGCTGATGGGGGCCAGGGCGGCTTGGGCATCCTTATAAGTCGCGAATAGTTTGGTGTAGAGCGCGTGGGTTGCTGCATCCGGCTGGCAGCCCGCCACCCGCCGCACGCATTGCGCCACGGCGGCCTCGGGCGTTGCAAAAATCCCTACCCCGACGCCAGCTAACAACGCCGCGCCAAATGAGGCATCGGTGTTTTCCATCACTTCCACCTCCAGCCCGGTGACATCGGCGATGATCTGCCGCCAGGTGGGGCTTTTGGCGCCGCCGCCCATCAGGCGGATGGCGCCGTAATGCAGCCCCAACGCCTGTGCTGCCTGTAATACGTCGCGGATGGAAAAGGCGATGCCCTCATACAAAGCGCGGGCGAAGTGCGCGCGGGAGTGGGAGATGGTCAGCCCGATGAAGTCGCCGCGCAAATGCGGGTCCCAGTACGGGGCGCGCTCGCCTTGCAGATACGGGTGGAACAATAATCCGCCGCTGCCGGGGGCGATGGTAGCGGCCAGCGCGTCCATTTCGGCGAAGCCGCCGGTTATGAACATGGTGTCGCGCAGCCAGCGATGCGCCGAGGCGCAGGAGTTGGTGCCGGTGGCGGTGTAATACAGCCCCTCGATGACATGCGGATAGCATGAGACCGGCGGGTGCACGCTTTTGCCTTTGGTTGCCAAAAACAGCACCCCGGCGGTGGCCAGTTTCACCGCCCCCATGCCCGGCGTGATGCCCCCCACGCCGAAGAACTCCACGCTGGTATCATTCGAGCCGCAGATGACGGGTGTGCCGGGGGCGAGGCCAGTCAGCGCGGCAGCCTCGGCCGTTACGCCGCCTACAATCGCGGTGGCTGATTTGATCGGCGGCAGGGTTTGCCTATTCCAGCCGATCAGCGCGCAAATTTCGGGCGACCAGTTTTTGGTGGCGTCATCGGCCATCAAGGCGCCGATGGCGTCGGAAAAATCGGTTTCCCAGGTGCCGGTGAGGCAGTAGCGCAAATAATCCTTGGCCAGAAATAGTTTTGCGGTGCGGGCGATGCTGGCGGGCTCATGCTTTTGCAGCCAAGCCAGCATCGCCAGGGTCCAGGTGGGGTTGATGCGGTTCAGGCTGGCTTTTGTGATCATCTCACCGGCTTGGGCGTGCAGGGCCTGCGCCTCGGCAAGGCTGCGCTGGTCGCTCCACATGATCGCCGGGCGGATGACCTCGCCTTCAGTGTCCATCAGCACCGGGATATGGGCACCGGCGGAAAGGCTGACCCCCGCAATGTCAGTGGCGGGGATTTTTGCATTGGCCAGCGCTTGCCTCACCGCCACCCCAAGGGCTGCCCGCCATTGCGCCGGGTCCTGCTCGGCAAAGCCGGGTTGCGGGATGTGGGTGGAAACCGGGCAGCTTGCCTCACCGGCTCGATGACCGGCGTCGTCGATCACCATCGCCTTCAGGCTGCCCGCCCCTAAATCAATGCCCAGCAAATAGCGCATCAAAACTTGCCCCGGTTCCGCATCGCTCCTAGCCTAATGCCCATGCCCGACACTGCACAACTCGACCCCGCGCTGATTCCCACCACGCACCCGCCGGTGCGCGTTCCCATCATCGATTTCGCGCCGTTTCTGAGCGGTACCAAGGTTGAGCGCGCCGCCACCGCCGAGGCCATCGGGCGGGCCTGCCGCGAGATCGGGTTTTTCTATGTCATCAACCACGGCATCGAGGCCGCGTTGATTGCCGATGTGTATGCTCAGGCCAAGCGATTTTTTGATCTGCCGGCGGCCCAGAAGGCCGCGATAGCGATTGAGAACTCCGCTTGCCACCGCGGCTGGTTCCAGGTGGGGGGTGAGAATCTCGACCCCGCCAAACAGAAGACCACCGGGGATTTGAAGGAAGGCATCAAAATTGGCCGCGACCTGCCGCCAAATCACCCGATGGTGCTGGCCAAGACGCCGTTGCACGGTCCGAATCAGTGGCCGGACAACCTCCCCGGCTGGCGCGAGGTGATGCAGACCTACTACGACCGCATGACCGGGCTTGGCACCGAGATGTTGCGGGCCTTTGCCATGAGCCTTGGCCTGGACGAGCATTATTTCGACCGCTGGCTGATCACGCCGATGACCACTCTGGGGCCGCTGCACTACCCGCCGCAGCACGGCCACATCACCGAGGCCCAGATCGGCGCGGGTGCACATACTGATTTCGGCTGCTTGACCCTGCTGGCCCAGGATGACGCGGGCGGGTTGCAGGTGCGCAGCAAAGCCGGCTTGTGGATCGACGCGCCGCCGGTTGCGGGGAGTTTCGTGGTGAATATCGGCGATATGATGCAGCGCTGGACCAATGATCTGTTCACCTCCACTCTGCACCGGGTGGTGAACGTCTCGGGCCGGGAGCGCTATTCCCTGCCGTTTTTCTTCGACCCCGATTTTAGCGCCGAGGTGGCGCCGATCGGCCCTAACCCCCGCTATGCCCCCACCACGGCGGGGCAGTATCTATTGGACAAAATCAACGAATCCTTCGCCTATCACCAGGACAAGACCCAGTGATGCTGCGTTGCGGTAGCGCATCGCAAATCTTCCGCCTATAGACTGCGCCCAGCCATAAACTGGAGAGCCAACATGAATGCTGCTGCCGGAACATCTGTAAAAACCACCGTGACGGCGCTGCCGGGCGACGGCATTGGCCCGGAGGTGATGAAGGCCACCATGAAGATACTGGCAGCGGCGAACGCCCCGATCGAGTGGGAAATGGCCGAGGCCGGGGCAGAAGTGTTCAAAAAAGGCATTGGCACCGGGGTTACCCGTGAGGCTTTGGACAGCATTGCCCGCAATGGCCTCGCGCTGAAAAGCCCGCTGGAAACGCCGGTCGGGTTCGGCGGCAAGTCGGCCAACGTTACGCTGCGCAAGCATTTTGAATTATATGCCAACATCCGTCCGGTGCGCGAGCTGCCGGGCGTGACCACGCCGTTCACAGGGCGCGGCATCGACATGGTGATCGTGCGCGAGAATGTGGAGGATGTTTACGCCGGCATCGAGCATATGCAGACCCCCTCGGTGGCGCAGTGTTTGAAGCTGATGACAGCACCTGGCTGCGAGCGGATCGTGCGGGCGGCGTTTGGTTTGGCGATGGCGGAGGACCGCAAGAAGGTGACCTGCGCCACCAAAGCCAACATCATGAAGCTGACCGAAGGCATGATGAAGCGGATGTTCGAGAAGGTGGGACCGGATTTCCCCAGCATCGCGCAGGAACATATTATTATCGACAATTGCGCGCATCAGCTGGTGATTGCGCCTGAGCAGTTCGACGTGATCGTCACCTCCAACATGAATGGCGATATTATTTCCGACCTCGCGGCCGGGCTGGTGGGTGGCTTGGGCATCGCACCGTCCTCCAACCTTGGCGACCATGTGGCGATGTTTGAAGCGGTGCATGGCTCGGCGCCGCAGATTGCCGGCAAGGGGCTGGCGAACCCGACCGCTCTGCTCTCCGCCGCGATCATGATGCTGCGCCATATCGGCGCGTTTGCTACCGCTGAGGAAATTGAGCAGGCGCTGTTCATTACGCTGGCGGAGGGCAAAAACCTCACCGGTGATTTATCGCCGCGCGGCCATGGTGTCGGCACTGATGCGTTCACCGACCAGGTGATCGCCAATCTTGGGCGGTCTTCCAACCTGCCATCGCGCGAATATAAAAAATTCGAATTGGTGGCCTGGCCGGAACTGACCGCCCATATCGAACCTGATAGCCGCGCGCTGGTGGGGATTGATGTGTTTCTAGAATCCGAGCTTGGCGCCGATGAACTCGGCAAGGCGCTGGCGGCGATTGCGGAGGATACACCGTTCCGCCTCAACGGCGTTTCCAACCGCGGCGTGCAGGTTTATCCTTCCACCGGTGGGCAGACGTTTTTGGTGGACCATTTCGCCTGCCGCTTCATGTTCAAAACCCCGATTGATTTGAACGCCTCGCTCGCCACCGGCCAGCCGGAGATCAGCTATCTGGTGCAGCGCATCGGCGCCAAATTCACTTGGATGCATATTGAAAAACTGCAAAGCTTCGATGGCAAGGACGCATTTGAGCGTCCGCAGGGCGAAGGTTAAAAATTCGCGCCCAACGTACTTGATGTTACGAAGTATTAACATGTTGCCGCTAGTCTCACGCCGATGGTTTTGGCGTGAGGGCTGGTTAAATGACACCTGGGTTTTTGCATGAGCCGCAACATGAGTTCAACGCGGTGGGCCGCTATAAATACGTCAGCCAGGAGGATGATGCAATCTCCGCAGCGCCGCAGCGCGAACGTATCTGGCCGCCGGGCTTCATGCTGTTGTTCGTTCTGTTCGTTTCAGTGTTGCTCTGGATTTGGATTGTTGGCGCATTTTTCTATATCAGGCAGCATTTCGGCTAGCTCCGGCGCGGGCCGCGGATGAGCGATTATGTTTGCGAGTCCATGATCGTCGATCCGGTTTTGCAGCATCAAATTATCGCACGGGTGGTGGCCGCTGATCTGGGCGTGACCCCGGTTGCAGCGGCAGCGTATCTCGGGCCGCTTCACCTGCCTGATGGCCAAGTGGTGGGGCTGTTTGTCCGCCACGCAGCGGATGCGCTGATGCTTGATGATTGTGGGCAGGTGGCGCTGATCACCCGGATTTTTGCCCCAGGTGCCGGCAAGCTCGCGATACCGGGCGGGTTTATTGATAATATCGGCGGTGTGGTGGAAGTGCCGCTGACGGCGGCGGTGCGCGAGGCCATCGAGGAGACCGGCATCGCGGCAGAAGTACTGACGCGTGCGGCGCATTTTGCGGTGGGTACCAGACTATACGACCGGCCATTTGATATCCGCGTGGCCTGGAATGATCTGGCAGGCACGGATATCTGCAAAGGTGATGTGTTCAGCGTCTCCACCCAGGCATTTTGTTTCAAAATTCCCGGTAATCTGCATGATTATCATTTGCATGCCGGTGATGATGCGAAGGCGGTGAGCGTTTGGGCGGTGAACCAGCTTATCCCCAGCCTGTTCGCAGTGCCGGACCATATTACCATGATCAATTTGGCTATTTTGGTCGGCTAGCGCCCGAATCATTACAATCTGGCTAAAAATGTAATTCCCGCTGGATTTCAAGCTCAAATTATGATTTTACACTCCCCCTGCGTTAACTATTCGGAAACGTTCATTCCAACGTCAGGGGCTTCATCTTGCGCTTCATCATGTCAAAATCGGCTGAAGTGTCATGAGCTCCGTGGTGCTGAAACTTCGGACCCGGGTTACCGATTTCATTGATCACTGGTTTCATGACCGGATATTTCTGGTGCGCGGCCGCGATAAAGTGCGCGGCCTGACTGTTACCAAGCGCGAGCAGTTGGCGGTGGCCATCATCGCCAGCGGGTTTGTCATCTGGTCGGCCGGTGCCACGCTGACAGCCGCACTCTCAGGCGATGGGCTGATGCGGGCAGCGCATGCACAAACCGCGCTCGGCCATGCGGTGCAGCACGCCAAGGCCGAGTTGGCGCTGGTGCAGGCGCATAGCCAGGCGATGATTGCCAAATTACAGGCCGAGGCCACAGAGGCGCAGGCACAGCGCAATGACGCGGTGGCGGCGGCTAATGCCGAAGTCGCGGCGGATCATGCGCAGGTGGAGGATTTAACCCGGCAGGTGGAAACCTCGATCGGCTCGGTGCAGAGCATCATTAAATCCACCGGCCTGGACCCAGCGCATCTGCAGGCCGCCGCCCCGGCGCCGGTACCTGACAATCAAACCGCCAGCACGCCGGCACAGCCGGTGGCGCCGATTGACGCTGACCCAAGCCGCGCGCAGTTGCTCGATGATGTCGGCCAGTTACAATCGCTTAATGCGGTACTGCAACATTTACCGATTTCTGCGCCGGTATCGAATGTCGATATTTCCAGCCCGTTTGGCTACCGTGCCAGCCCCTTTACCGGTGCGCGGGAGTTTCATGTCGGGATCGATCTGCGTGACCCGATGAACACGCCAGTCTATGCCACAGCCCCCGGCGTGGTGATTTTTGCAGGTGTCGAGGATGGTTATGGTAATCTGATCGAGATTGATCATGGTTACGGGCTGACCACGCGCTATTCGCATCTCAATAAAATTCTGGTGACGGTGGGGACCAAGGTCGGGCTGCATCAGGAAATTGGCCTGCTGGGCAACACGGGCTGGAGCACCGGCCCGCATCTGCTCTACGAGACACGCTATGATGGCGTACCGCTTAACCCGTTGCAGTTTATCAAGGTGTATCATTGAATGTTCAACAGTAAAAAGCCTGCCGCCTCGTCGGCGACATCATTGACCACCACCGCGCCGTATGACCGCAGCAAATCGTCCGGCCGGATGACCGTCGTGCCCTCGATTATCAGTGCCGATACCACCGTTTCCGGCGATGTGCAGAGCGCTGGCGAGGTGCATGTGGAAGGCAGCGTGGTGGGGAATATCAATGTTTCTAAGCTGGTGATTACCGAGGGCGGCAGCGTGACCGGCGATATCGCCGCCTCCGAGGTGCGTATTTGCGGTACCCTGACCGGTGCGGTGCGCAGCAAGCAGGTGACGCTGGCGGCTTCGTCGCGGGTAACCGGCGATGTGTATCATGAGGTGCTGGCGATTGAAGCCGGTGCCCGCCTGGAAGGTCAATGCCGCCGCCTGGCGCCGGTGGTGATTGAAACCGCATCGGAGTATTTTGAAACGATGCTGCCGACTCCGGCCAATGAAGAATATGCCAGCGCCGCGCTGTCGTAACTAAAAACCTGCTAGCTAACGTGCGCCGCCGGCCAGCCAGGCGGCGCACGTCTCGCCTAGTTTTTCCTGCGCCAGCGCTTCATAACGTGCATTGTCTTCTGGGGTCAGCTTATCACGCCAGCGGCCATTGGTGCCTTTATGGATGAAGCTATCGCCCCCACCATCCCAAAAGACGCCGCCGGCTGGGGCGGTCTGGCTGGCGTGGGCTTTCATCCAGTCGAAGGTGCAATGCTGCACCTGATCCGCAAAGCGCGTCTCATCAATCGGGATATCCAGAAACGCCGCAATTTTGCGCATTGAGCCTGGCAGGTCGGCTTTCAGCTCATTGAAATGCAGCAGCATCAAATTCGGCAGATGCCGGATCTCCCACCAGCTTTTGATATTCTCCCAGAACGGCCAGAACGGATAGCCATCCTCCTCCAGCCAGCGCAGAAAATAGCCGCGAATATCCGAAGTTGGCCGTTCAATCGGCGGTCCGATGCGCCCTGGTGTGTCGTTTAAATGTTCATACCATAGCGCATTGGCCATGATGTGATGGTTATGCAGGCTCCATACCACGTCGCGGCCATCGCGGCCCAGATAGAGATATTTCGTGGTGGGTGAATATACCAAAGCATCAACCGGCAGATGGGTTTTTAAGAATCGCCGGTGCGTTTGCGCCGCCAAGGCCGGAAGCTTCACCGCGCGCGGCGGCACCCGCAAATCGACCCAGGGTGACATTTCCGAAACCGGTGTTTCGTTATGACCATCAAACAATAATTGCGCCACGATCTGCTGGGTCCAGGTGGTGCCGGATTTCGCGTAGGTGGCGATGACGATGTCATCATCGCGTGTATCGAGCGCGTCCCAGATGGTGCTGTCCATATGGTGGTTATGCATCTCGCGGGTTTTCACCGGCCACACAATCGGTTCGGTTGTCATTCAACTCTCCCTGAGGCTGGCGCTTGATGGCCCTTATTATGTTTGCAGATGATGGCGATGTAGGCACGCGCCGCCAGCGCGGACAAGAGTAAATTGCTGCGCCAGCGTTATGTTTATTAAAACATATCGCATGCATCGCGCCACGATGATTTCGGCCATTTTCAATATCTCCAGGCCAAAGCGATATGTTTGTAAAAATATATCGAAAAAAATTGCTGTAGTTTTGTAAAAGGGGCGCAGTGAGAGATTGAAACACATTCGATTTTCAGATACTTATATAAATTATATAAACATCCGATAAAAATACTCCGGAGGGGACATGGACGATAATCAAACGAACAATAACCAGGCTTGGGAACCAAAAAAAATGCATACCTCGAGGCGTTTGCTATTAAAATCCGGAATGGCGCTGGGGGCATTAGGGGTTGTGGCGCGGCCATCGCTGGCGGCGGCTGATACCGCATCGAACGGCACGGTGACGCTGCCGTTTGCCAATGGCGTGCGGCCGACGGTGGCGGCGGGCACGTTCCCGCAGAAGGGCGAGATGATATTGCAGCGCACCAGGCCGCCGCTGCTGGAAACCCCCTGGCAGGTGTTCGAGCAAAATTTATTCACCCCGAATGCTCAGGCCTATGTGCGCTGGCACATGAATGACTTCCCGAGCTCGGTTGATGTCAGCAAGTTCAAATTGAAAATTTTTGGCGAGGTTGAAAAGCCGTATGAGTTGACCCTCGATGAGCTGGTGAGCAGCTTCCCGGCCACCCAGATCGCGGCGGTGAACCAGTGCTCAGGCAACAGCCGTGGCTTTATTTCGCCGCGGGTGCCGGGTGCGCAATGGGCGCATGGCGCGATGTTCAACGCCATGTTCACCGGCGTCACGCTGGCCAAACTATTGGCCCGCGCCGGGGTGAAGCCGGGTGCCAGCCATGTGGCATTCCGCAGCCTGGAGACACCGGTGGCGCCGTTCCCGGCCAAGACGCATTTTGAAAAAGTGCTGCCGCTGGACAAGGCCAATGATGGCGCGACCACCGTTGCCTATGAGATGAACGGCGAGGAAATGCCGCTGTTGAACGGCTTCCCGCTGCGCCTAGTGGTGCCCGGCTGGTACGCCACCTACTGGGTGAAGATGGTCACTGAAATTGAGGTGATCAATCATCCTGGCACCGGCTTCTGGATGACCCCGGCCTATCAGGTTCCCGACAATCCGGCCGGGGCGATGATCCCTGGCGAAGTGGGCGTCAAAATGGTGCCGATCAGCGCCATGGTGCCGCGCAGCTTCATTAATTCGGTTGGCAAAGTGGCCGTTGGCAAGCCGGTCGCGCTGAAAGGCTTCGCGTTCGGCGGCAATTCTGCCCTCACCACCGTGCAAATCTCAACCGATGGCGGCACCACCTGGCACGCAGCCCGGCTCGGCAAAAACTGGGGTGAATATGGCGCCCGTGAATGGACGTCGAGCTTCACGCCTGCCAAGCCCGGCAGCTACCGGGTGATGGCGAAGGCCTCCAATGCGGCGGGGCTGGAACAGCCCATGGAAGGCCGCTGGAACCCCGGCGGGTTCATGTACAACGCCATCGAACATATCGACATCCAGGCTAGCTGAAAGGAAATAACAACATGAAACATCTCAGCCTCGCAGTGGCGTCTCTTGTTATGCTCACCGGTGCCGCCGGCGCCTGGGCGGCGTCCGGCGGTTCCAAGATTAACTGGCAGTCGGAATCGGTCACGGTGCCGGGGCCGGGCAGCTTTTTCAAAGGCCCCAACGTGGAAATTATCAACAGCAATTGTTTGATGTGCCACAGCGCTGGGTTCGTTGAGCGGCAACCTACCATGTCGCTCGCTTCATGGACCGTCGAAGTGACGAAGATGCAGAAAGCCTTCGGTGCGCCGATTGCCAGTGCCGATATTCCTACGATTGCACAGGCCTTATTTAGCCAGCAGGCCAAATAACGGCGGCGGTTTAGCGTGGTGCCGGTGGTGCCACGCTAAATTTTTACCGCGCCGATTAAAAATTCCACATTGCCTTCCGGGCCGGTAATCGGGCTGCGCTCTACCCCGAGCACTTGCCAGCCTTCCAGGCCAGCCCACCAGTTTTTAATTTTCTCGCATACGGCGTCGTGGATGGCGGCATCGCGCACCACGCCGCCTTTGCCGACATGCTCAGGGCCGGCCTCGAACTGCGGCTTGATCAGCGCCACCGCAAACGCGCCGGGGGCGCACAGCGCCAGGGCAGCGGGCAGCACAATTTGCAAGCCGATGAAGCTGGCATCGCACACCAGCGCACCGATCGGTTCGGGGATCAGGGCGGCGGTGAGATGCCGTGCGTTGGTTTTTTCCAGCACGGTGACGCGGGGGTCAGAGCGCAGTTTCCATGCCAGTTGGCCGTGCCCGACATCGACGGCGTAAACATGGGCAGCACCTTGGGTCAGCAGCACATCGGTAAAGCCGCCGGTCGAGGCGCCGACATCCAGCCCGATGCGTCCGGTGGGATCGAAGCCGAAATGTTTCAGCCCATGCGCCAGTTTCACGCCGCCGCGCGACACCCAAGGGTGGTCCTGCCCTTTGATGATGATGTCCTTGTCATCGGCGATCATGTCACCGGCTTTGTTGATGCGGGTGGTTTCCACATAGACCAGCCCGGCCATGATCAACGCCTGCGCCTTCGCCCGGCTCTCCACCAGGCCGCGGGCGACCAGCAATACATCAGCGCGTTGTTTGGGCAATGCATGATTCCATTTTGTTCGTCATCGCGTCCCCCCTCCGTCATTCTTGCTCCCCTGTCATCCCCGCGCAGGCGGGGACCGCCCCATCGAGACCGGGAGGTTCCCGCTTTCGCGGGAATGACGGAAAATAAAGCGGGAATGACGGAGAAGAAGGCGGGAATGATGAGGGGCGGTTGTGGACCTCAGCTCTTGCGGGTGACGGTGAAGCGGGCCAGCAGGCGGAGCAATTCAGCGCGTTCACCAAAGCTCTCCAGATGCTGCGCGGCCTGGTCAGCCAGATGCTCGGCCTGGGCGCGGGCGCGCTCCAGCCCCAAAATCGAGACCATGGTGGCTTTGCCTTGCGCGGCATCCTTACCTACGGTTTTGCCGATATCCTCAGCGGATCCAGCTTCATCCAGCACGTCATCGTAAATCTGGAAGGCGCCGCCCAATTCGCGGCCATAGGCGGCGATGAAGTGCCGCTGTGCCTGCGGGGCGCGGCCCAAAATGGCACCGGCCTCAGCGGAGAACTGAATCAGCCGGCCGGTTTTCAGCGCCTGCAACCGGGTGATCTCCGGGCCGGACAACTGCTTGCCCTCGGCCAGCATGTCGATCATCTGGCCGCCCACCATGCCGCGGGCACCCGAGGCCAGCGCGAAGGCCGAGATCAGCTCACAGCGCGCTTCGGCGTCGGCGTGGGTGTCCTCCTCGGCCAGCACCTCGAAGGCGCGGGTCTGTAAGGCGTCGCCGGCCAGAATCGCCGTCGCTTCGTCAAATTTCTTGTGGCAGCTTGGCTTGCCGCGGCGCAGATCGTCGTCATCCATGGCGGGCAGGTCGTCATGCACCAGCGAATAGGCGTGCAGCATTTCCACCGCCGCTGCCACGCGGGCGGCGCAGGTGATGTTCACGGTGAATAATTTAGCGGTCTCCATCACCAGAAACGCCCGTAGGCGTTTGCCGCCATTCAGGCAGGCATAGCGCATCGCCTCGATCAGCCGCGCCTCGGCGGCCTCCGGCACCGGCAGCAGCGCATCGAGCTGCGCCTCCACCAGCCTGGCGGCTTCGGTCATGGCCTCAGCCAGCAAGTCGGGTTTGCGTACCAAATCCAGCGCCATGTTTATTCCTCGTTCTTTAGGCCAAGCGTGCCGTCGGCACGGGCCACAATCGCCTGCACCCTTGCTTCCGCCTCGGCCAGCTTGGCTTCGCAATGTTTTTTCAGGGCCGCGCCGCGCTCATAGGCGGCAATGGCGTCTTCTAGTTTCTGCTGGCCGGATTCCAGCCCGCGCACAATCGCCTCGAGGGCAGCCAGCGCTTCCTCGAACGGCATGGCCGAAATATCGGTATCAGGTTTGCTTGCCATGGCTTTTGACTACTCGGACAGGCGCAAATTCACAACCTTCCTGTAAGCGCTTCTCTATAAGCGCATCAGCGCCTTCACATGGGCGGCGGCGGACGAAGCCAGGGCGTCCAGATCGTAGCCGCCCTCCAGCAGCGAGACTACCCGGCCGGGGCAAAACTCATCGGCAACCGCCAGCAGCATCTCGGTTACCCAGATGAAATCCGCCTCGCGCAGCCGCAATTGCGCCAGCGGGTCGTGCGCATGGCCGTCAAACCCGGCGGAAATGATCAGCAATTCCGGCTTGAAAGCCCGCAGTGCGGGAATAATCCCCGATCCCCAGGCCACCCGGAAGTCATCGCCGCCGGAGCCGGGGGCTAGTGGTAAGTTAATGATATTGGCGGCAATGCCGGTTTCATAGGCCATGCCGGTGCCGGGGTAGCAGGGGTGCTGGTGCGATGAGCCGTAGAACAGGTTTGGGTCGTTGGCGAAAATATCCTGCGTGCCGTTGCCGTGATGCACGTCGAAATCCACCACGGCGATGCGCTGCAGTCCCCAGCGGGTGCGGGCATGAAGCGCCGCCACCGCCGCGTTGTTGAACAAGCAGAACCCCATGGCGCGGTCAGCCTCGGCATGGTGGCCGGGCGGACGCATCGCCACAAAGGCGGCTTTGGCCCAGCCTTCCATCACCGCGTCCACTGCCGCCATCGCCCCGCCGGCGGAGCGCCGGGCGGCTTCGATCGAGGCGGCGCTGACAAAGGTGTCGGCATCGAGCGGATGCAGCTCGCCGGGCTTTACATCCAGCGCCAGCATTGCCTCGACATGCTGCTTGCTGTGCGCGGCTTCCAGCGCTTCCACCGGCGCGACGGGGGCCAATTCGCGCAGCAGGTCAGTGAATACCGGCGCCTCCAGCGCCCGCAGCAGATACCGCACCCGGTCAGCGCATTCAGGGTGATGCTCGCCGGTGTCATGCTCCAGCGCGACCGGGTGGGTGAATAATGCGACACTCATGAACTTGTCTCCGCTTTGCAGCGGATGGTGAAGCTATACACGCCCCGTACCTCGCTGGTTGCCACCAGCGCATGCCCGCTGGTTTTACAAAAATCCCGGAAATCGCTGAGGGTTTCGGGATCGGTGGCCAGTACCCGGAGTTTCTCGCCGGCCGCCATGCCGCGTAGGGCGCGCGCCGCCCGCAGCACCGGCATCGGGCTTTTCATGAATTGCGCGTCGATCAGCTGTTCCCCCATTTATTGCAGAATGACTTCAGAACCGGACTTGAGCAAGTCTGCCAATGCGCCGACACTATCGCCATGACATATCGCATTGGCATTGACCTTGGTGGCACCAAAACTGAAATTCTGGTTCTCGGCCCGGATGGCGCGAATTTGCTGCGCCGCCGCGCCCCGACACCCAGGGACTATGGCGCAGCACTCGCGATGATGGCTGACATGGTGCGCGCCGCTGAAGCTGAAATTGGCGCGGCGGCCACGGTGGGGGTGGGAATTCCCGGCAGCATCAGCCCGGCCACGGGGCTGGTGAAAAACGCCAACTCCAACGCGCTGAATGGCCATGCGTTTGATAAAGACCTCGGCTCGTTGCTCAATCGCGAAATCCGGGTCGCCAACGATGCCAATTGCTTTGCCTTGTCGGAAGCATCTGACGGTGCAGCGGCGGGGGCCAGCGTGGTGTTCGGTATTATCCTGGGCACCGGTTGCGGGGCCGGGATTGTAGTGGATGGCAAAATTCTGGAAGGCCGTCATCGTATCGCCGGCGAATGGGGCCACACGCCGCTGCCCTGGCCACGGCTGGATGAATTGCCGCTGCGCCAATGCTGGTGCGGGCTGCAAGGCTGCCTTGAGACCTATGTTTCCGGCACGGCTTTGGCCCGTGAGGCGGATGGCCCTACGGCCCGCGATGCCACGAAGCTTACCGCCCGCGCCGCCGCCGGTGATGAAGCCGCCGCCGCGGCGCTGGCGATCCACGCTGACCGGCTGGCCCGCAGCCTGGGGGCGCTTTCAACGTTGCTGGACCCGGATGTGATCGTGCTGGGCGGCGGGCTCTCCAACCTGCCGCATTTATATGAGCAATTGCCCGGCTTGATGGCGCCCTATGTGTTCTCAGATGTGTTCACCGCCAAGATCGTGCAAAATAAGCATGGTGATTCCTCGGGCGTCCGTGGTGCGGCCTGGCTATGGCCTGCGAGTGGCTGATGCCAGGCTTCTGCCGCGATTGCGATAGCATCACCGGCACCGCCGCAACCTGTCCGGCCTGCGGTAGTGTCCGGCTGGTGCGGCATAAGGAACTGTTTGTGCTGAACATCGGCCATGTCGATTGCGATGCATTTTATGCCAGTGTCGAGAAACGCGACCGGCCTGAGTTGGCTGATGTTCCGCTGATCGTGGGCGGCGGCACCCGCGGGGTGGTGACCACGTGCTGCTATGTGGCCCGGCTGTACGGTGTGCGCAGCGCTATGCCGATGTTTAAGGCGCTGGCCCTGTGCCCAAAGGCGGTGGTGATCCCGCCGGATATGGCAAAGTATGTGGCGGTATCACGCGAAATCCGGGCGCTGATGGAAACGCTGACACCTCTGGTGCAACCACTATCCATTGACGAGGCGGTGCTGGATCTCTCAGGCACCGAGGCGCTGCACGGTTCTCCCCCGGCGGTCACACTGAACAAATTATCCCGCACCATTGAGCGCGACATTGGCGTGACCATCTCGATCGGCCTCTCGCATAACCGGCTGCTGGCCAAGCTGGCGGCGGAGCGTGACAAACCGCGCGGCTATTTTGTGTTCGGCCATGATGCGGCAGCGATTCTGGCACCCGAGCCGGTTGGCACGCTGCCCGGCATCGGCCCGGCGATGGTGAAGCGTCTCGGGACTTTGGGCATCACCCGGATCGGCCAATTGGCGGCCCTCGATGAGCGTGCCGCCCGCCGGATGCTGGGCGAAGAGGGGTTGTCGCTGGCGGCGCGGGCGCGGGGCGAGGATTTCCGCAGCGTGCATATCGAGCGCGACACCAAATCGATCAGCGCCGAGACCACCTTTGCGGTTGATCTTAAAAATCCCGCTGACCTCGAAGCGGCATTGTGGCGGCTGACCGAAAAGCTGGGCCGGCGCTTGCGCGAGGAGCATTACGCCGCCGCCGGGATCACCTTGAAGCTGAAAACCGCCGCTTTCACCACGCGCACCCGCAGCCAGCGCCTAGCCAACCCCACGCAACTGCCGGAAACCCTGTTCGAGGCCGGGCGTGAATTGCTGAGCGCGGAGGCGGACGGCACCGCCTTCCGCCTGCTTGGCATCGGTGCCAGTACGCTGTGTGACCCGGCACTGGCCGACCAGGGCGATCTGGCTGACACCGCCACGCCGCGCCGCGCCGCAAGGCAGGCCGCCATCGACAAGCTGCGGGCGCGGTTCGGCAATGCGGCTATCGGTCACGGCAGAGCCTTGCCGAAAGCCCCGCCGTCAAAGTAACTTACACCATGACCGAAATTATCGCCGCCACCCAGCAAGCCTACCGCGAGGCGATGTCGCGCCTGGGAGCTGCCGTTAACATTATCACCACCACCGGGCCGGAAGGCGATGTGGGTTTCACCGCCTCGGCGGTTTGCAGTGTTACTGACACGCCGCCGACCCTGCTGATGTGCATGAACCGCAACGCCAAGCTGAATCCCATCTTCAAGGCGGCGGGGTTTTTATGCGTCAATGTGCTCGCACCGGAGCATGAGGAACTCTCGCCGGTGTTTGCCAGCGTCGGGGATATCCCGATGGCGGAACGCTTCGCCATGGCTAGTTGGCAGCGCCTGACCACCGGGGCGCCGGTGCTCACCAACGCCGCCGCCAGTTTTGACTGCCTTGTTGATCAGATCACCGAGATCGGCACCCACAGCGTGTTTTTCTGCACCGTGCAGTCTATTAACCTTGGCACCGCACCCTCCGGGCTGATCTACCATGGGCGGTCTTACCACCCGATCAACCCCAAGGCGGCTTAGTAGAATCTACGAAGGTGGTGCTTGTGGCGGTTGACCGTTCAAGGAAATATCATTGGTGACGCGGATGTTTTTGCCCACGGTAAAGGTCAGGCCGTTCAGGCCCCAATCATAGCGGTTCAGCGTGCCCTCGGTATGGAGGGCGGTGATCGCGTCGCCGGTTTTGATATAGGTGATCGCCATGGTGAACGGATGCGTTTCGCCATGCAGGGTCAGGTTGCCCACCAATTCTGTACCGTTAGCTTGGCAGGTGCCGGTGAAGCTGGTGGTCGGGTAGTCGTCCGGGTCCAAAAAATCCTTGCTCATGGTTTGCGAGCGGATGAGGGCGTTTGGCGAGGTCAGGCTTTTGACCTGGAAGGTGACGTTGATGTCGCAGGTTTTGGCGGCCAGGTCGTAATTCAGCGTGCCGGCGAGTTCGCGGTAGGTGCCGGTGATGTTGATGATGATGGCATGCGAATGGGTCTGCGCCAGCATGTCCCCGGCGGTCAGCGGCAGGATCATCGGGGCGGCGAGGGCGGCATTCGGCAGGGCAAGGGCGCTCAAGAGCAGCAGGCGTTTCATGGGGTTTCCTTTTGGTCGTGCCGTGATTGATTCACGTTTGCTGGATTAGACTGCCATATACGGCAACATCGGGCAACTAAAACCCGAAGATATTTACCAGTAGCGGCAGCATGATTGAGGTAATGATACCATTCAGCCCGATGGCGACGCCGCCATAGGCCCCGGCGGTTTCATTGATCAGGATCATCCGGGCGGTGGCCAGCCCGTGCGCTGCCGTACCCGCCGCCAGCCCCTGCGCCCGCCAGTCCTTCACCCGCACCAGCCAGAATACACCCGTGCAGATAATGGCCCCGAACACGCCGGTGATCATCACGAATACCGCAGTGAGTGGCGGCTGGCCGCCGAGATTTTGCGCGACGGCCATCGCAATCGGGGTGGTGACCGATTTTGGCCCCAAGGAGACCAGCACGTCATGCGGGGCGCCCAACGCGCGGGCGATCAGCATGGCGGAGACGGCGGCGACGATCGAGCCGGTGGTGAGCGAGATGAAAATCGGCACAAAATGCTTTTTAATCGAATGGCGGTTGGCATACATCGGAATCGCCAGCGCGACGGTGGCCGGCCCGAGCAGGAAATGCACATATTGCGCACCGTTGAAGTACGCGCTGTAGGGCGTGCCGGTGACCAGCAATGCGCAGGCCAGCAAGGTGATTGATAGAAATGTTGGGTTGGTGATCGGTTTATGCCCGGCTTTGATGTCGATGAAGCAGGCCAGTTCCCAGGTGCAGAGCGTGGCGGTCAGCCCCATCAGCGGCTGGGTTTGCAGGTACGACCAGACATGGAAAAACGGCAGCGGCAGGATGCTATGCATCGGCCTTGCCCCGCAATAAGCGTTGCATCAGCACGCCGGTCACCACCAGCCCCAGAATGGTGGAAACCGGAATCGCCACCGCAATGGCCAGGGCATTGGCTTTCAGTACCTGCAACTCGGTCACCACGCCCACCCCGGCGGGGACGAACAACAGCCCGAGATATTTCAGGAATCCCCCGGCGGTGTCGTGCAGCGATTGACTGGGCCCGCCACGCCAGATCAACAGCCCCAGCAGCAGCACCAGCCCCATTACCGGGCCGGGAATCGGCAGGCCGGTGCCTTCCTGCACCACAGTGCCGGCCAGTTGGCAGAGCAGCAGCATCATAATCGACCGGACCATCGCGCCCCTGGTATTTTTCAGCCTCACCCATACGCGCCTTGCGGATTTCGCCAAGTGGGGCGACATCACATGTATAAACCCACGGAGCCTGAACCAATGCCAAGCTGGCAATCCTACAATCCTACGTCCTGAATTTCACAGTGCGGCTGCAGGTGAAGCGCAAGCTGGCCAAGGCGCGCACGGCGCAGGATGTTCGCAAGGCTTTTGGCTCGGTCTTGCCGCCACCGCGCGGTGCCAGCTTCAGCCCTGGCAACGTCGGCGGCATGGCGGGTGAGTGGGCGCAGGCCGGCGGCATCGCGGCGGGTACGCTGCTGTATCTGCATGGTGGCGGCTACATGGCCTGCTCGCCCAAAACTCATCGGGCGATTACCGGCAGCTACGCCAACCAGGGCCTTAAGGTTTTCACCCCTGATTACCGGCTGGCTCCGGAACACCCGTTCCCGGCGGCGGTGGATGATGGTCTGGCCGCGTATAAAGGCTTGCTGGACTCCGGCATTGCTCCAGGGGCGCTGTCGGTCGGCGGCGATTCCGCCGGTGGCGGGCTGGCGCTGGCGGTGCTGCTGGCGGCTAAACAGGCCGGGTTGCCGCTGCCCTCCTCATGTCTGGTGTTCTCGCCCTGGACTGACCTCGCCATCACCGGCGAGACCATCAAAACCAACCAGCGGCGCGATTCCATGCTGGCGGGAAACACCATGGCCGATGGCGCGGCGTTTTATCTGAACGGCGCTGATGCCAAAAACCCGCTGGCCTCGCCGCTGTACGGCAACTTTGCAGGCTTTCCGCCGTTGTTTATCACGGTGGGCGAGGCCGAGGTGCTGCGCGATGATGCGACACGTTTGGCCGCGCGTGCGCGGGCGGCTGGGGTGGAGGTGAGCCTGACGGTGGCCGATAACATGCCTCACGTATGGCAATTATTCCAATTCATGCTGCCCGAGGCAAGGCAGGCCATGGATGCAGCCGCCGCCTTCGCAAAATCACATTTTATCGCCTGAAGCCTTGCTTTGACGGCCCTATGCGGCTAAACGCGCCACTTTGCTGCCGGTCGGGATCGGCGGCTGTTTTATTTTGGAGCTGACACGGTGAAACCTAATATTCATCCGGAATACCACGAGATCAACATCATCATGACCGATGGTACCGAATTCAAGACCATGTCGTGCATGGGCAAAGCTGGCGACACGCTGCGCCTAGATATCGATCCGAAGTCGCATCCGGCGTGGACCGGCGTGCAGCGCGTGATGGACACCGGCGGCCAGGTCGCCAAGTTCAACAAGAAGTTCGCCTCGATCGGGAAAAGAAAAGAGTAATCCGGCCTTTCCCGTCATTGCGAGGCCGCAAAGCGGCCGTGGCAACCCGTTTTTAAAAATCGCCCGGTATTTGCCGGGCGCTTTTTTTATTTCAGGCCGGGGGTGTTCAGCCTGGCTTCGATGGTGTCCAGGGCGGCTTCGATTGAGGTGCGGGTGAGCAGGCGCAGCAGGCCGCGGGGGCGTTTTGGCTTTAGCCAGACTGGCTTGGCTTTGGGGCCGCCGATGATTGTCAGCACGCTGTCGATATCGCCGAATTCGTCGATCAGGCCTAGCGTTTTTGCACTCTCGCCCAGCATGTAGCCGCCGTCGAACACCGCTTCATCGGGGGCAGTCAGCGCCGCGCCACGGCGTTCGCGCACCCAGTCTTTGAACATGCCATGCGCTTGCTCCAGCAAGGCGCGGGTGAAGGCTTCGTCTTGCGGCCGTAACGGTGAAAATGTCTCCATCCGGGCTTTGTTGTCGCCAGCGGTGAAAAGCCGCCGTTCGATCTCGTAGCGGGCGATGAATTTATCCAAACCAAAGCCGCCGGTGATGACGCCGATGGAACCGACAATCGAGAGCCGGTTGGCGTAAATTTCATCTGCCGCACACGCCAGCCAATAGCCGCCAGAAGCCCCGACATCGCCGATCACCGCCACGACCTTGACCTTGGTTTCGGCTGCCCGCCGGCGGATCAATTGCCCGATCAGGTCCGATTGCACCGCCGAGCCACCGGGGCTTTCAATGGCGAGGATCAAATAGTTGGACTTTTTAGCCAGCGCAAAGCCGCGCTCAATTACATCGGTGTAAGCGCCAATATTGATGGAACCGGCTCTGGCCGCGATGATGCCGCGCAGAGAAATCACCGGAATTCTGGTCCGGCGCCAAAAAAATATGTTCATGAGAGCAGGCTAGTCCGCTGCCTGCGAATACGCCACAGCCCGCTCTGCCTCCACCATGTAATCGCGGGTTAGTGGTGTGGCATCATTGCGGTGGGTGAGCTGGATTTGGAAATTCATATGGTCGTTGACCCGGAACGCTAGTTCGGAGCCGGCCAGGTAAAATTCGAACATCCGGCAAAAACGCTCGTCGTACAAAGCCGCAATGGCGTCGCGGTTGGCGGCAAAGCGGCGGCGCCAATGCGCCAGGGTTTTGGCGTAATGCAGCCGCAGTATTTCAATGTCGGCGGTTTGCAGGCCGGATTGCTCAATCGGGCCCAGCACTTCCGATAACGCCGGCGAATAGCCGCCGGGGAAAATATATTTGGCGATCCAGGGGTTGGTGGCGGAGGCACCGTCAAACCGGCCGATGGAATGCAGCAGCGCCACGCCGTCGGGCTTCAGGCAGCGCTTGATGGTTTCGAAATAGGTCTGATAATTCGGCACGCCGACATGCTCAAACATGCCGACTGAAACGATGCGGTCAAAGGTCTGGTTGACCGCCCGGTAATCCATCAGTTCGAAGGTGACGCGGTCACTCAAGCCCTCGGCGGCGGCGCGGGTGCGAGCTTCCTGCAGTTGCTCGCCCGAGAGGGTGATGCCGGTAACCTTGGCGCCGTACTCGCGCGCTAACGTCAGCGCCATGCCGCCCCAACCGCAGCCAATGTCCAGCACGCTTAAATCCGGTTTGTTGAGTAGTAGTTTTGCCGCGATATGGCGCTTTTTGGCAGTTTGCGCCTCCTCCAGCGTTTCATCGCCGCGCTTGAAATAGGCGCAGGAATATTGCCGGTCGCGGTCCAGGAACAGCGAATACAGCCGGCCGTTGAGATCGTAATGATGCGCCACGTTGCGCCGCGCTTTGTGCAGGTGGTTGGCTTGTTCAAACCGCCGTTGCAGCATGCCGAGCTTAACGTTCCAGCGCAACACCGATACCTCACGCCAGCCGCGCCCGACATTGACCAGCAGCACGTTCAAAACATCGTAAATCGAACCGTCCAGCGGCACCACTCCCTGGTCCATGTAGGCTTCACCAAAGGTGAGGGCAGGGTTCCAGATCAGCCGCAGCAGGGTTTTGGAATCTCCGATTTTTATGGCGGCTGAAGGACCGTTGCCGTCGCCATACTGGCTCTCGCTGTCATCCGGCCAGACCACGCGCAACCGCCCGCGCCGGATGGAATCGCGCAAAATACCGTCCATAAGAGTTTTTAGCGCTTTGATCACCCAGAACCCCCAACGCCGATGGGTTACATTTAGTTAGTGGGGACGTCTAAATAAAGGGGAAAATGAAAACGGCCCCTGCAATGCAAGGGCCGTTTCAAAAATCGCACTGCCGGGAGCTTTAGGCTTCGGCGGGTGCGGCGGTTTCTTCCTCACCAAACAGCGGGCCAAGCTCAGGGGCTTCGTCCTTTTCGGCCACCACAGCTTCACCGCGGGCCTGCTTGGCAGCTTCCTCGGTGGAACGGGCGACGTTGACGGTGACTTCGAGGGTCACTTCCGGGTGCAAAGCCACGCGCACCTTGGAGAGACCCAGCGTCTTGATCGGGTGCTGCAACAGCACCTGGGCGCGTTCGATGGTCAGGCCGGCGGCGGTGCAGGCATCGGACAAGTCGCGTGCCGACACCGAACCGAACAGTGAGCCAGCTTCACTGGCCTGGCGGATCAGCACCACGCTCAGACCCTGCACGCGCTCGGCGACCCGTTCGGCCTCCTCGCGGCGCTTCAGGTTCATCGCTTCCAAATTCACCCGCTCACGCTCGAAGCGCTCGCGGTTGGCTTTGGTGGCGCGCACAGCCTTTGACTGCGGCAGCAGGAAGTTACGGGCATAACCCGGCTTCACCTTCACAATTTCGCCCATCTGGCCGAGTTTCTCGACGCGCTGGAGCAGGATCAGTTCTACGTTTGCCATTTGTCTGGTTCCCTCAGCTCAGCACATAGGGGAGCAAAGCGAGGAAGCGGGCGCGTTTGATCGCCTTCGCCAGCTCGCGCTGCTTCTTGCCGGAAACGGCGGTGATGCGCGACGGCACAATCTTGCCGCGCTCGGAGAGGAAGCGCGACAGCAGACGCACGTCCTTATAGTCGATGACCGGCGCATCCGGACCCGCGAACGGGCAGGATTTCTTGCGGCGGAAGAATGGCTTGCGGGCGCCGGCAGCCATCCGGCGGGTGGCCGGGCTGGTTTCAGTTGAATCGGACATTAAATTTCCTCCTCGATGCCGAATTCTTCGCGATCAGTGCGGAATTCGTCGCGGGCGCGGAACTCTTCGCGCTCATCATAGCCGCGCTTGCGGCCGGTCTCAAAACGGCCAGCGGGCTTGGGCCCACGGAAGCCGCGCTCGCGGTCATCAGACTTGCGGGACAGGATCACCGAGGGTTCCTCGGAGATTTCGTCGATCCGGATGGTCATGAAGCGCAGTACGTCTTCATTCAGGGTCAATTGACGCTCCATTTCCAGCACTGCCGGGGAGGGAGCATCGACGCCGAGAAGAATATAGTGGCCCTTGCGGTTTTTCTTGATCCGGTAAGCCAGGCTGCGAAGGCCCCAATATTCGCGCTTTTTAACAGCGCCGCCATCGGTTTCGAGCTGGGCAATCACCGCATCGGCGACAGCATCAGCCTGCGCCTGCGTAATTTCGCTCCGTGTAATTACCACGGTTTCATATAACGGCATGTGGTCTCCCTTCGGGTTGGTTTCAGCTCCGGCCCGGGTCTGGGCACTTCCAAAATTGGAACGAGCATAGCCAGGCGCGATGCCACGCGCCCAGCAGGGGAGGGCAGCGTTAAGCACAGCCGCCGTGGCCGCGCAAGAGGTGGGCAGGACTAAAACCCGATCATGAACCAGCCGGTTCCATGCCTTTCTCCTGCAGCAATTTTACTGCCGCCGGGCTGGCGAGGAGCTTCAGGAGGGCGTTTGCCGCGGCTTTTTTCTGGGTATGCGCGCCGATACCGCCCGAATACACCGTGTAGTTTTGAATGGCGGCGGGCAGCGGGCCAACCACGGTAACGCCTTTCACCAGCATCAGCTCGCTGATTTGCTGGATGGCGATGTCAGCCTGACCCGACACTAAATTGGTCGCCGAAAGGCCGCCCTCCGATAACACCGATTTCGATTTGATATCAGCCGCAATGCCAAGCTTTTGGAACAGTTTCGCCAGATAGATGCCACTGGAACCGCCGGAGGCGGGGTCGATGTAGGTAACATGATGTGCCGCCAGCAGCGCTTGCTTGAACGCGGCGACGCTGGAAATATCAGGCTCCGGCGTCCCTGCTTTTACCGCGACCCCGACCCCGACTTTGATGAGGTCAATTTTGCTTCCGGGGAGAACTTTGCCTCTGCCAATCAACGCCGTGATGACGCTGGGTGGTGCCAGAATAACATCGAAATTCTCGCCTGCCGCGACCCGTTTGAGCACGCCGCCGGCCGTGTCTTTGAACACCGTGACACTATTGCCGCTTTGCTGTTCATAGGCCGGGAGCATCGCCTCTAGGATCGGCTTGATGGCGCCGGTCGTCAGCACCCGTAATTCCGCCGCCCGGGCAACATCCGGCTGCACGATTAGTAACGCCAGACAAATCATGGCCATCCATTTGAGACAGTTCTTCACGATACCCTCCATTTGATTTTTTGAAGTCAATTACTGCACATCATGCCATCACCGGAACTTTACACAAACCAGACGGCAGAGCGCAGCAGGCCCCGCGCTGATCTTTTCGCGACGCCAGCCGTAAAATTAACAATTCAATTGAATATCAATTTTTTAATTGACAATCAATAAGTCGATTGACTATATTCCGCCAGACGGTTGGAACTGCCGGCCGCTTTGATGGAGGGGTTTACAATGAGCTATCATGATACCGTGGTTCAATTGCAGGACTACCGGCAGCAAATCACCGATATCCGGTCCAAAATGCGTTCGCTGCAGGCGGCGGTCGAGCCTGAAGCTGTGCCCGATTACATGTTTGAGACGGCAGCGGGCGAGGTTGCTTTGTCGCAGCTTTTTGGTGACAAGCCAGACCTCTTTGTCATCCACAACATGGGAAAAGGCTGCGCCTACTGCACAATGTGGGCTGATGGCTTTAACGGCGTGCTGCCGCATCTCGAAAATCGCGCGGCGTTCGTTGTTACATCGCCCGACGACCCGCAAACCCAGGCTGCATTTGCCGCTTCACGCGGCTGGCGCTTCCGGATGGTATCGCACGCCAAGAACCGTTTTGCCGCCGATATGGGGTACCGCGGCGAGACCGGGTTCAAACCCGGCGTTTCGGTGTTCCGCAAGGAGAATGGTAAAATTGTGAGGGTGTCTGATACCGGCCTCGGGCCAGGCGATGATTTTTGCTCAGTCTGGCATTTCTTCGACCTGCTGCCGGCCGGCGCCGATGGCTGGCGCGCCCGTCTGGCCTATTGATGGGCTACCGGACAGCAGCCTTGGCAACCGGCCATCTGGGGACGGAGGAAGACACAGACCTTGCGTCTTCGGCCCGGCTCGATGCGCTGTTTTCCGCGCTTTCCGACCCTGTCCGCCGGTCCATTCTGGAACGGCTGGATGGCAATGATCTCCTCGTCTCGGAAATCGCGGCGGCGTATTCGATCTCCTTGCAGGCGGTATCGCGCCATATTCAGGTGCTGGTGGGGGCTGGCCTGGTTACTCAAGCCCGCACGGGGCGCATCAGCCGGTGCAGCCTCGATGCCGGGCCGATCGCGCAAGCCGCTGCCTGGGTCAACCGCTACAGCAAATATTGGGATGCGCAGTTCAACACGCTGGCGGCGCATTTGCTGGAAATCGAGAAAGCCCGCGGCCCGAAATAGGGTTTTGTTCGCAGCCTGAGCCACCGATCCATACGCTGAGCGCAACAACACATTACAATTCGATAAGCGGAAAATCCGCCGGATTGGCTATATCATGAGCCTGTTGTTCACCGAGCAAAGGATTTTACCATGAGTCTCACGCTGCCGCGCAAACTGCTCCTGGCTGTGGCCGGTCTGGCCGCCGCTGGTGCTCTGGCTCTCCCGCAACCGGCTCAGGCGAGGGTGTTTTTCCGCTTTGGCATTGGCGTGCCGGTGTATTTTGGCCCGCATTATTACCGGCCTTATTACCCGTACTACTACGCCCCCGGCCCGGTGTATTACGCACCGCCCGCGCCGCTGGGTTATTCCTGCAATGCGGACGGCTATGTCTGCCCGCTGCGTTACGCAAAACCGGTGGATACCGGTTGTGTCTGCCCAACTTATGGCGGCGGGCCTGTGGGAGGTTATGTGCAGTAGGGGGCTGGGGATTTTGCCGATCGGGTGATTGCTGGCGAAGTCGGCAAGCTGGGTGGTGCGCTGACAAAAAACCGCATCTCAGCCAACCCCGAGCCGCGTCCAGCCGAATTTTAAAACTGGTGATACGGCCAGGGCAAATTCCATAATCGTTTGCACCAGCCCGGCCTCACGCATCTCGCCTTGAGTCAACTCCCGCTTCACCACCCAGGATTTCAATTTCAGCGCCGCCAGAATTTCCTCGTCATCTACCTCAAAGCCTTTTGGTGGCCGGATCAAAGTGTCATCGCGCGACAATGCCAGCCCATGCCCCGCCAGCGCCTTTTCCAGCTTCACCCAAGCAGCCGCATGATGCACGATCCCTTCGCGCAATATCTGCAAATCCGCTGGTTCGGGATGATAAAATCCCGCCGCCATGAAGCAGCCTTCCGGGTCCAAATGGATATAGAGTAATCCCGGAGAGTTTTTCTCGCCGGTCCGTGTCATCACCGCCCCCGCATGGGTTTTATAGGGGCTTTTGTCATTGGAAAATCGCACATCACGGTTGATGCGAAACAGCGAGCGTTTGGCATCACCTTGCAAACTCAGCCCAGCCTTGGCGAACCGCGCTGAAAGCTCGCATACCAATGCGCCCATGGGGGCGGTCACCTCCGCCTCATACTGCGCCTTATGCGCGGCAAACCAGGTTTTATCCTGATTTTGTTTCAGCATTTTGAAAAACGTGAAAGCCCCCGGTGCAAATCCTTCAAATGGCGGGGCCGGAAAATCCTCGTGCAATTTGCTGGCCAACGGTTTTCTCACGGCACCAGCCTGGCTTCCACGACGTCATGATCGTCGGGTGAGCGCTCGATGCTGAAGCCGAGGCTTTTGATGAAGGCCAGCATTGGCGTGTTGTCGGATAATATGGTGCCGGAGATTTCCTCCACTCCTTGCGACTTACCCCAGGCGATGATGGCGCGCATCAGCGCGGTGGCGAGGCCGATGCCCTTGGCGGCGGGTTCCACGGCGCAGGCAAATTCGGCGGTGCGGCCATCGGTGTCGTTGCGCACCAGCCGGGCGGCGCCGGCGGTCTCATTGGTGGCCTCATTGACCGCGATGATGGCCATTTCCCGGCCGTAGTCGATGTCGGTCAGGCGGGCGATCTGTTCGGGGGCAAGCTGGCGCACCGAGGAGAAAAACCGGTAGCGCATGTCCTCGGCGGGCATCCGGGAAAACAATGCGGCGTGGGCGTCGGCATCTTCCGGGCGGATCGGGCGCAGAGTGAATTTGCGGCCTTTTGCCTCGTAGTGGGTGGTTAACTCCGCCGGGTAGGGCGAGATCACCAGCTTGGTGCGAACCTCGCCTGCGGGGCGCAGCGCAATCCGGCCGCTGACGGCCACCACCCCGTCCTCATTGGCGAAAATCGGGTCAAGGTCGAGCAGCAGAATCTCCGGCGTGTCGATGATCAACTGGCTGATCCGTACCAAGGTGGCGGCAATCGCCTCCAGGTCCGCCGCCGGGGCACCGCGATGGGCGGCAAGCTGCGCAGCCACGCCTGAGCGGGCGATCAGCGCGTGCGCCAGCGGCAGGTTCAGCGGCGGTAAATCCACCGCCAGGCCGGAAACATCATCGCGGTCACCGCCGCCGGCGCCAAAGCCGATGGTGGGGCCAAGCTGCGGGCTGTCCATTACCCGGATGCGCAGCAGCACCCCGCGCGGGGCTTGCTTTTGCACCAAAAACTTGGCCCCGGTGAGGCCAGTGGTGTTCATCGCCTTGGCGGCGGTGCGGACCGCTTTGCCGTCGGGCAGGTCCATCGCAATCGAGCCGGTGGTGCGGTTGGCCGGCATGTTGGGGTGCGAGAGTTTGACCACCACCGGGTAGCCGATGGTGGTAGCGACCAGAGCGGCTTCCTCGGGCGTGGCGGCATAGCCGCCCTTGATCACCGGCACTTTATAGGCGGCCACCAGCGCCAGCGCTTCCTCCTGCACCAGCAGGCTCTGCCCGGTGGCCCGCGCGGCGGCGATTTTTGTCTGCACGGCTTCGGTGTCGGGCGCTACCTTCAATACCTTGGAAGGCGGTAATTCGCGGGCGGCGGCGCGGTTGGCGCGGTTGCGGATGAGGTGGCGGAAACCTGCGATGGCGGCTTCCGGGGTATCGAAGCAGGCCAGCCCGGCCTGTGCCAGCCGGTGCCGGTGGATCAGGCCGCTGGCTTCTCCCATGGCGGCGATCAGCAGCGGGATTTTGACCGTTTTGGCACAGGCGATCAGCGCCTCGACGGCGATCTCATCGCCATCGCCCGACGGCGCGTGCACCAGCAATATGCCGCCAACCTCGTGCGCGGAGGACAGCATGGCGGCGACATCGGCAAGCCTGGTCGGGTTGGCGCCGCGGCCGGTGAAAATCGGTCCGGCGGCGGGGATTTCATCCAGGCTCACCCCCAGGCTCATGGCCAGAACCTGCCGGGTTTCGGGGGCTAGGCCTGTGAGTGTCAGCCCGTGATTCAGCGCGTCATCAGCGGCCAGCCGTCCGGCGGCAACCGAGTTGGAAATAATGGCGAGGCTTTCGCCATGCGCTGGCTTGACGCGGGTTAAGGTTTCGGCGGCGGCCAGAAACTCGCTCATGGTGGCGGTGAGCAGCACGCCTGAGCGGGTGAAGGCGGCCTCGGCGGCGGCGTGGCCCATGCCGTCAGCATCGCGCAGGGTGATCCCGGGCACCAAAGCCACCACTGGCCGCAACCGGGCGGCGGCGCGCACGGCGGAGTGGAACATCTGCGGGTCGCGCACCCTGTCGATCTCGATCATGATGGCGTTGGTGCCAGCGTCGCGGCTGAGATGGTCGAGCACCAGCCCGAACCCCATGTCGGTATTGCCGCCGATGCCGATGATCTGGCTGAAACCGATGAAATTGGGCACCGCCCAGTCCAGCACGGTGCGCACCAAAGCGCCGGACTGTCCGACATAGGCCACTTTGCCCGCCGCCGGCATCACCGGCAGGGCCGAGGCGTTCAACCCCAGCCCCGGCAGCATCATGCCAAAGGAATATGGTCCCAGAACCCGAATGCCCGCGGCTTGTGCCAGGGCTCGCAAGTCGCGCACCGGCGAGAGCACAAAGGCGCCTTTTACGCCGCGTTCGGCATGGGCCTGTAAGGCTGCCGCCACATGCTCCGGCGCATCGGCGACGATCGCCAGATCGGCGTTTTCGATCGGCGCCTCATCATGCCCGACCGCACCCTGAAAACCACCAGATTGAATGTTGGCCAGCAGTCTGGCACCAAGCGGCGTATGGCAACCGCTGACCGCCACCAACGCCGGCCTGAACATGCGGTCCGGGTTGAACCGCCTGGAAACAGGGGGCTTGGCTGGCGGTTTGAGGGTCAAATCAGTAACTCGATCACAAACGGCCCGTTGCGGTTCAGGCTGCCTGCCAAGAGTTCATTGAGCTGCTCCATGCTGGTGGCCTGGGCGGCGGCCACACCCATGCCTTCGGCGAGCTTCACCCAATCAAGGTCGGGGTTGGAGAGGTTGAGCATATTCAATGCAGTGGGCCCCGGGTTCGCGCCGACATTGGCGAGCTCATGCAACAGAATAGCGTATTTACGGTTGGCGAGAATGATATTTGTCACATGCAAGTTTTCCCGCGCCTGAGTCCACAGTGCCTGCACCGTGTACATCGCCGAGCCATCGGCCTGCAGGGCGATGACGCGGCGCTCGGGGGCACCGATGGCGGCACCGGTCGCCATCGGCAGACCGGCGCCAATGGCACCGCCGGTGAGTTGCAGCCAGTCATGGTTGGGGGCGTTGAAGGTGTAGGGAAAGAAGCCGCGCCCGTAGGAGATGGCTTCGTCGATGATGATGCTATCCTCGGGCATCAAAGCCGCCAGCGATTGCGCCAGTTTTTCGGGTGTGATGGCCCCCGTGGCAGGTGCTAATTTAATGTCATCCGCGCGCGGGCGGGACGCCTGTTGTATGCCCAGTGCCGCCGCCAGCGCCGCCAGGGCGCCGGGGGCGTCCTCATCGGGGCGGGCCAGCACATGCACATTGCAATCCTCGGGGTATAAATACCCCGGCTTGCCGGGATAGGCGAAGAATGCCACCGGCGCGGTGGTGCCCACCAGAATCAGGTTTTTGATACCCTTCAGCGATTCCAGCGCCATATCGATCGGGTAGGGGATGCGCATGAGCGGCACCCGGTCCCGGCCGCGGGCGATGCGGGCGGGGGAGACCGGCCCCAGCATTTTGGCGCCGGTGGCCTGGGCAATGGCGTGCGTCAGCCAGAGCGGTGCTTCCCGCAGCGCCTCACCGCCGATCAGCAACATAGTGGGCTCACCGGAACGCAGAATTTTAGCAGCGGTCTCGATGGCCAGGATATTAACCACGGTGGGTGGCAATGGCGGGGCAGTGACGCCAGGGATACCAACGTCGTCCCAAGCGGTATCGGCGGGCAGGATGAGGGTTGCCACCTGTCCGGGGTAGGTTTGCGCGGCCTCGATGGCCGCCGCGGCATCCGCCCCAACCCGTGCGGCACTGGCCGCCCGGCGCACGAAGCCCGAAACCGGCCTGGCCCAGCCCTCCACATCGGCGGTGAGCGGCGCGTCGAGCGGCCGGTGATAGGTGGCCTGGTCGCCCACGATATTCACGATGCCAGAGCGCCCGCGCGTGGCGTTGTGCAAATTGGCCAGACCATTGGCCAGACCGGGCCCACAATGCAGCAGCGTCGCGGCGGGCTTGCCGGTCATCCGCCAATAGGCGTCAGCCGCGCCGGTGACGACATTTTCATGCAGGCACAGCACGCAGCGGATGCCGGGAATACGGTCCAGGGCCGCGACAAAATGCATCTCGCTGGTGCCGGGGTTGGCGAACACCGTGTCAACACCGGCGTTCAGCAGCGTGTGAACCAGACTCTCGGCACCGTTCATTTTGGGCTCCATAATTCCATCCCCGTTATACATAGTTGTGCACAGGTTTTTTGTCTGTCCCGACTCACCATAAAAGCGTAGAGACTGCCCGATGAACTCAATTGACCCTCCGTTGTTTGGCATCAGCCAGCGCCTGCCCCCCACCAATATCGAAGCTGAGCAAGCGCTGCTGGGGGCTTTGCTCGCCAATAACAAAGCCTATGAGCGGGTTTCGGAGTTTCTCAGCCACGAGCATTTCGCCGACCCGATACACGGGCGGATTTATCAGGCGATCGCGCGGCGCTGCGAGGCGGGGCAGATTGCCGACCCGGTGCTGCTGCGGGCCGAGTTTGAGCATAATGGCGTGCTCGATGAAGTAGGTGGCACCGCGTATCTGGCGCAATTGCTGTCGGCCATGGTGGGGATCATCAATGCCGGGGATTACGGCAAGGCGATTTATGATAGCTGGATCCGCCGCCAGTTGATCGATATCGGTGAGCTCACCGTCAACCGGGCTTTCGGGGCGGATGCCGAGCTGGACGGCAAGGACCAGATCGAGGCGGCTGAACAGTCGCTGTTCGACCTGGCGACCAAGGGCGGCAATGAAGGGGCGATGATCACCTTTGAGGCGGCGCTGGCCAAGGCAATTGAGATTGCCGCGACCGCCCATAAAAACCAGGGCTCGGTTTCTGGGCTGGATACCGGCTTGCGGGACTTGAACAAAAAAACCGGCGGGTTGCATCCTTCCGATTTGATGATTTTGGCAGGCCGCCCCGGTATGGGCAAAACCGCTTTGGCCACCAAAATCGCTTTCGGGGCAGCCAAGGCGCTGCTCAATAACGCCAGGGCAGAGAATCCCAACGGTGTGCCGAAGGAAACCGTGGCGGTGTTCTCGCTGGAAATGAGTTCGGAGCAGCTGGCAACCCGTCTGCTGGCCGAGGAAGCGCGGGTTTCCGGCGATAAAATCCGGCGTGGCGAAATCGGCCAGAAGGATTTTGATAATTTCGTGAAAGTGTCACGCGAAATTTCCAGCCTGCCGCTGGTGATCGATGATACCCCCGCACTCACACTCTCGGCGTTGCGCACTCGTTGCCGGCGGCTCAAGCGCACCAAGGGGCTGGCGCTGATCGTGATTGACTATTTGCAATTGATGCGCCCGGCGGCTGGCACCAAGCCGGAAAACCGGGTGCTGGAAATCAGCCAGATCACCCAGGGGTTGAAGGCCATCGCCAAGGAGCTGGCGGTGCCGGTGCTGGCACTTTCGCAGCTATCGCGTGCCGTGGAAGCGCGTGAGGACAAGCGCCCGCAGCTATCGGACTTGCGTGAATCTGGCACCATCGAACAAGATGCCGACATGGTGATGTTTATCTATCGCGATGAGTATTATCTGCAGCAGAAGGAGCCGAAGATCGCGGCTTTTGACAAGGACGATAAATTCCGTGACGCGATGGAAAAATGGCAGTCGGATATGAGCAACGCCTACAACAAGGCCGAGCTGATTCTGGCCAAGCAGCGGCATGGCCCGACCGGCAAGATTGATTTGTTCTTTGAAGGCGAATTCACCCGCTTTGCGGATTTGGACACCGTGCATGAATAGCGCCGCGTGAGCTTCGCACCGCCATCCCGACTCACCATCGACCTCGATGCCATTGCCGCCAACTGGCGGTTGCTGGATGCGCGTCATACGGGCCAAACCGCCGGAGTGGTGAAGGCCAATGCCTATGGGCTGGGTGCCGCCTATGTTGCGCCCAAATTATTCGCCGCCGGCTGCCGGAATTTTTTCACGGCCCATCTCTCTGAGGCGCTGACCATCCGGCCTCTGGTGGGCGATGCCACCGTGATGGTGCTGCATGGGATATTGCCGGGCGAGGCGGAAATATTCACCAGCCATGACATTATTCCTGTGCTCTCCTCGCTGCCGGAGATTGCCCTGTGGGCGGCAGAGGCGAAACGGCTGGGCAGGACATTGCCCGCCTTGCTGCAAGCTGACACCGGAATGTCGCGGCTTGGTCTGTCAGCTGAGGAGAGCCATATTGTTTTCAATAACCGGGCGTTGCTGGATGGCATCAACATCACCCATGTGATGACGCATCTGATGAATGCCGAAATTCCTGAGCATCCAAGCAATGAGGCGCAATATCAGCGGATCGCGGCGTTTCAGAGGCAGTTTCCGGGTGCGAAGCTGAGCCTGGCGAATTCCTCCGGGCTGTTTTTGCCGCCCAAATTTACCTCGGATTTAGCCAGGCCGGGGGCGGCGCTTTACGGTATTAACCCCACCCCTGGGCGGCTGAATCCGCTGACGCCGGTGGTGCAATTGCACGGCAGAATCATCGCCCTGCGTGAAATCCCCCCCGGCACCGAGGTGGGCTACAACGGGGTATGGACCGCACGCCGCCCGAGCCGGATTGCCACCGTGGCGGTGGGTTATGCCGATGGGTATTTCCGCGCCTTGACCAACCAGGCTTTTGGCTATTTTGACGGCACCCCCGCCCCGCTGGTAGGCCGGGTCTCGATGGACCTTACCACTTTTGACGTTACCGGAATCGCCAACCTGAATTTGGGCGATAGCCTGGAATTGCTCGGCCCGCATGGCACGCCTGATGATCTGGCGCGGGCCGCCAATACCAATGGCTATGAAATTCTGACCGCTCTGGGCGCGCGTTATCAGCGCCATTATATCGGGGCGGTGCCACGCCCATGAATGCGCTCTTAAATGTGATCGCCCATATCGGGGCGGCGGTGCTCAATGCGCTGGGGCTGGTGGGCGAATTGGCGATTTTTGCCGGCACCGGCATTTTTGCGATCATCCGCCCGCCATATTACCCGCGCATGATTGGCCGGGCGCTGATGGAGATCGGCTATTTTTCGCTGCCCGTCGTCTCGTTGACGGCATTGTTCACCGGCATGGTGCTGGCGCTGCAATCCTACACCGGGTTCTCGCGCTTCAATGCCGAGAGCGCGATTGCCAGCGTGGTGATATTATCCGTCACGCGCGAATTGGGTCCGGTATTAGCCGGGCTGATGGTCTCAGGCCGCGCCGGGGCGGCGATGGCAGCAGAGTTGGGCACCATGCGGGTGACCGACCAGATCGATGCGCTCTCCACCCTCTCGACCGAACCGATGCAGTATCTGGTGGCACCGCGGCTGATCGCCGGGATTATTGCGATGCCGCTGCTGGTCTCGATTGCCGATATTCTGGGCGTGATGGGCGGGTTTCTGGTGGCCTGGCTGAAATTGGGCTTCAACCCGCATACTTATCTGGTGAATTCATTCACCAATTTGCGCACCGATGACGTGGTGTCGGGGTTGATCAAGGCGGCGGTGTTCGGGTTCATCATCGCGCTGATGGGTTGCTTCAACGGCTATCGCTCGAAAGGCGGGGCGCAGGGCGTGGGGGCGGCGACCACTTCGGCCGTGGTATCGGCCTCCATTTTGATTCTGGCGGTTGATTACGTCCTCACGCAATTGCTGTTCACCAAATGAGCCTTCCTAAAATCCGTGTGCGGAACTTGAAAAAATATTTCGGCGCCAAAAAGGTGCTGGACGGCGTTGATCTCGATGTGGCGACCGGGACGTCTCTGGTGGTGATCGGTGGCTCGGGCTCGGGCAAGTCAGTGTTGATCAAATCGATTCTCGGGCTGGTGACACCGGATTCCGGCGTGATCGAAATTGACGGGGTGGATGTGCTGAAGGCGCCGCGTGCGCAGGCCCGGGCATTGCGTGAGCAAATCGGCATGTTGTTCCAGAATGGCGCGCTGTTTGATTCATTGCCGGTATGGGAAAATGTCGCCTTCGGGCTGCTGGCGGAGAAGAAAATTGCCCGGCGCTTTGCCCGCGCCAAAGCCATTGAGGTGTTGGCGCAGGTGGGTCTGGCGGATAATGTTGCTGATTTATCGCCTTCGGAATTATCAGGCGGGATGCAAAAGCGTGTGGCACTGGCGCGGGCGATTGCCTCGGAACCGGCGATCATGTTTTTCGATGAGCCGACCACCGGGCTGGACCCGATCATGGGCGCGGTGATCGATGAGTTGATTGTGGATTGCGTCAAGCGTTTAGGTTCGACCTCGATTGCGATTACGCATGATATGGCGAGTGCGGTGCGCATCGGCGACACCGCGGCGATGCTGTATGATGGTAAAATCACCTGGACTGGTCCGGCTCCTGAACTGCTCACCACCAGTAACCTTCTGGTGGACCAGTTTACGCATGGCCGCAGTGAAGGCCCGATTAAAATGGCGCTGCGGCGCTAAACAGCAAAAAGGCCGGTGGAAATTTCCACCGGCCTTTGCACTAAAAAATCGAAAGCGCGTTTAGCGGTACATGCCCGGCACCTGGTTGCCGCGTGAATACATGCATTGCGAGTAGGCGTTATTGTAGCGCTGCTGGATGGTCATTTGGGCGTCGGGCTGGGTACCCGCCGCGTTGGCCACGCCGACGCCGGCGCCCATCGCGGCACCCACACCGGCACCTTGACCGCCGCCGACAGCACCGCCAATGGCAGCACCTACGGCGGTGGTCAGCAAGCCCACACCGACCGCCTGCTGGTTGGCGGCATCAGCTTGCCCAGCCACTTGCGATTGCGCGTAATTTTCACATTCCTGCTGGTCCTGCTGGAACACCGGAAACGGCTTGTTGGGGTCCGGCATCACCTGCACGGTTGGTCCCATCGGGGTGGAGGCACAGCCGCCGAAGGCGAGCAGGGCGGAGAGGCCGATGACATTCAGTTTAGAAATTTTCATGAAATGATCCTTTCAATGACGTAACGGCAGTGTCCTTGTTTACCCGGAATGTTTTTCAGTGTCAGGAAAATCATTCCGGTATTCATTAGTTGGCGGGCACTTCCTGGTATTGCACATTGCAGTTCGGCACCTCCGGATAGTAGCCCGGCGGATTGGTGCAATAGTAACGGAATTTCGGCCCCGGTGCCAACGGAACGGGCGGCGGCGGCGGCGCGTAATAGGCCGGTGGTGGTGCGTAATAAACCGGTGGTGGCGGCGGCGCATCGTCTTCGTACGCGTAAGGATCGACATAGGTGATGTCAGGCACGATCAGCGGGTAGGGGTAAATCGGCTGGGTATAGAAGTACCAGATGCCGCCAGCCAGCCACCACCAGCCGCAGCGGCCGGCAAAGCAGGTATTGTTCCAGTAACCGCCGCGCCAGCGTTCGAAATCATCATGGTCGAAATGGCGGACATCATGGCCGCGAAACGCGTACTGCTCATGCGCGAACGGGTGGCCGTCATTGGGGCCATGATAGTTATGATAGTCATGATTGTTCTGGCCGTAGGTACCGTGATTGCCATTGTACGACGGGTGGTCTTGGCCAATCGGGTGCGGCTGCCCGCCGCCGTTGGGGCTTTGGGTGAATTGGTGTGACGGCTGGCCCTGATTCGGGTTGAACTGATGCGGTGGCTGATTGCCGCCGGGGCTTTGGGTGAAATTATGCTGCGGCGCACCGCCGTTGGGAGACTGATTCACATACGGGTGCGGCGTGATGTTCGCCGGATGCGGCGGCGGCGGTGGCGTGGGATGATTTTGCTGGCCATGGTCGTCATGTTTATCATCAGCCAGCGCACTGCTGCAGAGCAGCGGTGTGGCGGCCATCGCCAGGATCAGGTAAAATATTTTACTGGCGTGTTGCCGACGGAACAGATGTGCAGACATGACGGCGGTGCTTCCAAAAAAAATGAGAAAATTTTTAGACAGATTGTAACGATGCGCGGCTATCGGCGTCAAGATAAAGCGCAGCAGCACGCCGTATTCACCGGCTAATCAGGCAGAAAAATGGCGTTATGGCGGCGAAATTATTAACGCACCGCGAACGCCGCCTCAGCGCCCGGTCCAGGTGGCTTTATAAACCTTGGCACCAGGCGGGATGACGATATTTTTTTCGGCTTTGATGTCACTCAGCCGCAATGAATTGAGCGCGATGATCAAGGCGGCGGTGTTCATCATCCCCGGCGGAATCCATTGGATCATGCCGCCCAGCATTTGGTCGTTGGCGGGGCTGATGGCGGGAAAAATCCGCCCACACAATGTGTAGAATGAATATAGATCGGTGCTGGTCAGAGCAATGTAGGCGCTGATGGCAATTTGCGGGAACATCACCAGAAACCCGGCACCGGCGCGTGCCAGGAACGAGAACCGGCTGATCGGCGATGGCCTTGGGTCCAGCACCACCAGCCAGAATACCAGCCCGCCTAACAGGCAGGAGAGATTCATGATGGCGTAGAGCGTCGGGTCGATCATCGCGGCGAAATGCACCGAGGGGATCAGCCAGATATCTGAAGTTACCAGGAACAGCGCCATCGCCGGGAGCGGGTGGAACAGCACATGCCCGACTTTGCGGATAGCATCACCCTTGCAGACCGCCAGCAGCCAAGCCGGAACGCCGCGCGCCAGCACCTCGCTCATCCAGCCGATGGCAATGCCGAACGGCGCCACCATACCGATGGTGACGGCCTGGACGCGGTTGAGGAAGAACATATGCTGGGTGAGGTATTCAAACTTGGTTTGCAGCACGAAATAGATCAGCGCCAGGCCGCCCAGGAAGAACCACTGCCGCACCCGCCCGGGGCGCTCAGCTTTGGGCGTGCGGGCCATGCCACGGAAGTACCAGAGTACCATGAACCAGGTACCCAGAAATACCGGCGCATTGAAGATGAAGGGGAACACATAGGGCAGGTTGGCGGGCAAAAACCGGCAGGCCAAATCTACAATCACGGCGGCGGCAAAAATGCCTAAAGAGGCGTAGTCGAGGCGTTTATCCATAAAGCCGCTCCATGGGCACGCCGGCGAGAGATCGGCTGGTGCGGATGGTTTGCAAGGTTTGTACTTTCGCAACACTGGGGGCGGCGGTCAGCCGGGCGGTGAGCTGGTTCTCATGGGCGGCATCGCGCGCCACCAATTTGAGCAGGAAATCACCGCCGCCGCGGATCATATGGCATTCGCGCACCTCCGGCCAGCCCGCCACCAGTGTCTCAAAGGCATCGAGTGCGGCCTGCTTCTGGCTTTCCAGCCCGACGATGACGAAAAACGCGATTTGCCAGCCGAGCTTCTGGCCGTCGGTCTCGGCATGGTAGCCTTTGATATACCCAGCCTCTTCCAGCCGGCGCACCCGGCGCAGGCACGGCGGCGGCGAGATGCCGGCCCGCTTGGCCAGCTCCACATTGGTCATCCGCCCGTCCTGCTGTAATTCCAGCAGAATCCGGCGGTCGATCTCGTCTAGGGTATTTGGCTCGCTCATTGATCCATTCAAAACTTGTTCGGCTCTGGGCGCAATATAATTGCTTGGCGCAAAAGTGCTACGTTAGAGTCGGATGGCATTATTTGGAATCGCCGTGCGATTCAAAATAATGTCTGAATCCGCCTCTAAAACATGCCTAGAGGGCGATTCAGACTTATGGTCGAGCCATTTTATGGCTCGACCATAAGTCATCGCGCTCTAAATTTAGCTGCGCCGCTTGTATCCGGCGCAAAACCACGGATATGTTAGTTTTCAAGTATCTGAACGGATTGTTTGTCTATGTCTGAGGTTCACAAGACCCGCGTGCTGATCATCGGCGCCGGGCCGGCTGGCTATACCGCCGCCATTTATGCTGCTCGCGCCAATCTGGCCCCGCTGATGGTGGCTGGGCTGCAGCCGGGCGGGCAGTTGACCATCACCACTGATGTGGAAAATTATCCGGGCTTTGCGGAAACCATCCAGGGGCCGTGGCTGATGGAGCAGATGGCGGCGCAGGCCGCGCATGTGGGCACTAAAATTATCAATGATATCATCACCAGGGTGGATTTTTCGGCCACGCCGTTTCGCGCCTGGGCGGATTCCGGGGATGAGTTTGTGGCCGACTCCGTCATCATCGCCACCGGGGCGCAGGCCCGCTGGCTGGGGTTGCCATCAGAGCAAACCTTCCAGGGTGGCGGGGTTTCGGCCTGCGCGACCTGCGATGGGTTTTTCTATCGTGGCAAAAAGGTTGCGGTGATCGGCGGCGGCAATACCGCGGTTGAGGAGGCGTTGTACCTTACCCACCACGCCAGCCATGTAACCGTGGTGCACCGGCGGGATGCCTTCCGCGCCGAGAAAATTTTGCAGGACCGGCTGTTCGCCAACCCGAAAATCTCGGTGATCTGGGACCAAGCGGTCGAGGAAATCACCGGCACGCAGGCGCCGGCGGTGGTCACCGGCGTTACCTTGCGCAACACCAAAACCGGCGCGTTACAATCCATCGCGGTCGATGGGGTGTTCATTGCCATCGGGCATTCGCCGACCACCGCGGTTTTCGCGGATCAGGTGAAAACTGACTCGGAAGGGTATATACTGACAACCCCGGGCACCACCCAAACCTCGGTACCGGGCGTGTTTGCCGCCGGTGACGTACAGGACAAAATCTTCCGCCAAGCCGTGACGGCGGCGGGGACCGGCTGCATGGCGGCGCTGGAGGCTGAGAAATTCCTTGCTAATTTTCCAATGCACATAGAAAAAGCAGCATAAAATGTCAGGGCAAAAAATGGACTGGGACAAACTCCGGGTATTTCACGCCGTTGCTGAAGCGGGCAGCTTCACCCATGCGGGTGATACGCTCAACCTCAGCCAGTCAGCGGTCTCGCGGCAGATTTCGGCGCTGGAGGAGGCGCTGTCGGTGCCGCTGTTTCATCGCCATGCGCGTGGGTTGATTCTCACCGAACAGGGTGAGGCGTTGAACCGCACCGTGCGCGAAGTGTTCGCCAAGCTGGCGATGACCGAAGCGCTGCTGGCGGAGAGCAAGGAAAAACCCGCCGGCCGGCTGAAAATTACCACCACCCATAGCTTTGGCGTGACCTGGCTGGCACCGAGGTTGAAGCATTTTCTCAGTGCGCACCCGGATGTTTCGGTCTCGCTGCTGCTCGATGATACCGATTTGGACCTGGCGATGCGCGAAGCCGATGTGGCCATCCGCATGCACCCGCCCCGTCAGCCTGATTTGGTGCAGCGGCATCTGGGTGAAATCCGCTGGCAGGTGTGGGCCTCGCCGGAGTATTTGAAGGCGCATGGCACGCCGGAGAAGGCCGAGGATCTCGATAACCATAGACTGGTGCTGTTCGGCGACCGCAAACCGCCGGTGATGGATGTGAACTGGCTGGCCGAGGTAGGCCGCAAGGACGGCACGCCGCGCCGGGGCCTGCTGGAGGTAAACTCATTGCAGGCGATGCTGGCGGCGATTCGTGCTGGAATCGGGATCGGCGCGATCCCCGACTACCTGATGCACGAGCCCGGCGGGTTGGTCCCGCTGCTGCCGAATGTGCAGAAACCGCATGTGGATATGTATTTTGTGTATCCGGAAGAGTTGCGAAACTCCAAACGTGTCTCGGTTTTCCGTGACTTTCTGGTTAAATCGATTTCAGAAAGAAACCCCGATCGCACATGAAACCCGCGAAAATGCTCAATTCCAATGAGTCTGTCGAGATCACGAAAGCGTTTTAGCAAAATAATTTTACATTTTGCCTGTTAATTTTTCGTTGATGTGTCATATATACAACATCGTCAGGCCCACCCAGGCCTGATTGGGGTTCCTGCCCAGCTTCGGTTGGTTTGAGCCCTAACGTCTCCCAGACGTGAAGCCTCCCTGTTGACTTAACCCGCTGGCTTTCTAGCCGGCGGGTTTTTTTTGGCGTGTGAGGGGGCCAGGGTTTTGGGCTTGAACACGCAATAGGCGGCCCCGGCGCAGCGCCAGCATTCCGGCGTGCGGGCTTTGCACACATAGCGCCCGTGCAAAATCAGCCATAAATGCGCCGGGCGCAGCATGTCTTTCGGCACCCGCTTGAGCAGGGCGTCTTCCACCGCCCGCGGCGTGGCGCCAGGGGCAATGCCGGTGCGGTTGCCGAGCCGGAAGATGTGGGTGTCCACCGCCATGGTCGCCTGGCCGAATATTTCGTTCAGCACCACATTGGCGGTTTTGCGTCCCACGCCGGGCAGGGCTTCCAGGGCGTCACGCTCGCCCGGTACCTCGCCGTTATGGCGCTCGATGAGCAGTTGCGCGAGCGCGGCGGCATTTTTGGCTTTGGCCTGCCACAGGCCGATGGATTTTATGCGCGCCCCGATGCCGTCTGCCCCTAAGGCGGCCATCGCGGCGGGGGTGGGGGCATCAGCGAATAATATTTTGCCCACTTTGTTGACCGCGACATCGGTGGTCTGGGCCGACAGCATCACCGCCACCAGCAGTTGGAACGGCGTGGCGTACTCCAACTCGGTGCGCGGGTTGGCGTTACCGGCGGCGATGGCGGTGAGAAACGCCGCGATGTCGGTGCTTTTCATCAATTTTGGGCGTTTGGGCCGGGTGTCAGTCATTTCATCCCTTGTGGAACAGGTGCAATACGCGATTTATGCGGCATGGACGCCTATACCGCCAACCCTGACCGGCTGATCTTCGAGGCCACCATTCAGCCGCATCGCAGCCTGGGCCGCAAGGGCGTGCTGATGGCCGCCGGGGTGATGGTGGCCGGCTCGCTGGTGGTGACCAGCATGATGGCGATGATCGGCGCCTGGATGGTGATCGGGTTCAATGCGGCGGATATTTCGCTGGCGCTGTTTTTACTGTGGCTGAATGTGCGGGCGGCGCGGGCGCGTGAGCTGCTGACCCTGACCGAAACAAAATTCCTCATCACCAGCACCGATATGAATGGCCGGACCAAAAATATCTCACTGCCGCCCTATTGGCTGAATGTGGTGCTGGAGGAGCGTGCCGGGACCGTGCCGAAATTGCTGCTCTCAGCGCGCGGCATCAGCCAGGAGGTGGCCCGCCAGCTGGGCGAGGACCAGAAGCGCGATCTGGCGGCAGCACTCACCAGGGCGCTGCATAAATGGCGCAACCCGGTGTTCCATAATCCGCAGTTGCAGGATTGATTATGGGCTGAGCGTAAAGTTTGTCCGCAAGCCGTGGTCAGGCTGCGGCATGATTTCGGCGGCTGCCGGGTGGATTTTGAAATTAGCAGCTTCGTTGCCTTGCCACTGTACCTGCCAGCTTGCGGCACCGGTAACAACCGCGATCAGCCGGTGTTTATGCGGGTCGCGAAAACCGGCGTTGGCAAGGTAGAAATCGATGGTGCCGGAAGGGTGGGTGAAAACCTCAATCTGGCGCAGATGATTGGGCGAGCGGATGACGGCGCTGGGGTTTTGCGGGATGGCTGCCCCGGCGGCGGCCATGGCGGCGGCGAGGCCCAAACAGATGAACGCCGCCCATGATCCGCCGCGGCTGAGCCGGGATGGTTTTGGTGGTTGCGGCCAGGACGTGCTGTCGAACATCGGCGCAGCATAGGCCGGATTTGTTAGTCTGTCTCGGCTTTCGGCAGGCGGATCACGAAGCGGGCGCCGATGATGTTGCCATCGGCGTCGCGGCGGTTTTCGGCTGAGATGCGGCCCATGTGGGCCTCGATGATCTGGCGCGAGATGGACAGCCCCAGCCCGGAGTGGCTGCCGAATTGCTCCGAGGTGGGGCGCTCGGAGTAAAACCGGTCAAAAATACCATCGAGCTTGGCATCCGGGATGCCGGGGCCTTCATCCTCGACCGCCAGCTCCACGATGCCGCCGGTTTCCCGGCCGCGCAGCCAGATCAGGCCATTCTCCGGGCTGAAGGAGATGGCGTTGCCGATCAGGTTACGCAGCACTTGCACCAGCCGGGATTCCACGCCGCGCACGGTCAGGCCTACACCGGGGCTGTCCAGCACCATGCGCGGGCCGTTGTCCTTGCGGGTAGCGTCATGCATTTCGGTGAGGGTTTCCAGGATCGGGGCTAAGTCGATCACCTCCATGCGGGTGCGCGAGAGTTCGGAATCCAGGCGTGATGAGTCTGAAATATCAGTGATCAGCCGGTCCAGCCGGGCGACATCCTGCGTAACGATCGCCAGCAGACGGGTAGCGCGGGTGGGGTCCTCGACGCGGGAGAGGGTCTCGATGGCCGAGCGGATCGAAGACAGCGGGTTTTTAATCTCGTGGCTGACATCGGCGGCGAATTGCTCGATCGCGTCCATCCGTGCCCACAGGGCTTTCGAGGAGCCATCAAGGGCGCGGGCCAGCGTGCCGATCTCGTCGTTGCGCTCGATGATGGCCTCCGGCAGCGCAGTGGTGCGGGCGCGGCCTTCGCGCATCAGGGTGGCGGCGTTGGCCAAGCGCAGAATCGGGCTGGCGATGGTGCGGGCGAGATAGAAAGAGACGATGACGGTGAGACCCAGAGCCAGCGCGAATAATCCCAGGATGGAAATCCGGATCGCCAGTACCGCCCGGTCCACCCCACCGGCCTCGCGGGTGAGTAGCACGGTGCCGACATTCTGCTGGCTGCGGCTGATCGGCTCCGCCACCGTCACCAGTAACTGGCCATCGGCACTGCGGCGCACATAGGGCGGGGCCTCTTGGTTGGGGGAAACAGAGGTGAGTTGCAGGGCCTCACGGGCGTCCGGCTGCCAGCCCAGGGTGTTAGGGTTCTCACCAGCGCCCGAGCCGATCAGGCCGGAATCATCTTGTGGCTGCGCCAGAGCGCCAGAAATATGGTCGTAGGCATAACCAACCAGCCGGTTGAACAAATTGGAAGGCGGGGCGGCGGCCAGCGGCTCGGTGATGATGGCGCCACCGGGGCCAGGGTGGACGCGTGAGTTGGCGATGATCTGGCCATCCGGCCCGTAGATGAGGGCTTGCGCGTTCGGGGTCGGGTCGATGAGCTGGTACAGCAGCGGCTGGGCGAGGTCCGGGTTCAAAGCGGGCTGACCCGCCTGGTTGTTTTGCACGGCACTTTGGCTGAGGGCGCCGGCGAAAATCCGGGCTTGCTCGCGCAGGGCCGAGACCTCAGCGGAGAGCAGGCCCTGCTGGTATTGGTCCAGGTAAAATAGTGCTGCGAAAATCAGCGCGACGGGGAGCAAATTCACCAGCAGAATATCGCGCAGCAGGCGTGAGAGGCGGGTGCGCTTGGTCATTGGCGGACCTTCAAGCTTCCTTGTAGCGGTAGCCGATGCCGTACAGGGTTTCGATCTGGTCGAACGTGTCATCCTCTTGGCGGAATTTTTTGCGCAGGCGCTTTACGTGGCTGTCGATGGTGCGGTCATCGACATAGACATTTTCACCATAGGCAGCGTCGATGAGCTGGTCGCGTGATTTTACCATGCCGGGGCGGGCGGCGAGCGCCTTGACCAGCAAAAACTCCGTCACGGTGAGCTGGATATCGAGGCCCTTCCAAAGGCATTGGTGCTTGGTTTCATCGAGCGTGAGGTTGCCGCGGGTGATGACGGCGGCGGGGGCGGCACCGGCCTTGGTGGCCTCGTTACGGCGCAACAAAGCGCGGATGCGCTCCAGCAGCAGCCGCTGGCTGAAGGGCTTGGTGATGTAATCGTCGGCGCCGAGGCGCAGGCCCATCAGCTCGTCGAGCTCATCATCCTTGGAGGTGAGGAAGATCACCGGCATGGCGGTGCGGGTGCGCAGCTTTTGTAGCAGCTCCATGCCATCCATACGGGGCATTTTAATGTCCAGCACGGCCAGATCCACCGGTTTGGCGAGCAGCGCCTGCAAGGCGCTCTCGCCATCGGTATAGGTGACCACCGAAAAACCCTCCTGCTCCAGGGTCATCTGGACGGAGATCAAGATGTTGCGGTCGTCATCGACCAGGGCGATTGTCTGTTTCATGCGGTAAAGCTCATAAGGGCTGATATGCAGGGCGGGAGTGACCGGATTATGGCAATAGCGCAAGAGCGGGATTTTTATAATGAGGCAGTTATGCTGCTGCGCACCGCCAATGCGGCCACTTTGGCCACCGCACAGGATAATGTGCCGTTTGCCGCCCTGGTGACATTTGCGTTATTGCCGGACCTGTCGCCGGTATTGCTGCTGTCAACCTTATCGGGCCATACGCGCCAGTTAAAACGCAATGCCGCCTGTTCTCTGCTGGTGGTTGGGCAAGCGGTGGATGCTAATCCGCAGACCGCGCCCCGGCTTTGTTTAACCGGCACGGCGGCCATGAGCGCTGACCCCAGCGTGCGGGCGGCTTTTATGGTGGCGCATCCTTATGCCAGCCAGTATGCTGATTTCACCGATTTTGCGTTTTGGCGCATGGATGTGCGGGCTGCGCACTATGTTGGCGGGTTTGCAGCGGCGGCGCGGCTGGATATTGAAAAACTCAGGGCTGCGGCGGTAATTTCACCATAAGCCCTTGGTTTTGCTGCGTTGCGTCAACGAATTTCCCGGCTTTAAGGAAATGGAACGGTTGATGCCACATGGTGAGATGCTTATGAAGACAGACTAATTTAATCCCAGTCCAAGGAAAACTAACAAGTGACAAACGCCAACACTGCCCCGCTGCATGATGCTACGCCGCTGGCAGGCTCCGGTATCCGGGTGGCCGCCTGCCTGCATGCCAACCTTACGGCACCGGCACTGGTGGCGCATTCGCTGCGCAAAGGTGAAGGCCGGCTGTCGGCCGATGGCGCGATCATCGTGCGCACCGGCGTTCATACTGGCCGTTCGGTGGGCGATAAATATGTCGTGGATGAGCCGGCCACCACGGGCGATGTCTGGTGGGGCAAGGTCAACCAGAAAATGTCTGAAGCTAAATTTGCGATGCTGAAGGGCCGGGTGCAGGCTTATTTGCAGGGCCGCGAGTTGTTCACCCAGGATTTATACGCTGGCGCCGACCCGGCGAATCGGATCCGAGTGCGGCTGGTGACCACCGGCGCCTGGCAGGCTTTGTTTGCGCGCAACATGTTCATCCGCCCGCCGGCGGCTGAACTGGCCGGGTTTGTGCCGGATTATGTGATTTTGCACGCGCCGGAATTTGAGACCGATCCGGTGATTGATGGTGTCAATGGCACCACCGCGATTGTGCTGTCATTTGCCGAGAAGCTGATTGTCATTGCGGGAACGCAATATGCGGGTGAGATTAAAAAATCCATCTTCACGGTGATGAACTGGATTTTGCCAGCGAAGGGTGTGCTGCCGATGCACTGCAGCGCCAACATTGGTAAAAATGAAGATTCTGCCTTGTTCTTTGGGCTTTCTGGCACTGGTAAAACCACGCTCTCGTCTGACCCCGCGCGGCGTTTGATCGGCGATGATGAGCATGGCTGGGCGAGCACCGGCGTGTTTAATTTTGAAGGCGGCTGCTATGCCAAGGTGATTGATCTTTCGCAGAGCGCCGAGCCGGAAATCTGGGCGGCGTCGCACCGCTTTGGCACCGTGCTGGAAAATGTGGTGGCCGACCCGCAGGGGAATTTGGACCTCACCGACCAGACCTATACTGAGAACACCCGCGCCTGTTATCCGGTGGAATTTATTCCCAATGTGGAATTGTCCGGCCGGGGGACGATTCCGAAGAATTTATTTATGCTGACCGCCGATGCGTTCGGGGTGCTGCCGCCGATTTCCAAGCTCAACCCAAGCCAGGCGATGTATCACTTCATGTCCGGCTACACCGCGCGGGTGGCGGGGACCGAGAAAGGCATGGGCGCTGAGCCGCAAGCGACGTTCTCAACCTGTTTTGGCGCGCCGTTCCTGCCGCGGCATCCGGCGGTTTACGGTAAGCTGCTTGAAAAACTGATCGCCGAGCATGGGGTGTCATGCTGGCTGGTGAATACCGGCTGGACCGGTGGCGCTTACGGTGTGGGCAAGCGCATGTCGATCAAGCATACGCGCGCGCTGCTGCGGGCGGCGCTGAATGGCGAGCTTGATAAGGGCAGCTTCCGGCACGATCCGTTCTTTGGCCTCGGCGTGCCGGAACAGGTGGCCGATGTGCCGACCGAGGTGCTTGACCCGCGTTCCGCCTGGACTGACAAAGCAGCGTACGATAAGGCTGCAGCCGATTTGGTGACGCAGTTTGAGGAAAACTTCGCCAGCTTCGCTGATTTGGTGGGCGATGATGTGAAGGCTGCCGCCATCAGGGCAGCGGCCTGAAATGCCAAGCCGGGGGTCATTGCCCCCGTACGCTATTTAGCGGTTATTTAGGCTGAATTCCGAACAGATGATCGACCCCGGCGAAGAACGGGGCCGACGCTGGGATGATGTGCATGACCTGCGTGCGGTCCGCATAGATGCCGCCGAAGATGAACACCAGGATGATGAACGTGGTGAAGATACCAGAACGGCCGCGGCGCTCATCCTCGTCCGGGGCGCGCGAGGATTTCACCAGAGCGGCGAAGCGTTCCTCATTGCCGGGCAGGTCTGCGGTATCGCGGTTACCGTCGGCTTCGTTGCCGGTGTCGGCGTAAGGGTTGGGGTCTGGTTCGGCATTGGCGTTGCGGGCCAGGCTGGCGAGGATTTCCGCCGTGCTGCTGGGGCCCGCGTAGGTGAACGGGTCATGCGCGGGGTCCTCGTTGGCGGGGCCAGGCCAAGCCGGGGCGCGTGGCGCCGATTCGGGCAGCGGCGCGTAGCTGGGACGTTCCATGACCCTGGGCATATCGTCATAAACGCTGCGGCCGGCGGTGGCAGCAGCGGGCGCTTCAGCGGCCGGCCAAGCGGACGGAGCCGGTGCAAACCGTGGCGCGACTGGCGGCTCGGTCAGTGCTATTGGCGGTGCAACCTGCCACTGGTGATTGCATTGCTGGCAGCGCAGCGTCCTCGCTCGGCCTGCGAAGGCGGCGTCGGGCACATCATAATCAGTTTGGCAGCCGGGGCATGAAATTCGCATGGTGCGCGAGAAATGACATTTTAATGCGCCTGGTGCAACAGAGTTGCAGCTAGAATTGCACTCTAGAACGTTAAGATTGAAAAATTTTATGAAAATCGCTTGCCGAACGCGGGACCAGGGCGGCAGAAAAGACCAAAGGGCGAGGCTGAAGTATGGTGCGGTTTGACGATGTTTGGTTGCAATATCATCGGTCCAGCGGCGCGGTTGGCACGGAATCGCCTGCCATCATCAGCCATATGAGCTTTGAAATCCCGCAGGGCGGGTTCCGCTGGCTGACCGGCACCTCAGGCGCGGGCAAAACCAGCGTGCTGAAGCTGATGTATCTGGCTGAGCAACCCAGCCGGGGCAAAATTGAACTGCTGGGCACCAATGCCGCCAGCATGGAGCGGCGCGAGGCGGCTTTGCTGCGGCGGCGGATCGGCGTGGTGTTTCAGGATTTTCGGTTGCTCGAGCATCTCTCAGCTTTTGACAACGTGGCTTTGCCGATGCGATTGGCCCGGCGCACCGAGGGGCAGGTGAAGTCTGACGTGACGGAGCTGCTGCATTGGGTAGGGCTGGCGGGCAAGATGGAGCGCAGGCCCGCCGAACTGTCCGGCGGCGAGCAGCAGCGGGTGGCGATCGCCCGGGCGGTGGTGAACCGGCCGAAGCTATTTCTGGCCGATGAACCAACCGGCAATCTGGATGACGCCCAGGCCGACCGGCTGATGATGCTGATCATTGGGCTAAACAAAATGGGCACCACCGTGGTGGTGGCCACGCATAGCAAGCGGCTGGTGGCGGAGTATCCGGCGCCAAGGCTGGAAATTGCCCGGGGCATGCTGGCCTTGGATGAATCTCTGGTGTGGGGCCGCTAGATGGCAAGGCGCATGGATCATTTAGGTTTGCGCACCGCCATGGCGGACCGGCTGTTGCCGGTGCTGGTGGCGGCGATGAGCTTTCTGGCGGCGCTGGCGATTGCCGGTACGCTGGCGGCGGCATCGCTGGCGGCGCAATGGAACCATGATACTGGCATTGATTTGACGGTGCAGGTGCCCGAACCCGGTGACAATGCAGTGGGCGGCAGCACGCCGCGTGAGCAGGCGGTGTATGATATATTGGCCAAGTCGCCGCAGGTGCAGGCGCCGCATGTGCTGAGCGCTGCCGAGATCAATAATTTGCTGCGGCCATGGCTGGGGGCTGATGTGGCGTCTCTGGGCATGCCGGTGCCCGCGGTGATCACCGCGCAATGGGTAGGCAGCGGCTCGCCCGATGGGTTGCGGACGGCGCTGGACGCGGTTGCTCCCGGCACATTGGCGGAAACCGGCGAGCGCTGGGCGGCGCGGGTGGCGGCGCTGACCGCCAGTCTGCAGGCTTCAGCCTTGTCGGTGCTGCTGATCGTGGCGCTGGTGGCGGTGGCGGTGGTGGCGGTGGCGACCCGCGCCGGGTTGGCGCAGCGGCGCGAGGCGGTGGAGATCATTCACGGTCTGGGCGCGCTGGATTCTGACATCGCCAGCCGCTTCGCCCGGCGCGCCACCATGTTAACGGCCATTGGTTCATTGCTGGGCACTGCCTGTGCATTGCCGGTGCTGTTCTGGCTGGCCAATCTCGCAGCGCCCTTCAGCGGGGTGGTGGCCAACACCGCATGGCCGGTGCTGCCGCCGGTATTATGGCTGATTCTGCCAACTATTCCTCTGATGGCAGCGGCGATCGGCTGGGTGACCACGCAGCAGACCGTGCGCGGCTGGTTGCGGCGGCTGAAGTAATGCGCCGGCGGCGGCTTTATGACCGGCGCCGCCGCGGTGTTTGGCGCTGGCTGCTATGGGGTGCGCTACTGGCGGGGTTTGTTTGGCTGGCGGGGTTTGCCGTGTTCACACTGGTGGTCGCGCAGGCCGAACCGCCCGTGCCCCCACCGCATGCCGATGGCATCGTGGTGCTTACTGGCGGCGATGACCGGGTGAGCGCGGCACTGGGTTTATTGGCGGACCGCGCCGCACCTTTATTACTGATATCCGGTGCGGGGCGGGGCACGTATCTGGGCGACTTCACCACCGACGATGCGGCGGCCGCGACGCATTTTGCCGCTGACATTACGGTTGGCCACACGGCGGAAAGCACCATCGGCAACGCCTTCGAGGCAGCGGCATGGGCCCGGCTGCATCAAATGCATTCGTTGCTGGTGGTGACAGCGGATTATCACATGCCGCGCGCCATATGGCTGCTGCATCAGCACTTGCCGGGCGTAAAATTGATTGGCTATCCGGTGCGGCCACCGGCGATGACAACGCTGTTGGCGCTTTCAACATTGCGGCTGCTGGCGGCTGAATATACAAAATACCTTGCGGTACGTTCTGGCGTGGCCGGGTTGATTTTTGAAGCTTTGGGAGTGCGCCGGTGATGCTGGTTGTTAGGTCGGCGGTGTTTAATCTTATGATGTACAGCACCGGTGCGCTGCTGAGTGTGTATGGCCGGGTGCTGAAGCTGGTGGCGCCGCACAAGGTGATCGGCGCCGGAATTATGTGGTCCCGCTTTACCATTTGGTCGCTCAAGGTGATTTGCGGGGTTGAGGTTGAGGTTATCGGCCGGGAATATTTGCCGGTCTCAGGCAGCGCCTTGATCGCCGCCCAGCATCAGTCGGCTTTTGATACGATGGTTTGGCTGCTGTTGCTGCCCAACATGGCCTACGTGCTGAAAAAGGAGTTGCTGAAACAGCCGTTGGTGGGACCGTTGCTGGTGCCGGCCGGGTTTGTGCCGGTGGACCGCGCTGGTGGCGCGATGTCGATCCGTAAGCTGGTGGCGGATTGCAAAAAGGTGGCGCAGGCGGGCAAGCAGATCGTGATTTTCCCGGAAGGTACGCGGGTGCCGCCCGGAACCAGGGGCACGCTGATGCCAGGTGTGGTGGCGGTGGCCAATGCGCTGCATTTGCCGGTGATCCCGGCGGCGACTGATTCCGGACGGTTCTGGGGCCGTAACGCCTTTCATAAATACCCGGGGCGGCTGCGGATCAAGATTTACCCGCCGATTCCATTGGGGACTGACCGCCCCGAAATCATGGCGCGGCTGAATGAATGTTTTTACGATGAGGGTGTGGATAAGTCTGTGGATTCAGCGCCTGACTTGTTGGCAGTTTAGATAAACTAAATTCTATAAGTATTTATAAAATAACAATAATTATGATGTTTTGGCGGTGGAAAGCCGGCGCCGTGCACTATGGGGATAAAAGCCGCGGGGCGGCCCGGCACTGTGGATTGATGGCGGTTGATGTTGACTTTGCGGCGGGGCCGGATTACCCCGCGCGGCACCCTGTATGGCGGCGTAGCTCAGCGGTAGAGCAGGGGAATCATAATCCCTTGGTCGGCAGTTCAAATCTGTCCGTCGCTACCAGGTTTTTCTGGTTGATATCAGGATAATTTAATTTGAATCAGTGGCTTATCTCTCTTCTCTGAGGGTGAGCCACGCGATTTGGTGGGCGGGTGTGATCCTGAAGGACGTCTGCGTTTAATTCGCCGGGTGGGCGGCGGTGTAGGCGAGCTGGTCCGGGGTCATCTGGAAGCCGACCAAAACCTCATAGGTGCCGCTGGCGTCATCGTTTGGTACGTCGATGGACAGGGTCGGGCTATCGGCATTAGCGGTGTTGGCATTGTCGCCAAACTTCAGCGTGATGCTGTGGTCGGCCTTGGCGATGATCCGGTTGTCGCTGGTCACCGCTACAAAGTACGGTAGCGTGACCGGCTGGCTATGGTTGGCGGGGCCGTTGGTGGCGGTGAAGCCGGCCTTGAAGGTCACTTTGGATGTGGTGTGGTCATCGGATGGGCGGCAGGACCCCGCGACCCCGGTGATTTGCGCGGTGGTGAGCTGGGCCCCGACATCGGAGCGGCCGGGCAGGAATTCGGTGACGGCGTTGGCCTGCTGGAGAACCTCGACATGCGGGCAGTTGAGGACCGCCACCGGGACGATGGTATCCGAGTTGGCCTTGTAGAAACCACAAGCGGAGAGGGCGAGCAGGGCGGCGATGGCCGGCAGGGAGGATAAATGTTTCATGATTGCTCCCTTGCCAGAATTTTGGCCTGCGGTCATCTACCCCCATGGCTGTTTATACTGAAGTGACCGACGAGGCTCTGGCGGCGTTTTTGACGCTGTATGACATTGGCCGGATGGTGGCCTTCCGCGGCATCGCCGAGGGGGTGGAGAACAGCAATTATGCGCTGAAAACCACCACCGGGGATTATATCCTCACGCTCTATGAAAAGCGGGTGAACACCGAGGAATTGCCTTGGTTTCTGGGGCTGATGGAGCATCTGGCAGCGCATGGGCTCTCATGCCCGCTGCCGGTGCGGGGGCTTGATGGTGGCAATTTGAAGCCGCTGGCGGAAAGGGTGGCGGCGATTACCACGTTTTTGCCGGGCGTGTGGCCCAGGCGCGTGCAGCTGGAGCATTGCGAGCCGCTGGGCGCGGCTTTGGCGCAGATGCATCTGACCGGTGCCGGATTCGCGCCAACCCGGGTGAATGCTTTGGGCCCGCATGGCTGGGCGCCGCTTTTGGAAAAATCCCTGCCGCGTGCCGATGAGGTGCTGCCGGGGCTGGGGGCGGAGCTGACCGGGGCGCTGGCGGATATTCTTGCGGCCTGGCCGCAAAACCTGCCGGTCGGGCATATCCATGCGGATTTATTCCCCGACAATGTGTTTTTCCTGGACGGCAAGGTCTCCGGGTTGATCGATTTTTATTTCGCCGCCACCGATATTTACGCCTACGACGTGGCGGTGTGCCTGAATGCCTGGTGCTTCGAGCGCGACTTCAGCTTTAATGTAACGAAAAGCCAGGCGCTGCTGCGGGGCTACCTCGCGCACCGGGCGTTGAACGCGGCGGAGCGGGCAGCGCTGCCGGTGCTGGCGCAAGGGGCGGCGCTGCGGTTTTTATTAACCCGGCTGTATGACTGGCTGAACACGCCCGCCGGCGCGATGGTGACGCGCAAGGACCCGCTGGATTATTATCGGCGCTTGCGGTTTCATCAGCACGCTGCATCGGAGGCGGCTTATGGCCTCTGAGGATGTGGTGGAAATCTGGACTGATGGCGGGTGCAGGCCGAATCCTGGGCCGGGTGGGTGGGCAGCGATACTGGTGTTCAAGGGCACCACACGCGAACTCTCTGGCGGCGAGGTTGAGACCACCAACAACCGGATGGAACTGACCGCTGCCGCCGAAGCGCTGGAGGCGTTGAAGCGGCCCTGCAAGGTGGTGCTGAACACTGACAGTGAATATTTGAAAAACGGCATCACCCGCTGGCACACCGGCTGGGTGCGCAAAAACTGGCGCAATGCGGCGGGTGACCCGGTAAAGAACATGGATTTATGGCGGCGGATTCTGGACGCCGCCAAACCGCATGAGATTGAGTGGCGCTGGGTGAAAGGCCATTCGGGTAACCCGATGAATGACCGCGCTGATGAATTAGCGACGGCGGCGCGGGAGAAATTGGGTTAGACTCGTCATGGCGTGAACGAGGCCATCCACGCCTTTTTTCGGAGACACAACGATGCACCAAAAAGGCGGCTGGATTTACATCATGACCAACCAGCCCAATGGTATTTTATACATCGGCGTGACGGCGGATTTGGTGCGGCGGGTAAGTGAGCACCGGGCCGGTGACATTGCCGGTTTTACCAAGACATACGGTCTGAAACGGCTGGTATATTTTGAACGTCACGACGACATCTCCGCCGCCATCGCACGCGAATCCGCGATGAAAAAATGGCGGCGTGCCTGGAAGGTGCAGCTTCTCATGCGGGATAATGTCGCCTGGGATGATTTGTATGAGGGCATTTTGTAGGGGTTAGCGTAAAGGCGTGGATGGCCGCTTTCGCGGCCATGACGATACATCGCGCATATACTCCCGTCATGGCCGCGAAAGCGGCCATCCACGCCTTACTTCACCACAATAAGCAGCGCCTGGGCGCGGCAATCTTCGTGGCTGGCAATGCAACCGCCGTCCAGCCACCAGTGCCGCACCGCTGCCAGGATTTTGCCGATGCGCGGGCCTTGGGGGATGCCGAGTTCGGTTAAGTCGCGGCCTTGCAGCGGGAAGATCGGGCGCGGCGTGGCGGCCAGGCGGGTGCGCAGCTCTGGCCAGTTGCCACTCATCCAACTGCGGGCGATCAGGGTTGGTGCTTCGGTGTCAGCCAAGGCGCGGCGGAGGTCGGCGTCGGACGCGGTGGGGGGCAAAGCGTTGGGGATTTGCCATGATTGTAAAATCTCGGCTTCCTCATTGCTGAGTTTCAAACGCCCCGCGATCGTCTCAATTTCGCCCGTGAATAATGCGGCGGCACGCAGCATCACATCAACCGGTGCGCCACGGGCGATCAGCGCGGCGAGGCGGGGCACATCAAAACCTTCCGGCAGTACGCGCGCCCATACGCCGGTGCTGTGCATCAGTTGCAGTGCGGCGATGGGGCTTTCCGCCGCCAAAATGCGCTTGACCTCGCTCCACACCCGCTCAGCCGATAACAGCAAAACCCCGTCGCGCAGTTCCTCGATGGCGGCAATCGCGGCGGCATCAGGTGCGCCGCTGGTATAGCGGGCGAAGAAACGGAAAAACCTGAGGATTCGTAAGTAATCTTCGGTAATGCGCGTATGCGCATCGCCGACAAACCGCACCACGCCAGCCTGTAAATCCGCAACGCCACCGAAATAATCATACAGCGTGCCCGTGCGGTCCATCGACATCGCATTGATGGTGAAATCGCGCCGTGCCGCGTCCTCCTGCCAGTCATCGGTGAAGGCCACCAGCGCGTGCCGCCCGTCGGTCTCCACGTCGCGCCGCAGGGTGGTGATCTCAAAATGCTGGCCTGCCACCAGCGCTGTCACGGTGCCGTGCGCCAGCCCGGTGGGGATGGATTTAAGCCGCGCCGCGCTCAGCCGCGCCATCACCTCATCGGGGCTCAATGGTGAGGCCATATCAACATCCGCCAGCGGCTTGCCCGCCAGCGTATCGCGCACCGCCCCGCCCACCACCCGCGCCTCGGGCAGGGCTGCCCACAAAACATCTAGCCCCGGAAATATAATCATGCGGCACCGCGCAGATGCCGCGCCAAATTCACCAAAATCGCCGCGGTCGCGCCCCAGATGAAATGGTCAGGGTGCGGCCAAACCCAAATACTGCGTTCCTCACCCCGGATGGTGGCATGGCGGCGCTGCGGCGAAAGCGGGTTTAGCAACACGTCAAACCCCAGACAGAAAATCTCCGCCACCTCGCCCGCCGCCGGGTTGAACGCAACGCCGGGCGCCACCAGCCCGACCACCGGCACAATATGAAACCCAGTGCCGGTAATATGGTCATCCATCCGCCCCAAAACCTCGACAGACTCCGGCGCCAGCCCAATCTCCTCCCACGCCTCACGCAACGCCGCCGCCTCGGGCGATTGATCAAACACCTCAATTTTGCCACCCGGAAACGCCACCTGCCCCGCATGATTCGGCAAATCATTGGACCGCCGCGTCAGCCAAACCCCGCGCCCCGGCTCCAAAACCACCAGCACCGCCGACTGCCGATGCCCCGCCACCGCCAACGGCGCATGGTCCAACGAGCCTAATCTCGCGCGAAGCTCTGCGGCGGTCATGGGAAGGAGTAAGGCCAGGGGCGCTGCCCTTGGACCCCCCTAAGGGCACAGCCCTTAGAACCTATTAAGGCTAAGAAGAACGGGCGCTCAGCGGTGCTTGAAATGCCAGAGGAGCGCCCGTTCTTCTTAGCTTTCACTAATGGATTCCAAAAGCTCAGCCTTTGGCGGGGGTTCGGGGGGCAGAGCCCCCTGACCTTACTTCTTCCCGCAACCCGCCGGCAGATCTCCGAGCGAGAAGAAGGCGCCTTCGGACCATACGCCGAGGACGGGGCGGCCGTGCATGGTTCCGGGCTCGGCGAGGGCGACGAGTTCGTAGTAGGTGGCGCGGTTGATACGCGCCTCGACGGGGAATCGGCCTTTACCATCACGGATATGAAGATAGGGCGTTGGTTCGCATGTGAGCAAATCGTGGGCGATTCGGATGGGGTGTTCGGGTCCGGCGGTGATGCATTGGTCGGTGTTGGTGCGGAAGCACAGGGTTTGGGTTTTGCCATGGCCGGACCAGTCGAGTTCTACGGCGATGAAGGGGGCGTCCTCGACGTCGATAAAGCCGCGTTCGGCGGGGGATTCCAGCAGGTATTTGCCGTCTTCATCGCGTTTGAGGATGGTGGAGAACAGGCAGACCATGGGTTTGCGGGTGATCGGCGAACCGCGATACAGCCAGGCGCCGTCGCGTTTAATCAGGAAGGGCAGGTGGCCGCAATCAACTGGAGTCCGCGCGGTGTGGGTGCAGGAGATTTTTGCGCAAGGGGTAGCGTCTTTGGCGGGGGCGGCTGGTGGCTGGGTGGGTTCGCCCTCGGGGTGACTCACAATTTGGCTATTCCTGGCAGAAGCTGTTCTCATCAGCGTCTGATATAGGTAGAGATACGCAGCAATCAAATGAATAAGGTGGGTTGGTGATGATGAATAGCGAGGCGTTAGAGCCGCGGATGATGGCGATGGCGCAGCGTCTGGCCACGGCGCGTTCGGCGGTGGCGGACGTGATTATCGGCCAGGGCGCGGTGATTGATCTGGCGCTGGTGGCGATTCTCTCGGGCGGCCATGCGCTGCTCACCGGCGTGCCGGGGCTTGGCAAAACCAGGTTGGTGGAGACTCTGGGGATTGTGCTGGGGTTGCGGATGCGCAGGGTGCAGTTCACGCCGGATTTGATGCCGGCTGATATTCTGGGCAGCGAGGTGCTGGACGAGACGCCGCAGGGGCGCAAGTTCCGCTTCATTCCGGGGCCGGTATTTACTGAATTGCTGATGGCCGATGAGATCAACCGCGCCAGCCCGCGCACGCAGTCGGCGCTGCTGCAGGCGATGGCCGAGGGCGCGGTGGCGGTGGCGGGCGAGAACCGGCCGGTGCCGGTGCCGTTCCATGTGCTGGCGACGCAGAACCCGATCGAGCAGGAGGGCACGTATCCGTTGCCCGAGGCGCAGTTGGACCGGTTTTTGTTGGATATAAGGATTGATTACCCGGCGGCGGCGGACGAGCGGGCGATGCTGCTGGCGACCACCGGGGTCAAGCAGGCGCGGCCGGCGGCGGTGCTGGCGGCAGCGGATGTGATCGCGGCACAGGCGCTGGTGCGGGTGATGCCGGTGGGGACCAAAGTGGTGGACGGCATCATGGCGCTGGTGCGCGGGGCGCGTCCGGAAAGCCCAGCCTGGCCGGAATTGCGCGGGCAGTTGGCGTGGGGGCCGGGGCCACGGGCGGCGCAGGCTTTGATGCTGGGCGTGCGGGCGCGGGCGCTGCTGGATGGAAGGTTGGCGCCAAGCCTCGATGACGTGGCGGCGCTGGCGGGTCCGGCATTGCGGCATCGGATGGCGTTGAATTTTTCGGCGCAGAGTGAAGGCATCAAGCTGGAAGATATTATTGGCCGGCTTGCGGCAGCCTTTTGAACCAGGTTGCGCAGGCTGAAGCGTTAGCCGCGGGGCTGCCCCGGTTATTGCTGGCGGCGGAGCGTCTGGCGCATGTGGTGGCGGCGGGTGTGCATGGGCGCAGACGGGCCGGGGCCGGGGAAGCGTTCTGGCAGTTCCGGGATTTCCAGGAGGGCGATGAATCACGCCGGATCGACTGGCGGCGCAGCGCATCCGGCGAGCGGTTGCTGCTGCGTGAGCGCGAGGCGCAGGTGCCGGCGGTTTGCATGGTGCAATTGCAGGATACGCCGGGGCTGCGGTTTGCCTCCATGCCGGCTTTGCCGAGCAAACGCGAGCGGGCGGTGCTGCTGCTGCTGGCACTGAGCTGTTTGCTGCTGGAGGCGGGTGAGCGGGTGGCGCTGGCGGGGGTGACAGGGCCGCTGGCCGGGCGGCTGGCCCTGCCGAAACTGGCGCAGGCTTTGCTGCTGGCTGGTGGCGCGGCGGCCGATGACCCGAAGGCGCGGCATGTGGTGTTCGGGGATTTTTTAACCCCTGATCCGGTGTTCGCCACCGCCCCCGGCGGCGCGGTGATGCAGGTGCTTGACCCGGCGGAGTGCGATTTTCCGTATGCGGGCCGGGTGGTGTTTGAGGGGTTTGGTGCCCCCGTTGAAGCAGCGCGGGCGCAAAGCTGGCAGGCGGCTTATCAGGCGAGGCTGAAGGCGCAGAAGGCCGCGGTGGTGGCGGCGGCGCAGCGCAGCGGCCAGAGCCCGTTGTTTCATCGCACCGATGCGCCGCCCGCCACGGCGCTGGCGGCATTGTATCAGGCGTTGCGGCAGGCGTGATGTTTTCAGCGCCTTTGGTGTTGCTGGGGCTGCTGGCATTGCCGGGGCTGTATTTTTTACTGCGCCTCACGCCACCCGCGGCGCGGCGGGTGCGGTTTCCGCCACTGGCACTCTTACGCGGGCTGGCGGCCGTTGAGCGCACCCCGGCCCGGATGCCGCTGTGGTTGTTGCTGCTGCGGCTGCTGATAGCGGCGCTGGTGATCGTCGGCCTAGCCGGGCCGCAACTGTACCCGCCCCCGGCGCTGCCGGGCAGCGGGCCGGTGCTGCTGGTGATTGATAACGACTGGGCCTCGGCGAGTGACTGGGCGGCCAGGCGTGATGCGGCGCTGCGGGTGGTGGCTAGCGCCGGGCAGGCCGGGCGCGGGGTGGCGGTGCTGGCGACGGCACGGGATGCCAGTAACGCCGCGCCGCACATCGAAGGCGTGATGCCGGCGGGACGTGCAGCGCAGCTCGTGACGGCGATGGTGCCGCAATCCTGGCCGGTGGACCGGGCAGGGGCAACGCGTGCGCTGCAGGGTGATCAGGGTTTTGCCGGTGAGGTGGTTTATATCGCCGACGGCATCACCGGCGGCCCCGGTTTTGCGGCTTTCATGGCAGCACTTCATCCGTCCCGGATTTTGAGTGATGGCGTGACGGCGCCGCTGCTGACCGGGGCGCAGGTGCAGGCCAATGGCGATCTGGCTGTGCAGCAGGCGGTGGGCGGTGCGGGCGGGCGTGTGCTGGCTGAGACGGCGGCGGGCGATGTGCTGGCGAGTGCCGCGTTCGGCGACGCCGAGGCGCATCTGGCGCTGCCAGTGGCGCTGCGCAACAAGGTGGCGCGGCTGGTGCTGGCCGGGCCGGGGTCAGCCGGCGGCACCCTGTTGCTGGACAATAGCGTGCATGGTGGTGTGGTGGGGTTGCTGGCGGGGGCGGGCAATGCCGAAACGCCGTTTCTGGGATCGCTGTATTACGTTCGGCAGGCGGTGCCGGTGGGCAGCGAGATTGTGACCGGCGATGCGGCGGCGTTGCTGGCGGCCAGGGTGAATGTGATCATCGCCGCCGATGCGCCGTTCAGCGCCGCCCAAATTCAAACTCTGCAGGGGTTCATTGAAAATGGCGGGGTGCTGATCCGTTTCGCCGGGCCGCTGACCGCCGATGCGCCGGACGGGCTGGCCCCGGATGCGCTGCTGGCGGGGGATCGCCGGTTAGGTGGGGCGCTGACCTGGAGTGCGCCGCAAAATCTCGCACCGTTCGGCGCGGCCTCGCCGTTTGCCGGGCTGGCGCTGGATCAGGATGTCACCGTCTCGCGGCAGATTTTGGCGGACCCGGCGCGGCTTGATCCGGCGACCATCTGGGCCAGCCTGCATGACGGCACGCCGCTGGTGCTGGGGCGGCCCATGGGGGCCGGGTATCTGGTCTCGGTGCTGACAACGGCGAATAGCGAATGGTCGAATTTGGCGCTGTCGGGGCTGTTTCCGGCACTGCTGGGGCGGCTGGTGCCGCTGGCGCAAGGGGCGGCGCCGAAGCCGGATGCGCCATTGCCGCTATTGCAGGCGCTGGATGGGTTTGGCGGTCTGGCGAAGGTGGCGGGCACGGCCAGCGTCATGGCGCGGGAGTTGCCCGGTCTGATGGTCTCACCCACCCACCCGCCCGGCCTGTATGGCAGCGGGACGGCGATGCTGGCGTTGAATTTGGGGGGGCATGTGCCGCCGGTGGTGGCGGCCAGCTTGCCGGGGGCGGTGGGGTTTGGCGGCAGTGCGGCCCCGGTGGCGTTCGGGCCGTGGTTACTGGCGGCGGCGGTGGCGCTGCTGGCGTTGGATGTGCTGATCTCATTGCTGCTGCGCGGGTTGTTAAGGTGGCGGTTGGCGGTGGTAGCGTTGCTGTTGCTCGGCGGCACGGGGGTGGCGCGGGCGCAGACGGCGGCGCAGAGTGCGGCGTTGCAGACCACGCTCGGTTACGTGCTGACCGGCGACGCCGCCGCCGACCAGATTACTGCCGACGGGCTGGGGTATTTATCGGCACTGGTCTCGGCCCGCACCTCGGCGCAACTGGCAGCGCCGGTGGGCGTGACGCCGGGGGTTGATGATATCAGCCTGTACCCGATGATCTATTGGCCGGTGCTGCCGCAATCGGCAACGCCTTCCCCGGCGGCCTGCGCGGCGCTGGTGAGTTACATGCAGCATGGCGGGCTGCTGGTGATCGACACGCCGGGCGGCGATGCCGGAGCACCGGGCAGCGGTGCCGGGCTGGCGCCAGGGGCCGAGGATGCGGTGCTGCGCGACACGGCCTGTTTGAATTTGCCTGAGCTGGAGCCTTTAACAACCGCCAACGTGCTGGCCCATTGTTTTTATATCATTCCGGATTTTCCAGGCCGCTTCACCGGTGCGCCGGTGCTGATCGCCAACCCGGCGGCGCGTGATGCCGATGGGGTCAGCCCGGTGATCGTGGCGCAGAATGACTGGGCCGGGGCCTGGGCGCGAGACATCGGCGGCAACCCGGAGCAGACGCCGCTGCCGGGCGGTGAGGACCAGCGCATCATGGCGGATCGGTTTGGCACGAATCTGGTGATTTATGCGCTGACCGGCAGTTATAAGGCGGACCAGGCCAGCCTGCCCGCCTTGCTGGACCGGCTGGGCGGGCCTTGATTATGTTCACACCAGCGCTGGGCTGGCCGGTGCTCATCGGGCTGGCAGCGCTGGCTTGCGTGGTGGTGGCGCTGGGGCTGTTCACCCGGGCGCGCGGCACGCTGTGGCGGCTGGCGGGTTTTGCGCTGCTGCTGGGGCTGCTGTCCGGTCCGCAATGGCTGCGCCAGACCACCCGGCCGCTGCCGGACGTGGCGCTGGTGGCGCTGGATCAATCGCCATCGATGCAGCTTGGCAACCGCACCGCGATGGCCACTGCCGCTTTGGCGAATCTACAGGCGCAGGCGGCAAAATTTCCGGGGCTGGAATTGCGGGTGGTGAATGTGCCACCGGCTGAGGCGGGCGGCACCGCGCTGTTTGGTGCGATCAATCAGGCGCTGGCGAATATTCCGGCGGCGCAACTGGCCGGGGTGGTGGCGATCACCGATGGGCAGGTCTCGGACGTGCCGAAAACGCTGCCGTTCACCGCCCCGATGACCGCGCTGCTCACCGCCAAGGCCGAGGAGACCGACCGTGAATTACGGCTGGTGACCGCGCCCGCCTATGGGCTGGTGGGCAAGGATAACAGCGTGCAGCTGGAAGTTTTTGATCATGGCGTGGCCGATGCGGGAACGCCGGTGCCGCTAACTGTGGCTGAGGATGGCGTGCCGGTGTGGCAAGGCACGGCACTGGTGGGACAGGTGGTGAGCGTGAACGTGCCGGTGCGCCATGCTGGACCGGCGGTGGTGACGGCTAGCGTGGCTGCCTTGCCGGGCGAGGTCTCGCTCGTGAATGATCAGGTGGCGTTCACGTTGAACGGCATTACCAAAAAGCTCGAAGTGCTGCTGATCTCGGGCAACCCCAACCAGAGCGAACGCTCCTGGCGGCTGCTGTTGAAATCCGATCCGGCAGTGGAGCTGGTGCATTTCACCATTTTGCGCACCCCCGGCGAGGCGGTGGAAGCGCCGCCAGGGGCGGTGGCGCTGGTGCCGTTTCCGGTGGCGCAATTGTTCGACATCGATATTTCCAAATTCGATTTGATTATCCTGGATGAATTCGATGCTGATGGCCTGCTGCCGCCGGAATATCTGGCGAATATTGCACGCTATGTGCAGAACGGCGGGGCGCTGCTGGTGCAGGTCGGCCCGGAATTTGAGGGCACGCAATCATTGGCCGGCACATTCCTGGGCGCCGTGTTGCCGGCAGTGCCGATGGCGCCGGGCACCGTGACCGCGCCGTTTTCGCCGCAGGTGACGGAGCTTGGCGCACGCCATCCGGTGACGGCGCCGCTGGCTGGAACAACGCTGGCGCCGTGGCAGCGGTTGGAGGCGGCCACCACTTTGACCGGCGACGTGCTGATGACCGGTGGTGTGGACAATTGGCCGCTGCTGGTGCTGGCAAGCTCGGCCAAGGGCCGGGTGGGGATGCTGCTGTCGGACCAGTTGTGGCTCTGGACCAAGGGCGGCGCGCATGACGGCCCGGCTCTGCCGCTGCTGCGCCGGGTGGTGCATTGGCTGCTGCGTGAACCGGCGCTGGAGCCGGAGTTTCTGGCCGCCAAAATCGCCGATGGAAGTTTGGATATTACCCGGCAGACGCTGGCGGCCTCCAACCCCGGTCCGGCCAGTGTGACAATGCCGGGTGGCAAAATACTCGCGCTGGCGCTGAACCAGACCGCGCCGGGGGTTTACAGCGCCAGCCTGCCCGCCACCGCGCCGGGCGTGTGGCAGGTGAGCGAGGGCGGGTTGACCGCCTATGCGGCTGTCAGCTTGGCCAATGAGCAGGAGTTTCAGGATTTGGCGGCCAGCGGTGTGCCGCTGCACGGGGTGGCACGGGAGGTCTGGCTGGGGCGCGAGGCCGTGCCGGATTTGGCTGCCATGCTCAAACGCCGGGGGTCGGTGCAGGTGACGGGTACGCGCGACGTGCCACTGCTACCGCCGCTGCCCACAATGCTGCTGGCGGTGGCGCTGCTGGCGGCGGGTTGGTGGCGCGAACGCGGGCAGGATTAATAACCTTGCCACATGGTAAGGTTGTCGCGTAAGGACCGGTTCGCGCTTTTGCAAATCATTGATAAAGGGTTTCGGTTGATGTCTTATCGTTTGGCGGTGCTGGCTGGCACTGCGTTGACTGGTCTGGCTGCTGGTTTGGTCCCAGGTGTTGCAAAGGCGCATGCCGTTGCCGGTGACCGGGTGTTTGTGAATACCCTGCTGATCGATGACCCTGGCGTGGGGGATGAGGCGAACTTGCCGATCTATTCGGTGACCAGCCCGGACGGCAAAAGCACCATCACCAATTTGAATTTTGAGTATGACAAAACGATTTTTGAAAATCTTGGCGTCGCGGCGGGCACCAATTACAGCTACATCACCAATGACGCCAACGATAACAACAAGGCGCATGGCGGTTTTAATAACCCTTACGTGCAGATGAAATATCGCTGGATATTGCTGCCGGAACATGAATTCATGAGCTCCGTGCAGGTGAATGAGAGCTTTGGGCGCGGCGGCACGCGCGGGTTTGACACCGGCTACGATACTACCACCCTCTCAGCCTATTTCGGTAAGGGGCTGGGCGATATTCCTTTGGCTCCGATCCGGCCCTTTGCCGTGACCGGTGAGCTTGATTACCATATCCCTAGTACCGGCCCGGCCTCGGGTTATGGCAATATTAACACCTGGTCGGGCGGGCTGACGCTGCAATACTCCATTCCGTATTTGCAGGCGCAGATTATGAGTTATAATTTGCCGCTGGTTCTGGCGAATCTCACCCCGCTGGTGGAATTTGGCTGGAGCTCGGCAGCGGCGCGCTCGGCGTTCCGCCCCACTAACAATCCGACAATATTTCAGATGAGCGCTGGCGCGGTGTGGACCGGTGAATATTATTCGATCTCGACCGAAGTGCTGATGCCGCTGAATGGCGCTGCTGGGCATGGGCTGGGGCTGATCGGGCAGTTTCATTTATATTTTGACGATCTGTTCCCCAAAACGCTGGGCAAGCCGCTGCTGTAAGCGCAGGAGTTGATGATGAAACTAGTTAACCTTATCGCTTTGGCGCTGCTGCTGGGAATATCCCCGGCCTTCGCGCATGCGTTTCTCGCAAAATCCGACCCGCCGGTGGGCAGCGTAGTGCATGGTGCACCTAAAATGCTGGTGCTGAGTTTCACCGAGGATTTGGAAGTGCCGTTCTGCCGTGTGGCGGTTTCGGATAGTATGGGCATGAATGATGCGGCGGGTAAGCCGCAGGCTGTGCCGGGCCATCCGAATGAATTGATGGTGCCGCTGAACATTCAGATGCCGGGGAAAGTTAGCGTTATCTGGCATGCGCTGTCGGTGGATACCCATAAGACCCAGGGGAATTTTTCCTTTACCGTGACGCCTTGATGCTGCTGGATGATGCCGTGCTGCGGGCCATAATGCGCGGCCTGCACATCACGGGCAGTTTTGTGCTGTTTGGAAATTGCGTGTTGCAAGGCTGGCTGTTGCCAGCTCCGGTTAAGCCTTGGGTGCAGGCGCGGCTGCGGGTGATTTCGCAGGGCAGTTTTGCGGTTTTGTTTATTGCTGGAATTTGCTGGTTTGTTTTGCAGACGGTCGATATGTCGGGGGCGCAGGATGCCGGCGATATTTGGCAGGCGCTGCCGGTGGTGGCGGGTTCCACCCGGTTTGGCGGGCTGCTGATCGGGCGGCTGGTGGGGTTTACCTTGGCCGCGCTGGCGCTTTGGCTGGGCTGGCGGCGTGGCGCGGCGGTTTTGGCAGGTGCGGCATTGGCCGCCGAGGGTTGGCTTGGCCACGGCGGCGCGATGCCGGGGCCGGTGGGCACTTTATTGCTGGGCTCGGCGGTGCTGCATTTATTGAGCGGCGGCGTGTGGCTGGGGTCTCTGCCGGGGCTTTGGGTGGGATTGCGCGGGTTGGACATGGCACAGGCGGCGGTTTTGGCGCGGCGGTTTTCTCCTCTGGGCGTGGTTTGTGTCATTGGGCTTTTACTCAGCGCCAGCGTGCAATATCTGATATTGATCGGCTCGCCGGCGGCGTTGTTGAATAGTGGCTACGGGCAATTGGCATTGTTGAAAATGAGTCTGCTGCTGGGATTATTGGCGCTGGCGGCGGTAAACCGCTATCATTTGGCGCCGAGGCTGCCGATGGGGGATGAGCTGGCGCGGCGGCTGTTGCTGCGCAGCGTGGTGGCGGAGATGGCATTGGGCTTATTGGCCGTGCTGGCGGCCGGGCAGTTGTTGCAATTGGCGCCGCCCGCCATGGCGGCGATGCTAGGACAGTCAGGCGGCTGAGGAGGTTGGGATGAATGCGGCTGAACAATTGATCAGGGCTTATTATGCCGCCTTCAACGCCGGTGACGAGGCGGCCTTCATGGCGCTGCTGAGCGAAGATGTGGTGCATGACATCAACCAAGGTGAGCGCGAAATCGGCAAGGCGGCGTTTGCGGCATTCTGGGCGCGGATGACCCGGTGCTACAAGGAAATGGTGATTGACCTGGTGGTTTTTACGACTCCCGCAGGCGACAGGGCGGCGGCGGAATTTATGGTACACGGTGAGTATTTGCAGGATGACGAAGGGTTGCCGCCGGCGCACCGGCAAAAATATGTGTTGCCAGCAGGTGCGTTTTTCACCATCCGCAACGGCAAGGTGGTGCGGATTTCAAATTATTATAATTTGCCTGACTGGATTGCGCAGGTGAGCGTTTAAAGTGCTGTTGTCATGCAGCCCAACCGGCATTGAAACCATAGTTAATCGGCATTGGAGACTTGCCGTGCCGGCTGGCAATTAAAGCCTCACTGTTTTGCATTGGGCAAGATAGATTGGAGGGTTTCAAGATGAAAATTCAATTTGTAGCGGCTCTGTTGAGTGTTGGTATGCTCTATGCGGCCCCGGCGTTTGCTCAGGGGCCGGGTGAAAATCCAAATGGCACTGTGATGGCGTCGATGATGAAAAATGGTGACGTGCAGATGATGGTGACGATGCCAGATAAGGAGTTTCAGGCGATGGGCCAGGCGATGAAGACAGGCCATGATTCCTGCCAGATTAAAGAAATCTATCCCGGCGCGACCGATACCATGATTCTGGTATGCAACGGTCTTCCGGGCGGCGGTTAGATTTTATTAAGTCCAAAAATTCGGGGTGCAAAAACGTAATTCATTTGCACCAAAACGATGAAGCCCAGGCTGCAATATGTGTTGATGACGCAAAGAGCGGCGCCGAAGGCATAGAGCGATTGTGCGATGATGATGCGCCGCTCTATGCCGGCTTCCAGGGCGGATGAAAGTTCGGGTTTGACGAGGTTTTTGGCCATGGCACAGCGCCAGGTGAGGAACAAGGCAGCGCCGAGCAGCAGGATATTACCCCAGTAAACCAGCAGCGCCAGCCGGTATTGGATGAACGCGCCCATCAGGTCGGTGGAGAACGGCGTGAGGGTGACGAATACCAGAAATAGCAGGTGCAGCCAGGTAAGATCGCGATCAGAGCTGGTGAGATTGTTAAGCTGGGTCTGCTGGCCGATCCAGAAAATGCCGAGCGTGATGAAGCTCATGAAAAACACCACCACTTGCGGCACGATATCGCGCAGGGCGTTGATCAGCCCTGCGTTGTCATGGATCAGCTCGGCCGTGGGGGCACGTAAATCCAGGACCAGCAAGGTCATGGCGACGGCGAAAATGCCATCGCTGAGGGCGGAAATGCGTTCGAGATTTTGGCCGGCAATTTGGTTGTAATTGCCCATGAATTATATCGCGATTCGGACGCCAAGTTCGACCACGCGGTCGGAGGGGATGCGGAAGAATTCGGTGGCGGAGACCGCGTTGCGCGACATGAATAAAAACAGCCAGCGGCGGATGAAGCGCAGTTTCGGCACCGAAGCCGGCACTACGGTTTCGCGGCCCAGGAAATAGCTGGTCTGCATCGGCTTGAAGTCGACGCCCAATTCGCTCAGGCTCTCCAGTGCGCGCGGCACGTTCGGGCTTTCCATGAAGCCATAATACAGCGTGATTTTGTAAATGCCGGGGGCGGCTTCCTCGCTGACAACGCGGTCGCCTGGATCGGCGATCGGGATATCGAGCGTGCGGACGGTGACGAAGAACACTTGCTCGTGCAGCACTTTGTTGTGCTTGAGGTTGTGCAATAGCGCATTCGGTACGAAATCCAGATTGCCGGTCATGAACACAGCGGTGCCGGGCACTCGCACGATGCGCGATTGCGGCAGCCGTGCGAGGAACGAGGCCAGCGGCAGGCTGTCCTGGGTCCAGCGGGCGATGATGAGGTTGCGGCCACGCCGCCAGGTGGTCATCACCAGGACGACCGTGAGACCGATGGCGAGCGGCACCCAGCCGCCATCGAAGAGTTTTAAGGTGTTGGAGGTGAAGAAGGCGAGGTCAACGACGCCGAAGGTGCCAAACACCGCGAGGGTTAGGCCGCGCGACCAGCCGAATTGACGGCGGAACACCACCATCGCCAGAATATTGGTGCACAGGAAGGTGCCGGTGACTGCGATGCCGTAGGCCCAGGCCAGCGCATCGCTGGTTTTAAATGCCAATACCAGCAGCACTACGCCGAGGGCGAGCATGTAATTCACCTGCGGCACGTAAATCTGGCCTTCCTCACGCTCGCTGGTGTGGCGGATTTCCATGCGGGGGAACAAGCCGAGTTGGATACATTGCCGGGCCATTGAGAAGGCTCCGGTGATCACCGCCTGGCTGGCGATGATGGTGGCCATGGTCGAGAGAACCACCAGCGGAATCTGCAAGAAATGCGGCGCCATTTTGTAGAACGGGTTGTCGGCGGTGGTGGGGTTGGCGATTACCAGCGCACCTTGGCCGAAATAATTCAACAGCAGGCAGGGCAGCACGAAATAAGTCCAGGCTGCTTGGATCGGTTTGCGGCCAAAATGGCTCATATCGGCGTATAAAGCTTCGGCGCCGGTGACCGCCAGAACCACGGCGCCCAGGGCGATGAAGGCCAGCACCGCGTGGCGCAAAATGAAAAACACCCCGTAACTGGGGATCAGCGCTTTCAGGACAAACGGATTTTGAACAATTTGGATCAGCCCCATGACGCCGATGGTGATGAACCAAACCAGCATGATCGGTCCGAAGGCGCGACCCATCGAGCCGGTGCCACGCCGCTGCACCAGGAATAGCCCGATGATCACCGCCAGCGAGACGGGAATGACAATCTGGTCGAATTCCGGTGAGACCACATCCAGCCCCGCGACCGCCGAGAGCACCGAGATGGCTGGGGTGATCATGCCGTCGCCGAAAAACAGTCCGGCGCCGACGATGCCGACGATGCCGAGGGCCGCCCGGGTTTGATCGGACTTGGCGACGCGCTGGGCCAGGGCCATCAGCGCCAGAATGCCGCCTTCGCCATGATTGTCGGCCCGCATCACGAAGGTGACGTATTTCAGCGTCACGGTAATGATCAGCGCCCAGAAGATGAGCGAGAGGACGCCGAAAATGTCGTCGTATTTGAGGCCGGATTTTTGGAAATAACCAATGCTGGCCTGGAAGGCATACAGCGGGCTGGTGCCGATATCGCCATACACCACGCCCAGCACGCCGATCAGAGATGCAATGCGCAGCTTGTCCTTGGATTCATCGGCGAGGGCCACACTCATGCCGGAGTCTCAAGTGTCAGAGGTAGGGCGGCCATCATGCGGCACTGGCTTTAGCGGTTTGGTGCTAATGCAGCAATATGTAATGCATTGTAGCGGTAACGGTAACCTTGTCGGACTTGGCGTCCGCTGGGAAGGGCGGCAATTGCGCACCCTGGAATAGCCCCGGCCAGGCTTGGTCGAGGAAGGGCGAGCCGGAGCCGCTGAGCAGTTTTATACCGGAGACATTGCCGGCGCGGTCAACCGTGAACTGAATTTTCACGCTGCCCTGCTGGTTCTGCGCCACCGCCGCGTCTGGGTAATAGGCGTGGTCATTCACCCATTTGTTAAGGGCGGCGTCCCAGTTGCTGCCGGCGTCGCCTTTGATCGACAGCTCCTGCCCGGCGGCGGCCTGCAGATCATCGGCGGAGAGATTGAGGTTCAGGGCGCGTTTGGCAAACGGCACCGGCGGCGAGGGGGCACTGTAGGACATGTTATTCATGACGACATAATGCGGCGCCTGATGCGAGACTTTGGCCTGCCGGTGTTGCGGCTGTTGCGGCTTGGGCTGTGGGGCCGGGTTGGGCAGCGCAGCCAGCGGCATTGCGGGCATGTTCAAATTCACCTCCGGCTCGGTTTCGGGCGGCGGCGGTGCGGCGGCGGGCGGTGGCGCTTGCGCTGCAACGGGCGGGGCGATGATCTGGTGCGGCGGGGCCTGGGTTTGCTGAGCGCCCGGCGTGTCAAATACCACCGAGACGCCGGTTGGGGATTGGAAATCCTCCACCGGGCGGCGCTCAAAGCTGATCAGGAACAGCGAGATGACAAGCGCATGCAGCGCCAGGGCGGCCAGCCAGAACCACGGCCGCCTGGGGTCGGGCGGCCGTGGCAGGGTGCGCTCACGCGCTAAAGCGGCAAGGATGCCAGATTCAGTAAGGCCGATAGTAATAGGGGCGGTAATAGTAAACGGGTGGTGGCCCGTAATAGCCTGGGCCCGGTGCATAATAGACCGGTGGCGGCTGCTGAATCGTGTCACCATAGCTGACCATGCATTGCGCATAAGACGTATCATACTGGCCTTGTAGATTATCTGCGGTGGCTTGGGCATCACCACCGGCCACCGATGCACCGCCTAGCAGGCCCGCGCCTGCACCGATAGCCGCCCCGGCACCGACATTGCCGCTGAGCGAGCCCAGCGCCGCCCCGGCAGCGGCCCCGATGAGCGTGCCGGCCACGGCGGTGTTGGTGCCGTTGGTGGTGGCGGCAGCGCTTTGAGCACCGCCATTGCCGACGCGTTGCTGCGCATAGTTACGGCAGGCTTGGTCATCCTGCTGGAATTGCGCCAGCGATTTGCCCTGGCCGGGCAAGGCCACAATGCTGGGGCCGGTGGGGGGTGCAACAGTGCATGCCCCGAGGGCAACCAACGGGACTAGCACCATGGCGGCGCGTGCCGGGCGAGCGTTCAGCAACATAACAAACCTCCTGGGCGAAAACAGCGATGATACCCGATATATGGCGCGCAGAAATGCCGACGTCAGCAGCGTTTACAAAACGTCACGTGCTGTAAAGGTTTGAAGAGTTCAGCTGCGTCCGTCGAAAAATTCCTTCACCTTGGCGAAGAAGCCGTCATGCTCCGGACTATGCGATGCATGAATTTTGGCCTCGGTTTCAAATTCCTCAAGTAATTCACGCTGCCGGGCGGTGAGTTTTTGCGGGGTTTCCACAGCCACCTGGATATACATATCGCCGCGCTGGGCGCTGCGCAGCACTGAGAACCCCTTGGCGCGCAGGCGGAACTGGTCGCCGGTTTGGGTGCCCGCCGGAATTTTCACCTTGGCGCCGCTGCCGTCGATGGTGGGGACTTCAATTTCCGAGCCGAGCGCTGCCTGGGTCATGCGCAGCGGCACGCGGCAGAAAATATTGGCACCGTCGCGCTGGAAGATATCGTGCGCCCGGATGGCGACATGGACGTATAAATCGCCCGGCGGCGCGCCACGGCCGCCGGCCTCGCCCTCGCCTGAGAGGCGGATACGGGTGCCGTCTTCAACGCCAGCCGGAATTTGCACGGCCAGGGTTTTGTCGCGCGGCACGGTGCCAGCGCCCGAGCACACCCGGCAGGGGTTGCGAACAACCCGGCCAGCGCCGCCGCAGGTGGGGCAGGTGCGTTCGACCACGAAGAAGCCTTGCTGGGCGCGGACCCGGCCGGCACCGCCGCAGGTTGAGCAATTATCGGCACTGGCGTTTTTGTCAGCCGAGCCAGAGCCTGAGCAGGCGTCGCATTTGACGCGGGTGGGAATCCGCACGTTGGCCTTGGTGCCGCTGAAGGCTTCGGCCATGCTGATCTCGACGGAAGCCCGCAGGTCAGCGCCGGTTTGCACGCCGCCACCGCCACGCCGGGCGCCACCACCGCCGAACATCTGGTCGAAAATATCGCCAAGCCCGCCCTCGAAGCCGAATCCGCCGGCGCCGCCTGGATGACCGCCGCCACCGTTTTCAAATGCCGCATGGCCGAAACGGTCGTAGGCGGAGCGCTTCTGGTCGTCCTTCAACACGTCGTAGGCTTCGTTGAGTTCCTTGAATTTGGCCTCAGCCTTATGGTCACCCGGATTGCGGTCAGGGTGGTACTGCATCGCCAGCTTGCGGTAGGCCTTCTTCATGTCCTCGGCGCTGGCACCGCGCTGTACGCCAAGAGTGGTATAGTAATCTGGTTTCGCCATTGCCCGAAAAGAGCCTTTGCTTGAAACGCAGCAACCCCGAAGCCTGAAGCTCCGGGGTGCCGCGGCTTAAATGATCGAAAAAACCTTAGGCGGATTTTTTCTTGTCATCGACTTCCTCAAACTCGGCGTCGACGATCTTCTCGCCCTTGGCGCCGGTTGCGGCCGGCTCGGCCTGCGCCGCATCGGCCTGCGCCTTGTACATCGCCTCACCAATTTTCATGGTGATGGCGGAGAGCCGGTCGTTGACCTCGTTTAAGGCGGCGGTGTCGGAGCCCTCGAGCGCCGTCCGGGCGGCAGCGATGGCGGCCTCGGCTTCGGAGCGATCCTGGGCCGAGACGGTTTCCGAGGCATCCTTCAGGGTTTTCTCGGTCTGGTTGATCATCGCCTCAACTTGGTTGCGTGCTTCGACAGCCTCGCGGCGGAGCTTGTCAGCCGCCGCATTTTCCTCGGCATCGCGCACCATCCGCTGAATATCGGCTTCGGTCAGACCACCAGACGCCTGGATTTTGATCTGGGTTTCCTTGCCGGTGGCTTTGTCCTTCGCCTGCACGGAAACAATGCCGTTGGCGTCGATGTCGAAGGTCACTTCGATCTGCGGCACGCCGCGCGGGGCGGGGGGAATGCCCTGCAAATCGAAATTGCCGAGCAGCTTGTTGTCGGCTGCCATTTCGCGCTCGCCCTGGAACACTTTAATGGTCACCGCAGTCTGGCCATCATCGGCGGTCGAGAAGGTTTGGCTCTTCTTGGTCGGGATGGTGGTGTTGCGGTCGATCAGGCGGGTGAACACGCCGCCCAGGGTTTCAATGCCGAGCGACAGCGGGGTGACGTCGAGCAGCAGCACATCCTTGACATCGCCCTTCAGCACCGCACCCTGAATACCGGCGCCGATGGCGACCACTTCATCGGGGTTGACGTTGCGGGCGGGTTCCTTGCCGAAGAAGTTCTTCACAAACTCGATCACCTTGGGCATGCGGGTCATGCCGCCGACCAGGATGACTTCGTTGATCTCATCGGCGGTGACGCCGGCGTCCTTCAAGGCGGCTTTACAGGGTGCCAGGGTCCGCTCGATCAGGTCATCGACCAGCGATTCCAGCTTGGCGCGGGTCAAGCGCACCACCAGATGCTTCGGCCCGGAGGCGTCAGCGGTGATGAACGGCAGGTTGATCTCGGTTTCCTTCGAGGAGGACAGCTCGATTTTGGCCTTCTCAGCGGCTTCCTTCAGGCGCTGCAGGGCCAATTTGTCCTTGCGCAGGTCAATGCCCTGGTCACGCTTGAATTCGTCGGCCAGATAATCGATCACGCGCTGGTCAAAATCCTCACCGCCCAGGAACGTATCGCCATTGGTGGATTTCACCTCGAACACGCCGTCGCCCAGTTCCAGGATGGAAATATCAAACGTGCCGCCGCCCAAATCATACACCGCGATGGTGCCGGCGTTCTTTTTGTCCATGCCGTAGGCCAGCGCCGCGGCGGTGGGCTCGTTGATGATGCGCAATACGTCCAGCCCGGCAATTTTACCGGCATCCTTGGTGGCCTGGCGCTGAGCATCATTGAAATACGCCGGGACCGTAATAACGGCCTGGGTGACCTTCTCGCCGAGATAGGCTTCGGCGGTTTCCTTCATTTTGGTGAGGATGTACGAGCTGATCTGGCTGGGGGAGTATTTCTCGCCGCGCGCCTGCACCCAGGCATCGCCATTGTCGCCGCGCACGATGGCAAACGGCACCTGCTCCTTGTCCTTCGCCACGGTCGGGTCGTCATAACGGCGGCCGATCAGGCGTTTCACGGCATAAAGAGTATTGGTGGGGTTGGTGACGCCCTGGCGTTTGGCGGACTGGCCGACTAGACGCTCGCCGGAATCACTGAAGGCAACCATGGAGGGGGTGGTACGGGCACCTTCTGAATTCTCGATCACGCGGACATCTTTGCCCTCCATGACCGCAACGCAGGAATTGGTGGTACCGAGGTCGATACCGATGACTTTACTCATAAAAATCTCCTTTGCAGCGGCTAACCCCGGCCCGAAGCACCGGTTATAGCCCTTGGATAACGCAACCTCATGTATTCAAGCTGGCGGCGGGGCACAAGAGGAATTTTTACGGAGCCGGTAAAAACCGCCGCAAAAACCGCTTCAAAAACTCGGCGGGCTATTGGCGCTGACCAGGATGCAGGGGGTGTCACCGGGGTTGCGGAAGCGGTGCGGGATGTCGGAGCGGAAGTAATAGGCATCGCCCGGATACAGGGTTTTCTCGCTCGACCCCACGGTGACCGCGAGGCAGCCGGAGATGATGACGCCGCATTCCTCGCCGGTGTGGCGCAGCATGGCCTCCCCGGTATCAGCGCCGGGCTGGTAGGTCTCATGCAACATTTGCAGCGCCCGCCCGGCGATGCGCCGGCCCACCATGCGGTAGGAGATATTATCGCCGAAGGAGATTTCAGTGAGCTCGGCGGCGGTGAAGAATACGTTATCAGAGGGGGAGAAATTCAGGGTGAAGAAATCCGCCAGCGAGAGGGGGATGCCGTCGAGGATTTTCTTCAAGGATGAAATGGAGGGGCTGACGCGGTTTTGCTCGATCAGCGAAATAGCGCCGTTGGTGACCCCGGCACGGCGCGCCAGCTCACGCTGGGTGAGGCCATAGATCTGCCGCACCATCCGCAAGCGGGTGCCAATTTCCTCAGGCGGGGCTTCCTCGGTTTTTATGAGTTCGGACATTGGCGGGAGAGTAGCACCGGATGGCGGCGGGGAGGAAGCGGGTGGGGTGGGGGTTGAATAGCCGCTAACGCGCAACCCAACGCGGGAGGGCGGTCCCCCGATCAGGCGACGCCAAACCAGGGCGTAGGGCGGATGAGCGAAGCGTAATCCGCCAATTTCGTGCCGTTTTGCTGTTCTGAATTGCACGGCAGAATCGTTGAACAATATCAATGAACGAAAAGAGGTAAAATGGGTTTCGTTGTGACTAACTGAGTAGATGAAAGAAAAAGGCGGATTACGCTACGCTCATCCGCCCTACGCTCGCTCTTGGTCCGATCTGGAGAAAGCATTGGCAAATAACGGACATTGATTCAACAGACCAGCTGCGTGGTGGATTTGATCGGTCTATTTGATCGGTCTATAAAATGTTGTCGGATAAGCCTCTGAAAGAAAAGATGAAAAAGGGGCCGCGACGATGTTCATCGAGTTTCGATCATATCTTTTGAACAATGCAACCTATTGATTTTCTTGGGTCAAACTGCGTTTGCAGAAGTCTTGAATTTTGAAAGACCCAGGAAACGCGACAGAGTTTACATGCAACGTGAGATGCATTTATCTAGCTTCTATTTTAACGGGCCAAGGGCGATCATTTTACGAGCTCTCCGCTTACTCGACGAGTTTCTGTTATATAATCGATTGAAAATTCATGTTTTTTTACCTCTTTAATGCCGCATGAGCCCCGCCCCAGAGCCTTTCGAACTCAACTGGCTTTGCTTCTTTTTGGTCCTGATTGCCCTTCCCATCATTGGGCTCATCGGCTCGCTCTGCGGGTATCCTTCATCGATGCCTGTCCATGCATCAGTTGCGCTCGGTGTCATAGGGGTTGCGCTGCTCGCCGGTAAACCTGGATCGTTTGCCTTCGGCGATATTTTGTTATCAAAATTATCGACGGCTTTCTTCATCGTTCTCTGCGACGTAAGCCTGTTGATAGTCGCCCTGCAACGCCACCAACTGCCAAACGCCAGTTTTGTGTTGACCAAGGCTGCGAGCTTGATCGTGACGATTGGCCTAGGGTTACACCTTCTGGTCAAAGCGGAGCCCCGCTATGGACGTTTGCACGCTTTTGTCGCTGGCCTCCTTGCCATGCTTTTCGGCGGTGCCACGGTCCATGGTATGCTGATCCTGACAGTGCGCTATTTACCGGTGGTCTACGACCCCGTGGCGTTGCGGCTCGAACAGATGTTGCACCTCAATAACGTGACCCTATTCACGCGTTTTTTGTTCGCCACCTCCTTCGGCACAGATTTTTTATTAGGGGTCTATAACTTGTTGTTTGCGGGTGTCTTACTCGCAGCGATTTCGGAGTTCCGGCATACCCAAAATCCGCTTGCTGCCAGTTCGTTTCTGCGATTCCTGCTGATCGGCCTTATCGGTTACCCGCTCTACTACGTCATGCCCGCGGTGGCACCGCAGCCGTTCTACGATAATCTATTTCCCGACCATCTGCCGGTTATACCGCTAATCGCCGCCCACGCAGTCGCCCTACCGTTCACTACTCAGCCCTTTGACCCACGCAACACCATCCCCTCACTGCATGCCACTTGGGCGATCACTGCCTTCCTTGCACTTCGCCATTCGCCGTTCTGGCACCGGCTACTCGGCCTCGCTTTCGTGCTAGCCATCCTCATCGTCACGCTCGGTCTGGGCCAGCATTACACCATTGACTGGTTGGTCGCCTTCCCTCTGGTCCTGCTCGTGCGTGGGCTGTGCGCCATATCGCTCGGGATCCAAAGTGAACCCCGCCGCCTCTCAGTAATTACTGGCTGCCTGCTCATATCACTTTGGGCCATTACCATCCGCGGCGCCCCGGGTACCCTCGTCCACCCTCCACTCATTTGGGCGTTGGCTATCGCCTCTTGTCTGGTGCCACTCTGGCTAGGCCGCCGCCTCGCCTATGCCGAGGATCACACCTTCGCGGTCCTTGGCGGCGCGCAAACTTCTCCATCTGAACCAGACTGGGCCGACGGCATTGGCTCCGGTCACAACGTCAGCGCTGCGTCAATCGACCAGCATTAGAAAGACGCCATCGTGCACCGCTGATTTTTCTGATGATTGAGGGACCTGGACCACTTCATTACCAATGAAGTGGTCCCCCCCCCTTAGCCGTTGGCTTTCCATGATATGCAGAGCTTACATGGTTCTGTTGCATTAACTCAGTACGAAGGCAAAATGCCCTGCCCGTCGTTGCCGATCAAGCTGGCAGATAGAAGAGCCGGTTCACAAAACGCACTTCGCCTGCCACGCCTGGGTCGAGCATAACGCAATTGCCTTTTCTGATCATTCGCATGACTTCTATCCCTTTAATTACGGCATAGGCCGTTGGTATGGATTTGAAGCCGCGCATGGGCCGTATCACACGCTTGAGCGCTCCATGATCGCCCTCCAGGCGATTGTTGAGATATTTGACCTGCCGGTGCTCAAGCTCGGCATCGATCCTGCCTTCCGTCTTCAACCGCCTGATTACCGTCCCATAAGCCTCATTCTGGTCGGTGTTGATCGTTTCTGGTGGGTAATCCCCCCGGTTTTTCAGTGCTTTGCCGAGAAAGCGGGCTGCGGCCTTTGCTGTCCGGCGAGATGAAAGCATGAAGTCGATCACGGCGCCGTCGGAATCGAGGGCCCGATAGAGATAGGCCCATTCGCCCGCGACCTTGATATATGTTTCGTCCACTCGCCAGGACAGGCAGGTATATCCCTGGTACCGTCGGATGCGTTTTTCCAGCATAGGCGCGTAGCGCTGCACCCAGCGGTAGAGGGTGGTGTGGTCCACCTGCACCCCGCGCTCAGCCATCATCTCCTCAAGGTCGCTGTGGCTGATGCCGTATTTGCAGTACCAGCGAACGCAAACCAGGATGATAGAAACGGGAAACCGGCGACCTTTGAAGTTCGACATGGGATAACTCAAGCTTTTCAGCCGTTTATTCCGCCCAACGCCGCCCCCGATGCAACAGAACCGATCAAGCACGTGATAAACCCGATTATTACGTGCTGAAACGGAAGTAGAGGCGTACGTCGAAGGAGGCCGTCAGTTCGCAAAAGTCTTGATTTCTGCAACGTCGGAGATGTCTGCTTTCCGGATCACTGGCCGGGACCGTGTCTGGCCGAAATGAAGCGCATAGCGGTAGTTCCGCACTGCCCCATCCCCCCCCGTTGAATATAGTTGACGCCCTGCGTGACCATGGGCGACACTCGGTCTGCAGCCGTCCGGCTTAACCAAAACGGGGAATTTTGTGTCATTTATACTTGGCAACGCGCCCGCTGATCTGAATTTGCCGGGGCTGGCATGATGCCGGATGCCCAGGTTGCCGCGGTTACGGCCGCCCGGGGGGCTATCTCGCTCACCGGAATCACCAGGATTTTCGCGGGTTCGGTGCCGGCGGTGGATGGGGTTGATCTGAAAATCGAGGCGGGGGAGTTTTTTACCCTGCTGGGGCCGTCCGGCTGCGGCAAAACCACGCTTTTGCGCATGATCGCGGGGTTTGAGACGCCCGATGCCGGGCGGATATTGATCTCGGGCAAGGAGATGCAGGATGTGCCGGCCCATAAGCGGGCGGTGAATACGGTGTTTCAGTCATACGCGCTGTTTCCGCATTTGAATGTGGCCGATAACATCGGCTTTGGCCTGCGGATGCAGGGGGTAAAAAAGCCCGAGCGGGCCAAGCGCGTGGATGCGATTATGGAACTGCTGCAAATCGGGCAGTTCGCCAAGCGTAACGCGGCGCAATTATCGGGCGGGCAGCGTCAGCGGGTGGCGCTGGCGCGGGCCTTGGTGAATGAGCCCGAGGTGGTGCTGCTCGATGAGCCGCTCTCCGCGCTGGATGCGAAATTGCGCAATGAATTGCAGATTGAGCTGCTGCGGATGCAAAAGCGCCTGGGCATGACGTTTATTTTCGTCACCCATGACCAGCATGAGGCGCTGGTGATGTCCGACCGGATTGGGGTGATGAGCAAGGGCAAGCTGCAGCAGGTGGGCCCGGTGCTGGATGTGTATGAAAAGCCGCGCAACGTGTTTGTGGCGGAGTTTCTGGGGCTCTCGAACATCTGGCAAATTCAGCCGCTGGGTGGCGGGGTGGCTGATACGCCGCTCGGGCGGTTGCAGATTACCGCTGATATCGGGGCGTCGCGGATGGCGATGATCAGGCCTGAGAAAATTTGGATTTATAACGATAGCCAGGCGCCGGTGGATAAGCCCAATATCTTCAGGGGTGTGGTGCGCGAGGCGATTTATATGGGGGCTTCCACGCAGTATCGGGTGGAGACCGGTAACGGCCAGACGGTGCTGGCGCTGGATACCAACAACGCGGCGGCGGAGCGCAGCTGGCGGGCCGGGGAAGCGGTGGCGGTGGAATTGAAGCCGGATAACATCATGCTGATCGAGGCCTGAGATGGCGATGACCGCCGCGCAAGGTGAGGCCCGGGCCCGTAATTTCCGGCTATGGCTGACCGCCGGGCCGGGGCTGTTCTGGATTGTGCTGTTTTTGCTGATCCCGAGTTTCGTGCTGCTGGGCATTGGGTTTTTCACGTCCAACGATTACGGCTCGCCGGT
>JARLIK010000020.1 GCA_031291755.1 Acidocella sp. | reverse complement strand
TAAACGATGTGAACCCAGAGGCTTATCTCAGAGATATACTCGCCAAAATTGCCGAAGGCCATCCAATCAACAAAATCGACGAATTGTTGCCGTGGCAAGCAAAATCTTCAAGCTGATCTACGGAAACGCCGAACGCTTACACAAATGCGTGATTACCGGCTGACCACCGCCGAGATTTTGTACCATTTGCCGGACCATCCGGCGGTGCTGCAGAGCTATATCTGGCAGGATTTGGACCTGGCCCCGAGGTTTCCCAAGCTGCATGAGTTTCTGGATTTCTGGAGCCGCAGTTTGGATGGGAAGCTGCATTCGGTAAGGGTGGGGAGTGCCACGCTGATCACGCCGCCACGCTGGAGCGCGCCACATGTGCTGACGGTGCAGTAGGGGGGCCGTTGGGTAGCGCTTCGCTCACCCAACCTAAGGTCTGCTAATTTAGCCCATATTTTGCTTTAAGTTTGCTGATTTCATTTGGTATAAAACTTGCCTGCCCCTTACGATTTGAGGGTTGAGTATCGTAATATCTCACACTCAACGCAAAACCGGGATAAAGTGCGGTCATCGAATTTGAAGTAGTATTCACTGTTTCTTGCGTAACACCATCATATGATGTTGAGTTAATAGTGCTCGCACTTCCGGTATTAAACGTATTTAATCGCGACTCGTCTCGTTGCCCTTCGATAATATAATATTTGAAACCTAACTTGTTTCCTAATTCTGCCGCGTGCAAGACCGCAAAATCATACGCTCGGGAAGAGTATGTAAATGCATTAGCTGAGAATCCTACTATATAATGATCATCAGTTATTTTTGATTGGTAATATCCGCCGGTGCTATCGGTCCCGATTGGTTGATAATCTGTTGCGCATCCAACTAGAACAGCAAACAGAAAGCCAAAAAGGAAAAGTTTTTTCACCATATATCCCCGTTTAACAGGACGTAGAAGGGTGAGCCGAGCGCTACCCATTGCTTTCGGGCATTGTAACGTCATCGATAAAAATTGAATACCCATGATGTTAATAAAAATGATGGTGAGTGCAGCTCTCACCCACCCGTCATACCGGCGCAGGCCAGTATCCATGACTTAAAGCTGGTGGAAGAAGATTCTCGCCTTCGCGAGAATGACGGTGGGGGCGATAATGACGGTGGAGGGGCGGCGAGCAGTAAGGCCATGCCTCCCGTCATGCTCGCGCAGGCGAGCATCCTCTTAAAGCACCAAGCTAACTGTGGAATGGCTGGCGCTATGCTTACCCAACCCGTCATACCGGCGCAGGCCGGTATCCATGACTTAAAGCTGGTGGAAGAAGATTCTCGCCTTCGCGAGAATGACGGTGGGGGTGATAATGACGGTGGGGGCGAGAATGACGGTGGAGGGGCGGCGAGTAGCAAGCCGTAGGGCGGATAAGCGCAGTGTAATCCGCCTCTTTTGTTTGAATAGCGTTCCGTATCAAACATTTGCCCTTGATGTAGAAGACGGCGGATGACGCTACGCTTATCCGCCCTACGCGCTGCTCACCCATCCCACGGCTTGCCAAGGCTTGCTCAGCCCTGCCGCCGTGCTAGCCTCCCGCGTGGGAGGTTACCAAACCATGCTAAAAACATGTCTCATCACCGCCATGGCGGCAATTTGGCTTGCCGCTTCACCAACTGCTAAGGCTGGCGTCGCGTTTGATGGCCAATGGACGACCACCGTTGTCTGCCCTGACTACCAGGATGCGCTGGGCGTTAATTTTCATTTCGGCATATTCATCCAAAATGGTCAGGTACAAGGCAGTTATGGCCAGCCAGGTAAGCCGGGTTCTGGCATGGTGACTGGAACAGTGGGTGACGATGGCACGCTCACGCTCAGTGGCTCGGCAATTACGAACGACCCCGCTTACGCGGTTGGCCATGTTCCGGCCGGCACGACACTCACCTTTACGGTGAATGGTAAGTTGGACAACGATTCCGGCCAGGGCACCCGCACCGAAACCCGGCCTTGCACTTTCTATTTTAATAAAGCGCCGTTCTAGTAGGCTTAGAATGGGTAGCGCTGCGCTCACCCATCCTACGGCTACAACTGAAGTGACAAAATTTATCGCTTACGAAACATACGCGCCTAATAAATCCGCCATGTCGCTGGTGTGGTCTTCCTCGTCACGGATGATGTCTTCCAGCATGGCGCAGGTTTGCGCATCGCGGGGGGCGAAGTAGGTGATCAGGTCGCGGTAATGCGCGATGACGGATTGTTCGGCTTCGAGGTTTTCGTTCACCCGTTTGGCGAAATTGCCGTCATAGGTCCCTGGCCCGGCGGCACGGGAGGCGAGGCCCGGCGGGTTGAAGTTGGGGGTGCCGCCGAGTTGCTGGATCCGCGCAGCCGCCATCGCCATGTGCTTGCGCTCATCATTGGCCTGTTCCTGGAACTCGGTGCCGATCCAGGCACTTTGCAAGCCGTCCTGCGAGACCGAGATCATGGTGTAGCGCAGGACACAAACAATCTCAGCCGCCAGAACGGTTTGCAGCAGGGCGATTGAGGGCGCGGGGTCCGCTGGCGGTTCAGTGGTCAGATAGGGCTTCACGCTGTCGCGCAGGGCGTTGACATCTTTCAGGAAAAAATTCTCGGCGACAATTTGCTGGTTGAACATGGTGACTGATCCCTAATCACTCGCTTAATTAATAATGATAATCATTCGCAATTGAGACTCTATATTTCATGAGTCCGGTGTTCAAATCAAGTGATTATTGCAGGGCAGGTCACATGGCAGTGCTCTCTGCCCTTGTCTTTGCCGGGGAAACAAGCAATCTATTGGGCAACCGGACCTGTTCGGTCCTGATTAAGTAAAGGGATAGATACCATGTTCATCGAGACCGAAGGCACGCCCAACCCGGCGACACTGAAATTTCTGCCAGGGCGGGATGTTCTGGTAGGGCACACGGCGGATTTTGCCGATGCTGACGCGGCGCTGATCAGCCCGCTGGCGGATGCGCTGTTTGGCCTGCCCGGAGTCGCGCGGGTGTTTTTGGGCGGTGATTTTGTCACCATCACCAAATCCGGCGAGACCGAATGGCAGGCATTGAAGCCGCAGGTGCTGGGCGTGATCATGGAGCATTTTGTCGCCGGCAAGCCGGTCATGAGCGAAAAGGCCCAGTTGGTGGCTGAGGATGTGGCGCCGGAAGATGTGGAAATTGCCAACCAGATCAAGGAATTGCTGGAAACCCGCGTGCGCCCGGCGGTGGCCGGCGACGGCGGCGATATTATTTTCCGTGGGTTTCGCAATGGCGTGGTGACCTTGAAGATGCAGGGGTCCTGCGCTGGCTGCCCCTCCTCCACCGCCACGCTGAAGCATGGGATTGAGAATCTGCTGAAACATTATATCCCTGAAGTGCAGTCCGTCACCCAGGCTGCCTAAGGGGGTTTTTCCATGGCTTTAGATGATGCTGCGCTGGACGTTCTGTTTCGTGATGCCCGGACCAAGTGGGAGTTTACCGACCAGCCGGTGACCGATGAGGAGCTGCAGGCGCTTTATGAGCTGGTAAAGCTCGGGCCGACCTCGGCCAACTGCTCGCCGGGGCGCTTTGTGTTCATCCGCACGCCGGAGGGCAAGGAGAAGCTGAAACCGGCGCTGAGTGCGGGTAATATCGACAAGACCATGGCCGCCCCGGTGACCGTGATCGTGGCGCAGGATCCGCTGTTTTATCAGCATCTGCCGAAATTGTTTCCGCCCGCCGATGCGAAAGCTTGGTTTTCCGGCAATCCGGACCTGGCGGAAGAGACGGCGTTTCGCAATTCCACCCTACAGGGTGCTTATTTAATCATGGCGGCGCGGGCGCTGGGGATTGATTGCGGGCCGATGTCTGGGTTCGACAAAAACAAGGTGGACCGGGCGTTTTTTGGGCAGAGCGGCTGGAAGTCGAACTTCCTGATCAATCTGGGCCATGGCACGCCGGAGCATCCGTTTCCGCGACTGCCCAAGCTGGCGTTTGAAGAAGCCGCCATTTTCGCGTGAATATTCTGGCCATCGATGGGGCGCTAAGCCGCGCCGGGGTGGCGGTGGTGTCGTCGGACGGGGTGGTGCTGGCGCGGCAGTTTGCGCCGGGCCGTCCGGGGTTGATCGAGACACTGCCGGAGCTGGTGCAAAGCTGTCTGGCGAAGGCAGGCGTACCGATTGGCGCGGCGGCGGTGACCATCGGGCCGGGGAGCTTTACCGGGCTGCGGACCACCATTGCCATCGCGCAGGGCTATACAGCGGCGGCGGGGGTGCCGTTGCTGGGGGTGACCGTGGCAGAAGCGTTTGGCGTGGCGTTCCCGGTGCTGCACCGGCCTTTATGGGTGGCCATCCGGGCACGGCGGGAAAAAATATTCCTGATCAGGAACGGCGTGGCGGAAGGTTTTGCCGATGCCGACATTCCCATCATCAGAACGCCGGTGGCGGTGGCGGGCAATGCCGCCAATGAAGTGGCCGCCCATATTGCGGCGGCAGGCGGCAATGTAATTTTGACCAACGCAAGGGAGATCGACCCGGCATGGGTGGCCACCGCGGCGCGGGCGCGCCATGAGGCCGGGCTGGCACCGCTGGCAGCGCAACCGGTTTATGTTGATCCACCGGAGGCGAAGCTGCCGGCTGGGGGCCTACGGCCCGAGCCGGTGTGATTACCGCCAGCCCGGCCCATGCCGATATTATGGCGGCGGTGCATGGCGCGGTGTTTCCTGATGAACCGTGGGATGCAGCCAGTTTTGCCAGCCTGCTGGCACAACCGGGCATGCATGGCTGGCTCGATGAACGCGGCGGGCTGTTGCTGTTACGGGTGGTGGCGGATGAGGCGGAGATTATCACCATCGGGGCGGTTACCAAGCGGCGCGGCATTGGCCGGACCCTGCTGCGACTGGGGTTGGAGCAAGCCCGCAGCCTGGGGGTGACGAAGGTCCATCTGGAAGTGGCGGCGGGCAACGCCCCTGCCCTCGCCCTGTACGACGCCGCCGGCTTCATCGAAACGGGGCGGCGGCGAGGTTATTACAGCGATGGCGAGGACGCGCTGCTGATGAACATGGAAATTTAGCCCTTCTGCAACACCAGTAGCCAAGTGCCGTCGGGTTGTTCGAGGAGGTCCAGCGGGTCGTGGCCTTGGTCGGCGGCGGCGCGGGGGACATTTTTGAGCGGGTCCGCACCTTTTAAGCGTACCAGTAAAATCTGGCCGGTTTCCATGGTATCAAGGGCCAGGCGGGTCCGCACGAACGTCATCGGGCAGGTTTCCGCTGTAATGTCGATGGCTTTATGGTGGGTCGGCAATGTGATTGTCATCATAGGTTCTCGGTTAAGGCTGGACCGGATAAAAAACTTGGGCCACAAGGCATTTTAATGGATATAAGCATCGAACGCCTGTGCATAGAGAATGGGCTAAAGATGACAGGTCCGCGCCGGGTGATAGCGCGGGTGTTATCAGAAGCCCATGATCATCCGGATGTAGATGAACTGCATCGCCGGGCCAATCAGGTTGATGAGCGTATCTCATTGGCCACCGTTTACCGCACTGTGCGGCTGCTGGAAGCCAAAGGAATTTTGGAGCGGCGCGACCTTGGCAGCAAACGCGCCCGTTATGAACCGAGCGGAGACCGCAATCATTTTCATCTGGTTGACCAGGACAATGGGAAAGTCGTTGAATTCTCAGCGCCCGAGGCCGAGATATTGTTGCGTGAGATCGCCGCCAAGCATGGGTTTGACGTGGCGTTGATCAAAATTGAGCTGTTTGGCCGCCGGCCGGCCGGCCAGCCGGTCACCGATGATGCTGTGGACGCCCACGATATTGAAAGTTCAGCCACGTGAATACTGGAACAGCGCCCGAGTTACCACGCTTTGTCATCGGTAACGCCGCACCGGGCTTTGCCGAGTTACGGGCTGGCAATTTGGGTGTACGCTTGGCAGTCACGGTTGACGAGGTTAGGGCGGTACAAGGGCTGCGCTACCGGATATTCTATGAAGAACTGGGCGCGAAAGCCGATGCCCTCACCACTGCCAGCCGGTGCGACTGCGATGTGTTCGACAATGTGGCGGACCATTTGCTGGTGGTTGACCATAATCTGGGCGAAGGCCCGGAAAGCGTAGTGGGCACCTACCGGCTGATCCGGCAAATGGCCGCGGCGAAGCTTGGGAAATTTTATTCCGCGGATGAGTATGATATTTCAATGCTCGAGCGTTTTCCCGGGCAGTTGCTGGAATTAGGGCGCTCCTGCACCGCACCTGCCTATCGCTCGCGCGCGGTGCTGCAATTATTGTGGCGCGGCATTGCGGCCTACGTGTTCCATTATGGCATCGACCTGATGTTTGGCTGCGCCAGCTTCCCTGGCACCGACCCCGACGCTCTGGCGGCCGAGTTGACCTATTTGAACCACTATCATCTGGCGCCGGAGGCGATCCGGCCCAGGGCGCTGGCCGGACGCTATGTGAACATGCAGCGCTGCGACCCTGCCACACTGGATACCAAGCGCGTGCTGATGACGCTGCCGCCGTTGATTAAGGGCTACTTGCGGCTGGGCAGCTTTGTGGGTGACGGGGCGGTGATTGATACGCAGTTCAATACCACCGACATCGCCGTGGTGGTGCAAACCGACCTGGTAACGGAAAAATATTACCGCCATTACGAGCGGGAATCCCGCGAGATTGCGAGTTAGGGTTCCGCTGTATTTGCCGCATGCAGGTGACTGGGTTATGACGCCGCATTGCGGAGCATGATGAGTGATGGCTGAAGACGACACCCCGATCCCCGATAGCCTGCTGCCTTACGATACCTGGACGCAGGAAGCCCTGCGCCATGTGGTGGTGAGCGCGATTGCCCATGCGGCGCATGAGGGGCTGCCTGGGGGGCACCATTTTTATGTGACCTTCAAGACCGGTTATCCGGGCGTGCATATTCCTGACCGGTTGCGCGCCCAGTACCCGGATGAAATGACCATCGTGCTGCAGCACCAGTTTCATAGCCTGGCGATGGATGAGGTGGACCAGGTGCTCTCTGTAGGGCTCTCATTCTCGGGCATTCCTTCGACTCTGGTGATCCCGGTGGCCGCCATTACCGCCTTTGCCGACCCGGAAGTGCAGTTTGGGTTGAATTTTGAAGTTGAAGTGCCGCAAGCCGTGCCGCTGGCCGAACTGCCGGCGCCGGAAGGCGATGATGTGCCTAGCCGTAACTATGATGGCCCCGCCGAAGTGGTGAGCCTGGATGCGTTCCGCCGCCGTACGCCGAAAGAGTAATTTCCACCGCTGTTCGAGGATAAAATATGAACGCGCAAGCCAAGGTCCCCCCTGCCTTCAGCTACACGCCGATGTTTCCGCAAGGCGAAGACACCACCCCCTACCGCAAGCTGGATATTGCCGGGGTTTCAACCATCGAGGTTGATGGGCGAACCGTGTTGAAAATTGCGCCCGAGGCGCTCTCAGCACTGGCGTTTGAAGCGTTCCATGAGGTTTCGCACTTACTGCGGCCGGCGCATTTGCAGCAGTTGGCGAATATTCTGAAAGACCCCGAAGCCTCGGGCAATGACCGTTATGTGGCGATGGAATTTTTAAAAAATGCCAATATCGCCGCCGCCGGGATTTTGCCGATGTGCCAGGATACCGGCACCGCTTTGGTGTTTGGCAAAAAAGGCCAAAACGTGTGGGTGCAGGGCAATGAGGAAGAAGCCTTAAGCTACGGCGTACACCGCACCTATACCGAAACCAATTTGCGATATTCGCAGATGGCGGCTTTGACCATGTATGATGAGGTAAACACCGGCAATAATCTGCCGGTGCAGTTTGACATCATGGCGGCACCCGGCGAGCATCATGCCGATGAGTTCCATTTGATGTTTATCGCCAAGGGCGGTGGCTCGGCGAATAAAACCTATTTGTATCAGGAGACCCGCGCGGTTTTGACGCCGGAGAAAATTCTGGCGTTCATCGAGGCCAAGGCGAAAACTTTGGGAACCGCGGCGTGTCCGCCGTATCATCTCTCGATTGTTATTGGTGGCACCTCGGCTGAGTTGACGCTGAAGACCGTGAAATTGGGCTCAACCAAATGGCTGGATAATTTGCCGACCGAGGGCAGCAAGGCCGGGCATGCGTTCCGCGATTTGGAGATGGAACGCCGCGTGCTGGAAATGACCCAGAAAATTGGCATTGGTGCGCAGTTTGGCGGCAAGTATTTTTGCCATGATGTGCGGGTGATACGGCTGCCAAGGCATGGCGCGAGTTTGCCGATTGGCATTGGTGTTTCCTGTTCTGCTGACCGGCAGATTAAGGCCAAAATTACCAAGGATGGCGTATTCCTGGAGCAGTTGGAAACCGACCCGGCGAAATATCTGCCGGAGGTGGTTGACGAGCATCTGGGCGGCGATGTGGTGGCGATTGATTTGAACCAGCCGATGGCGGCGATCTGCGCTGAACTCTCGAAGCACCCCATTAAAACCCGCGTCGCGCTAACCGGAACCTTGGTGGTGGCGCGTGATATTGCGCATGCCAAGCTGAAACAACGGCTTGATGCCGGGCAAGGGCTGCCGCAATATCTGAAGGATCATCCGGTGTATTATGCCGGGCCGGCCAAAACCCCAACGGGCATGGCAACGGGCAGCTTTGGCCCTACCACCGCCGGGCGGATGGATAGCTATGTGGCGGAGTTCCAGGCGCAAGGCGCATCATTGGTGATGCTCTCGAAGGGTAACCGCAGCAAGGATGTGCTGAATGCCTGCCAAAAATACGGCGGGTTTTATTTAGGCTCGATCGGCGGCCCGGCGGCGGTACTGGCGCGCGATAACATCACCAAGGTTGAGGTTCTGGAATATCCGGAGCTTGGCATGGAGGCGGTGTGGAAGATTGAGGTGAAGGACTTCCCGGCGTTTATCGTGATGGATGACAAGGGCAATGATTTCTTCAGCGAGCTGGTCTGATGAAATTCACCGTTGATCGCATCGATCATATTGTGATGATCTGCAAGGATATTCAGATCACCGCGGCCTGGTACCAGCGGGTGCTGGGGATGGAGCGGGAAGAATATGGCGGCAAAAACCGTACCGCACTGCGCTTTGGCGCCCAGAAGATCAATCTGCATGAGGTCGGCGCCGAAGTGATGCCGCATGCGCGATTGACGCAGCCAGGGTCACTGGATTTATGTTTTGTGATCGCGGTGGGGCCGGATGATGCGATTGCACAGTTGCACGCCTGCGGTGTGGCGATTGAAAATGGGCCGGTGACGCGGATTGGGGCGCTGGGGGATATCGTTTCGGTTTATTGCCGTGACCCGGATGGTAATCTCATCGAGCTGGCCTCGTATCTCGGCGCTTGAGACTCGAGGATTTCGGGTATGAACTGCCCGCCAGCCATATAGCGACCGAGCCAGCGCGGCCGCGTGAATCGGCCAAGCTGCTGCATGTGAAGCCTGATGCGCTGGGTGATTATACCGTGCGCGATTTACCCGGGTTGCTGCGCGAAGGCGACCTGCTGGTGGTGAATGATACCAAAGTGATCCCGGCGCAATTGACCGCCATGCGGGGCGCGGCGCGGATTGGGATTACGCTGGACAAGCCCAACGCTGAGGGTGACTGGCTGGTGCTGCTGCGCAATGCGCGGCGGGTGCATGTCGGCGATATTCTGCAAATTGATCCAGAGTTTTCGGCTGAGGTTATGGCGGTGCATGAGGGCGGGACGGCGGCGTTGCGGTTTAACGTGAGCGATGCGGCGTTTCTGGCGGCCTTGCAACGTAGCGGGGCGTTGGCATTGCCGCCCTATATCGCCCGGCCCGGCGGCATTACCGAGCAGGACAAGGCAGATTATCAAACGATGTTTGCTGAGCATGACGGCGCGGTGGCAGCGCCCACCGCCGGTTTGCATTTCACCCCTGCTTTGCTGGAAGCCTTAGCTGCCAAGGGTGTTGAGACCGTACGGGTGACCCTGCATGTGGGGGCCGGGACATTTCTGCCGGTGCGGGTGGAGGATGTGACCACCCATAAAATGCATGCCGAGCGCGGCATCGTTTCGGCAGCGGCGGCCGCGCGGATCAATGACGTAAAAGCCCGTGGCGGACGGGTGATCCCGGTAGGCACCACGGCGCTGCGGTTGATTGAATCGGCGGCGGGGAATGACGGTATGGTGCTGCCTTTTGTTGGCGAGACCAATATTTTCATTCTGCCCGGCTATAGGTTTAAGGTGGCGGATGTGCTGTTCACCAATTTTCATCTGCCGCATTCCACCTTGCTCATGCTGGTTTCAGCCTTTGCCGGCATGGCGCGGATTAAAAGCGCCTATGAACACGCCATTGCGCATGACTACCGGTTTTACTCGTATGGCGATGCCTGCCTGCTGGAGCGCACATGAAATTCTCCTATGACCTGCACGCCACTGACGGCGCGGCGCGGGCCGGCACCTTGCACACCGCGCATGGTGATGTACCAACGCCCACCTTCATGGCAGTGGGCACGGCGGGTACCGTGAAAGCCATGACCGCCGATGCCGTGCGGGCCACGGGTGCGAAAATTGTGCTGGGCAATACCTATCACTTAATGCTGCGGCCCACGGCGGAGCGAGTGGCGCGGCTGGGTGGCTTGCATAAAATGATGGACTGGCCTGGGCCGATATTGACTGATTCGGGTGGCTTTCAAATTATGTCGCTCGCGAAATTGCGTAAGATGACCGAAGAAGGGGTGACGTTCCAATCGCATACCGATGGCTCGAAGCATTTTTTATCGCCAGAACGCTCAATGGAAATTCAGCATCTGCTGGATGCCACCATCACAATGGTGCTGGATGAATGCACGCCCTTCCCTGCCATCCATGATGAGGCGGCGATTTCGATGCGGATGTCCACCCGCTGGGCGAAGCGCTCCCGTACCGCCTTTGTGGCGCGTGAAGGCTACGGGCAGTTTGGGATTGTGCAAGGCGGTATCTATGAGGATTTACGGCTGGAATCAGCCGAGGCGCTGCGCGCGTTGAATTTTGATGGCTATGCCATTGGCGGCCTGGCGGTGGGTGAAGGCCAGGCAATGATGTTTGCAACGCTGGATGTCACCACGCCACATTTACCAACGGATAAGCCGCGCTATTTGATGGGTGTGGGCACACCCGATGATCTGCTGGGCTCAGTGGCACGCGGCGTGGATATGTTTGACTGCGTGATGCCGACCAGGGCCGGGCGCACGGCGCGGGCGTTTACCTCGAAGGGCATTTTCAATCTTCGCAATGCGCGGTTTATTGATGATGGCAGGCCATTGGATGAGACTTGCGGCTGCCTAGGCTGCAGCCGCCACACGCGGGCTTATTTGCATCATTTATTTCGGTGCGAGGAAATACTCGGGCCGATGCTGCTGACCATTCATAACCTCACCTACTATCAATCACTGATGCAAGGGGCGCGGACAGCAATTTTGGCGCAGAATTTTGCGAGCTATTGCGCCGATACCCGCGCCGGCTGGGCGGCGGGTGATGACTGATATCAAAGCCGCCATCATCGCCCGTGCGGCAGCACTTGGCTTTGATGCGGTGGGGTTTGCACGCGCCACACTAACCCAACAGCAGCGCGATGGCTTACGCGATTATCTCGCTGCGGGGCATCATGGCGCGATGGGCTGGATGGCCGAACGGGCTGAGCAACGGGCGGACCCGCAAACCTTATGGCCGGAAGCTGTGAGTGTGATTTCGCTGGGGCTTTCCTACGCGCCCGAAACTGATGCGCTGGCCACCACGCAACTGGCGGAGGCGGGTAATATTTCGGTGTATGCCCGCAACCGGGATTATCATGATGTCATCAAGGGCAAATTAAAACATCTGGGGCAGTTTATCGCCGCGCAACGAAGTGGCGTGAAAGTGTTTGTGGATACCGCACCGGTGATGGAAAAGCCGCTGGCACAGCAGGCTGGTTTAGGCTGGCAGGGCAAGCATACTAATCTGGTGTCACGCGCCCATGGCTCATGGCTGTTTCTGGGCGAGATTTTCACCACGCTGGCGATTCCACCCGATGCGCCGGAGGCGGACCATTGCGGCTCCTGCCATGCCTGTATCACCGCCTGCCCGACCGCGGCGTTTCCGGCACCTTATAAGCTCGATGCCAGGCGCTGTATTTCCTACCTCACCATTGAATATGCCGGGCCGATTCCGGAGGAATTGCGCGCCGCCATAGGCAACCGGATTTACGGCTGCGATGATTGCCTGGCGGTGTGCCCCTGGAACAAGTTCGCGGTGGCAGGGCATGAGGCTAAGCTGGCGCAACGGGAGGATTTGACCGCACCGTTGCTAGCGGAACTGGCCACGCTGGATGATGCGGCGTTTAGGGCCAAATTCAGCGGCTCGCCCATCAAGCGCATTGGCCGCAACCGCTTCATCCGCAATGTCGCCATCGCCCTTGGCAACAGCGGAGCGGCCAGCCTGTTGCCGGTGGCACAAACCCTGGCCGCCGAGCCCGACCCGGTGGTGGCCGAGGCGGGGGCCTGGGCGGTCGCTTCCCTTCAGGGCGCGAAACGGGTAATTTCCGGGGTATGAATTGGATCTCAGAATTTGTCCGCCCGAAAATCCGTACCCTGCTTGGCCGCAAGGAGGTGCCGGATAATCTGTGGCACCAATGCCCAAAGTGCCAGCAGATGATCTTTCACCGCGAATTGGAGGCCGGCAAAAAGGTTTGCCCGCATTGTGGCCACCATATGCGGGCCAGTGCGGCTGACCGGCTGGACTGGACCTTCGATGAGGGCAGCTACACCCGCATTGATCTGCCGAAAGTAGTGGCGGACCCGCTGAAATTCCGCGACCAGAAGAAGTACGTGGACCGGCTGCGCGAGGCGCGGGAGACCACCAAACATGAGGATGCGCTGCTGGTGGCGCACGGCACCATCAGCGGCCACAAGGCGGTGGTGGCGGCAATGGATTTTGACTTTATGGCCGGCTCAATGGGCGCTGCTGTCGGTGAAGGTCTGGTGGCGGCAGCCAAGCTGGCTGTGCTGCAGGCTGCACCACTAATTGTTTATGCCGCCTCCGGCGGAGCGCGGATGCAGGAGGGTGCGATCAGCCTGATGCAGATGCCGCGCACCACCATCGCCGCGATGATGGTGAAGGAAGCCGGGCTGCCGTTTATTACGGTGTTGACCGACCCGACGACCGGCGGCGTGACGGCGTCATTTGCGATGCTGGGGGATATTCAAATCTCCGAGCCTAATGCGCTGATCGGGTTCGCCGGGGCCCGGGTGATCGAGCAGACGGTGCGCGAGAAACTGCCGGAAGGCTTCCAGCGGGCGGAATATCTGCTGGCGCATGGCATGATCGATATGGTGGTGAAGCGCGGCGAGCTGACCGCGACCTTGGGCAAGATCATCGACCTGCTGACCACAAACCATAAGGCCGCGGCTTGAGCCGATATGATGCGAGCCTAAGCAGGCTGCATAATCTCTACCCGAAGCTGATCGATCTGAGCCTCGGGCGGCTGGAACGCCTGCTGGGTGATTTGGGCAACCCGCATCTGCATCTGCCGCCGGTGATTCATGTGGCGGGCACCAATGGCAAGGGCAGCGCCTGCGCCTTCATGCGGGCGATCGCAGAGGCGGCGGGGCTGAAGGTGCATGTGTTTACCTCGCCGCATCTGGTGAAGTTCAACGAGCGGATCCGGCTGGCGGGTGCATTGGTTTCGGATGAGGCGCTGGCTGAGGTGCTTGATGAGATTGAGAGCCAGAACGCCGGGAACCAGATTACCGTGTTCGAGGCGATCACGGCGGCGGCGTTTTTATTATTCTCGCGCGTACCGGCGGATTTATGCATTCTGGAAGTCGGCCTGGGCGGCAGGCTGGATGCCACCAATGTCATCGCGGCACCACGGGTAGCGGCGATTACCTCGATTTCGATGGATCATCAGGAATTTTTGGGTCACAGGCTGGCAGTAATCGCCGCTGAGAAAGCCGGAATCATCAAGCCTGGTTGCACGGTGGTCACCGGGTTGCAGGCCCCTGAAGCACTGGCCGAAATTATGCAGGCAGCGGCTGCGGCGGGAGCGCCATTGCTGAGGCGCGGGCGTGATTGGCATGTGACTGAGACGCCGGAAGGTTTGCGGTTTGACGGCATGGATTTGCCAAAACCCTCATTGCTGGGGGCGCATCAGGCCGATAATGCGGGTATTGCGATGGCGGCGCTACAGGCCAGCGGGTTGCCGATTCCGGCCAGCGCCTATGCAGCGGGATTGCGCAGCGCCGAATGGCCGGCACGGTTGCAGAAATTAAATGGTGCTTTGCTGAAGCGGCTTCCCGCTGGTTCGGAGCTTTGGCTGGATGGCGCCCATAATCCTGGTGGTGGCCAGGCGCTGGCGGCCCAGCTTGATGCCTGGGGCAGCCCGACTGTTTTGCTGGTGGGGATGAAGCAGTCAAAGGATGTAACCGAGTTTATCGCGCCGCTGTTGCCACGGGCCGCAAAAATTTTCGCGGTGGTGGAGCCGGGGCAGCATCTGGCGCTGCCGGTTGAGACAATTATCGCAGCCTCGGGCGGCATGGCGGTGCCGGGGCCGGATGTGGCGGGGGCGCTGGCACAGATTACCGCGCCGGTGCGGGTGTTGATCTGCGGCAGCCTTTATCTGGCGGGTGAAGTTTTGAAGCTGGATGCCAGCAGCCCACCGCCCCCGACCAGCACCGCTGCCAGCCCGAGTGCCAAGGAAAAACCAGCGAAGCCAAACAGCACCAGCAGCAAGGTGGACGCGACCGGGGTGATATAAGCGAGCGTACCGATCAAGCGCGGGTCGCCCTGCTTCATGCCGTAATCCCATAGGTAAAATGCCGCGCCCAGCGGGCCTAGCCCCATGAGACCAGCCACCAGCCAATTGGCTGCAGTGGGTGCGAACGCGGGTTCGAACAACATATGCGCGAGCGCGGCGAGGAGGGCGGTAACGAGGCAGAACCCGGCCAGCGCCCCGGTGGGCACCGAAACCGACCATTTACGGGCCAGCACTGAATATAGCGCCCACACAAAGGCAGCCCCAATGGCGGCGAGATAGCCGGGGATAAAGCCCGCCGAAAATGCTACCCCCTGCCCTAGCAACATGAATGAGCCAACCAGCCCGAGCCCGATGCCCAACCAATGCTGACGGGAGAGATGCAAGCGCAGCAACCAGGCCGAGAGCAGTACAATGAGCAAAGGCCAAAGGTAATTGAGCAAATTGGCTTGCGCCGCCGGGGCATGGGAGAGGGCAAAAAAATACAGCGCGTGGTAGCCAAATAGCCCACCCACCCCATGCGCCCAGGTGCGCGGCGATTGGCGCAACACCGCAAGTTGCCCTTTGGCCAGCAGCCAGCCCAGCCCGGCGAGGCCGGAAACACCAAAGCCGATGGATGTTAGTTCGAGCGGCGGCACCCCGGCTTCCGCCCGCGCCCCCAGCGCCAAAAATGCCCAGAGCCCGATGGCCCCGATGCCGGAGAGAGTCGCTCGATTCAAAAGATCAGGCCAGGCGTGGATGGCCGCTTGCGCGGCCATGACGTGAGGATGTTGATGACAAAAATGCCATCAATACATATGCTGGCCACCGTTGATAGACAATGTAGAGCCGGTGATGAAGTCTGCTTCATCGGCGGTGAGGAAGACCACGCCGCGGGCGATGTCTTCGGCGTGGCCCAAACGGCCGCGCGGGATTTTGGCAATGATTTTTTGTAACACATCGGGCGGCACGGCACGCACCATTTCGGTATCCACATAGCCGGGCGCGATGGCGTTGGCGGTGATGGAAAAACGTGCCCCTTCCTGCGCCAGCGCCTTGGTGAAGCCGTGGATACCGGATTTTGCGGCAGCGTAGTTGACCTGACCATACTGGCCGGCCTGGCCATTGATGGAGCCGATGCTGACGATACGGCCAAACTTGCGCTCCTTCATGCCATCAAAGCACAGCTTGCTGAGGTTGAAGCAGGAGCCAAGGTTGGTATCGATCACCGCGTCCCACATATCGCGGGTCATTTTGGCGATGGTGGTGTCGCGGGTGATGCCAGCGTTGTTGACCAGAATTTCAATCGGACCATGTTTGGCAGCGATCGCGGAGACAGCGGCAGCGCACTGCTCATAGTCACCGGCGTCGAAACGAACGGTTTCAATGCCGGTTTCCTTGGAGAACGCCTCTGCGGCCTCAACGTTGCCGGCGTAGCTGGCAATAACGTGCCGCCCCGCCTTCTGGAGCGCGATGCTGATGGCAGCGCCAATGCCGCGTGTGCCGCCGGTTACCAATGCGATTCTGGACATTTTGTTTTCTCCCTAGATTTCTGGAAATACTAAAACAAAATTGCAGAAGTGCAAAATACTGAATTTACCAATTAGTAAGATGGGTTTCTTTTGCCCGCGCAATGACAAACCACAGCCATAAAAACTGCACCGGCAGCGGCGCAAACAAAATGGGCAGCCGCCATGACAGTGGGGCGGCCAGAAAGCCGATGGCGGTCAGGCCGCCCAAAATGGTAAAACCCCAGTGCAATAGAGCGATGACCCGTGCATCTACCCCCGCCCTGTGAGCGAGCTGGTACAGATGGCCGCGATGCGCCCTGGCGATGTTATCCCCTGTCAGCAGGCGGCGGACCAGGGTGAAGGCAACATCGAACAACACGCCCGAGAGCAATAGCGGCACCAGCAGGAAGGACAGCGGCTCGGCGCCATAACGCGCCGCCGCGATGCCGAACAAAGCCAGCATGAAGCCACAAAACTGGCTGCCGACATCGCCCATGAAAATCTTAGCGTTAGGGAAATTGAACGGCAGAAAACCGAGCACGCCGCCGGCTAGCAGCAGGGCGGCCGTGTAAACGAAAAACCCGCTATAGGCGGCGGCGATGGCCGCCAGGAACAGGCACGCGATTAACGTCACACCGGCGGCCAAGCCGTTCAGCCCGTCGATGAAATTCATCGCGTTGGTAATGAACAGAATAAATAGCAGAGTCAGCGGGATGCCGAGCCAGCCGGTATCAACGGGGCCGATGAAGGGCAGCAGGAACACATGCACCCACAGCCCGGCAAATACCGCCACCGAGGCCGCCAGCAACTGGGCCAGAAGCTTTACAAGAAAGGAGACATCATACAGATCGTCAATGAACGAGATCGCCGCCATCAGCGCCGCCGCCCCGATCACGCCAAGGAAACGCCCTTCCGAGAGACGCGAAACTTGGCCGTATTGGTACAGCAGCAAGACTCCCAGCAGAAACGCCGCCACGATGCCGACGCCGCCGGATTTTGGCGTGGTCACACTATGGGCTTTGCGGGGGCCCGGCTGGTCGGGCACGCCGACGGCGACCATCGCCCGCACGATTATGGCGGAAACCATTGCCAAACCTGCCATCAAAGCCAAGTGACGGGGGAGCGAAAGGGCAGGCCAAGACTGGAAATGTTCCATTGCACCAGACCATGGCCGAAACTTCAGCGGTTTTGAAGATACGCTCTTAAGACTCAGGTGTCCGCTGGGGTTGCAAGCGGGCACGGCTCGCGCCAGAAGCGGAATTATCGGCATTGGCCAGGAGCTTGAATTGAAAATAGCAATCATCGGTGGCGGTTACGTTGGCCTGGTCTCCGGTGCCTGCTTTGCCGAATTCGGGGTGGAAGTCTCGATTTATGAGGCTGATCAACGCAAACGCGAGATGCTGATCGCCGGTCAAATTCCGATTTATGAGCCTGGGTTGGACCGGCTGGTGGCTGACAATGCCGCTGCCGGACGGCTGACGTTTCCGGCCAGCCTAGAGGGCGGGATTGCTGGGGCAGAGGCGATTTTTATCGCGGTGGGCACGCCCACCCGGCGCGGTGACGGCCATGCCGATTTGACCTTTGTATTTGCCGCCGTGGAACAGGTGGTGAAATGCCTGGATCATCCCGCGATCATCGTGACCAAATCGACCGTGCCGGTGGGCACCGGGCGGAAAATCGCCGATCTGGCGCATCAATTGCGGCCTGAACTGGGGATCGAAGTCGCCTCGAACCCGGAGTTTTTACGCGAAGGCAGCGCGATTGCGGATTTTATGCGCCCCGACCGGGTGATTGTGGGCACCGACAGCGAGCGCGCCAAGGATGTGCTGCGGCGGCTGTACCGGCCATTGTACCTGATCGAGACTCCGATTGTGTTCACCGGACTGGAAACCGCCGAGCTGATTAAATATGCGGCCAACGGGTTTCTGGCGATGAAGATCACCTTCATCAATGAGATGGCGGATTTGTGCGAGATGGTGGGGGCCGATGTGAATGACGTCGCCCGCGGTATCGGGCTGGATGGCCGGATTGGCCGGAAGTTCCTGCATGCCGGGCCAGGATTTGGCGGCTCGTGCTTCCCCAAGGATACCCTAGCGCTGATGCGGATTGCCGAGGAGGCGGGAGCGCCGAGCCAGTTGATCCAGTCGGTGGTGACGGTGAATGACGCCCGCAAAATTGCTATGGCGGCGCGGGTGATAACCGCCTGCGGCGGCGACGTGGCGGGCAAGCGGATTGCAATTCTGGGGCTGGCCTTCAAGCCGGAGACCGATGACATGCGTGAAGCCCCTGCGATCCCGCTGATCGAAGGGTTGCTGGCCGCTGGGGCGCAGGTGGTGGGGTTTGACCCGGTAGCCATGCCGGCGGCCAAGGCGCTGCTGCCGGCCAGCATGGAATTTGCCGCGGATTCGCGGGCCGTGGTGAAAGATGTCGATGCGGTGGTGCTGGTAACGGAATGGAACGAGTTCCGCGCCCTGGCACCGCGCTGGCTGGCCGGGCAGATGCGGGGTAGTGTGATTGTGGATTTGCGCAACGTGTTCGACCCTGCCGCAATGCGGGCGGCGGGCCTGAGCTACCATGGGATTGGCCGTCAACAGATTTTGACGAGCGTTTAATGGGATTACGTCGTAAGGCATGTGACCATGGATACTGACACGCATACGATGCCAATGCCGCAGGGTCATGGGCCAATCGCGCATCATGTGCGCTACCCTGACTACGCCAACCCGGAATTGCTGGAGAAAATCCCGCTCAATGCGCGTACGGTTCTGGATGTGGGCTGTGCGCAAGGCGCCCTCGGCGAGGCCTATTTGCGCCGCAACCCGAACGCCCGAGTTTTGGGCATTGATATCGACGCTGAGTCGATCCCGCATGCGGCGGCCCGGCTGAGCGAGGTGGCGTGCGTAGAAGTGGAAGCCGAGCCGATGCCGTTTGACGTGCCGGATGGGATTGATTGCATCATCTACGGCGATGTTCTGGAACATATGAAAGACCCCTGGACGCTGCTGCAGCGCCATGTGGAATATTTGGCACCAGGCGGCACCGTGCTGGTGTGCATGCCCAATGTTGAACATTGGTCGTTTGTTTTGCGGCTGCTGCAAGGCAGTTTTGATTATGAAGATATGGGCTTGCTGGACCGCACGCATTTGCGCTGGTTCACACCACGCACGATGGCGAGCACCCTGGCCAGCGCCGGACTGACTCTGGCCGACGTGGCGGCGCGGCCGAATGATCAAGAACAGGCCAGGCAGTTCGCCCAGGCGCTGGCGCCGGGGCTGCGGGCGATCGGGGTTGACCCGGCAGAATATTTAAACCGGGCCGCACCGCTGCAATTCATCTGGCGGGCGCGCAAATCCGCCCCGGCACGGATGGTGATCAACGCCACCATGCTGGAGCCGCAAGGCGGGGTGAGCGATGTGCGGGTGGTTGAGCCCGTGCGCGCCTTGCGAACCGACAGCGCGGTGTTCGCGGAAATCATGACCGAGCCGGACTTGCGCCCGGCGCTGGCAGATGCGCCCAAAATTGCCATTCTGCACCGCCCGCTGCTGTTGAGCGATTCCGGTCTGGAGCGGCTGCGCCGGCTGTTAAGACAAGGCTATGTCATTATCTCGGAGTTTGATGACCACCCGGTCTTCATTCAACAGCGCGGTGTGAATCTTGACGAATTGCTGACCTTCAGCGGCGTGCATGCGGTGCAGACCAGCACGCCGGCACTGGCCGAGGTGCTGCGGGCTGAGAACCCGGAGGTAGCGATATTTCCCAACGGAATTTTTGAACTCCCCGAGATCAGCAATTTTGCCAACCCCGAGCAACTGACATTATTTTTCGGCGCCATCAACCGTGGTGATGACTGGGCGCCGCTGATGCAGGGTCTCAATGAGGTGGCTCGTGCCGTGGGCAAGCGGCTACAGTTTTCGGTATTACACGACAGGGAATTTTTTGAGGCACTGGAAACACCGCATAAAACATTCATGCCGATGTGCGATTATCAGCATTACATGAAATTACTGGGCGATGCCGATATCGCTTTCATGCCGCTGGCCGATACCGCGTTCAACCGCGCCAAGTCGGATCTGAAATTCATTGAGGCTTCGGCATGCCGGGTGTTGAGTCTGGCGAGTGATATCGCCTATGGCAACAGTATCATCGAGAATAAAACCGGGCTGATTTTTCGCAATCCAATGGAACTGCGGACGCATTTATTGCGGGTGCTGGCCTACCCCGAAGCAGCGCGGAAAATCGCCGATGCGGCGCGGCTTTATGTCGCGCAACAGCGGATGCTGGCGTATCAGGTTGCTGATCGGATGGCCTGGTACCGTTCATTATGGGAACGGCGCGATGATTTGAACGCGGCGTTGCGCGGCCGCGTGCCGGCTTTGTTTACGTGAGGCGCCGGTTAGAAAGTTTAGGGCAGTCATGAAAAAATATCTGCGCCAGCTCAGTGATTTCATCCATCGCAGCCTGAGCATCTTGAAATGGCTGGCCATAATGCCAATGGCGTTGCTGATCGGGCACATCAAGCCGCGCCGCCAAATTGTTTCATTCTGGCCGACTGGACCGATCAAGCTGGGCCCAAAAATCGTGCTATTCATGCATTTCGACCGTTACGGCAATGTGCGGCCGCAGTTATTGCACTACCTGCGGGAGCTGGCCCGCAATGACCGCGACGTGGTATTTGTCACCAATGCCGGCAAACTAACGGCCAAAGCCATGGCTGCTGTGCAGGAGATTTGCGTGGCTGTGATTATCCGCAAAAACCAGGGTTATGATTTTGGCGCCTGGCGCGACGCCATCGAACATCTTGCCTTGCCGCAGGCCAATACCGAGGAAGTGATTTTGGCCAACGACAGCGTATTCGGGCCGCTCTGGCCGCTCAATGATATGCTGGCCAGAATTGATTACACTAAGGCCGACATATGGGGTCTGACCGATAGTTGGCAGGTTCGCTATCATCTGCAATCATTTTTTCTGGCCTTCGGAAAAACGGCTTTGCAGAGCAAGGCATTTGCAAAATTTTGGGATTCGGTGCGTCCCGTGCCCGCCAAAACCTATATTGTGAAAACCTACGAAGTTGGAATCACCCAGGCGATGACAAAAGGCGGGCTAAAATGTTCCGCGATCTGGCCTTATGAAGCGCTGCTCGGAATGGTCGATGGGCTGGACTTCAAAAAGCTTCTGACCTTCAAAAAATACGATTTTCGCCACCTCGACGCCGTGAGCTTGACCCGCAGGATACATCTGCAACGTATCCGCGATGGGGTAGCCCGGCGCAATCCGCTCAACCCCACGGCGGAATTATGGCGGCAGTTATTGCAGGCCGGGTTTCCGTTTCTGAAGCGCGAATTGTTACGCGACAACCCCACCAACGTTGAAGATATCCATGACTGGATTAGCGTGGTGCGCGATGAATTAGGCGCTGACCCAGAGCCGACCTTGCGTGATTTGCAGTTGATGCTGAAGAAGCAAGCCCCCTAGCATGGTGGGAACCGCCCGCATGCTATTGCGGCTGATACTGGTGCTGGCCTGGACGTTGCCCTGCATGCCGGTGCAGGCGGTTTTTCTGTCACGGCCTGGCCAAGCCAAAGTGCGGTTTGCGCAAATCTATTGGCGTGGCGTGGCGTTGATTCTGGGGCTGCGTATCACGGTGAAGGGCGAAGTGTCCCCGGCGCGTCCGGTGGTGTTTATCGCCAATCACTGCAGCTGGATTGATATTGTCGCACTTGGCTCAGTGCTGCCCGGCTGTTTTGTGGCCAAGGGCGACATCGCCAACTGGCCGTTCATCAGTTGGATTGCCAAGCTGGGCCGCACGATATTCGTCTCCCGCAGCAAGGCGACCGTGGAGCGCGAGCGCAACGGGCTGAGCGCGCGATTGGCGGCGGGCGATAATATCATCTTGTTCCCGGAGGGCACCACCTCCGATGGCGTGCGGATTTTGCCGTTCCAGTCATCGTTCCTGGCGATCGCACAGGCGCCCTCAAACCCGGTGATCCAGCCGGTGACGATCGTCTATGATCAACTCGACGGCCTGCCCGTGCAACGCTGGGACCGGCCGCTGATTTCATGGTATGGCGATATGGATATGGCCTCGCATTATCCCGGCATTGCGCGGCGCAAATCACTGGGGGCGACGATGATTATCGACCCGGCGATAGTTGCCGGTACATTCCCTAACCGCAAAGCCCTGTCGGCGGCCCTGGCGGAACGGCTGACCGCCAACGCCGCCCGGTTGCGGCAAGGGCGGGGCGCCGAGCCGCAAGTGCTGGCACCCTGATTGCCTACAGCGGCATTTTGCCCGATAACCCGCCGGAAATGCATAAAGTCGCGGCTTTTTACCAGTTTTTACCCATTCCTGAGCCTGCCGATCAGGTGGCTTTGCTGCGGGCATTTTGCACGCGGCTGGATTTACGGGGCACTGTGCTGATCGCCCCGGAGGGCATCAACGGCACACTCGCAGGCCCGGCCGAGGGAATTGATGAGCTGGCCGCAGCCTTGCAAGACGGCAGCATTATCCAGCCGGCTTTTGAAGGGTTGGAGTTGAAATTCTCGACAGCTGAGGAAGCCCATTTTGACCGGCTGAAAATCAAGCTAAAACGCGAGATCATCACCTTCGGCCAACCCGAATGTGACCCGCTGAAACAGGTGGGGACCTATGTGGCGGCGCAGGACTGGAATGCACTCATTTCCGACCCGGAAGTGATTCTGCTCGATACGCGCAATGATTTTGAGGTTTCGATGGGGGCTTTTCAGGGCGCCATCAATCCGGGCCTGACCAGTTTTAGCGAGTTTGCCGGGTTCGTTGAGGAACGCCTGTCGAACCGCCAGAACTCCAAAATCGCGATGTATTGCACCGGCGGCATCCGCTGCGAAAAAGCCAGCTCCTATATGCTCGCCAAGGGGTTTGGGGAGATTTATCACCTACGGGGCGGGATTTTGAAGTATCTGGAGGAAATTCCAAAGGCTGCAAGCCTGTGGCAGGGCGACTGTTTTGTGTTTGACCGCCGGGTGGCTTTAGGCCACGGGCTGGTGGCGCACCCCGAGGCTATAGTGCCCGGCGTGCCTCTTAAGGATGGCTGAAACGGGACGGCAAACCGGCAAACTGTCATGCAATTTCGCTTGACTCGGCGCGGTGAAGTGACGCGGAATGATGAGGAGTTGAGGAGGTTACATCAGAGTTTGATCTTGACCCCAGCCATCCAAACGCGCTTCTCCGTCCGGAAACACCGGATGGACTTAGACGTATGACATTGGGCACACCAAATACCCGTAAACTTCATGTTGTGACTCACGGCTGTCAGATGAATGTGTATGACAGCGCCCGCATGGCCGATTTGCTGGCTCCGTTGGGCTACACCACCGTCGATGCGCCGGAAGGGGCCGACATGGTGATTATGAACACCTGCCATATCCGCGAGCGGGCGGCTGACAAGGTGTTCTCGGCTCTGGGCCGGTTGCGCGTGCTGAAGGAAGAAACCGGCGGGCGGATGATGATTGCCGTGACCGGTTGCGTGGCGCAGGCCGAGGGCGAAGTGATCCTGAAGCGCGCCCCTTATGTTGATCTCGTGGTGGGGCCGCAAGCGTACCATAAGCTGCCGGAACTGATTGCCCAGGTGCACCGGACCAACAAATCCGTGCTCAACACCGATTTCCCCGCGGAGCAGAAATTCGACTTTTTGCCCGATGCCGCCGCCTCGCAAGGGGTGATTGCCAACCTGACCATTCAGGAAGGCTGCGATAAATTCTGCTCATTTTGCGTGGTGCCTTATACGCGCGGCGCTGAAGCCTCGCGCCCGGCGGCATCCATCATCGCCGAAGCCACCCGCATGGTGGCGGGCGGCTCCCGCGAGATTGCGCTGCTCGGCCAGAACGTGAATGCCTATCATGGCGAAGGGCCGGATGGATCAGCCTGGAGCCTAGCGCGGCTGCTGGCGGAACTGGCCGAGATTCCGGGCCTGCTGCGACTGCGTTATACTACCTCGCACCCTTCCGACATGACCGAGGAATTGCTGCTGGCGCACCGGGATAACCATGCGCTGATGCCGTATTTACATCTGCCGGTGCAGTCGGGTTCGGATAAAATTCTCAACGCCATGAACCGCAAGCACAAAGCCGATGATTTCCGGAGAATTATCGCCCGGCTGCGGGATTTGCGCCCCGATATGGCGTTCACCTCAGACTTCATCGTGGGCCACCCCGGCGAGAGCGATGCGGATTTTGAGGCGACCATGGCGCTGGTGCGTGAAACCCGCTTTGCCCTGGCCTACAGCTTTAAATACTCCACCCGCCCCGGCACACCGGCGGCAGGGCTGCCGCAACTACCCGAAGAGGTGAAAGATGCGCGGCTGTATGAATTACAAGCCGAACTGCGCCGCCAGCAGGATGAGTTCAATGCCTCCACCGTTGGCCTCACCACGCCGGTTTTGTTCACCGGCACGGGCCGCTACGGCGGGCAGATTGCCGGAAGATCGCTCTACGCCCAGCCGGTGGTGGTAGAGTCGCCTGTTGAACTGACCGGCGAAATCCATACCGTGACAATCACCCATGCCAACCCCAACTCTTTATTAGGAACCCTCACTCAATCTAAGGAGACAAAAGCAGCTTGAGCCAGATCCTCGCATCTTCGGCTACCCCATCCTCCTCCCTTCCCCCACGGTCATTGACCATGACCTTCAGCAACAACGCGTTGTTGCCGTTGTTGCTTGGTGATCATGACCGGCATCTGGCGCGGATCGAGCAAAAGCTCGGTGTGCGGCTGGCCTGCCGGGGGAACCGTATTTCCATCGCAGGGCCAACCATTCAGGTTGCCGCTGCCGAGGCCGCCTTGGCGGCTTTGTACCGGCAATTGGAGCGCGGCGAGTTTATTGATGGGCCGAAAGTGGATGCGGCGATGCGGTTAACCGACCCGACCATCGACCCGAGGCTGCCGCTCTCTGATTTACCCGCCATCCGCACCCGCAAAGGCGCCATCGGGCCACGTAGTGCGGCGCAGACAGCTTACATTGATTTGCTGGCCCGCCATGAGATGGTGTTTGCGCTGGGACCAGCCGGTACCGGCAAAACCTACCTCGCGGTGGCGCAAGCGGTGGCGATGCTGACCTCCGGCAAGGTGGACCGCATTGTACTCTCCCGCCCGGCGGTGGAAGCCGGTGAGCGGCTGGGGTTTTTGCCCGGCGATATGAAGGAGAAGGTGGACCCCTATTTGCGCCCGCTGTACGACGCATTGAATGACATGCTGCCAGGCGACCAATTGACCAAACGCATGACTACCGGCGAGATCGAGATTGCGCCTTTGGCCTTTATGCGGGGCCGCACGCTGGCGCATGCTTTCGTGATTCTCGATGAGGCGCAGAACACCACGCCGGTGCAAATGAAAATGTTTCTTACCCGCATGGGTGAAGGCACGCGGATGGTGGTCACCGGGGATTTAACCCAGATTGATCTACCCGCCGGCACGCGCTCGGGTCTTGCCGATGCGCTGGAGACTCTGGAAGGCATTTCCGGCATCGGGGTGGCGCGGTTCAATAATTGCGACGTGGTGCGTCACCCGCTGGTAGGAAGAATTGTGGAAGCCTACGACCAGCGCCACAACGCCGTGAAGGAACATATCAGGGAACGGCATAGCTGATCATGGAGCCACGAAGTCTTAGCGCCTCCGGTTTCGGGGGCGAGATTATCATCGACCACCGGCTTTGGCGGGTTTATGTGCGTGATGTTGAGAATGTGGTACGACGTGCCATGGATGTCATGGATTGTTACGCCAACGTGGTGCTCACCGATGATCACACGATCAAACGGCTGAATGCGCGTGACCGGGGTAAAAACAAACCCACCAATGTTTTGACCTACGAACAACCGCCGGAAATTCTCCTGGGGATTGGCGTGGTGCGGCGGGAAGCGCGGGCGGCGGGGAAGTCGGTGGCAGCACATCTCTCGCATTTGCTGATCCATGGGGCACTGCATCTGGAAGGCTATGACCACGACCATGCTGGGGCGGCCAAGCAGATGGAAGCCGAAGAGACCTGGGCGCTGGCACGGTTGAAAATTGCCAACCCGTGGAAAAACCAATGAGCTCGACCCTGCAACGATTATTGGGGCGGCTGCGCAACACCGAACAATCGGTCCGCGATTCCATCGCCGAACTGGTGCAGGAGGCCGATGCCGAGGAAGCTGCCGGCCACGCGCATGAGCCGGCAGGGTTGGACGCGCATGAGCGGGCGCTGATTGCCAATGTGCTGCGCCTGCGCGAGATCACCGCCGATGATGTGATGGTGCCACGGCCTGATATTATCGCGATGCGGGCGGATGTGACGTTAAGCCAGGCGATTGCCCAGCTCCGCAAGGAAGGCCATTCACGGATGCCGGTGTATCGCGATAATCTCGATGATCTGGTCGGCATGGTGCATATCAAGGATGTGTTTGCCTTCACCGGCAGTGAGGCGGAATTTTCGGTGGAAAAGATTATCCGCAAGCCCCTGATGGTGGCGCCGCAAATCACCGTACTGGATTTGCTGCTGCAAATGCGTCAGACGCGCACGCATTTGGCCCTGGTAGTGGATGAGTATGGCGGGATTGACGGGTTGGTAACGATCGAGGATTTGGTTGAGACTATCGTGGGTGACATCGCCGATGAGCACGATGAAATTGAAGGTCCGATGCTGGTGGAGCGCCCCGATGGCGCACTGGATTTGAATGCACTGCTGCCGGTGGAAGAATTCGAGGCCAAGCTCGGCCCGGTGCTCTCGGAGGATGAGCGCGACGCCGATATTGAAACCGTGGGCGGGCTAGTGTTTAATTTAGCGGGGCGCGTGCCGACCAAGGGGGAGATTATTCCGCATCCGTCTGGTATCGAATTTTTAGTGCTGGAGGCTGATGCGCGGCGGATACGCCGGCTGCGGGCGCGGCGCACCATCACCCCGGAGGCTGAGGCAATTGCTGCCAAAGACGAATCATAAAACAAACTTGAGCCTGGATTGACCATGACAAATACCAAGACGCCGATTCACCTGGAATATATTCTGGGCCTCACCGCCTTTGCCGCCGGGTCGGTGGATGTGATCAGTTTCGTGAAACTCGGCGGGGTGTTTGCCTCCGCCATGACCGGGAACTTGGCGTTCCTGGCGTTATATCTGGCGCGTGGGTCGTTTCATGCCGCCATTGGGTCACTCATAGCGCTGATCGGGTTCATTCTGGGCGGAGCGATCGGCACGCTGCAGACGCGGGGCAAGAATAATCATCATGCGCTGAACATTTTGCTGGCGACCGAAGCGGCCTTGCTGCTGGCGATTATTATATTGTGGCTGCCGACCACCCATATTGTTGGCGGTTGGGCGACGGATATGCTGATCTTAACGCTTTCAATCACCATGGGGCTGCAGAGCATTATTGGCAAAAAGGTCAATCTTTCAAATATTCCGACCGTGGTGTTCACTAGCACGCTCACCAACATGGTGATTGCGATTACCGATTCACTGGCGAGTGGAAAATTCTCATTGCCCACTGACACGAAACGGCAGAGCGCGTCGTTCACTCTGTATTTTGTTGGAGCGTTGACTGCCGGAATTTTAGCGACGTTGGATTCGCAAGTAATTATCGCTCTGCCCTTCGCGGCGGTTACCTGGGCTTTGGTGCGGCATTTGCGCGCCGAGCCCGAGTAACCGCCGTTTGGCGTCAGACGTTATTAATTCGTCTGCGTACTACGAGTGGTTTCAGTGGTCGTGGTGCCGGGGGTTCCCGGAACCAGCGGCGCTGGTGCGGCCATCGGCATGGGTGCCGGGGCCGTCGTGGTCTGCTCCGTGGTGGTTGTGGTGGTCTGCGGCGGCGGTGCGTCGCTGCAAGCAGCCAGCAAGGCGAGGCTGGAGATAATGGTGGCACCGAATAATAAGCGGCTCATGGCGGCACTCCTTCCTTAATTCGATGTTGAGGTGGTTGTGGTTTTTTTGGTGACAACCACAGCCGGCGGCGGCTGCACCGTGGTGGTGGTCACGCTATCGCTGGTCGCGCCGTTAGCATTGCCATAAGTGGTTTTGGTCGATTCATATTCGTTACCGTAAGCATCAACAGCTTTTTTTGTTTCCGTTGTACTCAATGTGCCAGGCGGCGGCGGAACAACCGGCGCGATCGCAGCTGGACGCGCAACTGGCGTTACCGTTGTGGTGGAGGTTGTACTGTTATAGGTAGATGTTTGTGCGAGCGCAGTGCCTGTCAACAAAACAAACACAGCAGCACCCGTCAAAAATGGCGTTTTCATTTCATACTCCTCTCTTTATTCGTATCGTCAGTTCTACGCTGGGCAAAAGCTAAATTGCGCCCCAAGAGAACGTGACGGTGATACTTGGGTTAGTGATAGACCCCCGGACCAAAGCCGCCAAAGAGCCATACAACCAGCAAAATAATCACAATCAACCCTCAAGCACACCGCCGGAACCGTGGCCGCCGTAGGAGCGATGAGCATAATAGCCGCCATCGCCACCAAACAATAATACCAAGACGATAATTAGTAATACAAGCGACACGGCGCGTCCTCCTAGACACGGCAATTCACTACGAATAGGTTGTGAGCCTACGTGTCTTCAAAAAGACCTGATGATATTAATATGACGACACAAGTTGGCCATTTGCTGATTTGACTGTGTGGTAAGCCGTTGAAACGGTTGCAAGCGCGGTGTTATTTGCGGACTGATTCCAAACTGTGAAATGGATTGTTTTATCTATTTTTGAGCTTCGTTGTTGGGTTTCTGGCTTATCTGCAATGAGTTGTTATAAATTGTCTACTTTATGGCAGCCGCGTTGCTGCCTGAATGCGGCATATGCCTGAAACGCAATGATATTAAGTCATCGCACGTCAGGCATATTTCAGAGACGGATAATCTTACGGGTTGGTATGCGACTGGGTGGTTTGCGTCGTCGTTGTGGTAGCCATCGGCATTGGCGCCTGCATCGCGGGTGCCACCGTGGTTTGCTCGCTGGAAGTTGTGGTGGTTTGCGGCGGCGGCGAATCGCCACAGGCTGCTAACAAGGCGAGGCTGGAGAGGACAGCCCCGCTGAGGATGAATTTTTTCATGTTGAATGCCTTGATTTAGTTGGTTGTTGAGGTGGTGCTGGTTTTTTTGGTGATCACCACAGCAGGCGGCGGCGTAACGGTGGTGGTGGTTGAACTATCGCTCGCCACGCCGTTGGAATTGCCATAGGTGGTTCTGGTTGAATCATACGTGTTGCCGTTGGCATCAACGGCTTTTTTGGTTTCCGTGGTGCTCAATGTGCCGGTAGGCGGCGCCATCAGCGGTGCTGGCGAGACCGTGGTGGACGACGAACTGTCAGTGGTAGAGCTTTGGGCGAAGGCGGGGCCCGATATCAGGACAAGCAAAGCCGCGCCGGCGAGTAACTGCGTTTTCATGGTTTTATTCCTATTTTATATTTTGACCGTTTCCGCCTGAAGAAATACCAAGCGGGTTTTCATGATCTGGCATTATGAGAGCAGGTTAGTGATAAGCGCCAACACCGCCCAGCAACCAGACCACAAGCAGAATAATCAGGATCAACCCGAGCACGCCGCCCAGGCCACGGCCACCGTAGGAGCGATGCGCGTAATAGCCACCACCGCCGCCGAAAATCAAAAGTAAAATAACGATAATGAGTATCAGCGACATTTCGCGTCCTCCTTCAAACTGTAATCTACAGCCATTAGGTTGTGAGCCGATGCGCCATCGGAAAGACCAGATGATATTAATACGTGGACACCACCCGGCCATGAATGACGGAAGAAAGCCTTTGTTCTATCTGAATAATTGAAAATAAATCGCCAGATACTGGCATGATGCGGCGATTAAAATCAGAAAATGCCAGATCGGGTTATGAAATTTCAGCCGGGAATCGGTATGAAGGACAGCCCCTATCGTATAAGCAATGCCGCCGGCGAATATCAGCGCCAGAACATCAGGGCGGAGTAAGGCGAAGCAGTAATGGATCAACACCAGCAGCATCCAGCCCATTGCCATATACAGCCCCAGCATGGCGCGCTCGAACCGGCGTGGAAATTTTAGCGTGATGAAAATGCCAATGGCGGCCAGCACCCATAGGATACCGCACAATATCACACCGCCCTGCCCTGCCAGCACGTTGACGCTGATGGGGGTGTAGGTTCCGGCGATCATCACGAAAATCATCGCCCGATCCAGCCGCCGCAGCCGCTCCTTGAGCAGCCCATGCGGGCTAAGCTGATAAGCCGCCGAGGCGGCCAGCATGCCGATCAACCCGGCCACGTAAGCGGCAATCGATATATTAAGCGCAATACCGCCATGCCACATAGCCTCAGCAACCAGCCAGATACCCGCCAGCACACCGTAAGGCACGCCAACGATGTGAATTCCCAAGTCGACCGCCCGCTCGGCCCTGGTATAATCGGGGAAGCTCAGTGCTTCCGCTTTGCCTCGGCCTTTTGCCACACGCGCACTCCAATAATGGAACGCGCCATATTTGGCCCGTGGCGACGGCAGCGCAAGCCCGTAAAGCGGCAGCGATGGTGAAATAACCGCACGCCTTACGCCATGGCGATTGACCGGCTTGTGTGGATCATACCTTGGCTGGGGGTGCTTTCGGCGGGGTTACTTTTTTCATCAGCGGCACCAGACAAGTGGCTATGATGAAGGCCAGCATGATGGTGCGGAACGTATCAGCATAGGAGAGCGTTTGCGCCTGAATATAGGTGATGTGCCAGAGGTTACGCAGCGCAATTTCGTGATCCGCGATGGGCGACCCCAGACTTTGCGAGACCTGAAAATTCATGTCGTGAAGCCACCGGAGCATCGGGGCGTTTTGGGCAGTCAGATGGCTGGCTAAAGCCTGGAAGTGTAGATTTGTCTTGGCGTTCAGCACGGCGCCGCATACCGCGATGCCCACCGCGCCACCGAGATTGCGCATCATGTTGAACAACCCGCTGGCATATTTCAGCCGCGCCGGAGACAGGCTGCCCAACCCCAGCGTGACCGAGGGGGCCACACAAAACACCTGCGGGAAACCGCGAATGATTTGGGGAATGAGCAACTGGCTGCCGCCCCAGTCACTGGTGATGAATGAAAAACTCCACATCGAAATGCCAAAGCAGGCGAGGCCAAACATCATGATCCAGCGCAGGTCGAACCTGCGGGCGAGGATGATATAGACCGGCACCCCAGCAATTGAGGCGAGGCCCGTTGAGAAAACCGCAATCCCGGTCTGCCAGGCGGAAAACCCGCGCACATAGCCCAGGAATAGGGGGGTAAGATAGATGGTTGAAAATATGCCAATGCCGGTAACGAACGATAGGAAACAGCCCAGCGCGAAATTGCGATTACCCAAAGCGCGGAAATCCACCACCGGGTTGGCCACCGTCATGCTGCGGATAATGAAGGCCGCCAGGGAAAGCCCGGCCACCCAGGCGCACGCCGTGATGGTGGAATCGCTGAACCAGTTCCAACGTGTGCCCTCTTCGAGAAAATACTCCAATGTGCCAAGGCCAACCGCCATCAGAATGATGCCCAAATAATCGGCCTGTTTCAGCAACGATAAATCAGGCTCGTCGATTTTTACGAGCAGCGGCACCAGAATCGCTACCATCACGCCCGGCACCAGATTGATGTAAAACAACCAGTGCCAGTTCAATGTATCGGTAATATAACCGCCAATCACTGGCCCGAGCGTTGGCGCCACCGAGGCGATGGTGCCAATTACCGCCGCGGCATAAACTCGTTTGGCACCCTGAAAATAATGGAAGGACGAGGTGAATACCGTGGGGATCATCGAGGCGCCAAGCAGCCCCTGCAATGCCCGGAAAATGATCATGCTGTCGATATTCCAGGCCAGCCCGCATAGCATGCTGGTCGCGGTGAACCCCACAGCCGAGGCGGTGAACAGCCAGCGCGTGGAAAATACCCTGGTCAGCCAGCCGGAAAGTGGGATCACGATGATCTCGGCGATCAGATAGGCGGTTTGCACCCAACTGATCTGGTCCTGTGCGGCTGAAAGTCCGCCGCCGATGTCTTGCAAGGATGAAGCCACGATCTGGATATCCAGCAATGCCATGAACATGCCAAAGCACATCACCGCAAACGGCAGTATCGCCATCATTTGGTGTTAATATCCGCTGTGACGGACAAGCCAGGCCGCAACAAACCGAGGTGGGAGGCATCGCCATCCAGCACTATGCGCACCGGCACGCGCTGCACGATTTTGGTGAAGTTGCCGGTGGCGTTTTCAGCCGGCAGCACGCTGAATACCGCGCCCGTTGCCGGTGCTAAATTGGCGACATGGCCATAAATTTTGACGCCCGGATCAACGTCGGCCTCGATATCCACATTTTGCCCGGATTCGATATGCGCCAACTGGTCCTCCTTGAAATTGGCGTCCACCCAAAGGCCGTGGACGGGCACGATGGTAACCAGTTGCGCCCCGGCGGTGGCGTAGGCGCCGAGATGCGCACTGCGGTTGCCGATGACGCCATCAATGGGGGCACGAATTTGCGTGTAGCCAAGGTTGAGTTGCGCCGTGGTGAGATCGGCCTGTGCGCCGGATAGGGCGGCATCGGCTTGCTGGGCCTGAGTGCCGATGACCGCCAATTGCGCCTGTGCGGCGGCCAGTCCCGCTTGGGCCTTCGCCACCCCCGCCTCGGCCTGCTGCAAGTTTGAATCGGCGGTTTGTGAATCCTGTACTGACCCCGCATTGCTGGCCGCCAGGCTGCGGTAGCGGGCGCGGTTAAGCTGCGCGAGATTTGCTTGCGCCGCCGCCTGCTGGAGTTGCGCCTGCGCCTCGGCGATCAGCGATAATTGCAGCGTGCGGGTGGCGTTCAAGTTCGCCAATTGAGCTTCATCACCGGCCACAGCAGCCTGGGCTTTTACCACGGCGGCCCGAAAATCACGGTCATCGATCGTGACCAGCAAATCGCCTTTGTGGACCAATTGGTTATCAGTGACCGCCACATCGGTGATCAGGCCGCTCACCTTGGGCGCGAGGTCGGTGACATTACCGCCGACATAGGCGTCATCGGTGCTCACGATATAGCGCCCGGTTGTGAACCAGTCATAACCCGCCCAGCCAAGGAAACTCATGGCTATGATGGCGGTTCCGGTGATCAGGAGGCGCTTGCGAGACCAGCGCTCACGTCGCTTTACAGGCTGCGTTACCGGCGTTGGCAGGGTGTCATCATCGGCCAATAAAGCCCGGTTCATCGGGCCAAAACCAGCTTGGGCGCTTCGCAACAGGCCTGACATCTGAAACTCCTATGGACAATTGCAGGCTTATTGTAGTATATTCATCATATAATATGTCAATCATAATTCTATACTGATAGGGGTTGTCAGCTATGCGATTTGAAAAGGGCCACAAGGCCGCCACTAAGCAGCGGATTATCGATGTCGCCGCGGCCAAATTCCGCAAGGAAGGCGTGGCAGCGGTGGGTATTGCCGGGCTGATGGCCGATGCCGGCCTCACCCACGGCGGGTTTTATGCGCATTTCAATTCCAAAGAGGATTTGGTCCGGGAAGCGATGGAAGCCGCGTTGGACAGCACCCGCGAGCGCATGGACCGCGCCGCCAGCAAGGACGGTGCCGGCCTGGAAGGTCTGGTGCGCCGTTACTTACGTCCGGCCCACCGGGATACGCCCGAGCAAGGCTGCGCCATCGCCTCGTTGGCCGCCGAGATTGCCCGCCATGATATTTCGACCAGGGCGGCGTTCAGCGAGCGCGTGTTGGCGTTCCTCGCGCAGATTGCGGCGCAACTGCCCCCTGGCATGCCCGACGAGGCGCAGCAATCAACAGCGATAAGCATCCTTTCAGTGATGCTGGGGGCGCTGCAATTGTCCCGCGTAGTCACTGATTCCGCATTGTCCGATGAGATTCTGGCCAGCGGGGTGGATGCGGCATTACGGATTGCGCAAACGCCGCAATAGCAGGCCGGCACACAAAACATCATCTTTGGAAGATCGCACATGAGACAGAGGCTGTATCTGGAAGACCTGCATATCGGGCAAAAATTCGTCACCGCCACGACGTTGGTGACTGAAGAAGCGATCAAGGAATTTGCCGCCAGGTACGACCCGCAGCCGTTTCACCTTGATGATGATGCGGCCAAGGCCACGTTGTTCGGCGGCCTGGCGGCCAGCGGTTGGCATACCGCCGCCATGACCATGCAATTGAACGTGAGCAGCGGTCCGCCATTGGCTGCCGGCATTGTGGGCGGTGGTGGCGAGATCCAATGGCCGACGCCAACGCGGCCTGGCGATGTCTTGCGGGTTGAAGGCGAAATTATGGATATCATCCCATCACGTTCAAAGCCCGACCGCGGCATGATTGTGATGCGGATGGAGACAAAAAACCAGAACGGCGAGGTTCGGCAGATTATTGTGATGAAGCTCGTCGTGCCACGGCGCGCTGTAGCGCCTGCGTAATTTAACGGGCGGTGCGCTGACGCACCGGCAGGGTGATGATCGAAGCGCTGGTGCGCTCCGGCCCGGTGCGAAATTGTTGCAACCTCTCGCTCAACTCGATGGCCTGACGCGCCAACTGGTTGCTGGCCTTCATAGTCTCCTGCACCATCGCGGCGTTACGCTGGGTGGACTGGTCCATCTGGTTCACCGCGAGGTTAACCTCGCCCAGGCTGCTGGCCTGTTCCTGCGCTGCGGCGGCGATATCGTTCACCAGTAGGCTGAGGCGGTTGACCTGCTCGACAATCCGCTCCAACGCGCCGGCGGCTTCATCAACCAGTTTGACGCCCTGCCCGACTTGCTGGCCGGAGGTGGCGATTAACATTTTGATCGACTTTGCGGCTTCGGCTGAGCGCTGCGCCAGCGCCCGCACTTCGCTGGCCACCACCGCAAAGCCGCGTCCGGCATCACCCGCGCGGGCCGCTTCCACCCCGGCGTTGAGCGCCAGAATATTGGTCTGAAACGCAATATCGTCGATCACGCCAATGGTATTGGTGATTTCGCGCGACTGCGCCGCGATGCCTTCCATGGCGGTGACGGTTTCACGCAGTACCTCATTGGAGGTTTGCGCCTCCTCACGGGCCAGCGTAACAGCAGAGCGTGCCGTCAACGCGGCGGTGGCGGTCTGGCGCACGGTGGACGTGATTTGATCGAGTGCCGCCGCGGTTTGTTCCAAGGTGGCGGCCTGCTGGGCGGTGCGGCCTGACAAATCATCTGAAGCGATCCTGATATCCTCAGCACCTTTGCCAACATCACGGGTGTTGTAACCGACGGCTTCGATGGTGGCATACAACTGGGCAATCGCGGTATTGAAATTTTCGCGCAATTTTTCGTAGTCGGGCGCCAGCACTGTCTCGAGGCGGAAGGCCAGATCTCCTTTCGCCAAATGGTCAAGCGCATCCGCCAGAGCGATGACCGCCTCACTCTGGCGTTGCGCATCCCATAGCCGTTCAGCGTCGATTTTGCGGCGGCTATCCTCGTAATCCTGCCGCTGGCGCACCGCTTGCTGGGCGGTTTCCGCCTGCGCCTGTGTCACCTCGTCCAGCGCCGTGATACAGTCTTCAAAATTACAAGGTGGCCCAGCATCGCGGCGGCCAGCCATATTTTTCACGCCAGCAAACAACATGCCGATCACCGCGCCATCAGCGATGATCGGTTCATACACCGCCACGTATGGCTCGCCCAAAATAACTGTCTCACCACGATAAGAAAGCCCCTCCCCCAGCACCCGTTCATACATCGGGCCGGGCGCAAGCTTGGTGCCGAGAGCACGGCTGCCGAACGTTGTTTGCACATTAGTAGCAACACGCTCATCGCCCAGAAAAATCGTTGCGGTACCACCAAGCTGTGATTTAACCTGATCGACAATGGCACAATCACCGTTCAGACAGTGGCTGCCAAAATACAGCATCTCACCTTCCCGGTGCGGCGGACCCAGGGCCAGCAGGGCATTGCGCAACATATCAAGATTGCGGTCGAGGCCGTTCTGCGCGACCATCGCGGCGTTTTTTTCCTGAGCTGTCCGCACCGCGGTTTCGAGCCGCTGAATTAACCCGGCCAGCCGCTTGAAATGCCATTTCACCGCCAGGACCACCATCAAAGCCGCAAGAGCCAGCAGGGGAACAACTATAAAAGCCATTAATTTACCTCACCTTGCGCAAGCGCAAATTCGCCGATGGGTAAGATTAGACGGCAATTCGTTAATGAAGCGTTGTGCGTGGATGAAAGGTGGCCCTTTAACTCAAGCGATCGCGGTGTATATATTCGACCAGGCGTTTTGCCTGCACGCAAACAACCGTTACAGGACCAGACATCCATCATGGAACAAATCGTCGCCGCTGCCGAAATTCGCAAACATCTCGGCGAGCTAAGCGATTTTGCCGCCGTCACGGCATTGCTTCCGCTTACCGGTTTGAGCGTGGTCGATGTCGGCTGTGGTCCGGGTCATGTGGCGCGCGAACTTTGTGGAATCGGAGCCACCGTCGTCTGCGTGGAGCCTGACCCGGTGCAAGCCGCCAAAAACCGGCTGGCAACGCCGGTGCCCGGCCTCAGTTTTATTGAGGCGCGCGCTGAGGCTCTGCCGCTGGAAACTGGCACGGCAGATGGGGTGTTTTTCTTCCGTTCGCTGCATCATGTTCCGATCGCCCAAATGGATGCGGCCCTGGCTGAGGCTGCTCGCGTGCTGAAACCTGCAAGTGGTTTTTTATGCGTGGTGGAACCAGCGATGACCGGCTCTTATTTTCCGGTAATGCGCCCTTACAATGATGAGACAAAGGTGCGGACCCAGGCGCAAGCCGCTTTGCGGCGCACCGCCGGCCGAATTTTTACGGATGCGGAATTTTTTGAATATGTTCAGCGTCCCAGCTATGATTCGTTCGCCAGTCTGGTCACAAGAGTAACAGGACAAACTTTTAATAATATCAGCCGGGATCGCGTAGAAACCGATGAGGTACGGTCATTGTTTGAAGCCGGCAAAGTGGCTGATAACCGGTATGTGTTTGAGCAGCCGCTGTTACTAAACCTCTATCGTCATCCGAAGCATCAAATTAAGCCTGTTTAAACGAATGCAACGTAGGTAGCGCGGGTGCGCTGGGCGCCTAAAAATGCCGTTGCAAATGCCAGCCCATATTGTATAAATCAGTTACTTAATGACTCGAAAAATGCAGATGAGGAGAAGCACATGTCAGAAAAGACCTATACCGCAAACCGCCGTGACGTTCTAAAGCAGGCCACCACCCTTGCCGGTTTGGCTGCCATTGTGGGCGTTGCCTCCACGCAAACCGCCAAAGCCGATGGCGGCTCGATGTCCCCGGCTTCGGTTGGTTATGTCGATCATCCAAACGGCACCCACCAGTGCTCGAACTGCTCGCTGTACATTCCGGGCACTCCGGCCACCGCGAATGGTCTCTGCAAGGCTGTCGCTGGTCCGATCAGCCCGACCGCCTGGTGCCAAATCTGGGCGCCCGCCTCGTAATTTTAAGAAATTATCTTCCATAAAAAACGCAGGTCATATGGCCTGCGTTTTTTATGGCCGGTCGAGAATGTAGCCTTTTTGAACGAGTTGCATGATGCGTCCGACACCGTAGGGGACGGGGATGGCTTTGGGATTTAGCTCTGGGGCGTGGCCGGTGTCGCGGGTGATGGTGTTGATGGTGTTCATGCAGACGTCGAACTCGACGCCCTGGGCGATCAGGCTGTCGACGGCGACGCGCTCGGGGCTACCTGCGAATAATATCTGCACGCCGGGGCCGTAGGCGACGACGACGATCGAGACATTGTCGGGACCGAAGTCTTTCAGGATGCTGTTGGCGACGCTAATGACCAGTTTTTGTTTGGCCATGTCAGCATCGGAGAGTTGCAGCAGCAGTTTTTGGGTGGCGAACGGCGCGTTCGAGGGAAGTGGGGTCTGCGCTGGTGGCGGGGCTGGAGCCGGCAGGGGCGCTGTGGTTTGCGCCATCGCCAGCGCCGGTAGCATTATTACCCCGAGTATCCAAATCAGGGCGGCGCGTTTCATGGTGCGTACCCGGCGTTTTTGCCGATGCCGATGACTTTGGTGACGTTTGGTTTGGTAATTCGCACGGTTTTTTTGTCGCGCAGGTATTTTGCCACCACGTCCCACACCGGCGGGGTGTTTTGC
>JARLIK010000019.1 GCA_031291755.1 Acidocella sp. | reverse complement strand
GTCAGCCTGTCGGGCAACGCCACGCTGAGTGCCGCCAGTATTGATTTTGCCGGTTCGCTGACCAGCGCGAATTTGTCGCTCAGCAGCCTGGGCAGCATCACCGAATCCACCGGCGCCATCAGCACCGGCACGCTGAGTGGCGCTGCCGCCGGCGCCGTCTCGCTGGAGGGGGCGAGCAATAGCATTGCCACCATCGGGAATTTTGCAGACGGTAGCGGCAACTTTAACCTACTTGATACGACAGGTTTGACGGTCGCCGGCAGCTTGTCAGCACTCGACACAACGCTCTCCTCACCAGGACTCGCCATTAGCGGCAGCATTCAGACCGATATTTTACAACTCGCTAGCGGCAATGGCGTTACTGAAACTGGCCTGATCAATGCTGCAACATTGACCACCGGGGCCACCACCATTGCTGGTGCGGTAGATTTGAATACCGGCAATAATATCGGGACGTTGAGCAATTTTGCTGCCACCGGGGCCATCACGCTAAATGATACGGCATCTCTGATTATCAACGGTGCGGTGTTTACCGGCAGCACGCTTGCCCTTGGCGATGCGAATAATATCACCCAAACTGGCGGGGCAATTTCGGCGGCTACGCTGACCAGTGATGGCGGGAAAATAGGCGGCAATGCGAATTTTGAACAGGCGGCCAACAACATTCCCGTGCTGGGTGATTTTTCTGCGGCTGGCAGCCTAAATTTAACCGATGCCAGCCCGCTGAGCGTGCAAGGCATGGTGAACGCCGGGAGCACGCTGGGGCTATTCTCTACAGGGGCCATTACGCAACCTTCGGGTGACATCAGCGCCAATGTGCTGAACGCCAATGCCTCCTCGATCACCCTTGGCAGTGCCAACAGCATTGTTTCACTCGGCAGTGTAAACACGCCGGGTACGTTAAGCGTGAACGGTGTGGATGGAATTTCCGGAGCCGTAACGGCGCAAAATGCCAGCCTGCAGTCTGCCGGGGATTTCACGCTCAACGGCAGTACCTCGATCAGCAATGACTTAACCATTAGTGCGGCTGGAAACATTACCCAGCCCGGCGGCACACTAAGCACGCAGAATGCAGTCTTCAGCATGTCAACGCCGGTGGGCACAATCACCCTATCCGGCACTGATCTGATCAGCGGTGATTTGAATTTCGCCACCTATGGCGATGTGATTCACAATGCCGGGAGGCTGGATGCCGGGACACTCACTGGCACCGCCGGGAGCCTCGCCTCCTTCACCGCGATAACGGATATCGGCACGATTGGCAGCTTCCTAATGGGGGACAGCCTATTCTCGCTAGCCAATGCAGGAACTTTGACCATTACCGGCCCGCTGGTAGCCAATGTCATCAGCATCAGTTCAACCGGCCAGTTGATCCTCTCAGGTTCGCCCAATGGCGGATTGTTCTTCAGCGGCAGCGAAGCCTCAAGCACTGCCACCGGCCCGCGTAATGGTGTTGATTCGGTGCTTTATGCGCCCAGCATTATTGAAAACGGCATTTTCTACATCAACGATGGTATCAATTCGGCCCAATTTAATTCGGTGAAGTTTCTTGGCACCACGAATTTGAGCGCCACCATCTTTTTCCTGACCGCGCTGAACCCCAGCAATACCGGCGGCAATATTAGTCTTGATACCGGCTTGAACGGCTTGGTTGGCCCCTCAGTCGATGTGGTGTTTGATGCTGGAACTGGCGGCACCATCTCGGGCAATGTTGATCTCTATCATCTCGAGATCATCAACGGATCATATGCGGATCTGACCGGGACGATTGATGGCGTTGCCGGACAGCCGGCATCCGGCAAGGCCTCAACCACTGACCCTTCGTCGAAGTTCCAGATCAATTCCTGTCCGATCGGGTCAGTGGATTGCGTGGTTTTATACATTGAGAGCCTGCCTAACGGCAGCCCGTTGGGAGACTTTGATCTCACTGAGCGCAAGCGCAAGAAATTGGATAAGAATATCCAGCTTCCGGGCATTGCCATGCATGATTTCTAGGGAGGCTGCTTGATGAACCGTACCTCCAAATGGCTAGGCATCGCAGTGGTGCTGCTTGCTGCTTCGTTGAGCGGCTGCACCAACCCGCCGAAATCGGCCTACGACTCCAGCCTGAATGCCAATGCCACAGCGGGCGGTGCGCCGATTGGCCAGAACACCGCAGGTGAGCGCTGCACCAGCCAGCCCGATGGCGCTGGGCTCGATGTATATTGCGGCAGTTGGGACCAGCCGAGCGCACAGGTGCGCGATGGCGGCATGGCACCGGCGGATAACATCACCCTGCTGGCCACCGCCAGCCCTTGGCGGGCTGGGCTGGAAGCCTCATATTCATGTGGCGCGCCGCAACCTGAAATGATTCTCGATGGCGTGCCTGCCATCATCCTCACCTGCACCCAGCGCATCGGCGGTTGGCCGCATGTGGCTCTGGTGAGCGTAATTAACGGCAAGGTTTACTACGGCGATGGCGTGGCCCCGGCCTTGCCGCCGCTGGAGCGGGCAATGGGCGTGTTAAGCGGTAAGATTGCGCCGTCACAGGCCAGCAATGCGACAGTTGCCAGCGCCGATGCCGCACTGGTGCAAAGGCTGGCAGCCCAGGCCTATAGCTCCGGCGACATCGGCCATTATGACAGCCTGATGCAGCTTGGCAGCCAAGCCAACCAGGCCGAGGATTTTTCCTCGGCGGTGATCGCCTACCGGGCAGCCCTGGCCTTGCAACAAGAGAAAATTGGCGCGAGTAACCCGGCGACCGTGGAGCCGATGCTGGAACTGGCATTGAATTTGTCGGACCAGGCGCAGTTCCCTGAAGCCGCCAGCCTGTTTGACACCGCGGCCAAGCTGGCGCCGCTGTCAGCCGACCCCAATGCGCCGGCAAAATTGCTGCATTATGAGGGGCTGGATCAGCTAAACCAGAACCATTACGAAGCGGCCGTAAAGCTGCTGAAAGCCGCCTATGCGGCCTATACGGCTCTGCTGCCGCCAGAATTGTTGCAGGCCCAGCCAGCGCAAAACAATGTCACCGCGATGTTTGCCGTCAACCATTCGCAAGGCGCCAGTGTTGATTTGGCCGAACAGACCCGCCTGAATGGGCCGGTAACGCAAACGGCGCTGCTGGGCGCGATTGAGAGCCTGCGTTACGAGGCGATTGCCGACCATGCGCTGGGCAAGGACCAGGAAAGTGGCCAGGCGGTGATGCTTTCCGAACAAATCGCCAATGCCAATGATCTGGACCCTGAGCTGCTGGGCGCCCGGCTGGACCGGACCAACGCTAATCTGGCCGCAAACTCTGGTAAGACCGGTAGTGCAATCACGCTGCTGGCCGCCGCCAGCGATAATTTTTCTGCCGCGCTGCCGGGTTCGTTCCCGGTGGCCGAGACCGATCTGCTTCAAGGCGGCGCTCAGCACGCCCAAGGCGATCAAATAACCGCCTTGCAATCTTGCAGGAACGGTGTGGCTTTATTGAAAACCTTGCAGCGCGGCAGCTCGGCGGCATTGATCGGTCCCTGCCTGGATGTATTTGCCGATGCGGCCAAGGTGGACCCCGCGAATGCGCAAACATTGCACGGCGAGATGTTCGAGGCCGCCGAGCTGGCGCAGGGCAGCGTGACGGCGCGGGAAATTGGCGAAGCCGCGGCTCGGCTTTCCAGCAGTTCGTCAAACCCGAGAGTTGCTGCAGCGATCCGGGCACAGCAGGATGATCAGGCGAAGCTGGCGTCATTGTATGAAGAGCGCGACCGGTTCGTAAAGGCACCGGGGGCAGCGGCATCGGCAACGCCGGGGGAAACTTTAGCTGATATCGATAAACAGATCGCTGCGGCCAATAGAAATTTACAAGCGGATAACCAGGCCGTGCAGGCAGCGGCACCGAATTTCGGGCAGTTGGTGCAGCAGGTGGTTTCGGCTCAGGATGTGTTGAAAGCCTTGCGTCCGGATGAAGGGTTTTTGGGCATCACCGCAACCCCTAGCCGGACCTGGCTGTTCCTGATGCAGAACGGTAAAATTCAAGTGGCGAGCAGCGATATTTCTGATGCCGGGATGACGCAATTGGTCAAGTCGGTACTCAACAGCATCGAGCCGGCACCAAGCGGTTTGCCGCCCTACGACATGGCGGATGCCAGCAAAATCTATCAACTCACGCTGGCACCGTTTGGGGCCGATATGGCGCAGGTGCATGAGTTGGTGATTGCGCCTTCCGGCGCGTTGATGGCCTTGCCATTTGCCTTACTGCCAACCGGCCCCGCCAGCCCGGATAATCTGGCCGGAGCACCGTGGCTGGTACGCGAAACCAATCTGTCCTACGTGCCGGCAGCGTCCAACTTTGTCTCACTGCGCAAAATCGAGGGTACATCGGCTGCGAAAAATCCTTGGTTTGGCTTCGGAGATTTCCAACCCGTGACGCTGTCGCAGGCACAAGCCACTTATAACACCGCCAGTTGCGGTGATAGTGCCGCCGAATTCGCCGGGCTGCCGCACTTGCCCTACGCAACGCTTGAGTTGAAAGCAGGCGCTGCAATTTTTGGCGCTTCACCCGCCGATGAATTACTCGGGTCTGACTTCACCGTGCCAAAAGTTGAAGCCGCGGATTTAAAGGATTTCCAAATTCTGCATTTTGCCACACATGCGCTGTTGCCGACCGACCTGCCCTGCCAAAACCAGCCCGCCATCGTGACCTCCGCCCCTGCCAATGCCCATTCAGCGGATCAGGCGCTTTTGAACACCGGCGATGTCACCAATCTGCATCTGGATGCCAACCTCGTCATTCTCTCGGCCTGCAATACCGGCGGCGGCGCGGAGGGTGGTGAAGCGCTTTCAGGCTTAGCGCGCAGCTTCTTCTACGCCGGGGCGCGGGCGATGATGGTGACGCAATGGTCGGTGAACGATCAGGTCTCAGCATATCTGGTGGCGGATACGCTGAACCGGCTGCATAGTGGCGCCGATGGCGGGGTGGCCGGCAGTTTGCGGGCGGCTCAACTGGCGCTGATTGATAACGCCGGACACGGGATGGCTGCGAATATCGCCGACCCGTTCTTCTGGGCCGCTTTTGCCGTCATCGGGGACGGCGGGGCGATCGGAAATTCCAAGCTCTCGGCCCTTTCCGATTCCCCAAAGCCCGGACTATAAACCCTCATGGCCGAATATTTAGGTAAATACGAACTCCTGCAGATTCTAGGCAAAGGTGCGATGGGCACGGTGTATGAGGGGTTCGACCCGATCATCGCCCGGCGCCTGGCGATTAAAACCGTTCGTCTGCCCGACGCGGGCGATGCCGAAGCGCAGGAGGAGCTGGCCCGTTTCAAGCGCGAGGCGCAGGCTGCCGGAAGGTTAAGCCACCCTAACATAGTCGGCGTGTTCGATTACGGCGAGACGCCGGAGCTGGCTTACATCGTCATGGAATTTGTCGACGGCACCACGCTGAAGCATGTGCTCGACAAAAAGGAACGTTTCGAGACCAGCGAGATTGTGCGGATCATGGAGGGGCTGCTGGCAGGGCTGCAGTTCAGCCATGAGCGCGGGGTGATCCACCGTGACATCAAGCCCGCCAACATCATGCTGACCAAGGCCGGTGAAGTAAAAATCGCGGATTTCGGCATCGCGCGGATCGAGAGCAGCAGCATGACACAGGCGGGGACTATGCTGGGTACACCCTCCTATATGTCGCCCGAGCAATTCATGGGACAGACGGTTGACCTGCGCACCGATATTTATTCCGCCGGCGTGATGCTCTACCAGCTTCTCACCGGCGAAAAACCGTTCGAGGGCGGGCTGACCGCCATCATGCACAAGGTGCTGAACAGCGAGCCACCACCGCCATCAGCGCTATCGGTTAATGTGCCGCAGGCATTTGATTCGGTTGTGCAACGGGCGATGGCGAAGCGGCCGCAGGAACGGTTTGGCTCGGCGGGCGAATTTGCCCGCGCCCTGCGGGATGCTTTCGAGAATAAGGTGGCGGCGGGGCTTGGCATGATCGCCGAAGACGCCAGTGATGATGATGCAACCATTGTGGCCGGTACACGCACCATTCCGATGACGGCGCAAGCAGCGGCGGCCAAGCCGGTGTCGGGCTCCGGCCAGACTGCCAGCAAGCCAGCGCCGTCTAAGAAGCCGCTGCCAGTCGCGTTGTTGGGCGGCATCGGCGCTGGTGGCCTGCTGGCGGCTGGCATGGCGGCATATTTTATGACCAGCCACACACCGGCCCCACCCGTCGCAGTGGTCAGTGCGCCCCCTGCCACGATACCAGCCGCAGCCCCGGCGATGACGGCTGCACAGCGCCAGTCAATATTATCCGGCACGCTTGCCTCGCTGCCCTGCACGTTCCTCAACGGCACTGATGGCGGCACCCAGCCGAGCCTCACCGGCCTTGCGGGTGCCGGCGCCCCGCAGGCTGCCCTGACGGCGGCGATCAATTCACTGCCGCCGAATATTGTCCCAGCATCATCGGTGCAGACGGTCGACGGCCCATACTGCGATGCGCTGAACGCGATCCGCCCCTATCATGATTTCTTCGGCAAACCGGGCATGCAATTGAAAGTCAGCCTGGATGGTGGTGCCACGGTTTTACATGATGGCGACCTGATCACCGTCGATAATATGATGCCAAAATATGCGGGTTATCTGGAGACTGATTATTTCTCCGGCGATGGCACGGTGTTTCACCTATATCCCACCCCGACCGACGCCCTAAAGTTGCAGCCTGCTGATAGCATCAAGGTTCTCGGCGATCCTACCAAAGGCGGTGCCAGTTGGCAGGTGAGCGCACCCTATGGCACCGATCTGGTGATCTCGATTGCCTCCTCATCACCGTTGTTTTCGGTGCGCCGTCCGCAGGATGAAAATGCCAGCGATTATTTGCCGGCCTTGCGCGCAGCATTGCAAAACGCCGCATCTTCAGGCCAGAATCTCTCGGTGGCAGCGATTCAGGTAATTACCCAACCAAAACAATAACCCTGGCTCAATTGGTATTGCAGCTTTTCGGCGTTGGACCCAGTGGCAAGGTTTCGGTGGCCATTGGGGTCAGCCAGAAATTCGGCATGTTGGCGATATAACCGTCACGCAGCGTATCAAGCTGCGCCTGTGACATTCCCACTGCCTTGGCGCTGAAGAACTGCGGATCAGGGGTGAACACCAAATACGCCTGCGTTTCGTTTAGCATCAAATTGGTGTTGTTGGTGTCATAGCCTTCGGTGCCCAGAAAACTGGTGAAAGCAGCGCGGTCCGCATCGGTCAGGCTATCCCAGAATGACTCGGCATAAGCCTCGTAAGCGGGAATGGTAAAAAACGCGCCATGCGAAATTTCATGATGCAAAATCACGGCACGCATCGCCTCGGTAACGGGAGGCCGGGCGGCCGGCAGTGTGATCAATGCTCCTACGGCACCGGGGTCCAGCCAGCCAAGCTGATTGAGCAATTGCTTAAGCCATAGCTCATTGGCGTTCAGCGTAATGTTCTGCTGCGCCGCCAGTTGGAAGAACCTGGCGAGGTCTGCGGCTTTATAGTCATGGCCGTAGTAATAGCTCTCGATCGTATCGCCGCAATTATAGATGGCCTCACGGAGGTCAACATCGTCGAGTACCTGATTACGCGGCAGATGGGCTTTTTCAATCAACGCCGCCACCCGGTCGAGCATCAGACCCTGGATCGTGAGGTTCGGAAAATCCAGCACCACAATTTCAGGGTCGGGCGCGAAGCGCGAGACTTTTGTGTCGCACGGCTGGGTGGCGTCGATCTGCGCCTCGGTCTCAGTATCAATCGGGATGGGAGGGGGGGAGCGGCCAAACATAAACCAAGCCCCACCGGCCAGCAGAATGACGCAGATGAAAGCCAGAGCGCCTCCCAACGCGACCCAAAGTCCGGTTTTGTTTCGCTTGGGCTGCGGGAGGATCCGGATTCTCTGGTCCGGATCCAGCCCGTCATACTGCATTTAGGCGAGCTTTAGGTGCTATTGGCCGATATTGACGATTTCCACCCGGCGGTTTCGCAGCTCCGGCGTGTTAGGCGGGGTCGGAACCAAAAGATCGGCCTCGCCATCACCGGTAGCCTGCAACTTGTCAGCCGGCACGTTGAACTTAGTGGCGAGATAATTCTTCACCGCCGCGGCACGCTGCTGCGACAGGGTGAGATTGCTGGCGGCATTGCCGGTGGTGTCGGTGTGGCCAACGATCTTGAAATGATAAGACGAAAGCTGCGCACTGGTCAGCGCCTGACCGAGATGGTTGAGCACCACGATCGCCTGCGGCGTCAAATCCGCAGAACCGGGGCGGAACTCGACATTCAGGTTAGCGGTTGGTGCCGAGGTCGCGGTGCGGATGCCGGTCGGGCCACCGGGATGCGCCGCCGCCATGGTGCCCATCGGGGCAGATGGGCTGCCCGTGCCGCCCGGGGCCAGCGGCTTGATGCCGCGGGTGGTGTCACCCACCGTGCCGGTAGGCTTCAAGGAATTGATAATCTGATCGGCCGACGGGCTGCTTTGCGCATGCGCGGAACCAGCAACCACCAAGCCCGCCATAACGCCGCCCAGCAGCAACAACGAAATCATTGGTTTATTCATGACAATAACTCCCAAAACTGCCCAGCGTCTAACATAATTAACGCGAAAATGAAACAGTGAATCACGCCCTCTCAGGCTGCCAGCACCTGTTGCGCCTGGCTCAAATCAGTCACCAGCCGCCGCGCCAGCCAGACCGCCCGCTCGAATAGTATCGTCATCCGGAATAACGCATCATGGGCTGCCGATGCGGTTTCGCCGTTGGCGAGCTTTTGCCGGAGGTCCGCCATCATGGCGTTTCGATCACCGAGCAGCCGCAACACGAAGGTTGCATCGTCAACGCCAAAACTGGCGGCATGGTCAGCCACAAATCCCATCAGCACGTGTAATGATTCGACCAGCCTTCCCGCTGCCGGCAATGCCGCTGCCTCTGGCACGGCAGCGGCCAACTCGGCCAGCGCCTCATGCAGCGCCCCCAGATTACCCGTGGCATTTTCCAACAGCAGAGCGGCCGCTACCTGATTGCGGTTGGGATGCTGGTCCAACAGATTGATCAAATAGCCTTTGATAACATCAGCCAGTTGCGTCCCGGCGGCCCGCAAAGCGTTGGCCGGTGGGCCGCTGGCCTCGGCATTCTCCCTGACGCGGTCGAGCAACATCGGCAGCCGGGCCGACAGGCGGGATAATTCACGCAGTGCCAGATCGAGCGCCACCGGCGGGTCCGCCAGCGCCTCGCGCAGCAGAAACACCGGCTGCGCCAAAGTCTCGCTTTCGGTGACCGGCTTCCACCTGGCCATCAACAAGGCAAATGGTTTGCCGGTCGCGCTGGCCAGGAAGGCGCCGAAGACTTGCGTCAAGGTAAAGATGACGGCGATCTGCCCGCTGGCGTGCTTTGAGGTCAACGCCGAGACTGCCGTGGCCTGCTCCGGCCGCCAGGCTGCCCAGATGGCTATCGCCACCAGCAGCAATGACCCGGCAGCCTTCTGAACCACCTGCAGGCCGAATATCATCCGGCCTGCAGAGGTTTCACCGCGTAACTTCAGCAGATTATTCAAAATACCTGCGGCATTCGCGGCGGCGATCAACGGTAACGAGGCAGGAACCGTCAGCATTCCGTTATTGACGCCGGCCACGGCGATGGCGGCAGCGACCGAGGATGATTGCGTGACCAGCGACAAGATGGCGCCAATGACGATTAGCAGAATCGGTGAACCTAGGATGAACGCCAAGTCGCCATTGGCGGTCATGGCTTCACGCACCGGGTCGACCGAGTTGGAGACAACCTGCATGCCAAACATCAGCAAGGCGGCGCCGAAGGCCGCGTCCATCAAATTGCGGCGGCGGTCCGTGCTGTCGAGCTTGAAGTAGGTGGCAAACCCCACCAGCCCGATAACATAGCTGGCCGAGGTAGCTAGGTTGATCGCCACCAGAATGGGCAGCAAGGCGGTGCCGACGTTCGACCAGGCGGGTGCCAGCAGCACCCATATGGTGGGCGGCATACCAGCCCTTATCAAACCCAGAATGATCCAGGAAACCGCTGTAGAACTTTGCGTGAGCAACCCGGCAACCACCCCGCCAACCGCGCTACTGGCTGGCCCGCGCAATGCTTTGGCAAAGCTGCTGCGAGCCCGGTGGCCGACCAGCGGCACCAGATTGACGGAAAGCGAACGCACACCGATGAAAAACATCCCCAGCCCGCCCAACAGAGGGGCAATCACGCTGACATTTGTCACTAGGAATGAACCCGGCCGGTCGCCGCAAATCGATGCAAAGTCTGTCCTTTACGCGATGACTCTCTTTGGGCCGCTTAGGCGTTGTTAAGCAAAATCAGCAGCCAGAAACAAGCCGGACGGCAAATATCTATTCGAATGTTACCATCATCACAGAAAAATCATCATCGAGCGGCCCCGGCCGGGCCGCTGCCCGCACCGCCTTGAACAGGCGCTGCGGCTCATCCAGCCCGGATATTTCAGGCTGCATGAGGATGTTGCGCAAATTCTCCATGCTCCATTGATCACCGTCAGCGGTCACAATTTCAAACGCGCCGTCACTAAACACGAACAGTTTGGCACCTGGCGGCATTTGTGCGGTACCGTTCGCCCATTTGCCGAACGGCAGCATGCCGATCACCGGGCTGCGCTGCCATAGATTGGCGGGCTCCGGTGCTTCCGGGGTCACCAGAAATGACGGATGATGCCCAGCGGCGCAGAAAGTCAGTTGCCGGGAAGGAAGATCATAGGAGAAGCACCAAAGCGAGAACATGAGGCCGTTATGCTCCTCCATCGGGAACACCTCATTGACCCCTGCCGCCACTTTTGCCGGGTCGTGGAAATCCACCCCTGGCAGGGCACGGCGCCGTAACGTGTTGGCGACGTTAGCGGCGTGCATGGCCGAACCGATACCGTGGCCAGAGACGTCGAGTAAAAAACCCGTGAAGGTCGACTCGTCGAGATATTGATAGCCAAACGCATCGCCGCCCAGCTTGGTGGACGGAATGAAGCACCACTCAGTCTTGATCGGCCCTTCGGTGATGGGTTGCGGCAAAATGGCGCGGACATAATCCTCGGCACGTTTCAGATCGGCGCTCAACTCGGCCTCGTCTGCCACTTCGCGGGAATCGCGGCGCTCATAACGCACCACGAACGAGCCCAAGGTGAATTGCGCCCCGCTCAGCAGCCGGGTAGAGCGCTCCAGCCGGACCCCATCAATGCGGGTGCCGTTGGTGGAGCCCAGGTCAGTTAGAATTGCGTAATCGCCTTGAATTTCAATGCGGCAATGGCGGCGCGATACCTCGGGGCTGGCAATGACTACCTCCGCCGGCGCGGTTCTGCCGATGGTGGCGCCGCCTGGGGCAATTTGCACCCGCGAAAGCACGTCATTGATAGTGAAGCTCAGAAAATGCCCAAATTCCGCAACCGGGGCCGGGGCGATAATGCTCCGGCCAACGACGGTTTGTTCTGCACTATCGTCATCTTGTTCCATGGGTACTTCTAATCCGATTTCTGACCCGGAAACAATTCTGCCACGAAAATGTCATGTAATGCTCATTTGCCGGGAATACTAAGGTCAATTAGCTCCCTTGTAAGCCCATTGCGCCTCTGTCATTAATCGGAACAGACAGGCCGGAGACCGGCCGGCGGCTTAGGGAGAGTTATTTATGCCAATCGTTATTGAAGATCTCGCAGGCGGAATTACCAAAGTTGTCATCACCGGCCGTATCGACATTGCCGGAGCCGCCGCCATCGATATGCCGATGAGCATTGTCGGTGGGTCACGCCGTAATGTTGTGATCGACCTCTCGGGCGTCGATTTCATGGCCTCGCTGGGCCTGCGCAGCATCGTGTTGAGCGGCAAGGCGATTATGAGCAAAGGCGGCAAGGTGGCCCTGCTCTCACCACAACCGGCGGTCGAGGAAGTGATCACCACCAGCGGTATCGATGAGCTGATCGCCATTTATACCGATGAAGCTGCTGCGATTGCGGCGGTCAGCCCTGCCGCCTGATAGCTTGATGTCCGAACCGGGGGCCGCGCCGGAAATTTTGCGTATTACCAATGCATTAGCGGATTTATCGCGGCTTTACCCCTGGTTTGAAGACGCTGCGGCGAAACTAGGGCTGCCGAAACCGCTGGTGCAAAAGATGCAGGTAGCGGCTGAAGAAGCCGTCATGAACGTGGCCATGCACGCCTACGCCCCCGGCAGCGCGGATAAAATCGAGGTCCGGCTGTCGGCGATGCAAGCCGTCGCAGAGCTGGTGATTGAGGATTCCGGGCCGGAATTCGATCCGCTGTCAGTCGCTGAGAAGCCCCAGCCGGCCAGCCTGGCCGAGGCCGAGGTGGGCGGGCTGGGGATGAAGCTGCTGAAACGTTACTGCCCGGATATTTCCTATGCCCGCCTGGATGGCCGCAACCAGCTAAAGCTGCGGTTTCCGTTTAACAGCCCGGCCGCCCATGCCTGACCGGCAGTTTGTTACATTTGGCGGCAGAAATTCTTTTTCCTTCAATGCGTTTTAATGTTACCTCTATGCTATGGCCCATGATGTCTTCATAAGCTACTCAAAGCAGGACAAACCAGTGGCGGATGCGGTTTGCGCCGTGCTGGAAGCCAACCTTATCCGCTGTTGGATCGCCCCACGGGATATTTTGCCCTCTGCCGACTGGGGCGAATCCATCATTGAGGCGCTGGCCAGCGCACACGCCATGGTGCTGGTGTTTTCGGCCTGGGCCAATGCCTCGCCGCAGGTCAAGCGCGAGGTTGAACGCGCTGTTCATTTAGGTATCCCCATCATTCCGCTGCGGATTGAGGATGTGGAACCCACCAAATCGCTGGAATTCTTCCTCTCAATGCCGCATTGGCTCGATGCCTTTACGGAGCCGATGGAGCGGCATCTGCAGTATCTGGTCGAGGTATTGCAGCGGGTTTTGAACGGGCCGGCCCGGACTGACGCAGCGCCCTTGCATGAAGAGACACCGGAAGCGCCGCCGGTCGTTGCGCCGCCCAGTATAAAGCATGCCGAACCGCCGCCGGTTGACGCACCGCGGCCCGTTGATCCACCCAAACCAGTTGCCCCTCCGAAATCGCCGATTACGATCCTCGAGCCGGTGACTGAAATGTCGCATCTTGAGACTCAAATCGGTCAGCCTGCTCCCAAGCTAACTGAGGCATTGCAATCGCCTGTGGATGCAACCCCGCGTTCTGTCCCGGTCGATGACCGCTTCCACGACAACACAAGTTTCAAGGAGGCCGCACAACCGAAGCCGAGCCGGCGAGGGCTGCTGATTGCTGCAGCCGGCGTTGGGGCAGCGGCGGCCGGCGGCGGCTTTCTCCTTCTGCGGCACCATGGCCCGAGCCTCCCACGGATATTGACCGGCCATACCGGCAGCGTGGCAGCCGTGGCGTTTTCATCGGACGGCCACACGCTGGCTTCGGGCGGCAGCGATAAGACCGTCCGGCTATGGGACCCGGCCAGCGGAGACCCGATACGAACCCTTACCGGTCACACCGACACCGTGCAGTCCGTGGCTTTCTGCCCCGGCGGCGGGCCGCTGGCGTCGTGCGGCAGCGACAAGACCATCCGGCTTTGGAATGTCTCAGACGGCAGCTTAATCGTTAACATCACCGGCAATACCAACTCGGTGATGTATGTGGCTTTCGGCTCGGCCTCTGGTCCGCTCGCCTCGGGTGGCTTTGATGGCAATGTCAAACTCTGGACGCTGGATGGTGCCCTTACCCATATCATGACATCCGACGCAAACCGGGTTCTGGCGGTGACATTTTCACCTGACGGCAGTGTGCTGGCCTCCGGCAGTGTCGGCGGTTCGGCCACGCTGTGGGACGTGGCTTCAGCCAGCCGGACCCGCAGCGTCTCGGTCGACACCTCGGATATCAACTCGGTGGCGATTTCACGGGATGGCAAAACCCTCGCCACCGGCAGCAGCAATACCAACATCACGCTTTGGGATATTGCCAGCGGCAATCAAATTCGCACCTTGAGCGGACATACCAAAGTGGTTGAGTCAGTGGTGTTTTCACCGGACGGAACCACCCTAGCATCCGGCAGCGATGATTTCACCATTAAGCTTTGGAATATCAGCAGCGGGACGGTGGCCAGTACCTTGACCGGCCATACCGGCAAGGTTTTCTGTGTGGCCTATTCGCCGGACGGCAACACGCTGGCATCTGCCAGCGATGATCAGACCGTGAGATTATGGGACGTTTCGTAAGTCCGTTTGCACATTAGAAATTTCGGCTGCCGGATTAAAAAACGCTATGCCATTTCTTCAAGATCACATCTTGCTCGGCCAGCATTTTTAAGGTTTGCGCATGGTCGAGTGGATATAGGGTGGCCTTGATTTTGTCAGCCCAAGCTTTGGCTTCATTTGTTTTTGCGGCAGCCACCAAGGCGCTGGATAATTTTGCCGTCACACTAGGCGGCAGTCCTGGTGGCGCCACTACCGTACGCCAGGCAAACACTTTACCCAGATCGGGCTGATTTGCCGAGAGCGCATTTTCAACATCGGCTGATGGGGATTCATTTTGGAACACAAAAATCAGCTTCAAAATTCCCGATTTTTGCATTTTGGTAATGGCTGTCTGTGAAAAAACCACGGCGTCAACATCGCCGCGTTTTGCTGCAATGGAAGAATTCACTGAGCTTTCATAGCCGGTAATAAATTCCGAACGCAGTCCCAGCGCTGCCAGGAAAATTTTAGTTGCCACATAGGCTGAATCAACGCCGGTAGCCGCAAATTTGATCGGCCGCTTTGCCGAAATGGCTTGCAGGTCGGCTAGGTTTTTAATCGGCGAATCAGCGCCGACAGCGAGGCCAAAGGCGTCGCGACCGAGATTGGCGACCCAGGTGAGATTTTTTAACGGCTCTCCAGGCTCGGTTTTACGAATCTGAGTTCCAGGAACATCCGCCAGGCTGAAGGTATAGCCATCCGGTTTCTCATGGAACAGCGCCACAATGGCCTCCATACCGCCGGCGCCTGGGTCATTGATTGGCTCCACATTGACGCCCAGCGACTTTGTAAGAAGCATCGAGAACTCACGGCCATAAGCATCAAATGTTCCGCCTGGACCAAAGGGAATAACAAAATTGATCGTAGCGCTCGGATAAGGGTCTGCCGCCGCAGCGCGCCTAATCCCGAGATAACTGCTGGCTGTCACAGCGCCGGCGAATTGAAGACTATTCCTGCGTGTTATCGCAAGCTTGACCATCGTTGCTTTCCCGTATTTTATTTTTGTACGTATATCGAACTTTAGTTTTGATTAAGGTAGCTTCGACACGCCGGGAAAGTCAAGCCGCTTGTTAGCGAGACCGATGCAGCGAGATCAAGGAATTAAAATAATCTTGGCAGCGGCTAGTTCGCCCTGATCGATGGCAGCAAACGCCTGCGCACCCGCGCTCAACTGCATCTGTGCCACCCAGTTGAGGTCGCCAAAGCCATTGACTGCAAGTGTGTCGACAACGTCGCGGAAATCACCCTGGGTGTAGCAATAGGTTCCACGCACTGTGACTTCTTGCAAAGTGATCCTACGGACATCAAAACCCTCCTGCCCCGGCAGCAAACCGGCATGAACGATGACGCCGCCCGGCTTGACCAGACGGCTGGCCGCCTCGCGGGTAGCCTTGGCGCCCACAGCATCAATCACAAAATCAACCGAGGCTGCCGGTGGCTCATCATGGCTGCCTGGCGCATAAGCGTTCAATGTCAGCGCCGCCGCCGCAGTGGCGCGGCGTTTTTCATTCGGCTCACCCAAATGAATATCATGGGCACCAAAGCGGCGCAGCACCAGGGCCGCGCCGAGCCCAATCGCCCCGCCTCCCAGCACGCAACAGGAAGCAACCGCCAAGGGCCGCCGCAACAATTCCACCCCAATGCGCACGGCATGCCAGGAAACTGCCAAAGGTTCCGCCAGCGCCGCGACATTGAACGGCATCGCATCAGGGATCATCACGACATTACGTTCTGGTATCGTGACATAATCACCAAATGCGCCGGGCCGTGGCGGCATTGAGATGATCTGCCGCTGCTCGCAGAGATGCGTGTCACCCGCAATACAGAATTCGCAATGTCCACATGTCACCAGCGGATTTATGGTTACACGCTGGCCGCGGCGCGGGCCTTCGGCAATCACGCCCGCGGCTTCATGGCCCAGCACCAGCGGCGGCGGGCGGCGGTCGTCGTGGCCATGGTAGGCATGCATGTCCGAGCCGCAAATGCCGACCGCCTCAACCTTCACCAAAAGTTCGCCGGACCCTGCTACGGGGATCGGCACTTCGCGGTATTCCAATGCCCCTGGGGCAAGATACATCAGCGCTTTCATGACGCCTCCTTTACTTGGCAGAAAATCCGCCATCCACCGGCAATATCTGACCTGTCACATAGGCCGATGCGGCTGACGCTAAAAAAATCGCGGTGCCGAACAAATCTTCCAGTTCACCGTTGCGGCCAATGGCAGTTTGAGCCGCATTGCGTGCCGCGATCGCTTCATCCTTGAACACGGCTTCGGTCAAGCCTGTGCGGAAAAATCCCGGCACAATGGCATTGCAGGTAATACCGTGACGTGACCATTGCTCGGCGATGGCACGGGTTAATTGTATCACACCCCCTTTGGCCGCACCGTAGGGCGCCGAGTTGGGGAAAGCGCGGTATGATTGCAATGAGCCGATCATGATCACGCGGCCATAGTTCCGCTTCGCCATGGCGGGGGCCAGACGCTGCACAAGCCGGAACGGCGCGCGAAGATGCACCGCCATGTGTTCATCAAACGCCTCCAGCGTTACCGATTCAAACGGTTGGCGCAAATTCATGCCGGCCGCATTTACCATAATATCCACCGGCGTTTTTATAACGTCAGAAACTGCATCCGGTCCCTCATATTTAACTAAATCTGCCGCTATGAAATCAGCCGTGATACCAAGGCCGCGCAACCGTGCAGCGGCGGCTAGCAGTTCGGCCTCCCTCCGTGCAACCAGGGTAATGGATGCACCTTGCCGCCCGAGAGCTTCTGCGATGGCCAAACCAATGCCGCTACTGCCACCCGTTACGAGCGCATGACGACCATCGAGGTTGAATAAATCATCAAGACGATGCGTCATGCTTCAAACTGTCACAGGCACGCCGAGGTCGGCATTGCTGCCAGGAGCATATTTTTTTATCCTAATATCAGCCGACCGCGCATGGGCCTCCATGCCTTCAAGACGGGATATACGGGCAGTGATTTCACCGACGCCCAGACTGGCCTGCCGGTTCATCCGTTGCCAAGTGAGAGGCTTGAGGAATTTATGCACCGATAATCCGGCTGAATAACGCGCGGCAAATTTGGTGGGCAGAATATGATTTGGCCCGGACGCCTTATCGCCATAGGCCACCGTGGTTTCCTCACCCAGGAACAGCGAGCCGTAATTGGAAAGATTGGCGAGCCACCAATCAACATCCTGACAATGAACCTCCAGATGTTCGCTGGCATATTGATCCGAGATTTGCACCATCTCCTCACGGCTCTCACATAGAATAATCTCGCCGTAATCGCGCCACGCCGCACCGGCGGCATCCCGCGCGGTCGGTGGCAAGGTTTCGATCAACGCCGGTACCAGCGTCTGTACCGCCTCTGCCACTTTGCGCGAGGTGGTGAAGAGCCAGGCCGGACTCTCATGCCCATGCTCGGCCTGGCCGACCAAATCAGCCGCGATGATTTGCGCATCGGCGGTATCATCGGCGATCACCGCCACTTCCGAAGGGCCAGCGAACACGTCGATCCCAACCTTACCAAACAACATGCGCTTGGCCTCGGCGACAAACTTGTTGCCAGGGCCCACAACAATGTCAGCAGGTTTACCGGTGAATAGCCCAAATGCCATGGTGGCGATCGCCTGCACGCCGCCCAATGTCATGATGATATCCGCACCCGCTACCTGCATGGCATACAGCACACTAGGATGCACCGCCTCACCGCGAAACGGTGCTGAGCACGCGATGACCGTTTTCACACCGGCAGCTTTGGCTGTGGCCACTGACATATAGGCCGAGGCGATATGCGCATAGCGGCCAGTGGGCACGTAACAACCCGCCACCTGGCACGGCACCATCTTCTGCCCGGCGGTCAGGCCGGGCAGAATTTCGAGACTGAAGTCACTGACCGAATCGCGTTGCGCCTTGGCAAAACGCCGGACGTTCGAGACAGCTTGCTCGATATCCTTGCGGGTGCGAGCATCAACGCTCGCAGTCCGCTTGGCGATGTCGTGCTGATCCATGATGATCGGACCATTCCAATGATCGAGATCGCGGGCAAACTTCACAACGGCTTCTGCACCGCCCGCTTCAATTGCCGCAATCATTTCAGAGGCGACCTCACGGGCGGTACCTGTTTGTGTCTCCGCCGTTTTGGCCGCTTTTTTCAAGTAAATCATGGTACGGAAACTTCCTCAACATCAGGGGTCATGTACAAAATCGCCTCGTCTGAGACATCGGGATCATGGCCGACCGGCTCCCAATGGATCAATAACGCGGTAATCAACCCAGCCAGCGGTACCAACACCAACGCCAGCATCATTGAACGGAACCCGATGGCCGCGACCAGCAGCGGGAAGAAGTAAAAGCCCATGATGCTGCCAATGCGCACCATGCTTTGCCCCCAGCCCGTACCCACACCACGTACCCGTGTCGGAAACGACAACGCCGCCATCGTCATGCCCTGCGCACCAGGGCCAAATGAATGACCGAAGATGAACATCCCGATCAGCAAGGCCGATACCGTCAAAGGCAAGTTAGGCCCGCCAAAATAGAACAGCAACAACGATGTAATTACCAGCGTATATCCCAAAATAGCGATATGGCGGACACCAAGACGCTTGGTAACGAGAGCCCCAAGGCCACCGCCGGCGATACCAAACAGGTTGAAGCAGATCGCGCCCATGATGGCATAGATAAAATCTTTGCCGAATAGATTCGAAGAGATGGTGGGAAGATTAAATCCCACCGCAAAATATTCCATGCTCTGCGTCATGCAGATGACCGAGATCAGCAACGTGCGCAACCGGTATTTTGAATTGAAGATTTCAAAGAAATCAACCTTCTGCGCTTTTGCATGATCGTGAGACAGAGCTTCAGGATCAACTTTGACCGAAACTTTATAGGTGCGTTGTAATATCCGCGCCGCTTCAGCCAACCCGACGTAACGGGCCGCCCAAGGCGCGCTTTCATTCATGAAGCGGAACCGCAGCAATAAAATAATTAGTGCCGGCACAGCACCAAACCCGACGGCGACACGCCAAAGGTCGTTACCAAAGCCCGCCAGGTAAAACGGCAGAACCACAACGCCAGTGCAGGAGGCGGCGACAAACCACATGACCTGCCACAGATTAAGATTGCCGCCACGGCGCCGCTCGCTCACGAACTCGGCGATAAAGCTGAGCGCTACCGGAAAGTCGAGGCCAACGCCAACGCCCATCAGGAACCGGAAGGCCAGTAGCATAACAAGGTTGACCGCAAGAGCCGCACCGATTGCCGCCACCACCAGGAACAGCAGATCAAGCAAAAACATTTTAAAGCGCCCGACTTTGTCGGTGAAATAGCCGCCCCATAGAGCACCAAAAAAAGCGCCGAACGCCATCATCGCGGTAATAGAACCGACCTCGAAGGGAGTCATATTAAACGTCGCTTTAAGCTGAACCACGCCGATGCCCAGGCTGGTGAAATCATAGGCATCGACAAAAACGCCGCCCAGGGCGATAAAAACAATCAGTATTGAAGTCCGGCTCGCCGGATGCTTGTCGATAAAGGCGGTAACATCCTTTATCGAGCGGATGACATATTCTTGGCTCATTAATTATCTCCCGTTTATAGCTCTGGTATTTAGCATTTTATTCACGGCCTTTTTGATAGCCTGTATTTTATACTCGACAACCACTAATATAACTTATATAAGACTTGTGTCAAGCGGTAAATATTATAGCTCCCGTGGACTAATATATCCGTAATCAGAGGTAGAGGTTGACATTAAATTGCTATCTTATATAAGTTATGGAGCACGGGATTTTAAAGAGAGAGGAATACTCCTGCCATGAGCATACCACAGCTTTTAGTTCATAACCCAGAAGACAATGTCGGCGTTGTTGTTGTTGAAGACCTCAAGGCCGGCACTGACATGTTATGCGTAATCACCAAAACCAACACAGCGTTTCATCTGACCGTGAATGATGATGTGCCGATCGGCCATAAAGTGGCCCTGCGCGACCTGAAAGCGGGGGATACGGCAATTAAATATGGCGAAGATATCGGCAAAATGGTGGCTGATACCCGTAAGGGCAGCCATGTTCACACCCAAAATCTTAAAACGAAACGCTGGTAACCGGAGCGCGTATGATGAATGAAATGACCCTGACCGGCTGGCGCCGCGAAAATAACCGCGTTGGCGTACGCAATCATGTTTTGATTTTACCGCTCGATGATTTGTCGAACGCCGCCTGCGAGGCAGTCGCCAACAATATCAAAGGCACCATGGCCATTCCGCACGCCTACGGGCGTTTGCAGTTTGGCGAGGATTTGGAAGTGCATTTCCGCACCCTCATCGGCACCGGCTCGAACCCGAATGTCGCTGCTGTCATCGTAATCGGGATCGAACCATCATGGACCGGCCGGGTAGTGGACGGCATCCGCAAAACCGGCAAACCTGTTGAAGGTTTCTGGATCGAGCAGCATGGCGACATCAACACCATTGCCTCCGCCTCGCGCAAGGCCAAGGAATTCGTGCAATGGGCTTCTGAGCTGAAGCGCGAGCCGGTGCCGGTTTCAGACCTTTGGATTTCCACCAAATGCGGTGAAAGCGATACCACCACCGGCCTCGCCTCCTGCCCGGCGGTTGGCAATATGTATGATAAACTCATCCCGCACGGTATTTACGGCGTGTTTGGTGAAACCTCGGAAATCACCGGCGGTGAACATCTGGCGCGCAAGCGGGCCATCTCCCCGGAGATCGAGGAAAAATGGTATAAAATGTGGAAGGCCTATCAGGAAGATGTGATCGAAGCTCACAAAACCGATGACCTCTCGGACAGCCAGCCCACCAAAGGCAATATCCTTGGCGGCTTGACCACCATTGAGGAAAAGGCCCTGGGTAATCTTGAAAAGATTGGCCATAACAGCAAGTTCCTCGATGCCTTGCAGCCGGCTGAAGCCCCGGCACGCGGGCCTGGCTTGTATTACATGGACACATCATCCGCTGCTGCTGAATGCGTCACGTTAATGGCTGCCGCTGGTTATGTCATCCATACCTTCCCGACCGGCCAAGGTAACGTGATCGGCAATCCTATCGTGCCGGTGATCAAAATCACTGGTAATCCGCGCACGGTGCGGACCATGCCCGAGCATATCGATGTTGATGTGTCCGGCGTACTGCGCCGGGAAATGACAATCGATCAGGCCGGCGATGCGTTGATCGATAATATCGGCCGGACTGCCAATGGCCGCCTGACCGCCGCCGAGGCGCTGGGGCACCGCGAATTCAGCATGACAAAGCTGTATCGCAGCGCCTGAGATTATCATGGCGGATATTGTTATCGCCGAGTTCATGGACGAGGCTTCGGTGCATCGGCTGCAGGCAAAGACGCCTGTGCTGTATGAACCGGACCTCGTTGACCGCCCGGATGATTTGCGGGCGGCCCTGGGCTCGGCGCGGGCGCTGATCGTTCGCAACCGCACGCAAGTACGAGCGGCATTACTGGACGCCGGTCCAAAACTGCAACTGGTGGGGCGGCTCGGTGTTGGGTTGGATAATATCGACCTTGCAGCCTGTGCGGCACGCAACATTGCCGTATATCCGGCCACCGGCGCCAATGACGCGGCGGTGGCCGAATATGTAGTTTGCACGGCAATGATGCTGCTGCGCGGCGCCTACCGCGACACCGCCGCCGTGGCTGCGGGAAGCTGGCCGCGTGAGCGGTTGATCGGCCTCGAGATTGCCGGCAAGCGCGCCGGGCTGGTTGGTTTCGGCGGCACCGCCCGGCAGGCAGCGGCGCGGCTGGCGGCGTTGGGCATGCATATAAGCGCCGCTGATCCGTTTTTGCCTGCCTCGCACCCAGCCTGGCAAACAGCCGAGCGGCTGGAACTTAGCGAGCTTTTCGCAACATGTGACGTTATCAGCCTGCATGTGCCGTTATCGGCGGAGACCCGGCATTTGGTGAACCGCGAAACGCTGGCCTTGATGAAACCGAACGCCGTCCTGATCAATGCAGCGCGCGGCGGCGTGGTGGATGAGGCGGCTCTGGCGGATTCCCTGCGTGCCCGGCAAATTGCTGGTGCCGCCCTCGACGTATTCGAGAATGAACCGCTCGATACCGTGCATGGCGCTTTGTTCCAAGGTATCGATAATCTGATCCTCACCCCGCACATCGCCGGGGTAACGGCAGAATCCAACGTGCGGGTTTCCAGCATGATTGCCGACATCGTGCTGCGTGACCTCAAACTGGGATAGATTAAATGGAAATATTATCCCTCGCAGAGGTGCAAGCCAAGGCTGAAGCTGTGCTGGTGGCGCATAAAATCTCCGCCGCCAATGCTAAATCGGTTGCCACGGCCTTGGTGTCGGCGCAAGCGGACGGGCTGGGCACGCACGGGCTGTTGCGGCTTGGCACTTACGCGGCGCAGGCCAACTGCGGCAAGGTTGATGGTTTTGCCGTTCCCAACCTTAGCCAGACCGCTCCTTCCGCCCTGATTGTGGATGCCGCCAACGGTTTTGCCTACCCCGCCATCGACCTCGCCATCAACGCGCTGGTGCCAGTAGCCGCCGCGCAAGGCATTGCTGCGGTAGCCATCACCCGCTCCGGCCATTGCGGCGCTATGGGGCTGGCGGTGGAACGCCTGGCCGAACGCGGCCTGATCGCCATAATGTTCGCCAACGCCCCCGCCGCCATGGCGCCCTGGGGCGGGCAAACGCCATTAATGGGCACCAACCCGATCGCCAGTGCGTTTCCGCGCCCTGATAACCCGCCGGTGGTGATTGATTTGTCGCTCTCGAAAGTGGCACGCGGTAACGTGGTGGCGGCAGCGCAGCGCGGCGAAGCTATCCCTGATGACTGGGCGCTGGATGTTGACGGCAACCCAACCACCAATGCCAAGGCCGCGCTGGCGGGCACCATGCTGCCGCTGGGCGGCGCCAAAGGGGCGGCACTGGCGCTGATGGTGGAAGCCATGGCCGCCGGACTGACCGGCAGCCATTTTGCATTCGAAGCCTCATCGTTTCTCGATGCCAAAGGCCCGCCCCCAGGCACTGGCCAATTCATAATCGCCATAAATCCGGCCCTGTTCGGCCTCGGAGTGAGCCATATTGAGCGGCTGTTCGCCGCCGTTGCCGCGGAGAAAAATGCCCGTTTGCCGGGTGAGCGCCGCCTTGCCAACCGGCAAAAAGCGGCCCGCGAGGGGCTGGAGGTGCAGGAATCATGGTTTGCGGGATCATAACGGGGCCGAAAGCGCCATTAGCCCTTGCCGTTACAGGTCAGATATTATCTATAAGGGGTATGATACATTTATCGTACCTGCCCGTAACCCGAAGCCTGACATGACATGAGTGAAGCCGCAAATAAGCCCGACGCCGGCATGAGCTTCCAGCCACTCTATGCGCAGGTCAAGGCGCTGATGACGCAGCGCATTGGGTCCGGGCTTTGGCAACCGGGCGAAATGATTCCCAACGAATTCCAGCTTGCCGCCGAGTTCAAGGTGAGCCAAGGGACCGTGCGCAAGGCTCTCATCGCGCTTGAGGCCGATAAACTGATCGTGCGCCGCCAGGGGCGTGGCACTTATGTGGCGCGCCATACCGGTGAGCAGACCTTGTTCCAGTTTTTCCGGATGGTGGACGCTGAGCATCAACGGCTGACACCGGTGAGCCGGCCGTTATCGCAAAAACAAATGCGAGCCAACAAGGAACTGGCCAGGCTGCTGGCGGTCACAGTGGGCGAGATGCTGCACGTGATTACGCGGGTGCGGTATTTTGGTAATGATCCGGCCATTTTTGAACGGGTTTACATTCCCGTGGTCTTGATGCCCGATCTCGCGGTCACGCCTGGCGTCGACATGGTTGACGAAATGTATGTGATTTATCAGGAGCGCTACCGGATCACGATTGCCAATGCCAGCGAAACATTACGCGCCGTTCCGGCAGGCCGAGATGAAATGAAGCATTTGGATGTTCCGAAGGATTTTCCGCTGCTGGAAATCGCTCGCGTCGCTCGTGACGTCAATGGTAAAATAGCCGAACTACGTATCAGCTATTGCAAAACCAACGACTATAGCTACGCCACGGAAGTGACCTAACTTTCAAAATACCAGCGTAAGCCCTGACACCATAACGCCGGCAGCCACCACCTTGCGGAATAATTCGTGGTTCATCCGGCTATAAAGCTGCCAGCCGATCCAGCTTCCGGCGGCCAAGGGGGGAACGGAAACGATGATCAGCATCAAGGCCATTTTGTCGATCTGCGATACGACGATAAGCGCTAAAGTAAAAATCTGCACAACCAGAACAAATGGCTGGTAGACTCCGCGCGCTGTGTCACGCGGCCAGCCACGCAACTGTGTCCAGATCATCGGCAATACTCCGGCGAAGCCGCCCAGCCCGCTGAGAATCCCGCCAGCGGCACCAACTGAAATATCAACGGCCAGGGGCACCCGCGCGAAAGCCGGCAGACGCCTAACGAACAAAACATACAGCCCAAACAATGTCATCAACGTGCCGAGAATTATTTTAAAATCGCTGACGTTCAAAATCGACAGCACCCAAACCCCTACAGGTACGCCCAGCAACCCGCCAAACACAAAAGGTGCCAGCCGGCGCGGCTCGATAGAGGCGCGCATCGGCCACATGAGTCCGGCGTTCACGATAATACTGCACCCGGTAATTAAAGCCGTCGTCTCAACCGGTGTCAGCCGGTGCAGCCAGAAAGAGGCCGCGATCAACGCGAATCCGAAGCCGCTGGCGCCGGAAATGATCCCGCCAAAAAATGCTCCAAGCCAGACGACCAGCAGCAAATTATAGGGGAGCGCGAAGCTCATATCGGGGCTATCGCTGCATACCCCATTTTTGCACCGTGCGGACTTCGATGGCGCGGAACAATACCGATTCCACCAGCAAACCAATGACAATCACGGTCAGCAACCCCGCAAACACGCTGGAGGTATTCAACTCCTCGCGCGCCTCGAAAATATACCAGCCCAGACCGCCGGAGCGCGAAGATACGCCAAACACCAGCTCCGCCGCGATCAGCGTCCGCCAGGCAAATGCCCAGCCAATTTTCAATCCGGTCAAGATCGAGGGAAACGCCGCGGGGATGAGGATCAATACAACATAACGCACGCCAGTCAGCCCGTAATTGCGGCCGCTCATCCGCAACGTTTCCGGCACCGAGCGAAACCCTGAATTGGTATTCAGCGCAATGGCCCAGAGCACGCCATGCACCAGCACAAACACCAGCGACCACATGCCGAGTCCAAACCAGATAAGGGCCAGCGGCAGCAGCGCGATGGCCGGCAGCGGATTGAACATCGCCGTCAAGGTTGCGAGCACATCGCTACCCAAACGGCTAGCGACCGCCAACGTGGTGAGCACAGCCGCCAAGGCAACGCCGATCACATAGCCAATGATCAGCACTTTCATTGATGTCATCACCCGGCCCAGAAGCTCACCGTTGATGAAGTCGCGCACCATTACCGTCACAGTGTCGCTGAAAGTTGGGAATAACAGAGGATTATTAAGCCATAGCGCGTAGCCTTGCCAGATTAGCGCCATCATCACCAAAATGGCACCGCGGCGAAAAGCTGTGTTATTCCGCAAGCGCTGCAAGGGTGTTAGCGGTATTTCTGCGGCCCCGATTGTGCTGGCATCCACCAAATCGCGCTCAAACTCGGGCCTCACGCGCAATTTCAAGGCGTCTTTTTTCATCGTATTGGTATTCATGCTACCCCCGCGGGGCGTCGCGCCGAAAGCTCATGACCAAATAACAAGTCATGAATATGCTTTGATAGATGTGAAATCTCGGCTTCATCGCCATGCGGACCGGGCGAATTCAATTCGGCCCGTACCCGACCGGGATGCGGCGAGAGCAGCATGATACGTGAGCCGATCACGATGGCCTCTTCAATGGAATGGGTTACAAAAAGCATGGTGAAACGAACCTGTTCCCACAGCGCCAGCAATTCATCCTGCATCTTACGGCGGGTAAGTGCATCCAGCGCCGCGAAAGGCTCATCCATCAGCAAAATATCCGGCTCCATCGCCATGGCCCGGGCGATGGCGACACGCATCTTCATGCCGCCTGAGAGCATGTGCGGATAGACGTCAGTGAATTTTGTTAATCGAACCTTGTCAATCGCCGCCAAAGCCCGCTCATGCGCATCGCGGCCCTTGAAACGCCCGCTGGCCAGCATGGGGAACTTTACATTTCCCAAAACAGTTTTCCAGGGCATCAACTGCTCAAATTCCTGAAAGACCATCATCCGGTCCGGCCCTGGCTTTGTCACCGGGCGGCCACGTAACGAAATCGTCCCTTCGACTGGTTCCATGAACCCGCCAATGGCCTTCAGCAATGTTGACTTTCCACAACCCGATGGACCGAGAAGCACAAACCGATCGCTCTGGTGCACTTCAAGGTTCACCCGGTAGGTGGCCGTTACCAGATATTGCGGCGTTTTATATTGCAGCGTTACACCACTGACATCGAGTACGAGATCATCTTTATCAGACACACTGGCCTCCGATCATCGCAAACATCCATCACGTAAGCTGCAATACAAAATCTTCATTTTGAAAACTGGAAAAATACGTCGCTGGTGGTAGCCGGAACCTGCTTGATCAGCCCCGTCTTTTGCATGAATTTGGCAAATTCCATGATCCGCTGTGGTTTCGTGGTCCAGACATTCTGCGGGTCTTTGATCATGCTCACAATCGACTGCACAGAAGATTTTGATTTTTCATCGGCGATATAAATTTTTGCCGCCTCGGTTGGATGAGCATTTATAAAATTCACCGCCTGCTGCAGCGCAACCATGAAGGCTTTCACGACCTTTGGATTGCCATCGACAAACTTTTTGCTGGCCCAAACCACATTAAACGTGTGCGGCCCGCCCAATACTTGATAGCTGTCCAGCACTTTATGGATCTTCGGATCAGCCAATTCCTGGTACTGAAACGGTGCCGAGGTAAAATGGGCCGTGATCCCCGCAGTGCCGTTCATTAGTGATGACAAGCCATCGGGGTGTGACATCGAAACGGTCAAGCCGTTCAGCTTGTTGTAGTTGTCGTCACCGAATGTCTGCGCCGCCGCCATTTCAAGAATAATAGCCTGGATGGAGACTTTCACAGCCGGCAGAGCAATCCGGTCGTTATCGGTAAAATCCTTGATCGTTTTCACATTGGCATCGGAGGTGTTGAGGAATAGCGGCATCGAACCCAGCGCTGCCAATGCCTTTACATCCATGTTCCCGCGCGTGCGGTCCCATAATACCAGCATTGGCGCCACACCACCGGAGGCAATATCAAGATTTCCTGAAATCAGTGCTTCGTTCATCGGTGCGCCACCGGTAAAGGTCAGCCAATTGGTGGTAATATCGATCCCCTCAGCCTTGCCGGCTTTACCCAGTAAATCTTGCACACGCATAATGGTCAATGGCAGATAGGAAATACCGTATTGCTGGGCGATCGCGACCGTTTCTGCCCGCGCCCAGCCAGTGCCGCCAGTGAGAAGCAAGAAGCCTGATATCAATACTAAAGCTAGTCCGCGCAATAACCGCATATTCATTCTCCCATCGCTGTTTTTTAGCCTGCTTTTTCGCGGCTCCGATCGCTCAGACCGCACGACTTCATTGGACTAAGAAAGACTAGAGGGGACTGACCCACCTTGTCAACTTTATATATCTTATATCAGATTGTCAAAAAAACCACCTGACGCTCCCACGTTCCCGGCCGCTCAAATCACCTCATCTGTTTTATCGTCGGTCTCACCATAACGCCGCAGCGTCGCCGGCCGCGTGCCTTCATAAAGTGCAGCTATATTGCCCGCAATTTTGGCATTCTCACGCTCAAAAAGACTGTTTCCCGCCATGTCGCTTTCAACCAGAAATGGTCCAAACCGTACCACATCGAGCACCCAAACCGCCTGTGCCAACCCCAGTTCTTCCTTCCACAGCACATCAACCACCTTGGTGATCCCGCGGCCCAGCAGGGCGCCAGTCCCGTAACCGACAGTGGTCAAATAAATGGCATCGTGTGGCACGAACAATTTCCGGTAATCAGCCGAAGTCATGCCGCCTTTGCCAATAATGATGTTGCAGCCTGAAAGCTTAAACCAGCCGTCCAGCCACTTGGCGAACCGGAACGAGGCCGTGGCTGAAACCGCCCCCATGGTGAAGCTGCCGTCAGCCTCAATAGTAGCTGCCGGCGAACAATGAAAATTCACCCGCCCCAGAGCTTCAGGGGCAGCCGGCATGCCGTGCCCTTCCTCTACGGCACGCTTATAGACGCCCTCGCGTCCGGTAAAAACCCGCCCCGTCAAATACACCACGGTGCCAAGCTCCAGCGCCCGTAATTGCTCAGTGGTTGCAGGCAGTTGCAATTCCACGATTTTCAATCCAGCCATCGCGCTTACTCCGCCGCCTGAGTCTGCAGGCCAGGCCACTCAACCCCGGTACGGCGCATATAATCACTGAACCATTCAGGGTCAGTCCGGAATTTCACCTGCCCATCAGCGTAAATCCGGGCGGTCGCCCGGCGCGAGGAGAGACAGAACATATGCACGCTCATCGGCATACCGCCGGTATGGCAATAACCAACTTCAATGTGGCAATCTATCACCATGGAGGTGCCAATGAATCCCATCGCCCCCATCCCGATTTTATTGCCCAGCTCCTTCAACTCCTCCTCCAGCGCCGCGATTTTCGGGTCAGGGTGCCGGGAACCGACGACCCGCAAACACGATGCCTGTTTGCCCAGCACCATGCAGGCATCTTTTGAACCGCCCAGGCCAATCCCCACAATTGCCGGCTGACAGGCAAGGCCGCGTTTGCCAAACCCGATCAGCGTATCAAGATAAAACCGCCTGATCCCCTCGATGCCGTCACCCGGAAACAGCATCCGGTAATCTGAGCCAAACAAGCCGCCCTTATGCACCGTGGTTAAATCAACCCAGTCCCCTTCAGGATCAAACGCATAATCAATCTCCGGAGCAAAGATGCCGCAGTTGTTATTATGATCAGTCCGCCAAAGCGGGTGCACGCGATTGGGCCGCAACGGCACAGAATGAGTGGCATGCGCGGTGGCCCGCCGTAATGCCGCTTCCACCGCAACCGGCCCGCCTTCAACGCGCGCCTCATTGCCATACTTCACGTACCAGCGCGGCACGCCAGTATCGCCGCACATGGCCCGGCGGTCCTCCTTGGCTGCCTCATAATTTTCCAGCATGGCCTGAATCACGAACGAGGAGAGATCTCCTGTTTCGGTATCCACGCAGCGGCGCAACCCAGCCAAATAATCATCTGGAATTTCAATCGCGGCTTTCGCCATCAGCGTTTCAGCGGTCCGCTGTAAAATATCGATGGAAATCATTTCAAAAAACCTATCATTCTGCGGCGATCTCTGTGGTCAGAAGCGTTTCACCTGGCTTGATGCGGGTGAACAGAACCGGTGCCTCGTTCATCGCAATTCCCGAACTCGTCTGCCGCGCCAACGTGTAGAAGGAGGTTTCCAAATCACCAGGCTCTGGATAATCGGACCGGTAATGCGCACCGCGCGAATTGCACCGGCAGATCGCGGCCAAAGCAATCACACGGCTGGTTTCACACAACGAGCGCAAGTTCAACCAATCCTGCCAGGTGAGATTAAACGCCCGGTCGGTATCGGCAACACCCGTTTCCAGAAGCTCACGTTCAATGTTGTCAAGCGCCGCAACACCGCGGGCTAGTCCCTCGGCATCACGCACCACGCCTACATCATCCCACATGACATCCAGCAATTTCTCACGCAACTTGTTGATGTCTCCTGCAGGCTTCTGGAACGGCTGCAATGCGCGCTCAATTTCCGCCGCCAGCAAGGTTTCATCAGGTGGCAAAAATTCCGGGTTCTGCGTCACCCATTGCGGCATCACGTCGCCGGCGATTCCACCATAGACCGTGGAGTTTGCAACCCCATTGCCGCCGAGACGATTGGCGCCATGCACGCCACCGGCGTCTTCACCGGCAACGAACAAGCCGGCAAGTTCAGTGGCGGTATCCACGTTACAAACGATGCCGCCCATGAAATAATGTGCGGTCGGCACCACTTCGACGATGCCCCCCGCCAAGTCAAAACCGCAATCCCGGCAACGGTCCACCATGCCTTTGAATTTTTTTGCAACCAGGGCCGGACCCAAATGGCTCATTTGAATATAAACCCCGCCATTGGGCGTGGTTCGTCCGGCTTTCATTTCGGCATATATGGCCCGGCTGACGATATCGCGTGTGGCACGTTCAAGCTTCGGATCATAGACGCCCATGAAGCGTTCCATATTGCCGTTAAGCAAATACCCGCCAGCGCCACGCAAACCTTCTTCCAACACTGTGCCGGTCATTCGTGTGTCTGGTCCGGCCAGCAGCCCCGTTGGATGAAACTGCACCATTTCCATATCACGCAACGCCAGCCCGGCCCGTAGCGCCATGGCCAGCCCGTCCATGCTCTTGTCGCCTGACGGCGTATGATACCGATACATGGTCGGGCCACCGCCGGTTGCCAATAAAACAGCTTTGGCTTGAATGAATTTGAACTGACCGGTACGGATATCCAACATCAGCACGCCAGCCAGCGACTTGCCGTCCGCCGATTTAATCAAACCGAGCGCCCTGTGTTCCTCAAGCTTTTCGATGCCAGGCCGCGCCCACACCTGCTCCATAAGACGGCTGATAATTTCGATGCCTGTGAGATCGCCTTTATGCACGGTACGGTCAAAGGTTTGCCCGGCAAATGCCTTGCCATGCAAGGTGCCGTCAGGGTTACGGTCAAAGAAGCAACCGATCTCATTTTCAAGCTCTTGCACGCGTTCAATGGCTTTGTTGACCAGGGTCCAGGCAAGCTCCTGATCCGGCAGCCATTTGCCGCCTTCAATCGTATCCATGAAATGCCGCTCTATCGAATCACCCGGATTTAACGCGACATTATACCCGCCCTGCACCATGCGCGTACAACCGCACTTGCCAAGTAAGCCCTTGGTAGCGATGGTGATATGCAAGCCAGGATCGGCGGTCTTAGCGTGCAAGGCTGCAAATAATCCGGCCCCCCCGGAGCCTAAAATCAGAATATCAGTTTTCTGCCGCTCAATGTTCATCGCATCATCTCACAACACGCGGATCAGGAATATGATGGCAACCAGCGCCGCCACGCTCGCAGCACCCACCGCCAATAGTTTTTGGCCATCGAGCCAGGGCAATAATTCCAGGGCCAGCAATCGCGCGCCGCCCAGAAGATGCACAACCAGCAGAAAGACCAACGCAAACTCAGCGAGTTTGACCACCGGCATCTGTGCCAGTTGCAAAAAGCTATCCAGCTTACCCGCACTTTCAATGGCCAGCCCAAGCACCAGAAAATGCAGCGGCAAAAACACCACCAGCCCGATTCCCGAAAGCCGGTGAATCAACGCGGCATTCCACAAAATATTGTAACGGTAGGTCCGACGCGTAACACTCATGGCAGCACCACCGCCGCCACGGCGCGCAGACCCAGTACCAGCAATGTGACGCCCAAAGCTGAAGCCGCCATTTCCGCTAGCCGCGCCTTCATATGTCCCCATTCCCGCAGAATATTGCTCACACCAATGGAAGCATGAATTGACGCCAGTACCACGAACAACCCATAAAACAACCCCCAGGCGATGCTACCCTGCGTGCGGGACAGAATATCAGCGGCGGTCAATTGGTGGTTCATCGCATAGAAAATCACGACCAGATGCACCAGGATCATTGGCAGCATCACCGCCGCTGTGGCGCGTTGCCAAATATAAAAGCGCACATTCACGGCTTGAGATCTCCCCGCAAATACGCCTGAGTCGATAGGCGTTTCAGCCCCGCAATCGAGCGCGTCGGATTCAAAGATTGCGGGCAGTGCGCCTGGCACGATTGATGTGAATGGCAATTATGGCAGCCACCATCGGCCGAAACGGCTGCCAGCCTGCCAGCATGGTCAGCGTCGCGCACATCGTTATTCAAACTCCAGGCCCGGTTGAGCGCCGCCGGGCCCAGATATTCCGGGTTCCAGCGTACAGTATCACACGCTGCGTAACATATTCCGCAATTGATGCATTCAATCGCTGCATCCACAGCCACGCGCGCCGGCTCGGCTGGTTTGATCAACTCAATTTCATCGGCCCGTGTCTTGCTGCCGGCGAAAGCGCCATGCGCCACCACCCATTTATCAAAAAACTGCCGCATGTCCGCCGCCAGGTCTTTGATGATCGGCATATTCGCCAGCGGCGCAATTTCAACTACGCCCTTTTGCGCCACCTTTGCCACATGGGTACGGCAGGTCCAGCGCGGATGCCCGTTCACCATCATGGCGCAGGAGCCGCACATGCCGACCCGGCAAGCAAACCGGTACGACAAGGTCGCATCGAGATTACGCTGCACCCAGGTGACAATATCCAATATCGTCTGATTCGGACGCAGCGGCACTTCGTAGGTTTTGAAGCCGCCCTCCGCGCCGCCGCGCCACAATGAGACCTGCAATACATCCGATGCGTTAGACATTTCCCATCCCAATGCAGCCATATGCGGCCGCTTATCGTCAGTAAAACTAGCCAGTTATGACTAGCATACCTAATTATTCAAATAAAACGTATAAGATTGAATATAAAATTCAATTTATCAGAACTTACTTTCGCCGTACCCGTGTTGCCGTCCGACTAGGTAAGGGTGCTGCCACCCCCGCCTGCGCTGTGACGGCTTGCAAAACCCCCAGTAAAGTTGCCATAAGTGCCGATTTTGGGTGATCCTGAATCTCGACCAGTCCGAGCGTGCGATAGACCATCGGCCCCGGCAAGGTCAGGCGCCGCACCGGCGGCGAACCTGCCGGTTCAATCAACCGCATCGGCACAATCGAAACGCCCATACCCGCATGCACCATTGCGATGATGGCTTCCAGCGTATCGAGCACCATCGTCTCGCGCACGCGCAATTTTTGTTGTTTCAACTGCTTTTCGATCAACTGCCCCACCCAGGCGTGGCGCGTATAGCGAATGAACGGATATTTTTCGAGCAAATCCTCGACCGATTGCGCCGGAGCATCAATGGGCGCCACCAGCACCAGCGGCTCACGTAAAAACGGCGACCATTGCAAGCTGAAGCCTTTTTCCAATGGATCGCTGACCAGGGCGACATCCAATAAATTGCGCCGGACCCGCTCCACCAGCTCTGCCGACAGTCCCATCGCCAATTCCACGCGCAACCCCGGGTAGCGGTCGCGCAACATCACCAGCACCCGTGGCGTGAGGCCGGTAATGACGCTGGGCACCACACCCAACCGCAAATTGCCGCGCAAATGTTCATCCTGCGGCTCACTGAACAAACGTTCATACTCCGCCACAACATTCTGGGCCTTGGCAACAAAACCACGGCCTTCGTCCGTTAAAGTCGGCGGGCGGGTGGAACGGTCAAACAAAATGACACCAAGCTGGTCTTCCAATGCTTGCATCTGCGCCGTCACCGCCGACTGGGTGCGGTAAACCGTGCGCGCCGCGGCGACAAACGATCCAGCTTTGGCGATGGCAAGAAATGTTTTTAGATCACGGATGGACAAAGCAGAAAATGCTCCTATAACCGCCGCCGCTAACTCAATAAAATTTAAATTAATTTTGGATTAATATTCAGTTCCATTGAACTTTGTCAATGACCAAATACCGCACCAGCTACCAGTTTGTGAGGATCGTGCTGACAAAATGCCGCAAGACATAAAATCGCCTGCGGATGAGGAAAGCATTATGTTAATGTAACTATCCGTCAAAAAAACAGAGGAGCCATAGGATATTTTTGGTCTGGCTTTCCATAAAAAAATTTCAATAGGATGACATAAATTTAAAAAATGCAGTAATTTACATGATCTGTTGTATTTTAATCACAGGCTGCCGTATTTTGTCCGGCTAGCCTTAATAATGCCGAGATTGAACGCCACTTACCCTACCAGTCACACCGCGTGGCTGAATTTGTCTGCAAATGTTAGGAGTACCACTCATGAAATTTCGTCTCGCGCTATTAACCGCCACCGTCCTCGTCGCCCCCTTTGCACTATCGCACATCGCTCACGCTCAGCCAGTTACCGGCCCCTATGTGGCGGGCGGGTTTGGCTACAATATTGAGAATTCGCAGAAGGCCAAGGATCTCAGTGTGGATGGCACCGGGGTTCCCTACGAGGCCAAAATCAAAATGAAAAACGGCTATACCGGCGAGGCCAGCCTTGGTTATGGCTTTGGCAACGGCTTCCGGGTTGAGGTTGAAGGCGATTATATTCACGATAATGCTGACAAGGTGAGTGCCGACGGCGCAACATATGCTGCCGGCGGCTCCGAGGCTCGCTACGGCGTCTTCGGCAATGTGCTTTACGACTTTGACATCGGCCTGCCCTATCTTTATCCCTACGTCGGCGGCGGCATCGGCTGGCAGGAAGCTGATTTGAACAGCTTCGGGGCTGCTGGTGCCAGCACTACCAAGACTCGCGGCGCCCTGGCCTATCAAGGTATTGCCGGGTTGGCTGTGCCGATTGCGTATGTTCCCGGCTTGTCCGCAACTTTGGAATATCGCTTCGTGGGTCTGGCAAATTCGCGCAAATATGACGGTTCGTATGATGGCTTGCCTGCCTCAGCCAAGCTCCTGCACGAATATAACAACCAAATCCTGATCGGGCTGCGCTATCAGCTATTCACCCCGCAACCGCCAGCACCTGCTGTAACTCAGACCGCGGCTCCGGCTGCATCGCCAGCACCCGTAACGGCGCAAACCTATCTGGTCTTCTTTGACTGGGACAAGTCAAACCTGACGCCGCGTGCGACGCAGATCATCGCGCAAGCGGCCTCCACCAGCAAGACAAGCGCAGTTACCACGCTTGATGTGTCCGGCTATACTGACACTTCAGGCACGCCCGACTATAACATGGGCCTCTCTGAACGCCGGGCAAAAGCGGTGGCTACCCAGTTGGTGGCAGATGGTGTTCCGCAATCGGAAATCGAAATCCATGCCTTTGGTGAAACGCATTTGCTGGTCCCTACCGGCCCAGGCGTGCGTGAGCCACAGAACCGCCGCGTGGAAATTATTCTGAAGTAAACGGCTGCGTTTCGCGCAAAAAACCCCTTCAGACTTTCTCTCGAGAAAGCCTGAAGGGTTACCGTAATAGAGGGAGGCAACTCGCAAACCTCCCTCCCCTCGACAAATCAAGACAGTGCTATGGCGAAAGAGTCTCAAGGCTGCGGCCATTGGTGGCGGGACCGAACACACCCACACCGATCACGATCGCGAGCATGGCCGCACCGATCATAACAAACACCGCATAGGCGCCATAGACCGCCAGCAGATCCCCCACCCAGTAGCCCACAAAAATTGAGCTGATCCGGCTCCAGGAGAAGGTAAAGCCGATAGCCCGTGCCCGAATGCGGGTCGGGAACAATTCAGCCGCATAAGGATGGAAAATACTGATCATCCAGTTATTCCCCAGCGCTATCAAGCACCCACCGAACACCACCACCGGAACATTGATCGCAGAAGCAAAAATGGCACCGCCAAGGCCGATCAGGATGGCCGTAAACACCAATTGCCATTTACGCTCGATCCGTTCCGAGAAATACGCACCAAATGCCGCACCCACCGGTGCCAGCAAAACAATGAACATCGAATAATACAGTGAATGAACGATCGTGAACCCTTGTTTCATCAGCAGCACCGGCACAAAAGCCGTGAAGCCGAAGACCGCGATCGTTTGCGAAAATTGAAACACCGAGATCATTAAAGTCCTTGGCAGATAGAAGGCGCTGAACATCTCCGTCCAATACCCGGTCTCAACAACCGCATCTGGCACAGTTAAATCAGGCGCTGCCAACCGGCGGCCTTGTTCAGCCTCGACCCTGGCTTCAATTTTGGCGACCACCGCATCGGCCTCAGCCACCCGGCCATGAACTTCCAGCCAGCGCGGTGATTCCGGCAAGCCGCGTTGCACGAACCAAACCACAATACCGCTGGCAGCACCGATTGCCACCACAAAACGCCATCCGGAAATGCCAAATGGATCGTGCGGCACCAGCAACGCGGCCAACAGAGCCGCAACAGGAATTGCCGAAAGAATAAAAATGAAGGAGGTTGTCATGTAACGGCCGCGCTGAGCACGCGGTGTCAGTTCCGTGATGTAGCTGTCGTTGTTGATCAGTTGCATGCCAACCGCAAACCCGGCGCAAAACCGCGCAATGTCAATCATCACCGGTGAGCTTAGACATGCAATGGCAAATTGCGCGACGGAATAGCCGATCATCGAGTAAATAAAGATCGAGCGCCGTCCAAATTTATCGGACACAAAGCCGAATACAGCAGTGCTAAGAAACATGCCGACAAAAAATGAAGCCAGAAAGCTGGCAAAGCTGTTGGTATCCAGCAGCCCTTTATTCGATATCGTGTAAATTCCCGCACGCACCAGGCCGAGCGATATAAAGCCCGGCATGAACAATTCAAAAAACTCGAACCAGCCACCGGCGGCGATCCGTCCGACCAACCCCATCAGATAACGTGACGGCGGTAAGCGATCAATGCGGGCAAGGATCGCATAATTTTGTGCAGGCAACGAATTATCGTTCATTTTTTCACTCCCCTGGTAATTTAACGCATTAAGGTGACCAATGCGGACAGCGTCCCGCACGGTGCCCACAACACCGGGCCTGTCTGGCCCGGCGGCTAACATTCCAAAAATCACGATCCCTATGACAGCCCGCAGAACCGAGTTCTGGCCTTGGCAACATCGAGGCTCCCCCAAAAAGCTTTTTCCAAGATTGTCACATTGTCGACAATATGGCAACTATTAACGAGCGCGTGACGCCATTGTTGTTTCATTGTAGGTCTTCATCATGGCTAGTACGATGACAAATCTTGACCTTCTGCAGTCCCGGACCCTCGCTGACCTGGTGCAGCAGGAGATTTTGCGACTCATTAAAGCAGGCGAGATTGCCGCCGGTGCAAAACTGAATGAGCTCACCTTCGTACAACTCTTGCGTGTAAGCCGCGCTCCGATTCGTGAAGCCTTCCGCGCTCTTGAAGCCGCCGGACTGGTGAAGCTGGAAAAAAACCGCGGGGTTTTCGTGCGTGAAATATCCGGCGATGAAGCGAGAGAGCTTTACCAATTGCGGGCTATCCTCGATGAAACCGCCGGGCGCTATCTGGCACCCCGGATCAGCGATACCGAGATCATCGAATTACAGGGCTGGCTGACCCGCCTGGAAGCGGCTGCAGCCACCGGTCAGGTTGGTGATTATTTTCCACTGAATATCGCTTTCCATGACCGTATCGTCGAAATGACCGGCAATATCACCTTGCTGGAGTTTTACCGCCGCGCGATCGACCGGATGCACTTGCTTCGGCGTCAGAGTTTCAGCGCTCCCGGAGGCAGCAACCCCTCGCGGCAGGAGCATCGCGCCATTGTGGCGGCATTGGAAAGCCGCGACCCGGACCTGGCTGCGGCAATATTGCGCAAGCATGTTGAAAACGGTTACCAACGGTTCCTTGATATAAACACCTAAACAATTACGAAAATAATCCCTGCTACCAACCAATAGCAGCTCTTTTCGATATGCGTCTTGCGCATTGCTTTATAACCCCTTGCCAGATGCGAACAGAATAGGCAGGCTCTGTTTTTGAGAGACCTGACGACTGCGATGATGGCTTTTCAAATCTCTGACCTAACCAAAAAAGGGTGACACACATGAACACCAAAAAATTTGCCCTGCTGGGCATTCTCGCCGGCCTCGGCGCTACCGTCGCCATAAATGCCGCCCGGGCGGACACACTGCAGGATATTAAAACCAAAGGCGTGCTGGTGGTTGGCGTCAAGGCCGACTATCCGCCTTTCGGCTCACTCAGCCCAAGCGGCGAGAATATCGGCATCGAACCGGATCTCGCCCGTGACCTTGCCAAAGGCCTGGGCGTCAAGGTGCAGTTCGTTCCGGTGGTGGCCTCCAACCGCATGCAGTTCCTCGAACAGGGCAAAATCGACGTGATGATCGCCACGATGAACGACACGCCCGAGCGTGCCAAAGTGGTCGACATCGTACATCCGGATTATTACGCCTCTGGTTATAATATTATGGTGCCGAAGACGCTTAGTTTGACCAGTTGGAGCCAGTTGAAGGGCGTTCCCGTCTGCGCCATCCAGGGTGCTTTCTATAACAAGGAAGTGGCTGAGAAATTCGGGGCCGAAACGGTGGCTTTCACCGGCGTTGCCGAAGCACTTACCGCGCTGCGCCAAGGCCGTTGCAACGCTTTCGTCTATGACGACACCGCCATCGAAGGTAAGTTACAAGACCCGACCTGGAAAGATTACGACATGCCGCTGCAGTCGCAGGATGCGCAGCCCTGGGGTATCGCTGTAAGGCTGGGCGACACGAGTTTGGCCGACTATATTTCAAAATCGATCATCAGCTGGGACAAGACGGGCCTTATCCTGTCGCTGGAGACGAAATACGGCATCAAGCACGCTGCTTTCGCCGTGCAGATGCATAACAAATATAAATAAGTAACCGCCCGCCATGAATTTGATCGCCGCGTGGTTTTCGCATCTCAACGATACCACCGGCATCAATTTCACGGTTTTTTACGATCCGTTTGATCGTGCCCGTTTCGTGCAAGGCTTTTTGGTCACGCTTGAACTCTGCGGCGTCACCATTACCGGCTCTGTAATGCTAGGCATTCTGGGTGCCTGGGGCCAGGGGGCTGCTTCTATCTGGCTGCGCAGGCTGGTGCAGTTCTACATCCAGATGTTTCGCAACACACCGCCGCTGGTGCAAGTGTATTTTTTCTATTTCGGCCTCAGCGCTTTGTTGCCTGAGGTTAAAAACAGCCTCGGCATGTCGCAACCACTAATCGGCGGCTTCGTCTGGGCAAGTATTTCCCTGATATGTTTTGCCGGCGCCTTCAACGTTGAAATTTTCCGCTCCGGCATCGAAGCCATCCCGCACTCAACCATAGAAGCTGCTGAGGCGCTCGGCTTTACCCGCTTGCAAACCTACCGCCAGGTCGTGCTGCCGTTGGGATTGCGGATATGTATGCCGGCCCTGACTAATAATCTGGTGAATCTGATCAAGACAACACCGCTAGCCTACGCCATCGCGGTGCCCGAACTGCTGTATGTGTCCAACCAGATCTGGTCGGATAACGAGAACGTTCCCGAAATGATGCTGCTGCTCTTCATCATCTACATCGCCCTCGTCGGCGTGCTGGTGTTCATCATGCACCGCTGGGAACGCGCCCTGCGCGTGCCGGGTTTAGGATTATGAGCGAGAACATGCGCGTTATCCTGCCGCTACCCGAGGTTCTGCAACGAGAGTCCTCACGCGCCTTACCGGTGATACGCCTTTCGTGGCGGCATGGTATTCTGCTCGCCGGTTTGTTGTGCCTGTTCACCATCGCCGCCGACGCAGCCGGTGCTGCCCCTGTCCGTTCCAGCGTATTTGCCGTCCTGGCTCGCTGGACACCACTTTTGCTGCACGGCTTTGCGCTGAACATCCTCATCAGCATTCTTTCGATGGCCATCGGCACGGCCCTAGGCGCCTTTTTAGGACTGGCCCTGATTTCGCCTGACCGGCCGTTGCGTGGCGCCGCCTGGGGCGTCACACAATTTTTCCGCAACGCGCCTTGGCTGGTGCTGCTGTTCTTCATGATCTTCATTTTGCCGTATCATTTACATATCGGCTCGTTCAGCTTCGTTTTGCCGGATTGGTCGAAAGCCGTCATCGGCCTGAGCCTGCCGGTGATGGCCAACGTTGCGGAAATTGTTCGCGGCGGTGTGCAGTCGATCCCGAAAGGCCAATGGGAAGCATCGGAATCTCTCGGCTTCACCCGCCACCAACAGCTTTGGATGATCATTCTGCCGCAGGCGGTCCGGCGGATGCTGCCGCCATGGATGAATCTCTACGCCATCCTTACCACCTCAACCACGCTAGCCTCGATTGTCGGCGTGAATGATGTAGTAACATTGGCGGGCCAGGTATTATCTGCCGAGGGCAGCCGCCCTGATCTGCTGGCGCCAATTTACGGCTACGTGCTGATCATGTTCTATGTTTACATCTACCCCATCGCCTGGGCGACCCGCCGCCTTGAGCATAAATATCAGGTCCACAACTAACATGGTTGAACCCCTCCTCATCATCGACAATTTGCACAAGCGCTTCGCCCATGTCGAAGTCATCAAAGGTGTCAGCCTGACGGTTGGCAAAGGCGAGGTGGCCTGCATCATCGGACCTTCAGGCTCCGGCAAATCCACTCTTATCCGCTGCGTCAACGCACTGGTGCCGTTTGAGCAAGGCTCCATCAAGGTTCTTGGTATTGAAGTGAATGACCCCAAGCTCGACAAGCTGCAATTGCGCAAGCATGTCGGCATGGTGTTCCAGCAATATAATCTGTTTCCGCACCGCACCGCGCTGCAGAATGTGATGATGGCGCCGATCCAGGTGCTGAAGCGCAACAAGCCCGAGGTCGAGGCCGAAGCCTATGCACTGCTCAAAAAAGTCCGGCTTGAAGGCAAGGAGCATTCCTACCCCGGCGAACTTTCCGGCGGCCAGCAACAGCGGGTCGCCATCGCGCGCTCACTCGCCATGAAGCCCGATTTAATGCTGTTCGACGAGGTGACAGCCGCGCTCGACCCTGAAACCGTCGGCGAAGTTCTCATTACCATCCGGCAACTCGCCGAGGAAGGCATGACCTGCGTGCTGGTAACGCATGAAATGGGCTTCGCCCGTGAAGTCGCCAACGAAGTCTATTTCACCGACCGCGGCGTGATTGTTGAACATGCGCCGCCCGCCAGCTTCTTTGCCAACCCGACCGACCCGCGCACCAAAGCCTTCCTCAGCCAGGTGCTTTAACCCACAGTCAGATTGCCCGCAGGCACTGCATGAGTTTTAAAAACGCCATCCTTGCACTGCTGATTTTCCTCTTGCCGATCAGCACTGCCACTGCCCGGACGCTCGCCTCCATAACGCTGACGGACGGATTACATCTGCAATATTATGTCTCGGCCCCGGCAGGAACGGCGGACACCAACATTCTCATCGCCATCCACGGCTATACCCGCGATGCCACTCGCACTTACGATGCCGCCTCCAACGCTGCCAGCACCGCCGGGGTTGCGGCCAACACGTTGATCGTCGCGCCTATTTTCCAAGTCCCAGGCGATGAAGCCGGCAAATGCAGCTTTCATGGCGTGCCCGGCCCGGCGGCGGGCGACGCGCTTTGGCACTGCGACGGCTGGTCCGATGGCCTGCTGGCCATCAACGGTGCCGTTTCATCATTTCAAGCGATGGACCAACTCATCAGCACTTTGTTGCAACGCTACAAATCGGTCCGTACCATTACCATCGCCGGTTTCTCAGCAGGTGGTCAGTATGTGCAGCGCTATGCCGGGTTTGCGCAACTGTCCGCATCCGGTATGACAATCCACTACGTTGTCGCCGATCCCTCAACCTTCGTGTATTTTGACGCCGCACGCCCGGAGCCGAATACCCAAACCTGCTCCGGCTTCAACAACTGGAAATACGGCACCGATAGACTGCCCGCCTATTTCAACCGCAGCGCCGCCGCCGCACGTCAGGCATATGCCGCCGCCAACATCCAATATCTTGAAGGCGCCCTAGATTCGAGTGCTGGTCCGGGCACGGCCTACAAATTGCTCGCCAGAAATTGCCGCGCCGAGTTGCAGGGCCCATTCCGGCTGCAACGCGGGGAATTTTACGCCGCTTATGATAAAGCCAGCCTATCCCACGGTGCCCATCCCATCACCATCGTACCGGGCTGCGGCCATTCCGTTACCTGCGTGTTTCCGTCCGAGGCTGCTCGTACTGCCCTTTTTGGCCGGTATTAGGAACATTTTCTCCTGCGTCAAAAAACCCAAGAACTTCGGCGCTAAAATAACCGGCTGTGCATGCCACGAAATTGAGATATAAGTGTCATCGGAACGTCATGAAAAACCGCTATGCCCGCGCATCACTAACCGCGTGCCAACAACAGGGACCAATCACATGAAACGCCGCACAATTCTCAGCACCGCCGCCGCTGCCGCCACTCTGCCTGCCATGGCACGCGCCGCCGACGGCCCGACGGCCATCAGCTTCTGGCATGCCATGCCCGGCCAGTTGGGTGAGGAGGTCAACTCCCTCACCGACAGCTTCAACAAGAGCCAGAGCGATTACGTTGTCCAACCGGTCTATAAAGGCGTGTATGCCGACAACCTGACCGCCACCATCGCCGCCTGGCGCGCCGGCACCGCGCCGCATATCTCCCAGGTATTCGATGTCGGCACCGCCACGATGATGTCAGCCGCTTCCGCAGTGGTGGATGTCGCGCAGCTCTCGGCCAAAACCGGCGTGACCATCGACCCTAACAGCTATGTGCCTTCAATCCGCGGCTATTACGCGCTGAATGACGGCAAGATGGCTGGACTGCCCTTCAACTCCTCAACCGTGGTGATGTGGCTCAACCTAGATGCGTTCGAGCATGCCGGCCTCGACACCACCAAGCTGCCCACCACCTGGCCAGAAGTGATCGCCGCCGCTCGTGCCATTAAGGAAAAAAATTCAGCGCCAGTCCCGATGATGAGCGCCTGGCCGACCTGGGCGCATTTCGAGGAATTCGCGGCGATCCATAACGTGGAATTCGCCTCGCTGAACAACGGGTTTGGCGGGGCCGATGCGAAGTTGAACATCAGCGCCGCACCGTTCGTGCGCAACCTGCAGCGCCTGCTGGATGCCGAGAAGGAAGGCATTTTCAAATACCTTGGCCGCGACAATATACCCAGCCCCACCTTCTTTTCAGGTAAGGCCGGAATTGGGTTCGATAGTTCGGGTATTCTGGGACAGCTCCGCAAGTCAGCCACCTTCCGCTACGCCGCTGCCTATCTGCCGTATGACCCGAAGATCATCGCCAAGCCGATCAACTCGATCATCGGCGGCGCGGCACTATGGGCGATGACCGCGCCAAACCGCAGCGCCACCGAATATAAGGGCATTGCCAAATTCTTTGCGTTTCTTGGCCAACCCGAAAACGACGCCGGATTCAGCCAGTCAACCGGTTACGTGCCGGTCACGCATGCCGGCTATCAACAGGACGTCAGCAGCGGGTATTACGAAAAGACCCCGGGTGCGGATGTCGCCATCAAGCAGCTTGCCCGGCAGCCCACCACCAATTATTCGCGTGGCATCCGGTTGGGAGGCATGCCGCAAATCCGCATTATCATCGAAGCTGCCTGGGAAGGTGCCATTGCCAGCGGCGCATCGGCGGCCTCCGTACTGGCCGACGCCCAGACCCGCGGCGATGCCGTGATTAAGTCTTTTGCGCGAACCTGAATATAACGCGAGGGCCGGATGGGTTTCATGATTAAGTTTTTCATGAAGCCTGTCCGGGACCGTTAAAATAAATGGAACGCCGGACAATCTTCCCCGGCAAGCTGCTGCCGATGTTGCTGATCGCGCCGCAACTTGCGTTGACCTTCGTATTTTTCCTGTGGCCCGCTGCCCGTGCGGTTGGCGAAGCTGTCACCGCGACCAATGCCTTCGGTACATCAACGATTTTCGTCGGGATCGATAATTTCACCGCCCTGTTCGCCGACTCGCAATATTGGTCGTCGGTGTGGCGAACTTTGGTCTTCTGTGCCTCGGTCAGTTTGATCGCGATGGTTCTGGGGATGCTGTTCGCCAACTTTACCGACCGCAATCTGCGCGGGAAAAACTGGTACCGTACTTTCCTGATCTGGCCATATGCGGTGGCCCCTGCCCTTTCCGCCGTGGTCTGGGTATTTATGGCTGACCCGCAAATTGGCGTGATCGGCAGATATCTAGGCCCAAACTGGAACTATGGCCTGAACGGCGCGCAGGCGATGGGATTGGTGATCGCCGCCTGCGCCTGGAAACAGGTAAGCTACAATTTCATCTTCTACCTTGCTGCCTTGCAGGCAATTCCGCGCAGCCTCGTTGAGGCCGCAACATTGGACGGCGCACGCGGCTTAACCCGCTTTCGCACCATCGTCTGGCCGCTGTTATGGCCGACCACGATGTTCCTGCTGGTTGTTAATCTGGTGTATGCGGCGTTCGATACGTTCGGTGCCATCTACGCCCTCACCGGCGGCGGCCCGGCGGGGGCCACGGAAACTTTGGTGGTGAAGGTCTATGAGGATGGCTATATCGGCAACGATATCGGCGGCTCAGCCGCGCAATCCGTTGCCCTGATGGTTTTAGTGGTCGCCCTGGTCAGCCTGCAGTTCAGGTTTCTCAACCGGCGGGTTCAGTCATGAATCATCACAACAATTACCTAGCCCACACCGTGCTGATATTTGGCGTGCTGCTGTTCCTGCTGCCGATCTGGGTAATGGTGGCTGGCGCCACGCAAGATGCCGCCGCCATCGCTCGCGGCGATATCTCGCTCATCCCCAATATCCACGGGCTTGGGATTTTTTGGCACGCGCTATTTTTTAAAGGGGTGGCGAGTGCAGGCTACCCGGTATGGCACATGCTGCTGGTCTCATTCACCATGGCCCTCGGCATTGCGGTCGGCAAAATCGCGATTTCTCTGACCTCTGCTTTCGCCGTGGTATTTTTTAGATTCCCATTTCGCCGCGTGATGTTCTGGACAATTTTCTTGACCCTGATGCTGCCGGTAGAGGTACGAATTATTCCGAGCTTCGCAGTATTATCCTCGCTGCATCTGGTGAATACCTATGGTGGGCTAACGCTGCCCTTGATTGCATCAGCCACCGCGACCTTGTTATTCCGGCAGGTCTTCACCGCCATCCCCGATGAGCTGGTGGAAGCGGCCCGGCTGGACGGCGCCGGACCGCTGACATTTTTGCGGGACATGGTGCTGCCGGTTAGCCGCGCCAACATCGCCGCATTATTCGTGATTCTGTTCGTCTATGGCTGGAATCAATATCTTTGGCCGCTGCTGGTCGCCAGCACGCCAGCCTATTCCACCATCGTGCTGGGCATCGTGCAGATGATCTCGCCTGACGAAATGACCCCGTGGAATATGATCATGGCCACCACCACGCTGGCGTTAATGCCGCCAATCGTGGTGGTGATTTTACTGCAGCGCGCATTCGTGCGCGGCCTCACCGATGTGGATAAATAAAGCAATAGCATGGCAACTCTTGAATTACAGAGCCTGACCAAAAACTTCGGCGCCACCAGCGTCTTGAAATCGCTCGACCTCACCTTGGCTTCCGGCGAAATGCTGGTCATCGTCGGTGCTTCCGGCTGCGGAAAATCGACGTTACTGCGTTTGGTGGCTGGCTTGGAAAGCCCCAGCAGCGGGCGGATCATTTTGGAAGGTGAAGACATCACCAACCGCGATCCTTCAAAGCGTGACATCGCCATGGTGTTTCAAAACTACGCGCTCTACCCGCATATGACGGTAGCGCAGAACATGGGTTACGCGCTGAAACTTCGCGGTGAAACGAAAGAGGAAATTGCACACAAAGTTGCCGAAACGGCAAAGCTGCTGGGGCTGGGCGAACTCCTCACCCGCCGGCCCGGTCAGCTCTCCGGCGGTCAGCGTCAGCGCGTTGCAATGGGCCGGGCGATTGTTCGCGAACCAAAACTATTTTTATTCGACGAGCCGCTCTCTAATCTCGACGCCAAATTGCGCGTAACGATGCGCGCCGAAATCCGCCGCCTGCAACAGCGTCTCGGCATCACCTCGCTCTATGTCACGCATGATCAGGTCGAAGCCATGACGATGGCGGACCGTCTGATTGTCATGGAGGCTGGACGCGCCTCGCAGATTGCCACACCGATGGAAATTTTCGAGAAGCCGGCAAATTTGTTCGTCGCGCAATTTATCGGCTCGCCCGCCATGAATATCCTGCAACCTGCCGAGGCTGCATTCGCAAATATTCCCGCCAATGCGGTGATTGGTATCCGACCTGAACATGTGGCGCTCGATGACAATGGGCTGGAATTGCTGATTGACCTGGTCGAACCGCTGGGCGCTGAAACCTTGATCTACGGCACGCTCCCCAGCGGTCAGCGCCTGACGTTGCGGCGGCCCGGCGGACCGCCAGGCGTCTCAACCTTACGGGTTTCGTTCCCGCAAGATGCATTGCATATATTCGATACCACAAGCGGTATGCGGCTGTAACGCTATTTACGAAATTTGGCGGCCAGATACGCCGCAAGTCTCGATGCCGTATCATCTGGCGTATGCAGTTCCAGCTTCGAGCGGCGCCACAGAATATCCTCCGGCGTACGTGCCCATTCCTGCGTGACCAAATAATTCACTTCCGCTTCGGTTAAACCGCCACCGAAATCTTCCCCCATATCGGCAAGGCTGGTGGCGTCCCCGATGATCCGGTCAGCCCGCGTGCCATAGGCCCTGACCAGCCGATGCGCCAAAGACGGCGGTAAAAACCTATACCGCGCCGAAAATTCCGCGAGATAGTTTTCAAACGAAGCATCCGGTAAATCACCCCCCGGTAACGCCGCATCGGCTGTCCAGCCCTTCCCAACCTCACGCCCCATCACCGGCAGAAGTTTTTCCAGCACATGCTCGGCCAGCTTGCGATAGGTCGTTATTTTGCCACCAAAGACCGAGAGTACAGCCGGCTCGCCCATGCCGCCCTGCACATCCAGCACGTAATCACGCGTCACCGCCGAGGCATTCTCCGCGTGATCATCATATAATGGCCGCACGCCAGCGTAACTGCACACCACATCATCCGGCGAGACAGCTTTACGAAAATACCGTGAGACACTCTCACAAAGGTAAGTTACTTCCGGTACAGAAATCGTCACGCCAGCCGGATCACCGTCGTAGGCAATATCCGTTGTACCAATCAGCGTAAACTCATGCTCATAGGGAATCGTAAACACAATTCGCTTGTCCGGATTTTGCAAAAGAAACGCAAAATCGCCCTCGTAAAGCCGCGGCACGATAATATGGCTGCCTTTGACCAACCGCACTGTCTTCTGATTGGTACGGCCCAGCTTGGCGCCGAGCACATCCCCAACCCAAGGTCCTGCGGCGTTGATCAACGCATGCGCGCTAACCGTCTCGTGCACACCATCTGAAGTCTCAATGACGGCACGCCAGGTCTGCCCCTGCGGCTCCGCTAAGATCAGGCGGGTAAGTGTGCGAATATCAGCGCCTCGCTCGGCCGCATCCATCGCATTGAGCACCACCAGGCGGCTATCCTCCACCCAGCAATCAGAATAGGTGAACCCTCGATAAAATTGCGGCTGCAAGATATTAGCAGCAGGATGCTTGTCAAAACGCAACGCGCGTGATGCTGCCAGCCGCTTCCGCCGCGCCAGATGGTCATAGAGAAACAATCCGGCGCGAATCATCCAAGCCGGGCGCTGGTCCTTGGCGTGCGGTAACACAAATTGCAGCGGCCAAATAATATGCGGCGCGATATTCAACAGCCGCTCACGCTCCATCAGCGCTTCCCGCACCAGCCGGAAGTCATAATACTCGAGATAACGCAAACCACCGTGGATCAGCTTGGTACTCGCCGATGACGTATGGGCCGCAAGATCATGCTGTTCGACCAGCAAAACCGACAGGCCGCGGCCCGCCGCATCACGGGCGATCCCCGCGCCATTAATACCGCCGCCGACGATCAACAGATCAACCGGCTTTGCCCGGTTCGTGTCAGACATCATAAAACGACTCTAACGCATGTCCGCTCGTTCTGACAGGCTTATCCAAGCATTATTCCGCCGGATTCGCCATCCGGCCCATAAACAATATCTCACCGGTCTGGTTATTGCGGATGAGATAGAGAAATGGATGGTCCGCCACAAACGGCACCGGTTGAATCGTCACCGGCGAGGGAGCCGCCGCGGTTGCCATCATGGTCACGGCCGTAGCCGCCGCCGCTTCAGTGCCGGTTTCATCGACATCAACATAGGCCTGATGAATCACGCTACCCACGTACAGCGGGTGCCCCGGCACATTGGCAATATCGGTGAGATCAGCTTGGGATTCACTGAACGCCTTGTTGATCCCCAGCATCATCAGAACATGATTGAGATCGAACGCCCCGCTGGTGGTGAATTTCGGCAGGGTTAGCGCCACCAGCGTATCCTGGCCGCCTGCCAGCCATGTGTTAAGCTGGGCCGCAGTAAGCCCAGCCTCAATAGCTGGCAGCCCGGCATTATCATCAGGCAATATCACTACCAGCGCGGTAGTGCCAAAGCGGTAAGACACCTGCAGAATTTTTACGCCGGGAGCAGTGGTCAAGGCATAACTATCGGTATCATGCATCATATCCACGGACACATCGGTGCCTGGCTCCACATGGAACATTTGCTTGTAGGTATCCGATTTTTCGAACGATTTTTCCCAATCAGATTTAAAATAGATGGCATTGGTCAGCACCATCCTGGTATCCGCCGTTAAAATCCCGGGGCCGATGAGGTCCTGAATTTTATTATTGGTCTGGGCCGCCACCCAATTATTGATATTGGCGCGGGCGTCTGGCTCATTGGAAAAATCCGTCGGCTTCAATGCGGCACCAAAGCTGGTTTGAATACTGTTGATGTAAGCTTTGCTGAACGGATAATTCGCCGCTGCCCACATCGCATTGGCCTCATGCAGTTCAAACCCGGTGCTGGCGGTATTATTGGCGGCAATCTGCTGTGCCTCGGCACGCAGAAACACGCTGCGTAAATCAGCGTTGCTGGCCGACAACAGGTTCAGATGCAAGGCGGCAGCAATCTCGCCCGCGGTATCGCCCTTGGCTCCCGCAAACACCATGCCCATGGCGGTACTGATACTGGAGGGCGAGAAAAATAAATTACCGGGCTGGGCTTTCAGCTTGCCGTATAAATCTACCGCCGTCGCGTTTTCCGCCTGGGTTAAAGGCGATGACGGCAACGCCACCTGCGCCAAGGTTGGGCGCACTATCAGGCTGGCAGCCAGCAAGGCGAGCATTGTAATGCGGTTCAACATAACGCAACCTCCAGCTTTTTCACGAGGAAAGCGCAAACATTGCGGTTTGGCAAATATTTGCAGATTAAATAATTTTAGCCTCGAACGGCGGCAGATAATCCGGTGCTTCGAACTCGATCACCCACAGGTCAGAATCATATTTCAGTTGTTTGGCTATATAGGCGTCCGCCACCGGCTCCTCGACCGCCACCTCGCCGGTTCCGCGCAGCCAGGCCGGCGCACCCGAGGCGTCGCGAATCTGGGTCAGAACCATCACCCCGCTATGGCCCCGCAGCACCACCAGCACGCCGCCGGCATCGGCATCGCCCTTGCGAATAACCATCCCGTAGCGGCCATCCGCCTGACCTAAGCGAAGGGCGGCCTGCACCCATAATCCGGCCTTGATCCGTGGCTCACTCATGCTAATCGGTACTCTCATTACTGGCTTCGAGGAGACATCGGATATGAACATGAAAGTTCGCTTCGCTACCGCTCTCGCCGCCTGCCTCCTGCTGGCCCCCCAGGCCCGTGCCGCCGCCGACAAGGTGACGTTCGGGCTGGATTGGGTGGCCGAGCCGGAATATGGCGGGTATTATCAGGCGCTGGCTACAGGCATTTACAAAAAATACGGACTCGACGTGAGCATCGTCGAGGGCGGCCCGCAGGTGAACAATGCGGAGCTGCTGGTGGCAGGACGGCTAACGTTCGATATCACCTCAAATTCGTTTCTGGCGCTGAACTTCGTACAGGAGAACATCCCCTATGAGGTTATCGCGGCTGGATTTCAGAAAGACCCGGATGTTCTGATCGCGCACCCTGGTACCGGCGACGATAATTTTGCCGACCTCAAGGGCAAGCCGATTGCGGTGAGCGACGACACAAGAGCAAGCTGGTGGCTGTATCTGAAAGCCAAATACGGCTTTTCCGACGACCAGTTGCGCCCTTACGGTTTCAGCCTGACACCGTTTTTTACCAACCCCACGGCCATCGAGGAGGCTTACGTCACCTCCGAGCCGTATCTGGTGCAACAGCAAACCGGCAAAATGCCGGTGGTGCTGATGATTTCAGACGCCGGGTTTGATGGCTACGCGAGCTTGATCGCGACCTCAAAAAAACTGGTTGCAACCAACCCCGACCTCGTGAAGCGCTTCATCGAAGCCTCCACCGAAGGCTGGTATTCGTTCCTCTACGGTGATCCGGCGCCGGCGTTTGCCGCCATCCAGAAAGCCAACCCAGACATGAGCACCGGACTGCTGCATTATGGCTATGAACAAATCAAGGCGCGCGGCATCGTCGATTCCGGCGACACTAAAACCCTTGGCATCTACGCCATGACGGACGCCCGCTGGAAAGCCTTCTTCGACCAGATGGCCGCCACTGGGCTGTATGATAAAAACATGGATTACAAAGCCGGATACACGCTGCAATTTGTCGATAAGGGTTTCGGTAAGCCCAATCCATGATTGTTGTTGATGGGGTCTCCAAAACATTCCCCAATGGCACGGTAGCGCTTAACAATACCTCCGCCAAAATTGGCGAGGGGGAATTCATTGCGCTGCTGGGGCCGTCCGGCTGCGGCAAGTCCACCCTGCTGCGGCTGCTGGCGGGACTTGAGGCACCATCTGGGGGGCAAATCATCTGGCCGGGAGGAACGGCTGAACCCGGCGATATCGGCTTCGTTTTTCAGGACGCCACCCTGATGCCGTGGATGAGTGCGGCTGAGAATGTGTTCCTGCCGCTGCGGCTGCGCGGTAAAAGCCGGTCCGAAACCAGGGATTCAGTAACGGCTGCTCTGACACAGGTCGGGCTGGCGGATTTTGCTGACACCAAACCTGCAGCGCTATCAGGCGGCATGAAAATGCGGGTGTCGATCGCGCGAGCGCTGGTGGGGTCGCCAAAACTGCTGCTGATGGATGAGCCGTTCGCCGCCCTCGATGAATTTACCAGATTCAAGCTGCAGGCCGATTTGCACGAGGTCTGGCACCGCACCGGCACCACCATCGTATTTGTCACCCATTCGATCTACGAGGCCGCCTATCTGGCCACCCGCGTACTGGTGATGTCGCCCAGGCCCGGGCGCGTGGCCGCCAATATAACAAGTGAGGTGGCGGAGGGGCCGGAACGGCGGACGGCGGCTGATTACACGGCGTTTGTGAAGCAACTCTCCGGCGTGCTGCGCGGGGTCATGCCGGCATGAACCGTACTCTGGAACGCGCCGCACCGTTTTTGTTCGGGCTCATCGGTCTGGGGCTTTGGCAGGGAGCCGTCTGGTGGCTGCAGGTCCCGCCCTATGTGCTGCCGGGACCCATCGCCATCGTAGCGGCCTATGCCGGTGATTATGACGTGTTGAATGCCGCTTTGCTTTCGACCCTTACGGTCACCTTCGTTGCTTTGCTGGTCTCAGCCGCGCTGGGGGTAGCGCTGGCCCTGACCATGGCGGCCAGCAATCTGGCGCGCGCCGCCATTCAACCCTGGGCGGTGATTTTACAGGTGACACCGGTGGTAGCGATCGCCCCGCTGATTATCATTTGGGTCAATCAGCCCTTTATGGCGCTGGTGGTGTGCGCAACCATCGTGGCGTTCTTTCCAGTACTCTCCAATACTGCCGCCGGGCTGGTCGCAACACCGCCAGAATTATTGGATTTATTTCGGTTGAACGGTGCCACCCGCTGGCAAACGCTGATTCTCCTGCGCCTACCCGCCGCCCTGCCTTATTTCCTGGCGGGGCTGCGCATTTCCGGTACGCTGGCATTGGTGGGCGCGGTGGTGGCCGAATTTGTGGCCGGCTCCGGCGGGTTTGCCTCCGGGCTGGCCTATCGGATTCTCGAAGCCGGCTACCGGCTGGAAATTCCCCGTATGTTCGCCGCCCTGGTGCTGCTGGCCTTGGCCGGCATGGCGATTTATGGTGCTCTGGGATTGTTTTCACGTTTGATGCTAAGGCGGCGCGACGCTGCCTGATTTTTGGAGAGTTTCACCATGACCACCAAGCCGACGCCCAAGCCCGTGGCAAAACCCGAATACACCCTTGTCGCCGGGCGGAAACTCTCAAAGGGCCAGTTGGCCTACGAGCAGGAACGCGCCAAGGCGGCGGGTAAGTCGCTGGAAGCCTGGATCACGGCCAAGATAAAGGCCGAGGAAGCCGAAGCCCAGAAAGCCAAGCCGAAGCCTGTCAAGAAACCAGGGTTGATCAGCCGGTTGCTCGATAAGGCCCATAAACCAATCTGACAAGCGCCAATCTGATGCTGGCGGCGCATGCAGATTGGAGCGTCGATCCACGCAAGCGCTGGGTAACGGCTGCGGTTAAAACCGCGCACGGTTGGCATTTAGATGCACCCCGACCTGTCGGCGATGTGGCCACGTTTCTAGATCGGCTGACCGCTGCCGCCGGCGGCGGTGCGGTGGCGCTGGGGATTGATTGCCCGATTGGGCTGCCGGCGGCCTACGCGGCACAATTGCAGGGATTTGCAGATTTTCCGGCATTCTTGCGGCGCCTGACGCCTGACGTGGCATTTTTTTCGGTGGCGCGGACGATCGACGAGGTGAGTCCGGCGCGGCCGTTCTACCCGGCGGGAAGCATAAGTGGGGCGGGGCATAAGCTGGCTTTGGCAAAGGCGCTGAATTTGCCCGATACCGCCAGTCTTTCGCGGCTGGTTGATTTGCGCACCGCCAACCGCCCTGCCGGTGGGCAGTTATTCTGGACCTTGGGAGCCAACCAGTGCGGCAAGGCCGGGCTGGCGGCGTGGCGGGACTTGATTGTACCTGGCCTTACGCAGGGCCGAGTGAAGTTATGGCCGTTCGACGGCGCATTGCGGGATTTAGTGCAGCCCGGCCAGATAGCGATTGCGGAGACTTATCCCGCCGAAGCCCTACGGCAACTCGGGCTGAAATTGCTCGGCAGCAAGCAGAACCAGGCCAGCCGCGCTGCGATAGCGCACAATATTTTCTCGGTGATGCGCCAGCTCGATGCAAAGACATCTGACGATTTACGCCTGCAAATTGAAGCTGGCTTTGGTCCCAAAAAATCCGCCGAAGACCCCTTTGATAGCCTCATCGGAGTCCTCGGCGTCATTAACGTTCTTAGCGGCAACCGGCCCGACACAACTCCCTTCCCTGCCGATAAATGGCAGGGTTGGGTGCTGGGTCAGACCGACTTACCGACGTCAGCTAAATAATTTCAAGGCCGCTTGCAGCGTGTGATAAACGCCCCAGGAAAGCGGAATGATCACGATTGCCCAGTAGAAGATAAGTTTCGCGCCGCTTGATGATTGTTCCATCGTTATGTTTCCTTATTCCGCCGGGGCGGCTGATGGTTCATGATAATGCGTGGAGACTGGCGTGATCAGATAGTTGCAGATCGCACCGACCGCCAGCAGGCCCGCCATGATATACATGGTGACCGTATAGGCATCGGCTTTCGCCACGCCGTTGCTAATCTGATACTGGCGGATGTAATCCACCAGCACCGGACCAAGCACACCCGCTGCGGACCAGGCGGTCAGCAAACAGCCGTGGATGGCGCCGACATGACGGGTGCCGAACATGTCTTTCAGATAGGCCGGGATCGTCGCGAAACCGCCGCCATACATGCTGAGGATAATGCCGTAGCAAATTACGAACCCGGCGACACTGCCGAGGCGTGCAATCGACGGTACCGACGCATAAAGTAGAATACCCAGCAGGAAAAACACGAAATAGGTTGGCTTACGGCCAATTTTATCCGAGGTGGACGCCCAGAAAAATCGCCCGCCCATGTTGAACAGGCTAAGCAAGCCGACAAACCCAGCCGCCGTTGCTGGTGTTACCGCGCCCTTGAACATTTCCTGGATCATCGGCGACGCCTGGCTGAGCACACCGATACCGGCAGTCACATTCAGGAACAGAACCGCCCATAACAAATAGAATTGCGGAGTCCGCAAAGCGGTGCCGACGTCCACGGTTCCGTTGGTGATCAGCCGCGCTGATGAGGCGGCCGGCACATAGCCAGCCGGACGCCAATCATGCGGCGGAACCCGCACGATGGTCGCACCGATCAGCATGAACACCCCATAGATAACGCCCAGCGTAATGAAAGCCGGGGCTACGCCAAGGTCGGTCGGGGTGGCATAGGAATGCATGAGCAGCACCGACAGCGGTGCGGCAATCATGGCGCCGCCGCCGAAGCCCATAATGGCAAGACCGGTTGCCATGCCGGGCCGATCTGGAAACCAGGTCATCAAAGTCCGAACCGGGGAGATGTATCCGATACCAAGCCCGATTCCGCCCAGCAGACCATAGCCCAGATAGATGAGCAGCAAATTATGCGTTGTGACACCAAAAGAAGAAATGATGAACCCGCCCCCGAAACAGAGCGCCGCCAGCGACATGGCTTTGCGCGGACCAACCCGGTCGAGCCACTTGCCGCCGAATGCCGCTGAGATACCCAAAACCGCAATCGCAACGGAGAAAATCCAACCGACATCAACCAGAGACCAATCGCCCGGTGCAGATTTCGTCAGGCCGATCAGCTTGGTCAACGGCAGGTTAAACACGCTGAAAGCGTAGGCCTCACCGATACAAAGATGAATGCACAGAGCTGCGGGAGGCACTAGCCAGCGGTTGAACCCGGCGGGTGCGACCGTGTGCTCACGGTCCAGAAACGACAACATACTCATTACGTTTTCCCTTCGTTGGAATGTCTCCGGTCTAGTGCCGGATAGTTGCTAGTGATTAATATTGTGTTATTTTCTGCAGATTCTGCAAGCTTTGTTTGGGCAATTCGTCTAATCCCTGCCCTCCTGCTTCAAGATAAGCGAATATTTGAACCAGCATCCGCTTCTCCCAGAATTTTTTGAAATGATCAGTAATATCCGCCACGGCTTGCGCCCGCGGCTTCAGCGCAAAGGCTTTGCCGATCTGGTTGGCCATATACACCAATTTATCCGGCGTATTTTTAGGCGACATGGGCGTGGGCTTCCTCAAAAATAATCCGCTCAGGGTGAGAAAAAATCTCGAACCCATCATCCCGGGCAATCGCAATCAATGTAAGGCCCGCCGCTTCAGCCTCCCGCACGGCACGCGCGGTCGGGACTGAAATAGCGATCAGAATCGGGGCGCCAAACATCGAGGTTTTCTGGATCAATTCAATAGAAACACGACTCGTCAACAGCACAGCACCCTGCCCCGCTGATACACCAACACTGCTGGCAGCGCCAATCAATTTATCCAGCGCGTTGTGCCGGCCGGCATCTTCACGCAACAAAATTTCATCCGATAGCGGATTATAAAATGCCGCCGCGTGAACACCCCTGGTCTGGTGGTTGATGGTCTGTAAGCGCGACATACGCGCAACGGCATCCGCCAATTTCGTTGCCGGAATGCTGGCTTCAGACATAATTTTCCGCGCCGGCCGGACCGCTTGCTCCAACGTATCAATACCACACAAACCACATCCGACCGGTCCGATAATTTTCCGGCGCCGGGTTTGCAAGGCATCGCGCTTAGAAGCTGTCAGCGTCATGCGGCATTCAATGCCCATTTCAAGCGGCACGATGTCAAGTTCAGTGATATCAGAAAGATTATTGATGATTCCTTCCGAAAGCGAGAACCCAATGGCGAAATCCCGCAAATCCGATGGGGTGGCCATCATCACGGCAAAGCTGACACGGTCATAGGTCAGTACCACCGCCGTCTCTTCCGGCAACACTCGTGAGGACGCGGTAAGCACCCCACCGCGCCATGCCATGGAACTGGCCCGCACCACAGGTTTTGGCAACGCCGTCATTCGGCCGCGATGGCGCCGATGCGCCGCGATTCTGCCGAATGAGCCATGTAGCTAGTTTGCCATTCGCTCGGACCGTTCGAGAGTGAAACCTGCACGGCGGTGACTTTATATTCCGGGCAGTTGGTCGCCCAATCGGAATATTCGGTGGTGATGACATTGGCTTGCGTGATCGGATGATGGAAGGTGGTATAAACCACGCCAGGGGCTACCCGGTCAGTCAGCTTCGCACGCAACGAGGTTTCACCAGCGCGAGAGGCGAGTTTCACCCAATCGCCATCCTTCACACCCCGCACTTCAGCATCATGCGGGTGGATTTCCAGCAAATCTTCTGCATGCCACTGGGCATTCTCAGTGCGCCTAGTTTGCGCTCCGACATTATATTGTGAAAGAATGCGCCCGGTGGTGAGCAAGAGCGGAAAGCGCGGGCCAGTTTTCTCGTCAGTCGGCACATAATCCGCAATCACAAACTGCCCCTGACCACGCACAAACGCGCCGATATGCATGATCGGCGTGCCCTCCGGCGCCAGCTCGTTGCATGGCCACTGTACCGAGCCCATGCGCTCCAGCAAATCATAGGATACGCCGCCAAAGCTATGGGTGGTACGAGCAATTTCATCCATGATTTCAGACGGATGGTTGTAATGCATGTTCATACCCATGGCTTGCGCCAGCATCTGGGTAATTTCCCAGTCACCATAACCATTCTTGGGCGACATCACTTTGCGGATACGCTGAATGCGGCGTTCGGCATTGGTGAAGGTACCATCTTTTTCGAGAAACGAACAGCCTGGCAAAAACACATGTGCATAGTTGGCGGTTTCATTCAGGAACAAATCCTGTACCACCACACATTCCATCGCGCTAAGACCGCCAACGATATGCTGAGTATCAGGGTCCGATTGCGCGATATCCTCGCCCTGGATGTAAAGGCCCAGGAAGCTGCCATCCATCGCGGCATCCAGCATGTTGGGAATCCGCAAGCCAGGTTCAGCGGAGAGCGAGACACCCCAATCCTGCTCATAAATTTCGCGTACGGTTTCGTTGGAGACATGGCGGTAACCGGGGAATTCATGCGGAAAGCTGCCCATATCGCAACTGCCTTGCACGTTGTTCTGGCCGCGCAGCGGATTTACACCAACACCCTTGCGGCCAATGTTACCGGTGAGCATGGCGAGATTGGCAATCGCCAGCACCGTGCTGGTACCCTGGCTATGTTCCGTAACACCAAGTCCATAATAAATTGCCCCATTGCGGGCCGTGGCATAAAGCCTTGCGGCGCCGCGAATGGTTTGCGCCGGAACACCGGAGAGTTTTTCCACCGCTTCCGGGCTGTTATGCGGACGCAAAATAAATTCTGCCCACTCAGTATATTCATTCCAATCGCACTGATCACGAATGAAATCTTCGTCGGCTAAACCTTCAGAGATGATGACATGTGAGAGCGCATTGACAATGGCAACATTGGTGCCAGGCTTCAACGCCAGATGATAATCGGCGTTCACATGCGGGGAATGCACGAGGTCGGTCCGGCGCGGATCAATCACAATCAGCTTGGCCCCTTCACGCAACCGCCGCTTCATGCGGGAGGCAAACACCGGATGGCCATCAGTCGGGTTGGCGCCAATGACGAGAATGGAGTCAGCCTCATCAACGCTATCAAAATCCTGCGTGCCGGCGGAGGTGCCAAAGGTTTTAGATAGACCATAACCGGTCGGCGAATGACAAACACGCGCGCAGGTATCAACGTTGTTGTTACCAAATCCCGCACGCACCAATTTTTGTACCAGATAGGTTTCTTCGTTGGTGCAGCGTGAAGAGGTAATGCCGCCGATTGAGTCCTTGCCATGCTGGGCCTGAATCCGTTTGAATTCAGAGGCGGTATAAGCAATCGCCTCTTCCCAACTCACCTCACGCCAGGGGTCGGTGATTTTGGCACGAATCATCGGCTTGGTAATGCGGTCACGGTGGGTCGCATAACCCCAGGCAAAGCGGCCCTTGACGCAAGAATGACCGTGATTGGCTTTGCCATTCTTGTACGGCACCATGCGCACCACTTCCTCGCCGCGCATTTCCACCTTGAAGGTGCAGCCAACCCCGCAATAGGCGCAGGTGGTCACCGCGGAATGTTCCGGTTGACCCATCTCGATGACGGATTTTTCCATCAGTGTTGCCGTCGGGCAGGCTTGCACGCACGCGCCACAGGAGACGCATTCGGAGGAGAAAAAATCTTCATCAATTCCCGGCGAGACTTTCGAGGCAAAGCCGGAGCCATCAATGGTTAACGCAAACGTGCCCTGCACTTCCTCACAGGCGCGCACACACCGCGAGCATACAATGCATTTTGCGGGGTCAAACTGAAAATACGGATTGGAAACATCCTTAACCGCGTCAAGATGATTCGCGCCATCGTAGCCATAGCGGACCTCACGAAGTCCCACCGCGCCGGCCATATCCTGCAGCTCGCAATTGCTGTTCGCTGAGCAGGTCAAGCAGTCGAGCGGATGGTCGGAGATGTAAAGCTCCATCACGCCCCTGCGCAACTTCGCCAGCTTAGCATTCTGTGTATGCACCACCATGCCCTCCGCCACCGGCGTCGTACAGGAGGCCGGCGTACCAGCACGGCCTTCAATTTCCACCAGGCATAGGCGGCAGGAACCAAAACTATCCAGCATATCGGTGGCGCAGAGTTTAGGAATTTGTGTACCAAGTTCGGTAGCAGCGCGCATCACCGAGGTGCCCTCTGGCACAGTGATAGTTTCACCATCAATGAGCAACGTTACCAATTTTGTGGCGTTACTGGCTTTGGTGCCGTAGTCGATCTCTTGAATCAGGCCCATATCTGCTCCTATTCCGCCGCCAACGGCATCGCTGGTTTTTGGAAATCTTCAGGAAAATGTGTGATCGCACTCATCACCGGGTACGGCGTGAAGCCGCCCAGCGCACACAGCGAGCCTAACTTCATGGTTTCACAAAGGTCTTCAACGAGGCTGAGGTTTTTCTCAGGCTCAATCCCCGCAATGATCTTGTCGATCACCTCAACACCGCGGGTCGAACCGATGCGGCATGGCGTGCATTTGCCGCAAGATTCATGAGCACAGAATTCCATGGCAAAGCGGGCCATTTTGGCCATGTCCACGCTATCGTCAAACACCACCAAGCCGCCATGCCCGATCAAGCCATTGCGTTTGGTGAAGGCTTCATAGTCATATTCGGTATCAAACAAGGAGGGAGGAAAATACGCCCCCAGCGGCCCACCAGCCTGCACCGCCCGCACCGGACGGCCCGAGGCCGTTCCACCGGCGATGTCGTTGATAATTTCACCCAGAGTAATGCCGAATGCCGCCTCGAACAGGCCGCCGCGTTTTACATTGCCCGCAATTTGCACCGGCATCGTACCGCGTGACCGGCCCATGCCGAATTCAGCGTAATACTTGGCACCCTTTTCTAGAATCACCGGAATGGTGAGCAGTGAAATGGCGTTGTTGATCACGGTCGGCTTGCCGAACAGCCCCACCAGCGCCGGCAACGGCGGCTTGGCGCGAACCTGGCCGCGCTTGCCTTCCAAACTATCCAGCAACGCGGTTTCCTCGCCGCACACATAGGCGCCGGCACCCACAAAAACCTCCATGTCAAAGTCGTGGCTAGACTCCATCACGTTAGCGCCGAGCAGTTTAGCCTGCCGGGCCCGCGCGATCGCTTTATTCATGGTGCGGATAGAATGTGGATATTCCGAACGGATATAAACATACCCCCTAGTGGCGCCGGTCGCGATGCCGGCGATGGTCATGCCTTCCACTAGGCTGAACGGATCGCCCTCCATCATCAGCCGGTCAGCGAAGGTGCCGGAGTCACCCTCATCAGCGTTACAAACAACGTATTTCTGGTCGGCCTGGGCGGTCCGCACGGTCTCCCATTTAATGCCTGTCGGAAAACCAGCGCCACCACGCCCTCGCAGGCCCGAGTCCTTCACCTCAGCGCAAATCCCGGCAGGCCCCAGCTTGATGGCCTGCGCCAAACCAGCATAACCACCGTAGGCGATGTAATCACCCAAATCCAACGGGTCGATGACGCCACAGCGGGCGAACGTCAGACGCTGTTGCTTGGCAAAGAACGGAATTTCCTCAACCAGCCCAACCGCCTTGGGATGCTGCCCCGGTGCATCAAACAGACCCGGCACGTCAGCCACCGTCATCGGCCCAAAGCCGGTGCGGCCTTGTGGTGTCACAATTTCCACCAGCGGCTCCAGCCAAAACATGCCGCGCGATCCGTTGCGGACAATCTGCGCCTCAACGCCCCGGCGGCCGGCTTCAGCTACAATTGCAGCCGCAACTTTATCAGCGCCAGTCGCCAGTGCGGCGGCATCGCAGGGCACGTAGATTCTCATCACGCGGCCTCCTGCGCCAGAAATTCCAGACCCGCCGCATCAAGCCGCCCATGCAGTTCGCCGTCCAGCATCGCACTCGGTGCACAGGCGCAAAGGCCGAGGCAATAAACCGGTTCCACCGTCAGACGGCCATCTTCGGTAGTGCCGCCCCAATCCAGCCCCAGCCGGGTCAGCAATGCCGCAGCGTTGGCCTCGCTCCCCATCGACTGGCAGGCTTCCGCCCGGCACAGCTTCAACACATGGCGGCCAGCAGGCTTGGTCCGGTAATCATGATAAAAGGAAACCACGCCATAAACCTCGGCGCGGGTGATATTCAGCCGATTCGCGACCAGCCGCATGGCGTCTTCGGAAATAAATCCGAATTCTTCCTGTATGGCATGCAAAACAGGCAACAAGGGCCGTTCCAGCCCCAGGTTGGCATCAATAATCGCTTCAACCAATTCAGGTTTAAAGTCGTTGTTCACAGATTTCCCCTACCGCTCGATTGGCGTTTCAACCATTTCACAGCTAAAAACAATATCAAATATCAGTGTTGCAATAGCACAAAGCTATCATAAGCCTCCCCCAAGCCGCCGGAACGGCGCCTTGGCAGGATAATGCGGCTTTATGTACTCTAGCTTAACTGCTGCAGTCGGGTTGCTTGTACGATCAGCGCCTCGGTCAGGGGGGAGAGCGGGTCGCGGTCAGCCACCACCAGCCCTACCCGGTGCACCTCTTGCGGGTTGGTAATGGGAATGGCCCGCAGCCGGGTGGTCAGGCCAAAAATCTCCGCCAGCTTTTCCGGCATGACGCTGGCCCAGCGGCCGGTTTGCACGTGACTGACCAGCACCACGATAGAATTAGACTCTAATGTCGGCTCCGCCACCACCCCGGCATTGCGCAGCAGCCTGTCGATGATCCGGCGGTTCTGCATATCCGGGGTCAGTAGGCAGAGCGGAATTTTCCCAACTTCGGCCCAGGTCACGCTCTCACGGTCGCCCAAAGGAGCATTGGCTGAGGTGAGCAACCGGTAGCGTTCCTCATACAGCGGGATGATCCGTGTTTTGCCCACCGGTTCATTATCAAGATAGGTCAGCCCAGCATCGATCTCCAGATTATGCAGCCGATCCAGCACCTCTGAGGATGTGCAGGAGAAAATTTGAAACCGCACATTCGGATGCTGGGCGCGGTAGGGCGTGGTCAGTTCAGCCACCACCGCCAGGGCAGTGGGCACCGCAGCAATCCGCAGCAAACCGCTCAAACCCCGTTTAAGCCGGCTGACATCGTCGCGCATAGCGTGGACATCGCCGGTAATCCGCCGCGCCCATTCCAGCATCGCCTCGCCTTCCGGGGTAAAGCCCTGAAAGCGCGAGGAACGGTTGACCAGAGGCATGCCCATCAATTCTTCCAGGGCACGGATTCCGGCCGAGAAGCTCGGCTGGGTCACCCCGCAAGCCTCCGCGGCACGGCCAAAGTTTTTCTCGCGGGCCAGAGCGATGAGATATTCGAGTTTACCGAGCATGGGGGGAATGTAGCAGCAGCACGACCAAATAAAAAAGCAGGCCGGAGCCTGCTTTTTTCATTCACCTAAAAGGCGAAACTTAGTCCTCGGAATCGTCGTCCTCGGTCTTCTCAGCAACCGGGCCGCTATCGAGACCCTTGGCGGAGACATCACGATCCACGAATTCGATCACCGCCATGTCGGCGGCGTCGCCAAAGCGCATGCCGGCCTTCAGCACGCGAGTATAACCGCCGGCGCGGGTCTTGTAGCGGTCAGCCAGGGTTGCAAACAGCTTGCTGACGATGGTCTCGTCGCGCAACTGGTTGAAGGCCTGACGCTTGGCGTGCAAATCGCCGCGCTTGGCGAGAGTCACCAGCTTCTCAGCCACCGGGCGAAGTTCCTTCGCCTTCGGCAAGGTGGTGGTGATCTGCTCATGCTTGATGAGAGCAACAGCCATGTTGCGAAACATGGCGGCGCGATGGGACGAGGTGACGCTGAGTTTCCGTCCGCTGAGACCGTGACGCATGATTAAATATTCCTGGTGTGACTTTTAAAAGGGTTGATCTGAACGCTTGGCCAATTCCTCGATATTCTCGGGCGGCCAATCGGTCACGGTCATGCCAAGGGACAAGCCCATGACGGTGAGCACTTCTTTGATTTCGTTCAACGACTTGCGTCCGAAATTCGGGGTACGCAGCATTTCCTGCTCAGACTTCTGAACGAGATCACCGATATACACGATATTATCGTTCTTCAGGCAGTTGGCGCTACGGACCGAAAGCTCCAGCTCATCGACCTTACGAAGCAGATTGGCATTGAACGGCAGCTCTATGCGCGGCTCTTCGGCGCGCAGGCGCTGCGGTTCCTCAAAGTTCACGAACATGCCGAGCTGGTCCTGCAGGATGCGGGCGGCAAGGGCCACGGAATCTTCCGGGGCAATGGCGCCGTTGGTTTCGATCTGCAAAATCAGCTTATCATAGTCGGTCACCTGACCAACGCGGGTCTGTTCGACCCGGTAGGACACGCGGCGAACCGGCGAATAAATCGCATCGACCGGGATCAGGCCGATCGGCGCATCTTCTGGGCGGTTGTTGGCGGCGGGTTCATAGCCGCGGCCGGAGCCAACGGTGAATTCCATACCCAGGGTGGCGCCGTCATCGAGGGTGCACAGCACCAGATCCGGGTTCATGATCTCAATATCATGGCCAGACTGAATCGCGCCGGCCTTGACTTCACCAGGGCCGGTAGCGGTCAGCACCATGCGCTTGGGGCCTTCGCCATGCATGCGAACGGCAAGCTGCTTGATGTTCAACACGATGTCGGTGACGTCTTCACGCACGCCGGCCAGAGTGGAGAATTCATGCAGCACGCCGTCGATTCGCACGGCCGTAACCGCAGCGCCTTGCAGCGAGGACAGCAAAATCCGGCGCAGCGAATTGCCCAGCGTCATGCCAAAGCCGCGCTCCAGCGGCTCAGCGATAATGGTGGCCACGCGTGCCGGGTCAGACCCGAATTCAACATCAAGCTGTTCCGGCTTGATCAGCATTTGCCAGTTGCGTTGCAGCGACAAACTAGATTCTTTCAACATTTAACCCTCCGGCCAGGCAATAAAATCACCGCCCAAACCTTAACCAAATGATTGTTCCACGGGCTGCCAGTAGCCCCAGACCCTAGCCTTAAACGCGGCGGCGCTTGCGCGGGCGGCAACCATTATGCGGGATCGGCGTCAAATCGCGGATCGCGGAGATTTGGAAGCCAACAGTCTGCAGAGCGCGCAACGCACTTTCACGGCCCGAACCAGGGCCGCTCACTTCAATTTCCAGCATTTCCATGCCGTGCTCACGGGCCTTCTTGCCCGCATCCTCAGCCGCCACCTGGGCAGCATACGGAGTCGATTTACGGCTGCCTTTGAAACCCTGGCTGCCAGCCGATGACCAGGCAATGGTGTTGCCCTGGGCGTCGGTGATGTTCACCATGGTATTGTTGAAGCTAGCCAGAACATGGGCAACACCAGAGATGATGTTCTTGCGTTCTTTTTTACGGGGGCGTGAGGCGGGTTTCGCCATGTCTTTAATCCTGAATTCTTAGAAAATAGCGAAAAATTACTTGGTAACTTTCTTCTTGCCGGCAATCGCCACAGCCTTGCCCTTACGGGTACGGGCATTGGTGTGGGTGCGCTGACCGCGGACCGGCAGGCCCTTACGATGGCGCAGACCCCGGTAGCAGCCGAGATCCATCAAGCGCTTGATGTTCATCGCGGTTTCGCGGCGGAGGTCACCCTCAACGCGGTAGTCCCGGTCGATCAACTCGCGGATTTTCAGCACTTCATCGTCGGAAAGCTGGTTGACGCGGCGGTCCTCAGGGATGCTGAGCGCCGTACAAATGTCACGGGCTTTCACCGGGCCAATGCCGTAGATATAGCGAAGGCTGATCAGAACACGCTTATTCGTGGGAATGTTTACGCCGGCAATACGCGCCACGGTGGTCTCTCCTGATGGTCTCGCCTTGCGGCGGAATGGGGTAGAAAAGCAAGTTGCGGCGCCCCGAGTTGGAGCGCCGCAGAGATGGGCGTTATAGCGATGCCCCAAACAGAGTCAATCAAACGTGATCAATTTTTCGTGATCGAACCATGATCACGAAAAATTATTAGGCCGGAGTGGGCTCGGCAACGCCAACCTTGCGCAAAACCGCCTCAATCTGGCGCTCCACCTCATCCATATCGGCCATCCCATCCACCGTGAAAAGCCGCCCTTTGGCTTGGTAATAGGGCAGAATCGGCACAGTATCAGCGTTATAGGCCTCCATGCGGGCATGCACGGTCTCGGCCTTATCATCGGGGCGGCGAGAGAACTCGGTAGAGCCGCATTTATCACACACACCCGCGACATGCGGTTGCTTGAACTTATCGTGATACCCTGCCCCGCATTTTGCGCAGGTGAAACGGCCACTGATCCGCTCGATCAGCATGGCTTCGTCAACCTTCAACTCGATCACGGCGTCGAGGTCGACCTTCGTGTCGTGCAGCAGCCGATCCAGCGCCTCGGCCTGCGGTACGGTGCGGGGAAAACCATCCAGGATAAAGCCGTTCGCACAATCCGGGCGGCTGATCCGCTCAGCGATCATACGGATGATCAGATCATCCGACACCAAACCACCGGCCGCCATCACCCCCTTGGCCTCCAACCCGATCGGCGTCCCGGCCTTAACCTCGGCCCGGAGCATATCGCCCGTGGAGATCTGGGCTACCTTGTAGCGGGTCTCCAGCAGCTTAGATTGGGTACCCTTGCCGGCCCCAGGCGGGCCTAAAAGAATCAGTTCCATCGTGTGCTTCCTTTTTTATTTCCGGCTTTTGCCGCGGTTTTTCCGAATCAAACCTTCATATTGGTGGGCCAGCAGATGTGATTGAATCTGGCTCACGGTATCCATCGTTACCGAGACGATGATCAAAATCGAAGTGCCGCCAAAATAGAACGGCAGGCTATAGTTGCTCAGCACAAACTCCGGCAGCAGGCAGACAATCACCAGATACCCCGCCCCGATGGTGGTTAGCCGCGTCAGCACCGTATCAAAGAACGCCGCCGTATTGGCACCTGGGCGAATACCCGGAACAAAGCCGCCGTATTTTTTCAACTCGTCGGCTTTCTCTTCCGGATTGAACACAATGGCGGTGTAGAAATACGCGAAAAATATAATCAGAAAGGCAAAAAACAGCATATAGCCTGGCTGACCATGGCTGAGCTGATGCGCGACTCCTTGCAGCCAACCCGGCCCACCCTTGGCAAACCCGACGATGGTAGCGGGGATCAGCAGCAAGGAACTGGCGAAAATCGGTGGAATCACTCCCGAGGTGTTCACCTTCAGCGGCATGTAACTCGAGTCGCCGCCAAACATGCGCTGGCCAACCTGGCGCTTGGGATATTGCACCAGTACCCGCCGCTGAGCGCGTTCCATGAACACCACAAAGGCGATGATGCCGAACGCTGCGATAAAGAAGGTAATAATGAACAGAGTGGAAAGCGCGCCGGTGGAGCCAAGCTCCAGAATATTGGCTATGGCGACCGGCAAATTGGCCACAATCCCCGAGAAGATGATCAGCGAGGCGCCATTGCCGATGCCGCGCGAGGTGATCTGCTCACCCAACCACATCAGGAACACGGTGCCCCCCACCAGCGTCACAACGCAGGTAAAGGTAAAGAAGAAACCCGGGTCAATCACCGCCGGGCCGAGGGTGCTCTTCATGCCTTGCAGACCAACCGAAATGCCATAGGCCTGCACCGCCGCAATCAGCACCGTGAGATAGCGGGTATATTGGGTGATCTTCTGGCGGCCCGACTCGCCCTCCTTTTTCAGGCTCTCCAGCGTCGGGATCGCCGAGGTCATCAGCTGGATGATAATCGAGGCACTGATATACGGCATGATGTTCAGAGCAAAAATCGTCATCCGGCCAAGCGCGCCGCCGGTGAACATGTTGAACATGCCTAAAATGCCGCCGCCATTTTGCGTCATCATATGGGCCATCACGGTGCCATCCACGCCCGGCACCGGAATGTAGGTGCCGAGACGGAAGACGATCAGCGCGCCAAGCGTAAACCAAATGCGCTTTTTAAGCTCAGTGGCCTTGGCGAAAGCGCCAAGATTCATGCTGGATGCCATTTGTTCTGCGGCGGAAGCCATGCGAGTCCTCTTTCATAGAAACGGCGCTTCCAGGTTTGGCACCCGGAAGCGCCGAATGTTCAACGCTTGTTTTCCGGCATTAAGCCGGTGGAGGCAAGTGGCTTTGATTTACGCAGCCGGAGCCTCATGAACCTTAGCAGCAACCAGAGTGGTTACTTTGCCGCCGGCCTGTTCCACCGCAGCAATGGCAGCCACCGAGGCGCCAGAGACTTCGATGGTGATGGCGCGGGTAATGGTGCCTTTAGCGAGCAAACGCACGCCATCGACCTTACCCAGACGCACCAGACCAGCATCACGAAGAGCGGCTTCGTTGATCGGCTTGGTCGCATCGAGTTTGCCATCCTCAAACGCAGCTTCGAGGCTGGAGAGGTTGAGAGGCGCGTATTCCTTGCGGTTGACGTTATGGAAGCCGCGCTTGGGCAACCGGCGATAGATTGGCAACTGGCCACCCTCAAAGCCGTTCAGCGAAACGCCTTCACGAGCCTTCTGGCCTTTAACGCCCTTACCGGAGGTTTTGCCCTTGCCGGAGCCAATGCCGCGACCAAGCCGCTTGGACTTCAGACGGGCGCCGGGATTGTCCCGCAGATCGTTGAGTTTCATCGTCATATTCCTTCAAGCGGGCGTTAAGCCAGCTCTTCAACCTTCACCAGATGGGCGACTTTCTTGATCATGCCGCGCACTTCTAAAGTGTCGGCATAGTCACGGCTCTTGCTGATCTTGTTCAGACCCAGGCCAATCAGCGTGGCCTGCTGGCCAGGCTTCTGGCCATTACCCGAACCGATCTGCGTCACGCGGATTTTTTTCTCAGACATCAGAAGCCTCCACAACCACATCTTTTTTGGCCGGTGCTGAGCCATAAAGATCAGCTACCTTCTTGCCACGGCGGGTTGCCACGGCACGCGGGCTGGTCACGCCGCTCAGAGCGGCAAACGCCGCCTTCACCATGTTATGCGGATTGCGGCTACCGATGGACTTGGCAACCACGTCACCAATGCCGAGGGTTTCGAACACCGCGCGCAGCGGCCCGCCGGCGATGATGCCGGTACCAGCCGGAGCCGCACGAATAACCACATCGCCAGCGCCGAACGTGCCACGAATGTCGTGGTGCAGAGTACGGCCTTCCTTCATCGGAACCCGGATCATGGTCTTTTTAGCGCGTTCAGTTGCCTTGCGGATCGCTTCAGGAACTTCACGGGCTTTACCAGCGCCATAACCAACGCGGCCTTTCTGGTCGCCTACGACTACCAAGGCAGCAAAAGCGAAACGACGCCCACCTTTAACCACTTTGGCAACGCGGTTGATGGTGACCAGCTTGTCGGTCAGTTCATCACCGGTTTCCTTATCGCGTTCTTTCTCGCGTTCGCGCGGCTTGTTATTGCCGCCGCCTTCACGTGCTTCGCGTGCCATTTTCCCAATACTCCTAGAAGTCGAGGCCGCCTTCGCGAGCGGCCTCCGCCAGGGCTTTCACCCGGCCATGATACAGATAAGACCCACGGTCGAACACCACGGCGAGCACGCCGGCGGCCTTCGAGCGTTCGGCAATCAATTTGCCAACCGCCGTCGCAGCATCCTTGTCGGCGCCGGTTTTCAACGCGGCCTTCAAATCCTTGTCCAGGCTGGAGGCGGCAGCGACGGTAACGCCCTGCGCATCGTCGATCACCTGGGCATAGATATGCTTGCCGGAGCGGAATACGGAAAGACGCGGGCGGCCAACCGACTTCTGCTTCAACTGGTAACGCAGACGCGCGCGGCGCCGAACCTGTAATGAAAGATTGGTAGTTGCCATTATTTCTTCTTACCCTCTTTGCGGCGAATTGCTTCACCCTCAAATTTCACGCCCTTGCCCTTGTACGGCTCAGGCGGACGATACGAGCGGATTTCCGCGCAAACCTGACCAACCTGACGCTTGTCCATGCCTTCAACCTTGATCAAGGTTGGCTTTTCGCAGGAGATTTTGATGCCCGACGGAACCGGATACACCACATCGTGCGAGAAGCCGAGATTGACCACCAGGTTCGGGCCCTGAACAGCAGCGCGGAAACCAGTGCCGGTAATTTCCAGGGTCTTTGCATACCCAACGGAAACGCCCTTCACCATGTTCGCGATGTTCGCACGGGTGGTTCCCCACATCATGCGCGCCTGCGCAGCCTTGGTCTTGGGGGCTACCGAAACCTTGTTACCATCAATTTTGGCCTCGACGTTATCCGTCAATTCCAACTTGAGTTCGCCGAGCTTACCTTTGGCGGTGAGGATGTTGCCAGCCAGCGCCATAGTAACGCCTGCGGGAACTTCGACCGGATATTTGCCAACACGTGACATGTCTGATCCTCCCTTAGAAGACGCGGCAGAGAACTTCGCCGCCAACATTGGCAGCGCGGGCTTCAACATCGCTCATCACGCCACGCGGCGTGGAAAGGATGGAAACACCTAAACCTGAATAGACGCGTGGCAGTTCCTTGATCTTGGAATATACCCGGCGGCCCGGACGGGACACGCGGTTGATTTCCTTAATCACCGGCTGACCTTCGCTGTACTTCAGTTCGATGCGCAATTGCGAGATGCCCGGGCGAAGTTCCTCGCGGGAGAACCCGCGAATGAAGCCTTCACGCTTTAGCACATCAAGCACATTGGCACGCAGGTTCGACGCAGGTGCCACGCACATGGTCAACCGCGCATGCTGCGCATTACGAATACGGGTGAGCATGTCACCCAACGGATCGGACATCGACATTTTTGCGCCCTTTCCTTACCAGCTAGCTTTGACAACGCCCGGGATTTGCCCGGCGCTGGCCAGATCGCGGAACGCGATACGGCACAGTTTGAACTTGCGGTAGTTACCGCGCGAACGGCCGGTCAGCTCGCAACGCAGCCGCACCCGGACCTTCGCGCCATTGCGCGGCAGTTCGGCCAGCTTGATGCTCGCCTCAAAACGGTCTTCCACTGGCAGCGTGCGATCCATGATCACACCCTTCAATGTTGCCCGCTTCGTCTTATCGCGAGCGGCCATCCGCTCACGCTTCGCATTCCTGTTGACCTGCGATGTCTTAGCCATTGTTCTGCAACCCCTCCGGAACCTGCTGGCAACACCCAGCCGTTTTCCAAAAATCTAAAAACGAAGAATTCAAACTGTGTATGCCTTACTTGGCAAACGGCAGGTTGAAGCCTTTTAGTAACGCCTTAGCCTCGGCATCGGTTTTCGCGGTGGTCACGAAAATGATGTCCATCCCGCGAATCGCATCAACCTTGTCGTACACGATTTCAGGGAAAATAATCTGCTCTTTCAAACCCATGGCGAAGTTGCCACGGCCATCGAAGCCCTTGCCAGCCGGAATCCCGCGGAAGTCACGCACGCGCGGCAGCGCGATGGTCACCAGGCGGTCCAGGAATTCGTACATCTTGGACTTGCGCAGCGTAACCTTACAGCCAATCGGCAGACCAGCACGGATTTTGAACCCGGCGATCGCCTTTTTGGAAATGGTCTTGATCGGCTTCTGGCCCGCGATGAGGGTCAGTTCAGCAACGGCAGCGTCCAGTTTTTTCTGGTCAGCAGCGGCCTCACCGACACCCATGTTGATGACGATCTTTTCCAAGGTCGGCACTTCAAAAGTGTTCGTGTAGTTGAACTCCTTTTGCATCTGCGCCCGCACAACCTCACGGTAGTGCACTTGCATACGCGGCAGGATTTTTGTTTCAGTCATTGCGGCCTCCTCAGCCATCAATCGCGGTGCCGCTCTTGCGAGCGACGCGAATTTTGCGGCCATCATCCAGAATACGGAACCCAATGCGGGTCGCCTTGTTCGTGGACGGATCAATCAAAGCCAGGTTGGACAAATGCACAGCAGCTTCGCGCTCCACAATACCGCCCGGCTGACCAACGCCCTTGGCCTTGGTATGACGCTTGGCAATGGCGACCCCCTGCACGACAGCGCGGTCTTCCTTCGGGATCACCCGCAGCACTTCGCCGCGGCTACCCTTGGATGAGCCGGCGATCACGACGACCGTGTCACCTTTTTTAATACGAGCCGCCATATTACAGCACCTCCGGCGCCAAGCTGATGATCTTCATGAACTTCTTGGCGCGAAGTTCACGAACCACTGGCCCAAAAATACGGGTACCGATGGGCTCGCCCTGCTTGTTCAGCAGCACGGCAGCGTTACGGTCAAAACGGATGGCGCTGCCATCAGCACGGCGAACCGGGAACGCCGTGCGCACGACAACAGCCTGATGCACGTCACCCTTCTTCACCTTGCCGCGCGGAATCGCATCCTGCACAGCAACCACGATCACATCGCCGACCGAAGCGGCTTTACGCTTGGAGCCGCCAAGGACCTTGATGCACTGCACGCGGCGAGCACCGGAATTATCAGCAACGTCGAGGTTGGATTCTACGATAATCATTGTTTAATTCCCCTCAGACGCTGGACGCAGGGGCGGATTCAGCGATTGCCGAACCGTTGCGCTCAGTCACGATCCACGTCTTGCGCTTGCTGATCGGGGCGCATTCTTCAATGCGAACCAGGTCACCTTCAACGCAAGTGTTGGCTTCGTCATGCGCCGCATACTTCTTTGAGCGGCGAATGAATTTTTTATACAGCGGGTGCATGATGCGGCGTTCGACTAAGACGGTGATCGTCTTGTCCATTTTGTCGCTCACAACCCGTCCGGTCAGAACACGTTTCGGCATGGTACCCTCTTAAACCTTGGCTGCGGCGCGGATGCGCTCAGCCAGAATTGTCTTGACCCGCGCAATATCGCGCCGCACCGCTTTCACGCGGCTGGTGTTTTCCTGCTGGCCGGTGGCGCGCTGGAACCGCAGATTGAACTGCTCCTTGCGCAAATCCAGCAGCATCGTTGAGAGTTCGTCCGGCGTTTTCGCACGGATATCGCTTGCAACCGTCATATTACGCGTCTCCAATCCGGGTCACGAACTTGGTCCTGATCGGCAATTTCGCGGCACCCAATGCCAAAGCTTCACGAGCCAGCGGCTCGGCAACACCATCGATCTCAAACACGATACGACCAGGATGCACGCGGGCCACCCAGAATTCCGGGCTACCTTTACCGGAGCCCATACGAACCTCGGCAGGCTTGGTGGACACCGGCAGATCCGGGAAAATCCGGATCCAGACGCGGCCGGCACGCTTCATCGCGCGGGTGATCGCACGGCGAGCTGATTCGATCTGACGGGCGGTAATCCGCTCCGGCTCCAGAGCCTTCAGGCCGAAGGCGCCAAAATTAAGCTGCGTGTTACCCTTGGCCAGACCGTGGATACGGCCTTTGTGGGCTTTACGAAACTTCGTACGCTTGGGGGACATCATAGCTAATTATTCCTCAGCGCTGCGGGGCTTGTTCGGCAGCGCGCTTATCCTGCGCCAACGGATCCTGAACGAGAATCTCGCCCTTGAAGATCCAAACTTTCACGCCGCACGTGCCGTAAGTGGTTTTTGCCGTGGCAACACCGTAGTCGATGTCAGCACGCAGAGTGTGCAAAGGCACGCGGCCTTCACGGTACCATTCCATCCGGGCAATTTCAGCGCCGCCGAGACGACCGCCGCAATTGATACGAATTCCCTGAGCGCCCAAACGCATGGCAGACTGCACCGCGCGCTTCATGGCGCGGCGGAACGCGACGCGGCGTTCAAGCTGCTGGGCAATGTTTTCGGCAACCAAGGTTGCATCGATTTCCGGCTTGCGGATTTCCATGATGTTCAAGGAAACCTCGGCCTTCGCCATCACCGACAATTCCTTGCGCAGCGTGTCGATATCCTGACCCTTCTTGCCGATCACCACGCCGGGGCGTGCAGCATAGATGGTCACACGCGGCTTTTTGGCCGGGCGTTCGATGACCACTTTGGACACGCCAGCCTGAGAGAGCTTGGCGCGCAAATGGGCACGAAGTTTGATATCGTCATGCAGCAGCTTGGCGTAGTCTTTGCCAGCATACCAACGGCTGTCCCAGGTGCGGGTAATGCCAAGGCGCATACCGATCGGATTAATCTTGTGACCCATATTATGCGGTCTCCACAGCGGTCTGAGTTGCGGGCTTCACGGAACCCTTGGAATGGCCAGGTTTGGTATCGCGGCGCGGCTTCTCAACCGGTTCACGCTCAGCCACCACGATCTTCAAATGGCTGAACCATTTTTCGATCTGCGCGGAACGGCCACGGCCACGCGCATGGAAACGGCGCATCACAATACCACGGCCCACTTCAGCAATTTTCACGACCAGCTTATCAACGTCGAGCTGATGATTGTTCTCAGCATTGGCGATCGCGCTTTCCAGCGTTTTCTTGACCTGCTGAGCGATACGGCGCTTGCTGAAGGTAAGGTCAGCAATCGCTTTACCAGCCGGCTGGTTGCGAATCGATTGGGCGACGAGGTTCAGCTTACGCGGGCTGCAACGCATGTTGCGCGTGATCGCCTGGGCTTCGCTATCCGCGAGAGTGCGCGGGAAATTCGGCTTGCTCATATTAGCCCCGCTTCGCTTTCTTATCGGCGGCGTGCCCTGGGAAGGTGCGCGTCGGCGAGAATTCACCAAATTTATGACCGACCATATTTTCGTTTACCTGTACCGGCAGAAACTTCTTGCCGTTGTAAACGCCAAAGGTGAGACCAACGAATTGCGGCAGGATCGTCGAGCGGCGCGACCAGATCTTGATGATCTCGTTGCGGCCCGAGGCGCGAGAGGTCTCGGCCTTTGCCAGCATATACCCGTCAACAAACGGGCCTTTCCATACAGAACGTGACATCTATCAGCCCTTCCCGCTCTTAGCGCGGCGGATGATAAGATCATCCGTACGTTTATTGGTACGCGTTTTGTAACCTTTGGTCGGCTTGCCCCATGGCGTAACCGGATGACGGCCACCTGAGGTCCGGCCTTCACCACCGCCGTGCGGATGGTCAACCGGGTTCATCACAACACCGCGCTGATGAGGCTTGCGCCCCAACCACCGGCTGCGGCCGGCCTTGCCGATCTGCTCGTTCTGATGGTCGGCGTTAGAAACAGCGCCGATGCTGGCCATGCATTCCGAACGGACGATACGAAGTTCGCCTGACATCAGCTTGATCTGGGCATAACCCTGATCCTTGCCGACCAGCTGCGCGAAAGTGCCAGCCGAACGGGCCATTTTGCCGCCGGCGCCAACCTTCAACTCGATGTTGTGGATGATGGTGCCGACCGGAATGGCCGACAGCGGCATCGCATTACCGGGCTTGATGTCGACGCGTGCGCCGGAAATCACCGGATCGCCAACCTTCAAGCGCTGCGGCGCCAGAATGTAAGCCAGTTCACCATCGGCATACTTGATCAGCGCGATGAAAGCGGTGCGGTTCGGATCATATTCGATACGTTCCACCGTCGCAGCAACGTCGTACTTGCGACGCTTGAAGTCGACAATACGATAGGCCTGCTTATGTCCACCGCCACGAAACCGGCTGGTGATACGGCCATGATTGTTACGGCCGCCAGACGAATGCTTGCCTTCAGTTAAGCCCTTAACAGGCTTGCCCTTCCAGAGTTCGCTGCGGTCGATCAGAACGGTGCCGCGAAGGCTGGCCGTCACTGGGTTGAAATGTTTTAATGCCATTTATCTAGTCCCGCCTTACGCCAGACCGGTTGTGAAATCGATGCTCTGGCCTTCGGCCAAAGTCACGAACGCTTTCTTCACGTCGGAGCGCACACCAGGGCGGCCCTTGAACCGCTTGGTTTTGCCCTTGGTGATCAGCGTGTTCACAGCGGTTACTTTAACCTTGAACAAAGTCTCAATCGCGATTTTGATTTCCGGCTTGGTAGCATCATCGGAAACCTTGAACACGAACTGGTTCTTTTCCGAGAGCAACGTGGCTTTTTCGGTGATCAGAGGTGCTCGAATAACCTGGTACATCCGTTCCTTCGACATGGTCGAAGCCTTCGGTGCCTTGATTGTGGTGGTGCTCATGCCAAGCGCTCCTTCAAACCATCAAGGCCGGCCTTGGTGATCACCAGAATATCATGCTGCAGGATGTCATAAACATTCGCGCCGATAACCGGCAGAATGTCCAAACCATGCACAGCGCGGCTGGCGGCGAGGAACTTCTGATCCACCGCCGCATCGACGATCAGCGCCGACGACCAGCCGAATTTTTTGACGCGCGCTGCCACATCCTTGGTCTTTTCCAAAGCGGCCACGGCATCCAGCACTACCAGCTTGCCATCGGCAGCCTTCTGGCTGAGCGCCGAAAGCAGGCCCAGGCGGCGCACTTTTTTGTTCAGATTATAGCCATGGTCACGTACCACCGGACCATGCACAACACCACCGGTGCGGAATTGCGGGGCGCGCAACGAACCTTGACGCGCATTACCCGTCCCCTTCTGCTTGAACGGCTTGCGGGTAGTGCCCGAAACTTCGCCCATGCCCTTGGTTTTATGGTTGCCTGAGCGGCGCTTGGAAAGCTGCCAGTGCACAACACGCGCCATAATATCCGGGCGCGGCGCGATGCCGAAGATGTCTTCCGGCAACTCGGTGGAACCGGCCGCCTTGGCATCGAAATCGTAAATATCGAATTTCATATCAATCAGCCTTTCAAGCCGGCCGGGTAAGCGGCGTCAGCCGGGCGGGCGCGCTTGATCGCATCCCGCAAGGTCACATAGTCGCCTTTGGAACCCGGAACGGCGCCGTGCACCATCACGAGGTTGCGGGCTTCATCGATCGCCGCCACAGTCAGGTTGAGCGTGGTCACGCGCTCTTGACCCATATGGCCTGGCATTTTTTTGTTCTTGAAGGTCTTGCCGGGATCCTGACGATTACCGGTTGACCCCAAGCTACGATGGCTGACGGAAACGCCATGGCTGGCCTCAAGACCAGAGAAGTTCCAACGCTTCATACCGCCCTGGAAACCCTTACCCTTAGTGAGACCCGCAACGTCAACGAACTGACCAACCGTAAAATGCGACGGTGAGATCTGCACGCCGGGCTCCAGCACGGCGTCAGGCGCCACTCGGAACTCAACGAGTTTCTTTGACGGCTCAACCTTGGCTTTCGCGAAATGGCCCTTTTGCGGCTTGCTCACATTCTTGGGTTTGGCTTTACCAAACCCAAGCTGCACCGCAGTATAGCCATCGGTTTCCACGGTACGTGTGGCGACAACCCGAACCTCATCGAGGTGCAGAACTGTCACCGGCACGTGGGTGCCGTCTTCTTTAAATAGCCGGGTCATACCCAGCTTTTTTGCAATCACACCGGTACGCATAATTCCACCTGGTCTCAGATCTTGATTTCGACTTCGACGCCAGCAGCCAGGTCGAGCTTCATCAGCGCGTCCACGGTTTGCGGGGTCGGGTCAACGATATCTAGCAAGCGGCGATGAGTCCGAATCTCGAACTGCTCGCGGCTCTTTTTGTCCACATGCGGCGAACGGTTCACGGTGAACCGTTCGATATGTGTCGGCAGCGGAATCGGCCCCCGCACTTGTGCGCCCGTACGCTTCGCCGTGTTCACGATGTCCTTCGTGCTGTTATCCAGCACGCGGTGGTCATACGCTTTTAAGCGAATGCGGATGTTTTGGTTGTCCATAGTAAACTTACGCTCCTGGGGGCCGAATTTTACTTAGTGACCTTGGCAACGACGCCCGAACCAACGGTCCGGCCACCTTCACGAATGGCGAAACGCAAGCCTTCATCCATCGCGATCGGCGCGATGAGATCAACGTCGATCGCCACGTTATCACCCGGCATCACCATTTCCGTGCCGGCTTCCAAAGTCACGATACCCGTGACGTCGGTGGTACGGAAATAGAACTGCGGACGATAGTTGGTGAAGAACGGCGTATGACGGCCACCCTCTTCCTTCGTCAGAATATAGGCCTGAGCATGGAACTTGGTGTGCGGGGTGATTGAACCCGGGGCTGCCAGAACCTGGCCGCGCTCGATGTCTTCACGCTTGGTACCACGCAGCAATGCGCCAATGTTATCGCCGGCTTCACCCTGGTCGAGCAGCTTGCGGAACATTTCAACGCCGGTGACGATGGTCTTGGTGGTGGCGCGCAGGCCAACCACTTCAACTTCTTCACCAACCTTGATGATGCCGCGCTCCACACGACCGGTAGCAACAGTGCCACGGCCAGAGATCGAGAATACGTCTTCAACCGGCATCAGGAACGGCTTGTCCTTGGCGCGGGCCGGCTGCGGAATATATTCGTCAACCGCGGCCATCAAAGCCAGCACAGCCTGCTCGCCAATTTCCGGGGTCTTGTCTTCGAGGGCGGCAACAGCCGAACCCTTGATGATGGGGATGTTGTCGCCATCGAAGCCGTACTTGGAGAGAAGTTCACGAACTTCCATTTCCACCAGCTCGACCAGATCAGGGTCAGCCAGATCCATCTTGTTCAGGAACACCACCAGCGAAGGCACACCAACCTGACGGGCCAGCAGGATGTGCTCGCGAGTTTGCGGCATCGGGCCGTCAGCAGCGGAAACAACCAGGATCGCGCCGTCCATCTGGGCAGCACCGGTGATCATGTTTTTCACATAGTCAGCGTGGCCGGGGCAGTCGACGTGGGCGTAATGGCGGTTGGCGGTCTCGTACTCAACGTGAGCGGTCGAGATGGTGATGCCGCGAGCGCGTTCTTCAGGAGCCTTATCGATCATGTCGTAGGCGGTGAAGGTGGCGCCGCCGGACTTTGCCAGCACCTTGGTGATGGCGGCGGTGAGTGAGGTTTTGCCATGGTCAACGTGACCGATGGTGCCGATGTTAACGTGCGGCTTATTGCGCTCAAATTTTGCTTTTGCCATGTGACTTGCTCCGTACGGACTAAACTAAATGTGGATGTTACCAGCGATAATGGCTGAAGGCTTTGTTAGCCTCGGCCATACGATGGGTGTCTTCGCGTTTCTTGACGGCAGACCCGCGATTATTCACCGCATCCTGCAACTCGTTTGAAAGCCGCTCTTCCATCGTGTGCTCACCGCGTTTGCGGGCGCTATCGATGATCCAGCGGATGGCCAGCGCCTGACGGCGCTCAGTGCGGACTTCAACCGGCACCTGGTAGGTTGCACCACCAACGCGGGGCGACCGAACTTCAATCGCCGGCTTCACGTTATCAAGCGCTTCGTGGAACAGGCGAACCGGGTCGGCATTCGCCCCGCCGCGCTTCTTCAACACGTCGAGCGCACCGTAAACGATGCCTTCGGCGGCGGATTTCTTACCATCATACATCAACACGTTCATAAAACGGCTGATGACGACATCACCGAACTTGGCGTCCGGGAGAACTTCGCGCTTAGTGGCGCGGTGGCGTCTGCTCATATTCTATATCCTCTTACTTCGGACGCTTCGCGCCATAGAGCGAACGGCGCTTGCGGCGTTTCGGCAGACCCTGCGTATCGAGCACACCGCGCAGGATGTGGTAACGAACGCCTGGCAAATCTTTCACACGGCCGCCGCGGATCAGCACCACCGAGTGCTCCTGCAGGTTATGGCCTTCACCCGGAATGTAGCTCACGACCTCGAAACCATTGGTCAGGCGCACTTTGGCAACCTTACGAAGGGCTGAGTTCGGCTTCTTCGGCGTGGTGGTGTACACACGCGTGCAAACGCCACGCTTTTGCGGGCAGCCTTCGAGGGCCGGCACCTTATTGCGCTTCGTTGCTGGCTCACGGCCTTTGGCAATCAACTGATTAATCGTCGGCATCTATCAATCCTGTTCGTGTGTCACTGTGCCGGGGCTTTTTTGGCCTGGTTTGCTCAAAATAAATAACCGCAAGGCGAGCGAAATGGCTCACCTTACGGAATTCTTCTCCAACACGCGGCCTTAGCGCCCTGAAACTCAGGGGACGGCGCCGCACGCGCCAGATATTAAGAACAAACCCGGACCCGAAAAGCATCGGAACCGCGAGAGCGCCTTCCTTAAGAGTGACCACCCCCCAAGTCAAGCATTGCGAGGGGGTTTGAAGTGATTAAAAGGCAGCTAGGCAATGGCGGCATGGCTGGGGCGGTATCCCCAGGCTTTTAGCGGCCTGAAACGCCATCGGCCAGCCATGAATCTAAGACGCGAAACCACTTGAAACCCTAGACTCGGGGCAAAACCACCTCTCAGCGGCACGCCACCAGGGCGGCTCAGTTCATGCCCGGGATAAAGGGCGCCCCGTCGATGGTCACCACGTCACCATGTTTGTTCAAGGTCTGCACGACCTGGTCCGGGGTCATGGCAGGTGGTTCCGTCCCGGTCTCGTTAACCGTGCCATCAGGAAAACATTCCTCGATGAGCCACGAACCGCCGGGGCCTTTATTTGAGACGTCAGTGACAACTCCGGAGGGGTGCTGCAGCTTGATTTCAGTGGCGTTTGCCGCCTGCATCCCGATCAACGACAAACACACCAGCAGGCAAGAGCCCCGCAACCACGAATCCAAAATCATTCTTCACCCTTCAAGACAGGTTTTGAGCCCGCAGTACCGAGGATCGTTCACAATTCGATTATTGTCCAGAACTAAACTGTGATGAACCGGCCAAACGCCAGGAACGCTAATTTACCCAGGGATAAAAGCACTACCGTCTTAGCCGTGCCCATTTATTTAATCTTCTGCCCCCATGACTCGGCTTCGCGCTACCCTAAAATGTTAGCGATTTGCGAATGGCGGGCCTGTAAAATAGCCCAGGCACAAAAAATGCCGGGACAAGCCCGGCATTTTTAATCGCAACCCAGAGGTCTCTCTTGGATGCTGCTTTAAAGCTTACTCAGCCGCCATCTCAGGCTTAGCAATCGCCGGGCGTTGGCCACCAAGTGTTTGCCGGTCACGGCCCGCTGCAACGGCGCGCAGACGGTTCATGACGCTACCCGTACCCGCCGGGATCAAGCGCCCGACGATGACGTTTTCCTTCAAGCCGGAGAGCGAGTCGGTCTTGCCGGCGGTTGCAGCCTCGGTCAGCACCCGGGTGGTCTCCTGGAAGGAGGCCGCTGAGATGAAGCTCTGGGTCTGCAAGCTCGCCTTTGTGATGCCTTGCAGCACCGGCAAGCCGGTGGCGGGGCGTTCATCAGCAGCCAGCAGCTTGCTGTTCTCGATATCGAATTCCACCCGGTCAACCAGCTCGCCCACCAGGAAGGTGGTATCGCCGGCTTCAGTGATTTCGATCTTCTGCAGCATCTGGCGCACGATCACTTCAATATGCTTGTCGTTAATCTTCACGCCCTGCAGACGGTAAACATCCTGGATTTCGTTGACCAGATAATCGGACAACGCTTCCACGCCCAGCACGCGCAGAATATCATGCGGCACGCGCGGACCATCCACCAGCGGGTCACCCCGGCGCACATAGTCGCCTTCCTGCACCGAGAAGTGCTTGCCCTTGGGGATGAGATATTCGGTTTCTTCACCGGTCTCATCATTCTTCACCAGCACGCGGCGCTTGGCCTTGAAGTCCTTACCGAATTCAACGCGGCCATCAATTTCAGAGATGATCGCATGGTCCTTCGGACGGCGGGCTTCAAACAACTCGGCCACCCGCGGCAGACCGCCGGTGATGTCACGCGTCTTGGAGCCTTCACGCGGAATCCGCGCCAGCACGTCACCGTCAGCCACCGTCGCACCTGGTTCCACCGAGAGGATGGAGTCCGGGTTGAGGAAGTAGCGGGCTTCGGCGCCGTTGGTCAGACGCACGATCTCGCCATTGGCATCCTTCAAGATCAGGCGCGGACGCAGATCGGCGCCACGGGCTGACTGCTTGTAGTCAACCACCACCTTGGAGGTCAGGCCGGTCACTTCGTCAGTCCGCTCAACCAGGGTGATGCCCTCGATGAGGTCGGCATATTCAACAATACCCGAACGCTCAGTGATGATCGGCAAGGTGTACGGATCCCACTCGGCCAATTTCTGGCCGCGCGTGACGGTGGCACCTTCATCACCCAGCAAGCGCGCACCGTAAGGCACGCGGAAGCGGGCGCGTTCGCGCTTGGCGTTATCAGTGATGATGATTTCGCAGTTACGCGACATCACCACCGGCACGCCCTGGCTGTTCGTCACCACGTTGCGGTTACGAATGGCGATGGTGCCGTCATGGCTGGCTTCCACATTCGATTGTTCCGCACCACGCTGGGCGGCGCCACCAATATGGAAGGTACGCATGGTCAACTGCGTGCCCGGTTCACCGATGGACTGCGCGGCGATCACGCCGACAGCTTCACCCGCATTCACCGTGGTCCCGCGTGCGAGATCACGGCCATAGCAATGACCGCAAACGCCAATCTTGGTATCGCAGGTCAGCACCGAGCGGATCTTCACAGATTCCACACCGGATTTCTCGATGATCTCAGCCTGCGGTTCCTCAATGAGCACATTGGCACCCACCAGTTCCGCACCGGTCAACACATCAAGCACCGCCGCCGCAGTGGTCCGGCCCAGCACACGTTCGGCTAATGAGGAAACAACCTCACCACCATCCATGACCGCGCTGACCGTCAAGCCGCGTTCGGTGCCGCAATCTTCCTCGATGATGATGCAATCCTGCGCCACATCGACGAGACGGCGGGTAAGGTAACCAGAGTTCGCGGTCTTAAGCGCGGTATCGGCGAGGCCCTTACGCGCACCATGGGTAGAGTTGAAGTAATCGAGAACCGAGAGGCCTTCCTTGAAGTTGGCGATGATCGGCTGTTCGATAATTTCACCAGAAGGCTTGGCCATCAGCCCGCGCATACCGGCAAGCTGCGACATCTGGGCCGGCGACCCACGCGCACCGGAATGGCTCATCATCCACACCGAGTTGGTGGGCTTGCCAACGGTCTGGCGCGAAATCTCGACCATCATGGCTTTCGCCACCAGATCCTTACAACGCGACCAGGCGTCCACCACCTTGTTGTAGCGTTCGCCGGCGGTGATCAAGCCTTCCTGATATTGCTGCTCGAACTCACGTACTTCGGCCTGGGTAGTGGCGACCAGCGACCATTTGGAATCCGGGATCACCATATCGTCCTTGCCGAACGAAATGCCGGCCTTCGCAGCATGGCGGAAGCCAAGGCCCATCAGACGGTCACAGAAAATAACCGCTTCCTTCTGGCCGCAATGGCGATACACCAGATCGATTACGTCCGAGACGGCCTTCTTGGTCAGCATTTTATTGACCACCGAGAACGGCACGTTCGGGTTCAGCGGCAGCAACTGGCCGATGAGCATGCGGCCTGGGCTGGTGCCAACGATAACCTGTTTCTTGTTGCCTTCATGGTCGATGGTCTGGATGCGGGCACGGATTTTATCGTGCAGCTTGATCGCACCGGCGGACATGGCGAATTCAATTTCACCAACCGAACCGAAAGCTTTGGCGTCCTGATCCTTGGTCGCGGCATATTCGGCCGTTTCCAGAGACAAGTAATAAATCCCGAGCACGATATCCTGGCTCGGCACGATGATCGGTTTGCCATTGGCGGGTGAGAGGATGTTGTTGGTCGACATCATCAACACACGGGCCTCAAGCTGCGCTTCGATCGAGAGCGGCACGTGAACGGCCATCTGATCGCCGTCAAAGTCCGCATTAAAGGCGGTGCAGACCAGCGGATGCAGTTGGATGGCCTTGCCTTCAATCAGCGTCGGCTCAAACGCCTGGATACCCAGACGATGCAAGGTCGGTGCGCGGTTGAGCATCACGGGGTGCTCGCGGATCACTTCTTCCAGAATATCCCAAACTTCCGGGCGTTCTTTCTCGACCATCCGCTTAGCAGCCTTGATGGTGGTCGCCAGGCCATATTTTTCAAGCTTGGCGTAAATGAAGGGCTTGAAGAGTTCGAGTGCCATCTTCTTCGGCAGGCCGCACTGATGGAGCTTCAGCTCCGGACCCACCACGATGACCGAACGGCCAGAATAATCGACGCGCTTGCCGAGCAGATTTTGCCGGAAGCGGCCTTGCTTGCCCTTCAGCATATCGGAGAGCGACTTCAGCGGGCGCTTGTTGGTGCCGGTAATGGCACGGCCACGACGGCCGTTGTCGAACAGCGCATCCACCGATTCCTGCAGCATGCGCTTCTCATTACGCACGATGATGTCAGGCGCACGCAATTCCATCAACCGCTTCAAACGGTTGTTGCGGTTAATCACGCGGCGATACAGATCGTTCAAATCGGAGGTCGCAAAGCGGCCGCCATCAAGCGGCACCAGCGGACGCAATTCAGGCGGAATCACCGGCACCACGTCCAGAATCATCCATTCAGGATGCGTGCCGGAGTCGAGGAAGTTTTCGACCAGCTTCAAGCGCTTCACCAGCTTCTTGCGCTTGGTCTCCGAATTGGTCTCCTTCAGCTCAGCGCGCATGCGCGCCTTGTCTTCGGCGAGGTCAATTTTCACCAGAATATGCTTGATGGCTTCGGCGCCGATGCTGGCGATCATGCCATCGTCCGGATATTCGTCCTGATGATTATACAGATCGTCTTCCGAGATCAGCTGGTGCATCTTGAAATGAGATATACCCGGATCGAGCACAATATAGCTCTCAAAATACAGGACTTTCTCGACATCTTTCAGCGTCATGTCGAGCATCGTCGCAATCCGGCTCGGCAGCGACTTCAAGAACCAGATATGGGCAACCGGCGAAGCCAGTTCGATATGGCCCATGCGTTCACGCCGCACCTTGGCCAGCGTCACTTCAACGCCGCATTTCTCGCAAATGATGCCGCGGAATTTCATCCGTTTGTACTTGCCGCACAAGCATTCGTAATCCTTGATCGGGCCAAAGATACGGGCACAGAACAACCCATCGCGTTCCGGTTTGAACGTACGATAGTTGATGGTCTCCGGCTTCTTGATCTCGCCATACGACCAAGAGCGGATTTGCTCCGGGGACGCGATCTGGATTTTAATATGATCGAAAGTCGCGGCCTGGCCGGTCTGACCAAGAATCTTCATTAAATCATTCATCGTTCAACACCCTCAAATTTCTGGTTGTGGTCAGGCAATCGGCTCAAGTCACCGATTGCTCCAAATCCACATTCAACCCCAGGGATTTCAACTCTTTCAGCAAAACATTGAAGCTTTCAGGAATACCGGCTTCAAAGTTATCCTGCTCGCGCACAATCGCCTCATACACTTTGGTACGGCCTGAAACGTCATCGGACTTAACCGTGAGCATTTCCTGCAAGGTATAGGCAGCGCCGTAAGCCTCAAGCGCCCAGACTTCCATTTCACCAAAGCGCTGACCACCAAACTGCGCCTTACCACCCAGCGGCTGCTGGGTAACCAGGCTGTACGGGCCAATCGAGCGGGCGTGGATTTTATCGTCAACCAAGTGATGCAGCTTGAGCATATACATGTAACCAACAGTCACCTTACGCTCAAACTGTTCGCCGGTACGGCCATCCTTCAGCCAAACCTGGCCAGAGACATCCAACCCAGCTTTTGCCAGCATCGCTTCAATGTCCGGAATACGCGCACCATCGAACACCGGTGTTGCAATGGGGATGCCCTTTTTGAGGTTTCCGCAAAGCTCAACCAATTCGGCGTCGTTCATGTCGGCAATCTGATTGCTGTAGATGTCATCGCCGTAGATGTCTTTCAGCAGGTTCAGCAACTCAACACGGGCAAGCCCGGTGCGGCGGTATTCTTCCACCGCCACGCCAACCTGTTTGCCCAAGTTTGCGCAGGCCCAGCCCAAATGCACTTCCAGAATCTGACCCACGTTCATCCGGCTCGGCACGCCGAGCGGGTTGAGCACGAGGTCAACAGGTGTACCATCTTCCAGGAACGGCATGTCCTCAACGGGAACAACGCGCGAGACCACGCCCTTATTACCATGACGGCCGGCCATCTTATCGCCCGGCTGCAGCTTACGCTTCACGGCGATAAAGACTTTGACCATCTTCATCACGCCCGGCAGCAACTCATCGCCGCGCTGCAGTTTTTCAACCTTGCTCTCAAAGCGGTCCTGCAAACGCTTGGCAGCAGCATCAAATTCCCGCTTGAGAATTTCGATGCTCGCCATCACGGCGTCATCCTGCACGATCACATTGCGCCAGGCGCCACGCGGATGCTCCGCCAGCACTTCGGAGGTGATTTCGGTGCCGGACTTGATGCCCTTGAAGCCGGAGCCAGCAATCTGACCCAGCAAAGTTTCACGCAGACGGTTGAGGAATGAACGCTCCTGAATGGCGCGCTCATCGTCACGATCCTTGGCAAGACGCTCGATTTCAGCGCGTTCAATCGCCAGCGCACGCTCGTCCTTGTCAACGCCACGGCGGTTGAATACCCGCACATCCACAATCGTCCCCGCCACACCCGGTGGCAGCTTCAATGAGGTATCACGCACATCGGAGGCTTTTTCACCGAAGATGGCGCGCAGCAGTTTCTCTTCCGGCGTCATTGGGCTTTCACCCTTTGGCGTCACCTTGCCCACCAGAATGTCGCCGGGATTCACCTCAGCGCCGATATACACGATGCCAGCCTCGTCGAGGTTACGGAGCGCTTCCTCACCGACATTGGGAATATCACGGGTGATTTCTTCCTGGCCGAGCTTGGTATCACGCGCCATGACTTCGAATTCTTCAATATGAATTGAGGTAAACACGTCGTCACGGGCAATCCGCTCGGAGATCAAAATCGAGTCTTCGAAGTTATAACCATTCCACGGCATGAACGCGCAAAGTGCATTGCGCCCCAGCGCCAATTCGCCCAACTCGGTGGACGGACCATCGGCGATGATATCGCCTTCGGAGACGCGGTCACCAACGCGGACCAGCGGGCGCTGGTTGATGCAGGTGGACTGGTTGGAGCGCATATATTTGCGCATCCGGTAGATATCCACGCCCTTAGTCGTGCCATCCTCACCGGTCGCCCGCACCACGATACGCGCGCCGTCGATCTGGTCGATCACGCCGGCACGTTTGGCCACGATGGTCGCACCGGAGTCACGGGCAACCGCGGCTTCCATGCCGGTACCAACCAAAGGTGCATCCGACTGGATCAGCGGCACCGCTTGCCGCTGCATGTTCGAGCCCATCAGCGCGCGGTTGGCGTCATCGTTTTCAAGGAAGGGGATCAGCGCCGCAGCAACCGAGACCAACTGCTTGGGCGAAACGTCAATCGCGGTAACTTCATCCGGCTTGACCAAAAGGAAGTCGCCGTTGCGGCGCACGGACACCAGATCGGCGGTGAATTTGCCGGTGCTGTCTTTCTTCGCGTCAGCCTGCGCCACGGTCAAGCGCTCTTCTTCCATCGCAGAAAGATACTTCCACGAAGGTTGAACAACGCCGTCCTTCACCAGCTGATACGGGGTTTCGATAAACCCGTATTTGTTCACCTTCGCGTAGGTGGCCAGCGAGTTGATCAGACCGATATTCGGGCCTTCCGGCGTCTCAATTGGGCAGATACGACCATAATGGGTCGGATGAACGTCACGCACTTCGAAGCCGGCGCGCTCACGCGTCAAACCGCCTGGCCCGAGCGCAGAAAGACGGCGCTTATGCGTCACTTCCGAGAGCGGGTTGGTCTGATCCATGAACTGCGACAACTGCGAGGAACCGAAGAATTCGCGTACCGCAGCCGCAGCCGGTTTGGCGTTGATCAAATCATGCGGCATCACGCTGTCGATATCGACCGAGCCCATACGCTCACGGATGGCCCGCTCCATGCGCAGCAAGCCAACGCGATATTGATTTTCCATCAATTCGCCCACCGAACGCACGCGGCGATTGCCGAGATTGTCGATGTCGTCGATAGCGCCACGGCCATCCTTTAATTCGCACATGATCTTCAGGGTGCGGATAATGTCTTCCTTGCGCAGCACGCGCACGGAATCATCGCACTCCAAGCCAAGGCGCATATTCATCTTCACGCGGCCAACGGCAGAGAGGTCATAGCGGTCGGAATCGAAGAACAAGCCGCGGAAGAGAGCTTCCGCAGTCTCAGAGGTCGGCGGCTCGCCGGGGCGCATGACGCGGTAAATATCAATCAGCGCGTCTTCACGGTTGCTGTTTTTATCAACCGCCAGGGTGTTGCGAATCCACGGGCCGTTGCTCTGGTCAACCGCCAGCGTCGGCAACTCGTCGATGCCTTTTTCTTCAAGCAACGCCAGCTTGGCTTCGATCAGTTCTTCACCAGCTTCGGCGAAAATTTCACCGGTTTCGGGGTCGAACATGTCAACCGCCACGAAGCGGCCCAGCAAATCGTTGCGGGCCACCAGCACGCGTTTGGTTTTTTCAGCAACTTTCTTCACCACGCGGGCGGTGAGTTTTTCTTCCGTCTTGGCCACCACTTCGCCGGTGTCAGCATCCACCAAATCTTCGATGAGCTTCTGGTTACGGAAGGCTTCGGCTTCAAACGGGCGTGCCCACTGGCCCTTGGTGCAAGTGAACAACACCTGACCATAGAAATCCCCTAAGATTTCCTCAGCATCCATGCCCTTCAATTCGGAAAGCTCGACACTTTCGCCCTTGGCTTCACGCGCCAGCTTCAGCGCCTCGGTGGCTTTGCTGTGCAAGGCATACAACAGCGTGGTCACCGGCAGCTTACGCTTACGGTCGATACGCACATACACAAGGTCCTTGGCATCGAATTCAAAATCGAGCCACGAACCGCGATAGGGGATCACGCGGGCGGTGAACAAATACTTGCCGGACGAATGGGTCTTACCCTTGTCATGGTCGAAGAACACGCCCGGCGAACGGTGCATTTGGCTGACGATTACGCGCTCGGTGCCATTGACGACGAACGTGCCGTTATCAGTCATCAGCGGCATATCGCCCATATAAACCGGCTGTTCTTTAATATCGCGGATGGATTTGGCGCCGGTATCCTCATCCAGATCCCAAACGATCAGACGGAGAATCACCTTCAAGGGCGCAGCATAGGTCATGCCGCGTTGAATGCATTCCTCAACATCGTATTTCGGGTCTTCGAGTTCGTAATGCACGAATTCCAGACGGCCACGGCCAGCAAAATCATCAATCGGGAAGACCGACTTAAAGACTTCCTGGATGCCGGAATGAGTGCGGGCATCCGGCTTGATATGCATTTGCAAGAAGCTGTCATAGCTGGCACGCTGCACGTCAATCAGATTAGGCATCGGGGCCACTTCGGGGATCCGCCCAAAGCTCTTACGAATGCGTTTCCGGCTGGTGAAAGACCCTTTACCCAAACCATTCATTGCGTTCATCAACAAACCCCAATTCAACATAAGTAGCAGTTTTAGCCGGTAGGCACGTTACAACAGCCGATAGCGGGCGATTACCCTATGGTAATCGCCCGCCCTGTTAGGCGCAGTTTGCGAGGGTCATACAACCCTCGCGGATGAGACAATTACTTGACTTCGACAGTCGCGCCCTGCTCTTCCAATGTCTTCTTGATGGCAGCAGCTTCGTCCTTCGTCGCGTTTTCCTTGACGGTCTTCGGAGCGCCTTCAACAAGGTCCTTAGCTTCCTTGAGACCCAGACCGGTGATGGTCCGGATTTCCTTAATCACGTTGATCTTCTTCTCGCCGGCATTGGCGAGGATCACAGTGAATTCGGTCTGTTCTTCAGCCGGAGCAGCAGCAGCGCCGCCGCCAGCAGGAGCCGCAGCTGCGGCAACCGGTGCAGCAGCGGACACGCCCCATTTTTCTTCCAGAAGCTTGGAAAGCTCAGCAGCTTCCAGAACAGTCAGTTTCGACAGCTCTTCAACGAGCGAGTTAAGATCGGCCATGATATATATTCCTAATAGGTAGTCTTTGATTGGTTCCCTGCAAGCCAGCACCACGCCAGCCCACAAACTGTTTCAAGATTTTTGAAGTGACCCTCAGGCCGCCTCGCTCTTGGAATCGGCGTACGCCGCAAAAACCCGGGCAAGCTGTGCCGCCGGCGCCTGAACAACGCCTGCAATGCGGGTCGCCGGGGTATTGAGAAGCCCCAGGAACTTGGCACGCAGTGTGTCGAGCGACGGTAGTTCGGCGAGCGCTTTGACCCCAGATACATCAAGCATCTGAGAGCCGAGCGAACCACCGACCAGTACAAACTTGTCATTGGTTTTGGCGAAGTCGACAGCCGCTTTGGCAACAGCAACCGGGTCAGTTGACCAGGAAATTGCCGTTGGCCCTTTCATCAAGGGCTTCAAGCCGTCGAACCGGGTTCCATCCAGAGCGAGGAGGGCCAGACGATTCTTCGCAACCTTGAAGCTCGCTCCCGCCGCGCGCATCTTCCGGCGTAAGTCCGTAACATCCGCGACTGTCATGCCCTCATTGCGGGTGACAACAATCATGGATGTCTCGGCAAACACCGTCGACAACTCCGCGACGAATTCACGCTTCTCTATGCGATCCACATCCGTCTCCAACTTGGCGATATGTCCGGGGAAATCCCGGAATATCTGGTTACCCAAGGTGCAAGGGGACCACCCCCCAACACCAATCGCCTGTCCTTACGCATCAGAACCACCAAAGCCTTCCGAAAAAGTCCTTGGCACCTCGTCTACCATTTGCGGAATTGCTTCCATTAAATCCCGAAGGATGCAGACGGTCTCGGACAGGTATCAGGGGGTTTTGAGGCCCCCTTGCCCACGGCGGGATAAACCGCCGCGTATCTCTCTAATCAGGCTGTGATGCTGGCGACATCGACCCGGATACCCGGGCCCATGGTCGAACTGACCGCGACCTTCTGTAAGTATGTGCCTTTCGCGCCGGTTGGCTTGGCTTTCTGGACGGCGTCCACCAAAGCCTTGGCGTTCTCGACCAGCTTGTCTTCATCGAAGCTGGCCTTGCCGATGCCGGCGTGGATAATCCCCGCCTTCTCAGCGCGGAACTCAACCTGACCAGACTTGGCAGCCGTAACGGCGCCCTTCACATCCATGGTCACGGTGCCCAGCTTCGGGTTTGGCATCAGGCCACGCGGCCCGAGAATTTTACCCAAACGGCCTACCAGGGCCATCATGTCCGGGGTGGCAATGCAGCGGTCGAACGCGATTTCGCCGGCCTGAACTTTTTCAGCCAGATCATCAGCGCCAACCACGTCAGCGCCGGCGGCCAAAGCTTCATCAGCCTTAGCACCGCGGGCGAACACGCCGACGCGCAGAACTTTACCCGTACCATTCGGCAGCGAGATCAGACCACGAACCATCTGGTCGGCGTGGCGCGGGTCAATGCCCAGGTTCAGCGAAATTTCAATGGTTTCATCAAACTTCGCCTTGGCATTGGTCTTGGCCATCTTCACGGCTTCGGTCAGCGCGTAGTTCTTGTTGCGGTCGAAGGTGGTGTAGGCTTTGGTTAAGCGCTTATCATGTGCCATCGGATTAGCCCTCCACCACGGTCACGCCCATCGAGCGGGCCGAGCCAATCAACATGCGGACAGCGCCGTCAACATCGTTGGCATTCATATGAATCATCTTGGTCGCGGCGATTTCACGCAGCTGCGACATGGTCACTTTACCCACAGCCGCACCTTTGCCTGGGGTGGTCGTGCCCTTGGTGATACCGGCCGCCTTCTTGAGGAAGTAGGTGTTCGGCGGGGTCTTCATGATGAAGTTGAAGGTACGGTCGCCGTACGCGGTGATCACCACCGGCACCGGCATACCAGGCTCCATGCCCTGCGTCGCGGCGTTGAATTCCTTGACGAACTGCATGATATTCAAACCGCGCTGACCGAGCGCCGGGCCTACTGGCGGCGACGGGTTAGCCTTACCGGCGGGAATTTGCAGCTTAATATAGCCAACAATCTTTTTTGCCATTTCTGGCTCCTATCCCTGGGCAAACTGCCCAATGGACCGTGGTACATCCGGCCGGGCGACCCTTCGCCCAACCTCCCACGTTCCTTGAAGCGCGGAGCTTTACAGGGTTTCGGAGCTCTTTGTCTATATGGCCCGCATATGTTTCAGGCGCAATTCACCTATACATGACATGAAAACCCACACCCAAAGATGCCAAGGACGCCCGGCTGGTGCCCTGGTGCCTTGTGAGGGCCAAGCGAGCCGGACTATAGAGACCGGACTTTCAGGGATTGCAGCAAAACATGCTTTATTGGGTACGCAGTTTAAAAGGCAGCTGGATCGCACGGGTATTCTCGGTCCTGCTGATGCTGGTGTTCGTCGCCTGGGGGGCCTCAAGCGCGCTGCCGCTGATGACCGGCGGAGTCACCGCCGTTGCGCATATCGGCGGCAAGCCCGTGGATATCAGTGAAGTTCAGGCGGAATACCAATCCGAGCTGAACAAAGCCCAGCAAAACGGCGCACCTGACCAAGCCACCCGCCAGCAAATCGCCCAATCCGCCCTGGCCACCGTGCTGCGCCAGCACGCCATGGCGCTGGAGGAGCAAGCGGTTGGCATCGCAGCACCGGACTCCGCCGTGCGGTCACGGATTTATGCGATTCCCGCCTTCCAGACCAACGGCACCTTCGACCAGGCCAAATTTGCCTCGGTACTACAGCAAAACGGCTATTCGCAGGACCGGTTTCTGGCACTCGAGACCGATAGCGTGAAAACCGACCAGTTGATCCCCTCGATCGTCAGCGGCGCCAGCCCCCCGCAGGAGCTGGTCAATCAGATTTTCAACTTCATCTCACAGTCACGCACCGCCGAGATGGTGACAATCCCGGTTACCAGCCAACCATCACCAGCCACACCGAGTGATGCCGAACTGCAGCGCTATTGGAAAAACCACCCGGCGCAATTCACCGCACCGGAGTACCGCACCGCCAAAATTGTGGTGCTGTCACCGCAGGTGCTGGCCCACAATGAAGCGGTCAGCGATGCTAAATTGCAGGCCTTATACGCCCGCATCAGTGCCCAGCGGTCAGTGCCCGCCACCCGCAGCGTGCAGGTTATTACCAGCGACAGCCCAGCCACCGCCGCCAAGCTCGCCGCTCTCTGGCAGGCCGGCGCCGACTGGACGAAAATCCAGGCCGCCGCCAAGGACGCAGGGGCCTCAACCGTGCAACTTGACCATGCGCAAGCCAACCAAATCCCGTCCCCAGCGCTTGAGGCCGCGGTATTTGCCGCCACCCCTGGGGCTGTTACCGGGCCGGTGCAAGGAGATATTGGTAATTTCGTCTTCAAGGTGACTGACGCCCAAGCTGGCGGTGCGCCCAGCCTCGCCTCCCTAACGCCCGAGTTGAAAGCGCAAATCCAGTTGCAGGAAGCGCAGGACCAGGTGGCAAAAGATGTCGATAACGTGCAGGACGCCCTGGCCGGGCAGACCCCGCTTGACCAGTTACCTGGGAATCTTGACCTTGCCGCCGTGCAGGGCACGCTGGATGCCAATGGCAACACCACCGATGGCACCCCGGCGCCCATACCCGGCGGCGATAAATTGCGCGCCGCCATCGTGAAAGCAATCTTTGCCGCCCATGTCGGCGATGCTGCGCAACTTGTATCAGGCCCGGACGGCGGCTACTTCGCCTTCACCCTGGACAGCATCACCCCGCCGGCGGTGCAGCCTTATGATCAGGTGAAAGCCCAGGTCGCCGCCGCCTGGACCCAGGACGCGCAAGCCCGCGAGGCCGAGGTGAAGGCCGCCGATCTGTTGCATGCCGTCAACACCGGCAAATCGCTCGATCAACTGGCCGATGCGGATGGGTATTCGGTTGAAATGTCAGCCCCGCAGACCCGCGTGGCGCAGCCCAGCGGCATGACGTCGCAGATGGAGCAGATTCTGTTCAGCTTGAAGCTCGGACAGGCCACGATGCAGCAGACGGATAGCGGATTCGTGGTCGCCGTGCTTGCCAAAATCGACCAGCCGACACCGGCGCAAGACCCCACACTGGTCGCGCAGCTCCAGCAATCATTGACGAAATCCTTGCAAAATGACGTGGCTGAGAGCTTCCTGGGTGGCCTGCAAGCCCGCGACAAGGTGAGCGTTGATCCAAAATTATTCGCCCAAATATACCAATAGACTGAAAGCCAGACCTCGAAGATGAATGCCGTTGCCCCGCCTGCCTACGATGCCTTCCGTGCCGCCTATGAAGCCGGGCGCGGCTCGCTGGTGTGGCGGCATGACGTGGCGGATTTGCTCACGCCGGTCGCGGCATTTTTGAAGCTGGCGCATGGCAAGAAATTTTCATTCCTGCTGGAAAGCGTGGAAGGCGGCGCCACCCGCGGGCGCTACTCGGTTATCGGTATGGCGCCGGACTTAATCTGGCGCTGCGACAACGGCGTGGCGCTGCTGAATCGCGACGCTCAGCACGACCCGGATCATTTTTTGCCGGTCGGTGAGCCACCACTGGATAGTCTGCGCGACTTGATTGCCGAGACCAAACTGGATGTGCCGGAAGGTCTGCCGCCGATGACCGGCGGACTTTCGGGTTATCTGGGTTACGACATGGTGCGGCTGATGGAGGATATCCCCAACGCCAACCCCGATGTGCTGAGTATCCCGGAAGCCATTCTGGTCCGGCCCAGCCTGTTTGCGATTTTCGATGGCGTAACCGACGAACTCACGTTAGCCGCTCCGGTGTATCCGAAAGCGGGCATAAGTGCCGCCACCGCCTATGCCGCCGCTGAATTACGCATCAAGGCTGCAGTCACGGCCCTAGAACAACCAGTGCCGAAACTGATCAGCCCGGCGCAAATTCCAGCGCCAATATCCAAATCCAACATGACCAAGGATGAATTCCTGGCGATGGTGGAGAAGGGCAAGGATTACATCCGCGCCGGTGACGTATTCCAGGTGGTGCCGAGCCAGCGTTTTGAAGCGCCCTTCACCATGCCGCCGTTTGCGCTGTACCGCAGCCTACGGCGGATTAACCCGGCGCCGTTTTTATTCTATCTGGATTTCGGAAATTTCCAGGCGGTGGGCTCGTCGCCGGAAATTCTGGTGCGGCTGCGGGGTGGCGTTGTCACCATCCGGCCACTGGCAGGCACGCGCAAACGCGGTGCCGACAAGGCTGAAGATGCAGCACTTGAAGCCGAGTTACTGGCCGACCCGAAAGAGCGCGCCGAGCATTTGATGCTGCTGGATTTAGGCCGCAACGATGTGGGCCGGGTCTCTGAAATCGGCTCGGTGCGGGTGGTGGAAAGTTTCGCCATTGAGCGGTTCAGCCATGTGATGCACATCTCCTCCACCGTGGAGGGCCATATCAAGCCTGGGCTGGATGCGCTGGACGCGCTGGTGGCAGGCTTCCCGGCGGGCACCCTCTCGGGTGCGCCAAAAGTGCGGGCGATGGAGATCATTGACGAGCTGGAACCCTCCCGGCGTGGCCTATACGCTGGCTGCATCGGCTATTTCGCCGCCAACGGCACCATGGATACCTGCATCGGGCTGCGCACGGCGCTCGTGAAAGACGGCACCATGTATGTGCAGGCCGGTGTCGGTGTGGTGGCGGATTCCGACCCCGAGGCCGAATATGCCGAGAGCGTGCAAAAAGCCCGCGCTCTGTTCCGCGCCGCCGAGGATGCCGTGCGCTATGCTGATAAAGGCCGCGTGTCATGATCGTGCTGATTGATAATTATGACAGTTTCACCTTCAACTTGGTGCATTTCCTGGGCGATTTAGGGGCTGACTGCGTGGTGCGCCGGAACGACAAAATTACCCCCGCCGAAGTGCTGGCGTTGAATCCCACAGCCATCGTACTCTCGCCCGGCCCCTGCACCCCCAATGAGGCGGGCATTTGCCTGGAAATGGTCACCGCCGCAGCGGGCAAGGTACCGCTGCTCGGGGTTTGCCTGGGCCATCAGGCCATCGGCCAGGCGTTTGGCGGCCATGTGATCCGCGCCCCTGAGCCGGTGCATGGCAAAACCAGCCCGGTGCATCACGCCAACAGCGATATCTTCGCTGGCCTGCCCGACCCTTTCACCGCCACCCGCTATCATTCGTTGATCGTGGAACGCACCACCTTGCCGGACGCGCTGGAAGTCACCGCCTGGACCGATGATGGCATCATCATGGGACTGCGGCACAAAAACCTGCCGATATTCGGCGTGCAGTTTCACCCTGAGAGTATCGCTACCAGCCATGGCCACGAGATTTTGGAAAACTTCCTAAATATAGCACGCGGCAAAAACGCCCCGAAACTGGCCGCATGAGCATCGGTTTGAAGCCCGTGCTGGCGCGTCTTGCTCTTGGCCAATCCTTAAGCGAAACCGAGGCCGAGGCCGCCTTCGGGGTGGTGATGGATGGCGAAGCCACGTCAGCACAAATCGGCGGGATGCTGATGGCGATGCGAGTCCGCGGCGAAACCGTCGCTGAACTGACCGGCGCTGTCACCGCCATGCGGGCGCGCATGATCCCCATTTCCGCGCCTGCTGATGCCATGGATGTTTGCGGCACCGGCGGCGATGGTGCGGCGAGTTTGAATATTTCCACCGCCGTCTCACTGGTGGTGGCCGCCTGCGGGGTGCCGGTCGCCAAGCATGGCAACCGTGCCCTTTCCTCGCGCTCGGGCGGGGCCGATGTGCTGATCGCGCTCGGTGTTAATATCGAAGCGCCGCCCGCCCAACTGGAACAGATTTTACACGATGTCGGCTGCGTGTTTTTGTTTGCGCCCAAACATCACGCAGCACTGCGGCACGCTGGCCCGGTACGCGCCGAGCTTGGCACCCGCACGATCTTCAACCTTACCGGCCCGATGGCCAATCCAGCCGGCGTCAAACACCAGCTGATCGGCGTGTTCGACCCAAAATGGGCGCGGCCGATGGTGGAAACACTCCAACGGCTCGGCAGCCAGGCGGCGTGGGTGGTGTATGGCAACGGGCTGGATGAGCTGACACTGGATGGCATCAACCATGTCGTTGCCCTGAAAGATGGTGAAATTTCGGAATTCACCCTGGTTGCCGCCGATGCTGGTCTGGCGTCTGCCCCGCAATCCGCCATTAAGGGCGGCGATGCCGCGGAAAACGCCGCCGCCATGCGGACCATGCTGGAAGGCGCCCCCGGCGCCTATCGTGATACGATTTTGTTCAACGCCGCCGCCGCCCTGATGATTGCCGGGAAGGCTCATTCTCTGGCAGAGGGGGTGGCGAAGGCGGCAACCGCCATTGACAGCGGACGGGCAAAAGCCGTGCTTGCTGCCTTGGTTGCCGCTTCAAATGTAAACCCGGACGTTGCGCCGCGACAGGAACTTGTTTGATGGATGGGCCGATGACGACCGGCGAGGATATTCTCGCTAAAATTTGCGCTGACACGCTGGCTGGCGTTGCCACGCGCAAAACCAATTACAGCATGGACGATGTGAAGGGGCTGGCGAAGGAAGCCGGTAAGCCACGCGGCTTTGGCCGCGCCCTGATGGATGCAACCGCCGCCGGCCGGCCCGGGTTGATTACCGAAATCAAAAAAGCCTCGCCCTCTGGCGGGTTGATCCGGGAAGATTTTGACCCGCAGAGCATCGCCACGGCTTACATGGAGGGCGGCGCGGTCTGCCTTTCGGTGTTGACCGACAAAAAATATTTCCAGGGCTCGCCCGCGCATTTGCAAACCGCCCGGGCCGCGGTGAAGCTGCCGGTGATCCGCAAGGATTTCATCCTCGACCCGTGGCAGGTTTATGAATCGCGTGCGATGGGTGCTGACTGCATTTTGCTGATCATGGCGGCGCTGACAGATTCCCAGGCACGGGATTTGGAAGAACTGGCCCGCAGCCTGGATATGGACGTGCTGGCCGAGGTGCATGACGAGGCGGAACTTGACCGCGCCTTAGGGCTGCAAACCACGTTGCTGGGAATTAATAACCGCAATCTGAAAACCATGGTCACCACGCTGGAAACCACCGAGCGATTAGCCAAGCTTGCCCCACCTGATAAATTCCTGGTGTCGGAATCTGGCATCAAAACTCATGACGATATTAAGCGACTGCAAAATGTGTGCGTGCAGGGGTTTCTGGTTGGTGAGTCGCTGATGCGGCAGACGGATGTGAAACTGGCCGTGCAGCAATTACTGGGAACCGCATGAGCCGCCTCACACATATCGATGCGGCGGGCCACGCCCGCATGGTGGATGTCTCCGATAAGGCAGAAACCGTGCGCGAAGCCACCGCCAAAGGCCGGGTAAAAATGCTAGCCGCAACGCTGGCGTTAATAGGCTCCGGTGGCGCACCCAAAGGCGACGTATTGGCCGCAGCACGTCTGGCAGGAATCATGGGGGCCAAACGAACCTCGGATTTAATTCCCCTCTGCCATCCGCTGGCAATCTCCTCGGTGACGGTTGATCTGGTGCTGAACGAGGAAGATTCATCCGTCGACATTACCGCCACCGTCCGAACCACCGGACGCACAGGCGTTGAGATGGAAGCGCTGAGTGCTGTAAGCATCGCCGCCCTCACCATCTACGACATGGTCAAAGCGGTGGATCGCGGCATGCGCATCGAGGATATCCGGGTCGTGGCCAAATCCGGTGGCAAATCCGGCGATTTCAGGCAAGCCTGATGCTCAGCGTTGCAGACGCTCGCACGAAAATTCTCAGCGCCATGAAACCAACCGGGCATGAAACCATCGCGCTCGCCACCGCCCATGGCCGGGTATTGGCGGTGCCGGTGACCGCGCGGTTAACCCAGCCGCCCGCCGATATTTCCGCCATGGATGGCTACGCAGTGCGGGCTGCTGACGCCCATGAAAAAGCCGTGCTCAAACTCATCGGTTCCGCGCCAGCGGGCCACCCATTCACCGGGCAGATCAGCGCTGGCGAGGCAGTACGGCTGTTTACCGGCAGCGTGATGCCATCAGGTGCCGACAGCGTCATCATCCAGGAAAATGTCACGGCCTCGGGGGCGGATATCCACATCAACGAAGCCGCCGCCGCTGGTAAAAACATTCGCCCCGCTGGACAAGACTTCAAGGTGGGCGATATATTGGTTCCCGCCGGAAAAATGCTAAACGCACGCGACATTGGGCTGGCAGCAGCAGGGAACCACCCTTGGGTCACCGTGCACCGGCGGCCAAAAATTGCCATCCTATCAACCGGCGATGAAATTTCGCTGCCCGGTGAGGCGATCAGCGATGGCGGCATCGTCAGCTCCAACGCGCATATGCTGGCGGCGTTCGTTTCGGCCTGTGGCAGTGAACCTATTGTGCTGCCGATTGCGGTCGACGACCTCACCGCCATTGCCGGTGGCGCGGAAGCAGCGCGTGGTGCCGACTTGCTGATCACCACCGGCGGCGCCAGCGTCGGCGACCATGACCTGGTGCAGCCCGCCTTACAGGCCCGCGGCTTGATCCTGGATTTCTGGAAAATCGCGATGCGCCCCGGCAAGCCGCTGATGTTCGGCAACATGGACGGCATGCCGGTGCTGGGCCTGCCGGGTAATCCGGTTTCCGCCTATGTCTGCGCCTTGTTGTTTATAAGCCCGGCCGTCGCGGTGCTGTCCGGCTTGCAAGCCGAACCGCCGATGCTGGAAACCGCCCGCCTCGGTGCTACGATGCCTGCAAATGACATCCGCGAGGATTATGTGCGGGCGAATTTGCAGCGCGATGGCTATGAATGGGTGGCAACACCGTTTGGCAAACAGGATTCCGGCATGCTGCGCACGCTTGCAAATGCCGCGGCACTGATCAAACGCCAGCCGTACGACCCAGCCAAAAACGCCGGCGACATTGTGGAGATCGTCCGGCTGGGCGCCGTGGGGCTGTAGGACCGCACTATGCCCGCACTGGCATCACTTGATGATTTTGCCAGCGCCAAGCTGGCATTGCTGGAAGCCCAAAGCCTCCGGCGCCGTTTGACGAAAAGTCAGCGCGACGAGGCCATGTGGATCACCCGCAACGGTAAGCGGCTGCTGTCGTTCAGTTGCAACGATTATCTCAACCTCACCCAGCATCCGGAAATTATCGCAGCCGCCGTGGCCGCCACCCAGCGTTGGGGGGTCGGCTCGGGTGGCTCACGGCTGGTCACCGGTAATCACACGCTGTTCGACGAACTGGAAACCAAACTCGCCGCGTTAAAAGGCACTGAAGCCGCCACCGTGTTCGGGTCAGGCTATCTTGCCAACATCGGCATCATCCCGGCATTGGCCGGAAAATCTGATTTACTGCTGATCGACGAGCTGGCGCACGCCTGCATCTGGGCGGGAGCCACACTATCTGCAGCACGGGTGCTGCGCTTTGCACATAATAACGTGGCGCATGCGGCGGAATTACTGGCCACACATCGCCATGAGCACCAGCACGCGCTGATCATCACCGACCATGTGTTTTCCATGGATGGTGACTTGGCACCTGTTGCCGCCTTGCAGGCGTTGGCGAACCAGCATGACGCCTGGCTGATGACCGATGATGCGCACGGGCTTGGCGTGGTTAAAAGCGGCCCGCATGACGTGCCCTTGCAAATGGGCACACTCTCTAAAGCCATCGGCGCCTATGGCGGGTATTTATGTGCCTCGCGCCCGGTGATCGAGCTGATCCGCAACCGCGCCCGCAGCTTTATCTATTCCACCGGCCTGCCGCCCGGCACGGTGGCCGCTGCCATCGCATCGCTTGACCTGATCGCCAGCGAGCCTGACTACGCCGCCCGGCCGCTGGCCTTGGCCCGCCGCTTCACCAAGGCGCTGGGCCTGCCGGAGGCACAAAGCCCTATTGTCCCGCTGGTCCTCGGCCCGGCGGAAGCGGCGCTTGCAGCTTCAAAGCTTCTCGCCGAAGCAGGATTTCTGGTCACTGCCATCCGCCCGCCTACCGTGCCGCCCGGCACCTCGCGGCTGCGCTTCACCTTCACGGCGCAGCACCCGGAAGCCGAAATTGACCGGCTGGCCGCGCTGATTCGAACCCGGATACAACCCCTGATAATGCTTGACGCGGTGACGAGAACCTAACTAGAACATTCTGGTGTTGGCGTTTTGTTCTTGTTCGTTGCCGATACCGGAGGTTGCTCATGTTAACCAGTAAACAGCACGAACTGCTGGTATTTATCGACCAGCATCTGCGTCAAACCGGCTGCTCGCCAAGCTTCGAGGAAATGAAGGACGCGCTCGATTTACGCTCTAAATCCGGCATCCACCGGCTGATCACCGCCTTGGAGGAACGTGGATTTTTGCGCCGCCATAAGCACCGGGCACGGGCGTTGGAGGTAGTCAAACTCTCCGAGGATTTCGCCGCCGCCGAACAGGAAGCGCCGCGCTTCGCCCCGAAAGTGATCCGGGGCGATTTTTCCGGCAAATTCCCTGGTTTGCGCGCCGCCAATGAAGCCGCTGCAGTGACCCTGCCGCTATATGGCAAAATCGCCGCCGGCCTGCCGATCGAGGCACTGCAGGACGATGGCAACGAAATCGAAGTACCGGTGTCATTGCTTGGCAATGGTGACCATTTCGCCCTGGAAGTGGAAGGCGATTCGATGATCGACGCCGGAATTTTAAGCGGCGATACGGTCATCATCCGCAGAGGCGAGACCGCCGAGAACGGTCAGATCATCGTGGCTTTGGTCGATGAAAACGAAGTCACCCTCAAGCGTCTGCGCAGGCGCGGCAACTCGATCGCGCTGGAGCCTGCCAACGCCAAGTTCGAGACCAAAATCCTGCCGCCGGACCGGGTGAAGATTCAGGGTCGGCTGGTGGCCCTGCTGCGCAAATATTAAATCAGCCGGGCTTCACTTCGCGGGCTGGTGGCACGCCGCTATCAAGTGCTGCCAGCGCCGGCATCAAACCTTTCAACGAAAAATCGATCGTGATCAGCTTGCCATTCATCAGGCCAATTTTGGCGTGGCCTTTGGCCTGATTGCTGTGAATATCCTTGGTAAAATGCGCCGCCGGTTCGCCGATCACGAAGCAGCCGTTCTCATTGCAAAAACTATAAGTCGCAGCCATCGGTTTTTGTGAATCGACCGATAACTGCACACCCGGCTTCAGAGCCACGCCCAGCGGCGCCAGGATGTTCATATCATGACCCTTGGTGTCATCCTTCACAAAGGTAACGGTCAGCAGCTGCGTGACATGACCGTCTTTCTTCAACACCAGCTGCTGCTGCACCGAACAGACCATCTGCGCGGCCTTCGCATCGGCAGGGCTGGACAGACAGCGATAAACCCAATCGCCATAGACCTGAGCAAATAATTTTGGTGCCGGAGCCGCAGGCTGGGCCGGCGCTGCGGCTGGCGGAGTCGGCGCGTTGGGCTGATCCGCGGCAAGCGCGCTAAGCGGCGTCAGGCCCGCCAAAATACAGGAAACAAACAAGGAGTTACGAAGAAAATTCATGCGGCTTGGTTTCCTCTATGAAACGCGGGCAAAATAGCGGTCAGAGGCTGCGTAGTAAAACTCGGCCCTAAACACAAGATTGCCCGGGATTGGTAAATCAGCGCGGCTTCAGAATTTTATTCTTGCGGCGGCGCTCCTGCTCATTGGGTTTGGCATTGGCCGGACGCTCCGGGCGGGCGGGCCGCGCCGGTTTGGCTTTGCCCGGGCGGGGCCCAAGGTCACGCGCCGGGCCTGCCCCTGGCGGGCTGCTGGCTTCGATCACCATGTCGGCATTTGCCGCCGCATGGGTTGCAGCTTGGAAGCGCTCCGCGGCGGCCTGGGTGATCTCAAACTTGGTTTCCTTGTCGAAAATCCGGATCACGCCGATTTCCGCCTTGGTAATGCCACCCATCCGGCAGATCAGCGGGATCAACCACTTGGGGTCGGCATTATTTTTGCGGCCCACACTGGCGCGGAACCATGTCATGGCCGCACCATCTTCGCGCTTCTCGAACGGCACATTTTCACGCGGGGCGCGTTCATGGGCCACACGTTCACCGGTGCGCGCCGGGCGGATGGCAGCTGCGGGCGGCTGATATTGCACAGAAATCTCCTCCGGCGAGGGTAACCGGGCGCGGTACAGGCGGATCAGCGCCGTGGCGATTGACTCCGAGCTTTGACGGGCCAGCAGTTGCTGCGCCAGCGCGATATCCTCGGGCAGCGGGGCTTCGGTGAGCGACGGGTCAGACAGCAAACGTTCCTGGTCAAGGGCACGGATGTCCTCGGCGGTTGGCGGGTCGGCCCAGGCAGCGTTGATATTGGCCGAGGTCAGCAACATTTCGGCACGGCGGCGTTTGCTGTTGGGTACCAGCAAAATACACATGCCCTTACGCCCAGCCCGGCCGGTACGGCCTGAGCGGTGCAAAAGTGTGGCCTTGTTGGTGGGTAAATCAGCGTGAATCACCAAATCCAGGTCGGGTAAATCCAGGCCACGCGCCGCCACGTCGGTGGCGATACATACCCTGGCACGGCCATCGCGTAATGACTGCAAAGCGTTATTACGCTCGTTCTGGCTAAGTTCGCCTGAAAGCGCCACGGCGTCGAACCCGCGCTCCAGCAGGCTGCCTTGCAGACGCCGCACCGCCTCACGGGTGGCGCAGAACACCAGGGTGCCGCGCGCTTCATAGAAGCGCAGCAAATTCACCAGGCCAAGTTCAATCTCATGCCCGGAAATCCGCACGGCACGGTATTCAATGTCGGCGTGCGGCTGGTTGCGGGCCACGGTGTCGATCCGCAGCGCATCCTGCTGATATTGCCGGGCCAAGGCTGCGATATCCTTGGCGATGGTGGCAGAAAACAACAACGTGCGGCGCGAGGTGGGGGCGGCGTTGAGGATGAATTCCAGCTCGTCCTTGAAGCCCAAATCCAGCATTTCATCGGCTTCATCGAGCACCACCACCTGAATGGCGGCGAGGTTGAGGCGCTTGCGGTTGATATGGTCCTGCAGGCGGCCGGGGGTGCCAACAACAATATGGGCACCGGCATTCAAGGCGCGGGCTTCCTCGCGGGCATCCATGCCGCCAACGCAGGAAACCACCCGGCCACCGGCCTGGGCGTATAGCCAGGTAAGTTCGCCGTGCACCTGAATCGCCAGCTCGCGGGTCGGGGCGATGACCAGCACCAACGGGGCGCCGGCGGGAGGGAAGCGCTCTTCCGCGCCTAGAATGGTGGAGGCAAAGGCCAGGCCGTAGGCGACGGTTTTGCCCGAGCCTGTCTGGGCCGAGACCAGCAGATCGCGGTCCTCGGCGTCATGTTCCAGCACGGCAAGCTGAACGGAGGTAGGTTCGGTATAGCCGCGCGCGACCAGCGCACGCTGCAAAGCGGGATTTTCTATAGGGAAGGTCATGGCGGCTCGTACTCCGAGTGCCGCTTGGCCGCAACGCAGGACAGCATTACCCATACGACACGGCATTGCTCTCAGGGCCTAACTCACCATTTGTGTAAGTATGGAAAGCCTACCGTGAAAATTCTAAAGAACCTGGGGGTTTTGGTGGCCCTGGGTTACACTGGGTGTGTCCAATTGCCGCAATTTGACCCCGACTTGGCCTGCACCATCCCGACCCAAACCGAAGCCGAGGCGCTGGCGGTGATGCAGGCGCGCAGCGTGGCGCTGACCCATACGCCATTTGTAGCCGGCAATAAGGTGGTGCTGTTGGAAAATGGCCCCGCCACCTATAGCGCCATGCTGGCTGCCATGGCGGCGGCAACCAATCGGATCGACATGGAAAGCTACGAGTTTGATGGCGACGTGGCCGAAAAATTCGCCAACCTGATGATCGCCAAGCAGACGCAGGGGGTGCAGGTGCATCTGGTCTATGATGATTACGGCACTAACGCGCCTGCCGGCTTATTCGACCGGCTGCGCAAGGGCGGGGTGCAGGTGGTCAAGTATAATCCGCTCGACCCGGCACAAATGAAAACGCTCGACATCAACCGGCGCGACCATCGGAAACTATTGGTAATCGACGGCGAAATAGCCTTCACCGGCGGGGTGAACGTGGCGCAGGTGTATGAGAACCATCACGCCAGCTACCAGCAAGACAAGACCCCCGGCACCCTGCCCTGGCGCGATACGGACGTGGAGGTTTCGGGCCCGGTGGTGAGTATCTTCGATCAATTATTCGTACAAACCTGGGCGCAACAGAAAGGCCCGCCCCTGCAGCCCACAGCGCCGGACGCCGCAATCGCAGGGACTTCAGTGTTGCAAGCGCTGGATGGCTCACCGGTGGATAGCCACCCGGCGATTTACAGAACATTACTGGTGGCGATGGCCGCGGCGCATAGCTCCATCCATCTGACCACCGGATTTTTCGCCCCGCCGCCTGACATGATCGAGGCGCTGGAATGTGCCGCCCGCCGCGGCGTGGATGTGCGGATAATCGTGCCCGCGATCAGTAACAGCGACACCACCATCACCGCCGGGCGCTCGCATTATGACGATTTATTGAAAGCTGGCGTGCATGTTTATGAGCGTCATGGGGTGGTTCTGCACGCCAAAACCGCTGTCATCGACGGCCAATGGTCGGTGGTGGGGTCTTCCAACCTCGATTGGCGGAGCGTGGTATTTAACAATGAAATCGACGCCATCGTGATGGGGCCTGATTTTGGCGGCCTGATGGAAGCCATGTTCACCAAGGATTTGGCGGCTTCCAGAGAAATCACGCTCGCGGCCTGGAAGCATCGGGGGGTGGCGGAGCGGCTGAATGAGTTCCGATCCCGGCTCGTGGAGTCGCTTTTATAATAATAGGCTCGGCCGCAACCTGAATCGTGGCCTCTGCCCAACCTGAAGATTACGAAAACATCCTAACTATCACCGGATAAGCATTGATGGCCAAGGCCCCTTGCCCTATGTTAACAGTGTCCGGGAGACACCCAGGCCACGTAATTGATGACAAGAGGACAGTTTTAATAGTGCGACCCCCGAAAAACGACCGCCAGCGGCAGCCACGCCGCCGCGGTTTTGATGACGATAATTTCTTTGGCAACACACCGCCTCCCCCGCCGTCTTTTTCCGGGTTTGGGTCCGCCTCTTCCGCTCCGGAAGCGAAAGCCACGGTTAAGTGGTACAATTCCGAGAAGGGATTCGGGTTCGTTGAGATGTCCGACGGGTCCGGGGATGTGTTCCTGCACGCCAACTCATTGCAAAACGCCGGATTCCAGGCCGTAACGCCTGGCTCGGTTTTGCAGGTCCGCGTCGGCCAGGGCCAGAAAGGCCGCCAGGTTGATCAGGTGATCTCCGTAACCGAAGGCACCGGCGAAGCGCCGGCACCGCGCGGCGGCGGATTTGGTGGCGGTGGTGGCGGCTTCGACCGTCCTCGCTCGTCAGCACCTCGGGCACCGCGCCAGCAGGCCAGCGGCCCGGCTGTCGAGATGACCGGCATCGTCAAATGGTACAATTCCACCAAAGGCTTTGGCTTCATCAGCCCGCAGGATGGTGGCAAGGACGTGTTCGTTCATGCCACCGCACTGGAACAGGCCGGTCTGCCGCCGTTGCAGGAAGGCCAGTCGGTCCGGATGAATGTTGTGCAAGGCGCTAAAGGCCCGGAAGTCAGCTCGATCAGCGTCAGCTGATCAGGCTTTCGCTGGTACGATAAAAGAGCGTAACCCGGCTGCAAAGCCGGATTACGCTCTTTGTATTTTGGTCATGCAGCCGAAGTAGGAGCAAATCATGGCTTACAAAGTAAATTACGGTCTGGAACGCGCCGAGCGTAACCGCGCTAAACAGGCCAAAAAAGAAGCGAAATTGCGCGACAAAAAGGCTGGTATAAAGTCTGACGAACCAGAAGACGAGCCCGACGGTGAGGCTCCTGAGACCACCCCATTGCCGCCCGCCGAAGACGCCTGATAAACCCAAAAAACTAAGCTAAGGGATAAAATGCGCCAAATTATCGCTGGAAACTGGAAAATGAACGGCACTCTTGCCGGAGTTACGGCTTACGCGGGAGCTTTGCGCGCGCAGGCCAGCCCAGCCACGCTGATTATTTGTCCACCATTCCCGCTGCTGCCCGCCTTTGCCAGCGCGTTTGCCGGCAGCGATATCGGGCTGGGCGCCCAAGATTGCCATGCCAATGCATCAGGTGCGCATACCGGCGACGTGGCGGCTGGTTTAATAAAGGAAGTTGGCGCCGCCTATGTGATTTTAGGCCATTCCGAACGCCGGGCTGACCATGCTGAGAGCAATGCCGTGGTGGCTGGCAAAGTGAAGGCAGCGCTTGCCGCTGGGCTGGCCCCGATCGTATGCGTCGGCGAAAGCGAAACCGAGCGTGATGCTGGCGAGGCTGAGGATGTGGTGCGCACGCAATTAACGCATAGCCTGCCGGAAGAATTTATCGGACTCGTCGCCTATGAGCCGATCTGGGCGATCGGCACCGGGCGGACGCCCACACCAGCCGACATTACAGCCATGCATGCCGCCATTCGGGCCGCTCTGGTGGCGCAGTTCCCCAAAACCGGTGCCACAACCCCCATTCTCTATGGTGGATCGGCCAAACCAAGCAATGCCGGGGCCATTTTGGCGCTACCAGAGGTAGGCGGCGCCCTGGTCGGTGGGGCCAGTTTGCAGGCGGCAGAGTTTCTGGCCATTGCTGCCAGCGCGCGGGTTGTCTAGAAGCCGCCACTAGGTTTCACGGCGCGATGCTGGGTAAAAATTAAGTAAGGTTTCGGATGATCAAGGTTCTTCTCGTTCTGCATGTGTTTGTCACCATTGCGCTGATCGGCGTGGTGCTGATCCAACGCAGCGAGGGCGGCGGCCTCGGGCTTGGCGGCGGCCAGGGCATGGGCAACTTCATGTCGGGCCGGGGCACTGCAAATTTGCTCACCCGCACCACGGCAATTTTGGGCGCGGCATTTTTTGTGCTCTCGCTCAGCCTGGCGCTGCTTTACAAGGGCGGTTCCACCGGCAACGCCGCGGCAATTTTGGCCCCGCCGCAGCAAACCGCGCCGAGCGTCCCCATTCCGGGCCTACCGGCATCGGGCACCATGCCGCCGTTGCCGCAGACCCCGGCGGACGCCAGACCTGGCCCCGCAGCCCCTGCTGTTCCGGCCCCCGGCGTCCCGGCGCCAACAAAGTCAAACTAAACGCCTACCCCCCCCTCTCGCTTTTTCTACGACTCATGTATGATCGGATTCCATGACGCGGTTCGTATTCATCACCGGCGGCGTGGTCTCCTCGTTAGGCAAGGGAATCGCATCAGCAGCGCTTGGCGCGTTGTTGCAGGCCCGTGGCTATTCGGTGTGCCTGCGCAAGCTTGACCCCTATTTAAACGTCGACCCGGGCACCATGAGCCCGTATCAGCATGGTGAAGTGTTCGTCACTGATGATGGTGCCGAGACTGACCTCGACCTTGGTCATTATGAACGCTTCACCGGCGTGCATGCCAGCAAGCTCGACAATGCCACCACCGGCAAAATCTACTCTGAGGTGATCGCCAAAGAACGCCGGGGCGATTATTTGGGCGCCACCGTGCAGGTGATCCCGCATATCACCGACGCCATCAAGGATGTGGTGCTGCGCGAGGTGTCGCAGTTTGATTTTGTGCTGGTGGAAATTGGCGGCACGGTGGGTGACATCGAAAGCCTGCCGTTCCTCGAGGCCATCCGCCAGTTGGGCAATGAACTCACCCACGAACGTGCGATGTTCGTGCACCTCACCTTGGTGCCATACATTCCTTCCGCCGGCGAGTTAAAAACCAAACCGACCCAGCATTCCGTGAAGGAATTGCAGAATGTCGGGATTCAGCCACAGATGCTGATCTGCCGGTGTGACCGCCCGATCCCTGATAACGAGCGCCGCAAGATTGCGTCGTTCTGCAATGTGCGCACCGAAGCAGTGATTCCGGCCCTGGATATCGACACGATTTATGCTGTGCCGATTTCATATCATGAGGCCGGGATGGACCGCGAAGTGCTGCGGCATTTCAATTTGCCGTTTGATTCGGAACCGGATGTATCGCGCTGGTCTAAAATTGTTGACGTGGTTCGCGCACCGGAAGGTGAAGTGCGAATCGCAGTCGTCGGCAAATATACCAATTTGCTAGACAGCTATAAGTCACTGGCTGAGGCGCTGGCGCATGGTGGCATTGCTAATAAAGTGAAAGTGCATCTGGACTGGATCGATGCGCAGGTATTTGAGCAGCTCAATACGGTGCAGCAATTGCAGGGCGTGCATGGCATTTTGGTACCTGGCGGGTTTGGCGAACGCGGCACGGCTGGTAAAATCGAAGCCGTGCGGTTTGCCCGCGAGCGCAAGGTGCCGTTTTTGGGTATTTGCTTTGGCATGCAGATGGCGGTGATCGAGGCGGCGCGTAACCTCGCCAATATGCCGGCCGCCTCCTCAACCGAATTTGGCCCGTGCGATGTGCCGGTGGTGGGGCTGCTGACCGAATGGGCACGCGGCAATGATATCGAGCGCCGCCGCGCCGGGGGCGATTTGGGCGGCACCATGCGGCTGGGTGCCTTTGAGGCGCATCTGGCGGAAGGCTCGCTGGTGCGCGAGGTTTATAGTGGTGCTGCCGAAATTTCTGAGCGTCACCGGCACCGCTACGAGGTGAATATTCATTACCGTGACGAATTAGAAGCGACCGGCTTGCGCTTCTCGGGCCTCTCGCCTGATGGCGTGCTGCCCGAAATTATCGAATACCCGAACCATCCGTGGTTCATCGGCGTGCAGTATCACCCTGAATTGAAATCCAAGCCCTTCGCGCCGCATCCGTTGTTTGAAGGGTTCATCGCCGCCGCGGTACGGCAATCGAGGCTGGTATGATCGAAGTCGGGTCTTTGAAAATCGGCAATGAATTGCCGTTCACCCTGATCGCCGGACCGTGCCAGATTGAATCCGAGGCGCACACCATGGAAATGGCCAATGCGCTGCATGAAATTTCCAAAAATCTCGGCATCGGAATTATTTATAAATCCAGCTACGACAAAGCCAACCGGACCTCGGCCACCGCCGCGCGTGGTGTTGGCATGGCGCAGGGTTTGGAAATTCTGGCGCGGGTGCGCGAGACTTTTCAAATGCCGGTGCTGACCGACGTGCATGATGCCAGCCATTGCGCTCCTGCCGCCGAGGCGGTGGATGTGTTGCAAATCCCGGCATTTTTATGCCGCCAGACGGATTTACTGCTGGCCGCTGGCAATACCGGGCGGGCGATTAACGTGAAAAAAGGCCAGTTCCTCGCCCCATGGGACATGAAAAATGTGGCGGCGAAAATTGCCAGCACCGGCAACGAGCGCATCTTGCTTACCGAGCGTGGCGCCAGTTTTGGCTATAACACGCTGGTGAGCGACTTCCGTTCGCTGCCGATCATGGCGCAGACCGGCTACCCGGTGATTTTCGATGCCACCCATTCAGTGCAGCAGCCAGGCGGACAAGGAACCTCATCGGGCGGGGAGCGCAAATATGCGCCGATTCTAGCCCGCGCTGCTCTGGCGGTTGGTTGCGCCGGATTATTCATCGAATGCCACCAGGACCCTGACCACGCCCCATCGGACGGTCCGAATATGATACCGCTGCGGCAAATGGCAGGGTTGATCAAAACCCTGATGGCATTTGATCATTTGGCGAAACACTCCGCGTCTGGCGGGTAATTTTTCGATCAAAAAGCCTAAAGTATCAGGAATACTAGCACGATAATCAGCAACAGCCCCAAGCCGCCACCGTAATAAAGGCCGCCTGAGCCGATAAACAAGCCGCCGTGCAGACCAAAGCCGCCACCGAGCAAAATCAAAACCAGTAGAATTATCAGCAGCAATCTCATGGCACGCAACCTCACTATGTTTCTATGTGGTTACATATGATTTTGCTGGCGTGGTTAAAGCCTTTGGTTCATGTCGATCACGCCATGATTTGGTAATGTAACGCTATTTCGCTGGCACGATCTCAACCGTGGCGGTCAGCCCGGCGATCAACCGGGTTCCGGCCGGCACATGATCCAGCGCGATCCGCACCGGCACGCGCTGGGCGAGGCGGACCCAGGTGAAGGTAGGATTCACATCGGCCAGCAAATTGGGACTGGCGACACGCTCATTATCGGTGATCCCGGAATCGATGCTTTCAACATGGCCATCCAAAGCGGGGCCGCCACCCAACAATGTGACGCGGGCTTTATCACCAATGGCAATGCGCGGCAGTTTGGTTTCCTCGAAATAACCATCGACATAAATCGAATCCGTATCAACCAGCGCCGCCACCGCAGTCCTGCGCGTCACGAAATCACCAGGGCGCATCGAGAAATTGGTGATCATGCCATTAACGGTGGCACGTACCGTGGCGCGGGTGAGGTTAAGCTCCGCATCGGCTTCGTTGGCATTGGCTTGGTCCAATTCGGCCTGGGCTTCCAGCACCGCGGTATTGCTCTGATCCCGAATCTCGCCCGAAACAGCGTTGCCGGAGAGGCCGTTATAGCGCCGGGCATCGCTGCCGGCCTGTGCCAGTGCCGCCTTGTCCTTCTCCACAACCGCCTGGGCGGCTTGCAGAGCAACCTTGAAGCGAACATCATCGATCTGAAACAACGGATCGCCAATATGCACGCTCTGATTATCATGTACGTAAACATTTGAGACGAGGCCTGAAACATCCGGCGCCACCTCAACGATGTCGGCGCGCACACGGCCATCACGGGTCCAGGGCGCCAGCATATAATAAACCCATAATTGCCAGGCCACCAATGCCGCCACCAGCACCATGGCCAAAGTGACGAGAAAACGCGGCAGGAATGATTGTTTTGTCATGGTTGATCCAAGCTCAGAAAAAATGATCGGCCACAGCCGCAATACCGCCCAGCAGCACCACCAGAATCGCGATGTCGAACAAAGGCCGGTGCCAGACATATTGATAAACACCCGCGCGGTTTAAAACCCGCCGCAACAGCGCTGAAAGCACCAGCGCCAGCGCCAGCCAAACCAGCAATGGCGGCAGCAGCACGCCGTAAAGGTCGATCTCGCCGATCATGCAATCGCCATTTCAGCCAGCGGCGGCGCACTGGCAAATAATACGCTGCGCAGCCCTACCAGCATCATCAAAGTCTCCCGATGCGGGCGGCTTTGCGCGGCATCGGTACGGTGAATGATCCCGGTAATGGCATCATCAATCGCCTGCCGCAAACCAGGCGCGGCCGCCTGCAGGGGGTTGCCCTGGTAGTGCGCCGCCACGCCGGTCAGCACGGCGGCATTACGCTGTTGCTCAGCCGGCGAGAGAAACGCCATTTCACGTTGCAGCCCGATGGTGTTCAGCCCCACCCGCAGGTCAACCAGCGCATCGGCGGCGGCGATATCCGCCCCCGGCGAGACCGCCGCCAGACGTGGCATCAATAGCCCGAGCCGATCCATCATCACGCCGGTCAGATGGGCGCGGTCGTGCCGGGCCTGCGGGCCTGCGGCGGCGGCGATGTCGCGCCAACCGGCGCGAAGCAGACGCTCCGCACTCCAGGCCGCACCCACCGAGCGGATCAACTTGGTGACAACCAGAGCCGTGGAGAGGCCCAGGATCAGTGCCAAGGAGCCATTGATGTAAGCGGCGAAATCTCCGGTGTAGCCATTGTTCAACGCCAATGTGGTGGCGCCCACCGCACCCATCACCATGCCGGTGCCAAAGGTGGCCGGGCGGGACACCAGCACGCCGATGAGCAGCCCTGCGGGCAGCAGCACCAGCATCAGTTCCGGAAAGGTTTCCACCCGCGGCAGAATGGCGAACCCGTACACCGCGTCGGCCACCACCACGATCAACGCGTTACGGGTCATCTGCGCAATGGCTGGCGCCGGGTCGTCCTGCGCGGCGAAGAACGAACAGGCCACCGCCACCATAATCGCCGCCCCGGCCCCGGCGGGCCAGGCGGTAAGAATCCAGAAGCCGCATACCAGCAGAACCGCAATGGCGGCGGCGGCGGCGGAGAGTAACGCCAGTCCGTGGTCGTGTACCTGATGCGAAGCGGCTAACGCTCCCTCTGCTTTAGGTGTAAGCGGCGCAGGGTCGTTGTCGGTCACATGGGCGCGTATGGCGCGGGAATGCCGCACCATGCTGACCAACTCATGCAACCGTACCAGCAGAGTGGTACGCAATATGCCTGACCAGGTCAGGCCAGCCTCACCGGCCTGTTCGAGTGCAGCGATATCAGCCGCAAGTTTGGCGGGCACATGCTCGGCGCCGCCGTCCTTAATCCAGGCGGCGATCTCATCCAGCAGCTTTTGTAATGGCGGGGTGATCCCGCCGATGGCCTTTAATTGTGCCACCCGGTCGCCGATGGAACTCAGCACCGGCATAAGGCTCAACACGTAAAGCCGCAGGCGCTCAATATGGCGGGTGGCTGATTGTAAATGCGAGGTGTCGTAGGCCAGTTGGCTGACCATCATGCGGATATCCACCGCCTCGGCCGCCAATTGGCGGCGGGCGGCGCGGGTGGCGGCATCTTCCTCCCGCCCGTCCAGAGCAGCCTGCGCCCAATCCACCGCCGGCTTCACCCATGCCAAAATCCGCGCCGCCAGCACCGGACCCAAAGGCCGGGGGAAGAAAATGGTGCCAACGAGGGTGGTGCAGGCAATCCCGATCGAGATTTCCTCAACCCGCGTCAAAGCGGTCTCGAAGATATGGCCGGGATCTGAGACGCTGGGAAAGCCGATGATGGCGGCGGTATATCCGGCCAGCATGAATAAATAAGCCCGGGGCGATCGGTCCAGCAGCGAAAGATACAGGCAAATCCCGATCCAGAGTGCAAAACCGAGGCTGAGCAACATCGGTGCATTCACCAGGTTGGGCACCAGCACCACCGCCGCCACACCACCCACAAATGTGCCGATAAAACGGTAAAGCGCCTTGGAGCGCATCGCCCCGGTAAGCGGCTGCGCCACGATATAGGCCGTGGCCATCGACCAGTACGGATTATCCAGCCCCAGCCAGAAGGCCAGTCCGAGAGCCAGCATGGCCCCCAGAAAGGTCTTCAGCGCGAAAACCAGTTCGCTGATGGTAATCAAGATTAATCCAGTAGGCCTGCGAATAATGGCGTGCTCAGATAGCGTTCGCCGTACGAGGGGATGATGGTGACGATCATCTTGCCGGCATTTTCCGGCCGCGCCGCCAGTTGCAACGAGGCCCAGAGAGCTGCGCCTGACGAGATGCCAACCAGCAGCCCCTCCTCCTTGGCGGCACGGCGGGCGGTGATCAGCGCGTCGTCGTTGGTGACGCGGATAATTTCGTCATAGGCGTGGGTATTTAACACCGCCGGCACAAACCCGGCGCCAATGCCTTGGATAACATGCGGGCCTTTCGGGCCACCCGACAGCACCGGCGAGGCATCGGGTTCGACGGCCACCGCCCTGAACGACGGCTTGCGCGACTTGATCACCTCTGAGACCCCGGTGAGCGTGCCGCCGGTGCCAACGCCGGACACCAAAATATCAATGGCCCCATCGGTATCGGCCCAGATCTCCTCAGCCGTGGTGCGGCGGTGCACCTCGGGGTTGGCTAGGTTGCTGAACTGCTGGGGCATAAAATATTGCTTGCCGGAGGCGACAATTTCCTCGGCCTTGCGGATCGAGCCACCGATGCCATCCGGCCCTGGGGTGAGCACCAGCTCCGCGCCGTAGGCCCGCAGCACCGCCCGGCGCTCCTTGCTCATCGTCTCCGGCATCACGATGATGCATTTATAGCCACGAGCGGCGCACACCATGGCCAGGCCAATGCCGGTATTCCCGGAGGTGGGCTCAACGATCACGCTGTCTTTGTTGATCAGGCCGGCCTGCTCAGCCGCGTCGATCATCGCCGCCGCAATACGGTCCTTCACCGAATTTGAGGGATTATAAAACTCCAGCTTAGCCACGACATTGCCGGGTAACCCAGCCGAGAGCCGGTTAATCCGCACCAGCGGGGTGTGGCCGATGAGCGCTGTGATGTCATTAGCAATTTTCATAGGGCGGGCTCCTCAAGGCCAAGGTTAATAATGTGGTTTGTAGCCGGCATTTTCATAACCCGTTGGTTGGGGCGGTGGATAGGGTGGAAGCCAACTGATGATGCGTGGTCAGAAATTCCAAAACCGGAGGGAGCGAAGCTGCAGGGTCTTCCTCGAACGGAACATGGCCCAGCCCCGGCAATGCTACCAGTACCGAACCAGCGATGGCACCAAGATAATCGCCGGCATTCCGGTAAGAGATCATTTTATCCTGCTCACCCCATAAAATCAGCGTCGGCGCGGAAATCTGCCGTAATTGCGGCTCTGGCGGCACCAGCATGACCTGCTGCATACGTGCCAGCATGGCGCGGCGGTTGCCGGTGGCCAGCATCATGTCCTGATAACGATCCAGGACATCATCGGTGAGGCGTCTGGGCTCGGCATACGCCACGGCAAGGTTCATCCGCAGCATGGCTCGTGGCAGGGTGTACGGCAGAAGCTTCAATATAAACGGCAATTTGGCCGATTTCCCGTACTCAAACCCAGGGCTGGCAAAACCATCCGGCGAGATCAGCACCAAGCTCGCCACCAAGCCAGGATGCGACGCGGCAAATTGCCAAGCAATTTTGCCGCCGAGCGAATTTCCAATGACACTGACGCTTGAAAGCCCGAGCGGGGCCGGTGAGGCCAAAGCCTGGAAGATCCAAGCTGACGACCCTGTAATGCTGTGAAAGCTCATCTGCCCATGGCGCCCATGTCTCCAGGCTGGCGCCAAACCCATGCAGCAGTAAAATGGCTGTTTGGTGATGCGGACCAAGGTCTTTTACCCGCAGCTTTGCACCAGAGATTTCAACAAAATCGGTTGCCGCGACGCCATATCTGGCCACCAGCACAGCTTGGGATTTGTCTGGCGTATATAGCCAAAAGCCCACCCCCAGGAGCAAGGCGCAAATTACCGCCAAAACCACAACCATCATTTTTTGACCGGTCGATTTGGAATGTCACGGCTCAACGAAAACCTTGCCGCGATGGAGCGGGCTACCACCAGCACGATTACCACCACACATAGCGCCAGCAAGTCGGTTGACGAAAAATTTTGCGCATAAAGCTTGATGAGAATCTCACGCAACGCAAACACAATGGTTAAATCGAGAAGGTTCGAGAGGCGGATATGGCGGGAGCGCGCATATTCCATGAATGTGTTGAACAATTCAATGAGAATCACAACGTCCAGAACTCGGGCTACTAGCATCCTAAGCGCCACTTCGTCCGGCGAAACCGTATCATCCGTGCTGAAGCTATGCAGCAACGGGATCATGTGGGTCGTGCCGATCACAGCCTCGGAGAAGGCAAACAACAATGCGATCAGCATCAGGGGAATAACACCGAGAATAATGAGATCAACCGCACGATCATACAGCCGGAACACCAGATGGCGAACATCTTGCGGGGATTGATCGTCGGTGTCTTTCATCTCAGACATGAGGCTCCTCACAGGTTTTGCTATTATATCATGGCTTAATGAAGCTGGGATCACTAGCGGGCGCAATTACGGCTTTCCAGATCGCGCCCTGATTGCTAGGTCGTAACCCATGACGACTATTCAATCTTGGCGCAACGCAGCAGGTTGTATGATTTTCGCCGCCAGCCTGTTGCTAGCAGGTTGTGCGGACCAAGCCGCCCCGCCGCCGGTGGTGGCAGCCGTCACAGCGCCGGCACCACCCTCGCCTGACCCGGTCGCTGTGCATAAAGCATTCGAGGCCGGATACGCAGCCGGATATGCAGCCGCAAAACGCATGCAGGCACGTCTCGATGAGCAATTAAAGCCACAACCTGGCACGGCGGACGCTAGCCAAACCCAGCCAAATCAACCCGCAAGCTCAACTGCAGCGGTTGGGCAACTCAATAACCTCGTGATCGGCAATCCCACCACCGGAACGGCTAACGCTCCTGGAGATATTTTCCAGCAAGCCGGACAGGCTATACCGGTAGGCCGGGGCAACTAGCCCCGTCTAAACAGTATGCGGCCAGCTAAACCGCGTGATGGCCAGTATGCTTGAACACCTCACGGCCAAACCCGGCCGGGTTGCGCGGTGCCTTCGGTGTGTTGCGGTTGAACAGGGCGAGCAGGAACATAACGGCATCCGTGAACACCCGCGCTTGCTTTATTTGATATTTGAATTCAGCCGGGTACAGCTTCACCCCACCGGCAGAACTAAAGTTATCTAAACGACTCATTTACCACGTCCTTCTTCATCCGGGGCAATTCTGGGGGGAAGGCATTCTCCGCCCCTTCATTCCGGATCGTTATACCACAATACTATTGTGCATCGCACCATAATAGCCTGACTTATGGAACATGGCAGCTTTGCAGACCATGACATTTGTCAAATGGCAGTTATACCAGGGGTGAGATGGTGGCAGAGGAGATTATTGCCGCCCTTCATAATTTGGCTCCAGAGGCCAAACCATAATGTGTCTGATAACATACCTAGAGCATCTCTTTTGCCCCAGTATTTGCGCGACTGCGCCGGCCAGCGATGCATAATTTTCGATTTACTGAACATTAATACTGAGGCAACGCCGCAATTAATCAACATTTTATAAATCGCTCAATCTATTGTTGTAAAAAGATTGGCTTATTACGCGGTGAAGTTTACCAAAAATTTATATTGCCCCTCGACAGTTTGGCGTGGCGTTGCCCAAATGGCTACACCAGACTCCATGAAAAATCTGCGATGTTCGCCGTAGCGCGCGATTTTTTCACCATCCTTCGCACTGGGATTTTCGAGCACCGTTTTTATGCGCGGGTCTATCTCGGTGGCTCATGCGCGGCCCCTTTTGCTTTGCTGCATTATCTCCTGCGCGGCGAGGCCCGCGGTGCCCGCCCGTGCCATTTTTTTGACCCTGCGTACTATCGTGCAACGCTCGAGAGTACGGCCCGTGGCAATCTTTTTGCCACATTTCTGCGCAGCGATGATCCAATGGCTCCCTGCGCCGAGTTCGATGCGGGCTGGTATTGCGACCACACGCCAGGCGTAGCGACCAGCAAACTTTCCCCATGGCGGCATTTCCAAAAATACGGTCTGGCCGGATGGCACGATCCCGCGCCGGACATTTCTCTGACCTTTATCCTCATCGCCTATGCCAAACGCCGCCCAAATCGCGTGGGACGCAAACTCTACGAGATTCTAGCCACAAAAAATACCACACCACCACTCACTCTTGCCTCCCTAACACAGGCGCAGACAAATTTCCGCGCCCAAATTAAGTTCGAGATACAACGCACAATGCCGCAACGCCGGCACAATAATCTGGTTTTCGTGCAAACCGCTGGCGGCCACCCCGCCACCATCGAGCCTGGCCGAGCCTATGACCTGATGCTGAACTACTATGTTGCCCCTACGGCTGAGCGCGAGGCAGACTATGTTCTGGCGCAGCGGGGGACAAAAGTCACTGCAATCGACACAATCTTGCGCCAGCAGCCGGATTTACTGTTGCGCTACGATCATACGCTGTTTCTCGACGATGACGTTGAAATGGATGCAGCTTCCATCAATGATTTTTTCAATATCATGGAGCGCTGCCAGCTCGATCTCGCTCAACCGGCACTGACCATTGATTCCACTTCTTCCTTCAAAGAGCTACTGGTCCAGTCCGATGCCGCACCCATCCGCCACTTCAACTGCGTAGAAATCATGGTGCCCGGTTTATCCAGCCGCGCATTAAAAAATTGCGGCTGGGCCTTCGGCGCCAGCATCAGCGGTTTTGGCGTCGATATGCTGCTGGGGGCAGAGGCGCATAAGCAGTTTGGCAATACAGTGGCAGTCATCAATGCCGTTACCGCCCGCCACGCTCGCCCGCCCGACAGAAAGGGCGGCGCCTTCTACCGTTTTATGGCGGCCAATAGCATCGATCCGATGGTAGAAATGTACACGCTATCAGAAGAACACAGCTTTCCCCTCGGCATAAAATCCATTTAATTTTTGCGCGCTTTCAGTCGGCGAGCCTGATAAGCATCTTCCCCAAATAGTGCGAATCTCGCCCGCCGCAACAGCGCTTTAAAATGCCGGAGGTTTTCCCAGTAATAATGCCGGCGCAGTGCATAAGCCGCCTGCACTGCGTTTTCCGGCGGCGGCGCACCGATTTTAAAGCCAATAAAATAGGTATCGCGTGAATCTACATTTTCGAAAAATTCGAAAACCGAATAATCATCATGAAAATTGATCGCGCCTTTGAAATCCTCAGGCGTTAGGTTTTTATAATACTCCCAGGTAATCAGCGGCGCATCAGCCTTGGTGGTGCGCGTTGTGCCGTGTTCGGGCCGGCCCAAGCTAGCACATGTCATCAATACCAGCCCACCGGGACGGCACAGCCGCACCATGTTCGCGAATGTCTCCCTCCAGTGCGGATTATGCTCCATCACCTCGCAAGAAATCACCGTATCGAAAGAGGCATCAGGCGCCGCGTAATCCTGCCCCTGACAAACCACATCCACACCAGGTCCGGCCCCCACGTCCAACCCAGTGTAAGCACAGTCGGCAAAATGCTCACGGATTGTGCCGTTAATATCCAGGCTACCTATTTCCAATACGCGCTGGCCGATAAAAAATACAGGAAAAGCCGCCTTCACCGCACGGACGAAGTCTTGCTGCTGCCGATGTGCCATCTGATCCCTACCTCAATTCAGGTTCATATTAGGCGATTTCACGCGCCTGCTAAATAGGGGCCGCTGTTGCGAGCTGCTGCCGGTTTCGTGGACACCGAGCAAAGGTGTTTACGCAATAGGGGTACAACATGGCTCGCAGGTAATATACGCGTTGGCCCAAGTGCACGGCAAAAAACGACCTTTGAATTGAAGTCTGGCTTCAGCCATTTTTCAGGCAACAAATGGCGGAGAGACAGGGATTCGAACCCTGGGTACGCTTTCACGCACACACGCTTTCCAAGCGTGCGCCTTAAGCCGCTCGGCCATCTCTCCAGCGCTGGGTGGTCTTAGCTAAAGCCGGCCATTAGCTCAAGGGCAGGTCAGGCATCCATTTTCAGGGCGGCGAGGAAGGCGCTCTGCGGGATTTCTACCTTGCCGAACTGGCGCATGCGTTTTTTGCCCTCTTTTTGCTTATCCAGCAGCTTGCGCTTGCGCGAAATATCGCCGCCATAGCATTTCGCCGTCACATCTTTTGACATCGCACTGATGGTCTCACGCGCGATCACCCGGCTGCCGATGGCAGCCTGGATGGCGATTTTGAACAATTGCTTGGGGATCAACTCCTTCAGCTTGGCGCAAATTGAGCGGCCACGCGATTCCGCCGCCGAGCGGTGGGCGATAAAGGAGAGCGCGTCCACCGGCTCGAGATTCACCAAAATCGAGATTTTCACCAAATCAGCCTCGGCGTAGTCCTCAATCTGGTAATCAAAGCTGGCATAGCCACGGCTGATGGATTTCAAGCGGTCATAGAAATCGAACACCACCTCGTTAAGCGGCAGCCGGTACACCGCCATGGCACGGTTACCCACATAGGTGAGGTCAGCCTGCTGGCCGCGGCGCTCGTTGCACAGGGTCAGCACGGCGCCCAAGTAGTCATCGGGCACCATGATGGTGGCGCGGATCCAGGGTTCCTCGATATGGTCGATCACCGAGCCATCCGGCATGTCGGACGGGTTGTGCAGCAGCTCCATCTCGCCATTCGATTTGAAGATTTTGTAAACCACTGAGGGCGCGGTGGCGATCAGGTTGAGGTCAAACTCGCGGGACAGCCGCTCCTGGATGATTTCCAGATGCAGCAGGCCCAAAAACCCGCAGCGATAGCCAAAGCCCAAAGCCGCCGAGGTCTCGGCCTCATAATGGAAGCTGGCATCGTTCAGGCGCAGTTTGCCCAAACTGTCGCGCAATTTCTCGAAATCATCGGCATCCACCGGGTACAGCCCGCACCACACCACCGGCACTGAGGGTTTGAAGCCTGGCAGGGCTTCGGCCACCGGGTTACGGTCATCGGTGATGGTGTCACCCACCTTACAATCCGCCACGGTTTTAATGGCGGCGGTGATATAGCCCATCTCGCCCGGCCCAAGCTCGTCCACCGGCCGCATTTTGGGGGTGAATACGCCAAGTTGCTCCACCGGGTGCACGGCACCGGTGGACATCATGCGGATTTTCTGGCCACGCCTGAGCCGGCCGTTTTTGATCCGCACCAGGGTCACAACGCCCAGATACTGGTCGTACCAGCTATCGATCAGTAAGGCCGAGAGCGGGGCATCGATATCGCCAGTCGGGGGCGGCAGGCGGGTCACCAGCGCTTCCAGCACGCCCTCGATGTTGATGCCGGTTTTGGCCGAAATTTCCACGGCGTCAGAGGCATCCAGCCCGATCACATCCTCGATCTGCTGCTTCACCCGCGGCACATCGGCGGCGGGAAGGTCAATTTTATTCAGCACCGGCACGATCTCGTGGTGGGCATCGAGCGCCTGATACACGTTGGCGAGAGTCTGGGCTTCCACGCCCTGGGAGGCATCAACCACCAGCAGCGAGCCCTCGCAGGCGGCGAGACTTCGGCTGACCTCATAGGCAAAATCCACATGGCCGGGCGTGTCCATCAGGTTCAGCACATAGGTTTTGCCGTCCTTGGCCGGGTATTCCAGCCGCACGGTCTGCGCCTTGATGGTGATACCGCGCTCTTTCTCGATATCCATCGAATCGAGCACCTGCTCGGTCATCTCGCGGGCAGTCAGGCCCCCGCAATACTGGATCAGCCGGTCGGCCAGGGTGGATTTACCATGGTCGATATGGGCGATGATGGAGAAATTACGGATCAGGTCGGTCGGTGTTTCGGTCATTTTTGCACCATACCTGGTTCGCAGCACGAGAGAAACAGGCCGACGCTTAATGGAAATACAACGTGGGCCCCAAGGACCAACAGCCCCCGCAATCCGGTAAGAGCAATCTTGACATACGTCACTCCGGCGAAGCATCCAGTAAACACGTGCGGGTACCCCCGCTTGGTTTATTCTAACTTATACTCGCATCAATAGTTTATTTGGCGATAAGAATGCATGTCCAAAAAAACATTAGTTGCATCTGATATGGTCGAGGTTGGATTCGATCGGCAGTACTCATCAAACCAACTAAAGATTTCTTGAACACCCTCACCAAGTGTTAAGTTTTGTCTCAATCGACCCGACTCAGAAAGTTCATTATAAGTAATAAAACCTTCTATCCAACCATCATCTCTCAGTGCTGCAGGACTTCCTTTGTCGGACAGCCAAGTCTGACATGTAAAATTTCCGACCGAATTTGTAAAAGTCTGTGCAAGAGCATCGCAGCTTTCGACAGACAAAAACGATCCAACAAAAACTATTAAAAATCGCATTAGACGCATTTTCTTGTCCATCTAAACTATTTTAACTTGAAGTCTATTGCTGACATACTGAAATCTCAAGAACTAAAATGCCTGTGGCTAAATGCCGATAAGCGCGTTGGACACCAATCCTACATCCGCTTTTACAAGAAAAGCGTCATCAAAAGCGTCTTTTGATAATTCACCAACATAGGCCGCTTCGATAATGGGCATTAGGCGATGCTTGTAAGCCCCCTCGCGCTTCCAACGCGCTACGAGGTCTTGGCCTGAAATAAACAAGTTCTTAATTTTTACCCGATTAAGTTCAATCCAGACCGCGCAACCCCAGGCATCTCGGTAGGGTACAAACTCTCGCCATGAGCTTAACGGATAGCGTTGATCATATTTGTCTGGGGCGAACCCTTCGAAATCAAAGACGCTAATACCGCCAAGTTTTCTCACGTAAGAAAAGCCGCTAGGGCCTTCTGCGGTCGCCCAACGTTCCATCTCAGGGAGATCAGGTTCAGGGCGAATAGCACCTGAAACCAGAATGCTTCGAAAGCGATCTGGATGCGTCATGTGCCACAAGCGTCCGGTCAGCTTACTGAGAACGATTTCTCGAATCTTTTCGATGTCTTGCACCGCAGCGTTTCACCTCATCTTAATTGTCGCCATTCAAGTATTTAATACCCTACGCTTTCACAGCCTTTGGCGGTAGTGCCAGTGCCAGCGACAGTTCCTTTAACCGCTTCGCATCCACCGGCGCTGGGGCGCCCATCATTAAATCCTCGCCCTGCTGGTTGAGCGGGAAGGCGATCACCTCGCGGATGTTGGGCTCGTCGGCCAGCAGCATCACGATACGGTCGATGCCAGGGGCGGAGCCGCCATGCGGGGGGGCGCCGAAGCGGAAGGCGTTCAGCATACCGCCGAAGCGGGCTTCCACCTCCTCGGGGCCGTAACCGGCAATCTCAAACGCGCGGAGCATAATATCCGGGCGGTGGTTACGAATGGCGCCGGAGGAGAGTTCAACGCCGTTGCAGATAATATCATACTGGAAGGCTTTGATGGTCAGCGGGTCCTGGCCGTTCAACGCCTCCAGCCCGCCTTGCGGCATCGAGAACGGGTTGTGGCTGAACACGATCTGCTTGGTGTCCTCATCCAGCTCATACATCGGGAAATCGACGATCCAGCAGAATTTGAACTCCCCGGCTTTGATCAAGCCAAGATCGTTGCCGAGCTTGGTGCGCACAGCACCGGCAAACTTGGCGGCATCCAGCGGCTTACCGGCGGCGAAGAACACGGCATCGCCAGCGCCCAGGCCACAGGCCGTGCGGATGGCTTCCGCCCGCTCAGCATCGAGGTTTTTCGCAATCGGGCCTTGAGCACCAGCCTCATTGAAGGTGATGTAGCCCAAGCCCCCTGCCCCTTCGGCGCGCGCCCATTCGTTGAGCTTATCAAAAAAGCTGCGCGGGTTGGCACCGGCACCGGGGGCTGGAATGGCGCGGACGATGCCGCCAGCGTCGATGATTTTGGCAAACAGCCCAAAGCCGGAGCCTTTGAAGGCTTCGGTGACATCCTGAATGATCAGCGGATTACGCAAATCCGGTTTATCCGAGCCGTATTTCAGCAGTGATTCATCGTAAGCGATACGCACAAACGGCGGCTTGGTGACCGTGCGGCCGTCGGCAAATTCCTCGAACACGCCGGCAATCACTGGTTCGATGGTGTTGAACACGTCTTCCTGCGTCACGAAGCTCATCTCAAAATCGAGCTGGTAGAATTCGCCAGGCGAGCGGTCAGCCCGCGAGGCTTCATCGCGAAAGCACGGCGCGATTTGGAAGTATCGGTCGAACCCGGCGACCATCAGCAATTGCTTGAATTGCTGCGGCGCCTGCGGCAGCGCGTAGAACTTGCCCGGATGGTTGCGGGCCGGCACCAGAAAGTCCCGCGCGCCTTCCGGTGAGGAGGCCGTGAGGATGGGGGTTTGGAATTCAGTGAAGCCAGAGGCCACCATGCGGTTGCGGAACGAGGCGATGACCCCGGCGCGCAGCATGATGTTTTTATGCACCGATTCGCGGCGCAGATCGAGGAAGCGGTATTTCAGGCGCAACTCATCCGGGTAATGCTCAGTGCCCGCCACCTGAATCGGCAGCACATCGGCGGTGGATTGCACGATCAGGTTCTCCACCTTCAACTCGATCTCACCGGTCGGCAGCTTGGCGTTGGAGGTGCCGGGTGCGCGTTCCACCACCTCACCGGTGACGGTAATCACGCTCTCTACCCTCAGCGCCTCGGCCTGGGCGAAGGCAGGCGTGCCGGCGGCAAACACGCATTGGGTGAGGCCAAAATGGTCCCGTAAATCCAGGAACAATAGCCCGCCATGGTCGCGCTTGGCATGCACCCAGCCGGAGAGGCGGGCGGTGTGGCCAATGTCGGCGGCGCGCAGGGCGGCGCAGTTGTGGGTGCGGTAGGCGTGGGGGGCGATTATGTTCATGGGTGCGGAAAGAACCGACGCCCCCCTCCCTGTCAAGCCGGTGTTTGTGTAAGGGGAGGTATGAACACTGCCCCGACATTCCCGCCCGCCGCTTTTATCACCGACTCCGCCGCCCTCGCCGCCCTCTGTGAGCGCCTCGCGGCGGAGGAATTTGTCACCGTTGATACCGAATTCATGCGGGAAAAAACCTATTACCCCGAGCTTTGCCTGGTGCAACTGGCCGGCGCTAATGAGGTGGCGGTGGTGGACGCCCAGGCCAAGGGGCTGGATTTGGCACCCTTGGGCGCCCTGCTGGCCAAGCCGGATGTGGTGAAAGTGTTCCACGCCTGCCGCCAGGATGTTGAAATATTTCTCCTGATGTTCGGCGCGGTGCCGGCCAATTTGTTTGACACGCAAGTCGCCGCCATGGTGGCAGGCTTTGGCGACCAGGTAGGGTATGACGCGCTGGTACAGGCGCTCACCGGCGGGCATATCGATAAAGCTCACCGCTTCTCGGACTGGTCGGCCCGGCCCTTGACCAACGCGCAGGTGACCTACGCGGCGGCGGATGTAACGCATTTGCGGCTGGTGTATGAGCGTCTGATCGCCCGGTTGCGGGTGGATGGGCGGATGGATTGGGTGGGCCAGGAAATGGCCGCTTTGGCTGACCCCAACACCTACCGGGTGGACCCTGAACGCGCCTGGGAGCGCTTAAAACTGCGCACCGGCAACCGCCGCCAACTGGCTCTGGTGCAGGCCATTGCCGCCTGGCGCGAGCGCGAGGCGCAGCGGATCAATATTCCCCGGCAACGGCTGGTGAAGGACGAGCAGATCCCCGAAATCGCGGCACTGGCACCGGCCGATGCCGAGGCGTTGACCCGGGCGCGGGGCATTTCGGCGGGGTTCGCGCAGGGTAAATCCGGCACCTCGCTGCTGGAGGTTATTGCGACGGCAAAGGCGATCCCGGAGGATGACCTGCCGCGCATCGAACGCACCCGCGAGGCCCAACGCGCCTCTCCGGCGCTGGTGGCTTTGCTGAAAGTGCTGCTGAATGCCCGGGCCGAGCAAAACAACGTGGCAGCACGGTTGCTGGCCAGCTCCGAAGAGATCGAGGCGCTGGCGCTGGACGAGACCGCCCCGAACGCCGCCAACGAAGGCTGGCGCGGCGAGATGTTCGGTGCCGATGCGGTACGATTGATCAAGGGTGAGATTGCGCTGTCAGCCCAGGGCAAGCGGGTGAAGATAGTTGAGGTTGGCTAGGTAAAATATTTCCTTTGAAGAACAGTACGGATTCCGGCACATTCATCCCGTAAAGGAAATGAAATCATGGCGTTCTTCAAAACACTCAAAGCAAAATTGACCGGGCAGCCAGCAGCCCCGGCGGATGATCTGCCTCTGGCGTTCGCCAGACTGATGGCGGCGCTGGAGCAACAGGATTTCGAGGCTTTGCTTACTGCGGCGCAAGCGTTGCTGCAGCGCCATGACCTGCCACCAAATTCCAGCGCGAACGTGCTGCGCCTGCAAGCCCGCGCCAAAATGGAAACCGGTGATTTCGCCGGTGCGGTGGCTGATTATAAAACGTTGCTGTCCGGCGGGCTGGATGCCGTCAGTGCGGGCCTGCACGCCGAGACCCTAGCCTTCTACGGCTTCAGCCTATTCAAATGCGGCGCTGCCGATGAGGCAAAGGCGCTGCTGGAACAGGCCACCGCATTGGCGGCTGACGATGCCGATGTCAAAACCTTCCTGGCGGGCATTCCAATAAACTAGGAAGAGCCAGTCTTACTGAGATCACATCGCGGAATACGCGTCCGCATCTTCTGGAATTCCCAATTCGTCGATCGAAACCGAGAACTCTGAAAATTTCGCGCATGAGCGATCCGCGATCGTCTTGGTGCCCTCCATAACGACAAGACCGGACGTGGCAGAGGCGCCTGAGTTACTATTACCCTCACTGTCATAGACGATGTAGCTATATGCGCCATTTTTGAAGCGTAACTGGTATTCCATGCCGGCGAAGCGCTGGCTCATCTCATAAATATTTCCCGAGCTTGGGATACCGGTGATCGTCAATTCATCCTTGCTCGCGGTCCCATAATGATAGGTGAGTTGGCCGCCAACGCTCGTTACGGAAACCGTTTTATGGCCGATCGCGCAGGAGAATATCGTTGCGGGCGCGCTCCCGGCTTGCGCAATCGGCACAGCACCAAAGGCTAGCAATAGCACAAGCGCCGAGATGGTAATCGCCTTCATTTGTGCTTCTACCCTTGTTTCACCAACGCATCATCCATCCCCGCCGCCCGCACTGCCGCCGGGCGGATTTTTATCCGGTCCCAATAGGCAGCGAATTCTGGACGGGGGGTGATGCTGCCGAAGCGCAAGCCGAAGCCGATTTGCGAGGCGATGTAGAGATCAGCCGCGGAGAATTTATCGCCAGCCAAATACTCAGTGGCTGAGACCGCCTTCGCCAGCGTCTCCATCACCGCCTCGAAACTGCCGTACCCGGCCATGCGTTCCTTGCCTTCCGGCAATTCAAACCCGCACGCCTTGTTGGTGATCGCCGCCTCAATCGGCCCCGCGCCAAAAAACAGCCAGCGGTAATACGGGCCGCGCGCCGCGCTGCCGGAGGCCGGGGCCAGCCCCGCTTCAGGGAAGGCGTCGGCCAGATACGCGCAGATCGCGGCAACCTCAGTCACCACCACATCGCCATGGCGAATCGCCGGCACCTTGCCCATCGGGTTGATGGCCAAATACTCCGGCGCCTTCATGCTGGTACGGTAGTCCAGCACCTTGGTCTCATAGGGTTGGCCCACTTCCTCCAGCATCCAGCGGACCATCCGTCCGCGGGACTGGGGATTGGTATAGAAAGTGATGTTCTGGCTCATCTCGCGCTCCTGGGATTTTTCCCCAGGCTAGCGCGAAATAAGGCTAGTGCACCAGAGACGGCATCATGTCGTGCTGGATGATCGCCGCCTGCGCCAGCATGGCATCCGAGGCGATGGCCATCGGCGTGCCGTCTGCCGCATGAATGGCAAAGGCGGGGCCTTTTTCGGTCATCACAGGTTTCACGAAGGCAATCTCCTCCATGCCCAGCGTTGCCAACTCGGCAACTGAGATGTGGTGGATATCAAACACGGTACCGGGAATGATGTTGGCGGTACCGTCATGGGTTTTTATGTTCACGATAAAAAATCCTTTCCGCGCCAAGATGTTTGTTAAATTTCTTTGTGTCGAAATTCGGGTCGCGCCGGAGGCGTTAGTAGTCGGTTGAAGTCCCGCCATCGACCATACGGTTGGCACCAACTGGCGCTTTGGCCTGGCCTTTCGAGATCGGGATCGTCTTCACTACGGGTTGTGGCACAGGCCGCACTAAATCGACATGTAATAATCCATTGTCGAGCCAGGCGCCCTTCACTTCAATCCCCTCAGCGATCACGAACGCGCGCTGGAACTGCCGGGCTGCGATGCCCCGGTGCAGAAACACCCGGCCATTGCCGTCATCAGTCTGGCGGCCACGGATGACGAGCTGGTTGTCCTCCAGGGTGATTTGCAGATCATCCATGGTGAAACCGGCCACCGCCAGCGTTATGCGCAGCGAGATCGGGCTGAGCTGCTCGATGTTGTAGGGCGGATAGCCGTCCGACGAGTTTTTGGCGGCACGTTCGATCATTTGTTCAAGATGGTCGAACCCGAGAAACAAAGGCGATGTAAAGACACGTGTATTCATTTTTAGCTCCCCCGTTTGAGCGAAGCGGTTGCATGGGCCCAACAGCGGCACCCACGAGACATATGTTGTCAGAATCCGGCGCAGTTGCAAGGGGTGCGTTGCCGGGCGGGCGGGCAGGCAGTAATATGAAGGGATGTCTGAACAAAAATTACTGTTGCCAATCCTTATCGTGCCCGACCCGCTGCTGCGCAAAGTCTGCCGGGCGGTCACGCCTGACGATATGAGACGGGTAAAAACCCTGATCCCGCAGATGTTCGCCACCATGTACAAGGCCCCCGGCATTGGCCTCGCCGCCCCGCAGGTGGGCGCACTGCTGCGGCTGGTGGTGATCGACTTAGCGCCTGAGAAGGTGCCGACGCCGATAGCACTGATCAACCCCGAGGTGATCGCCAAGAGCGAGGACAAAGCCACCCGCGAGGAAGGCTGCCTCTCCCTGCCCGACCAATATGCTGACGTAACCCGCCCAGCCTGGGTGCGGGTGCGCTACCAGGATGAGGACGGCCATAAGCACGAGATCGAGGGCGACGGCCTGCTGGCGGCCTGCTTGCAGCATGAGATCGACCATCTGAACGGCGTGCTGTTTGTGGATTATCTCTCCTCGCTCAAACGCAACATGCTGCTGCGGCGGCTTGCCAAGGACCAGAAAGAACGGAAGGCACGATAATATGCGTCTCGCGTTCATGGGCTCGCCGGATTTTGCGGTGCCGGCACTGCAAGCTCTGGTAACGGCGGGCCATGAGGTGGTGGCGGTGTATGCGCAACCGCCCAAACCCGCCGGGCGCGGCCAGCGCGAAACCCCCTGCCCGGTTCACGCGGCGGCTTTGGCGCTGGGGCTGGAGGTGCGCACGCCCAAGCGGTTGCGGGGCAATGTTGAGGAAGCTGAGTTTTTCGCTGGGCTGAAATTGGATATCGCCGTGGTAGCGGCCTATGGGCTGATTTTGCCGGAGGTGATTCTCAGCGCACCCCGGCTGGGTTGCTTGAACATCCACGCCAGCCTGCTGCCGCGCTGGCGCGGCGCTGCCCCCATCCAGGCCGCGATTCTGGCGGGCGACACCGAGACCGGTATCACCATCATGCAAATGGATGCCGGGCTGGATACCGGGGCGATGCTGTTGCGCGAAACCACCCCGATTGGCCCACACGACACTGCGGCGGATTTGCACGACCGGCTGGCCGAAATCGGCGGGCGGCTGATTTTGCAGGCCCTTGCCCACCCGCCGGCCCCGATGCCGCAGGATGATGCCGCCTCCACCTATGCGCCGAAACTATCGCGCGAGGATGCCAGGCTCGATTTCACCAAACCGGCGCCGCTGCTTGAACGGCAAATCCGGGCGTACCACCCCTGGCCCGGCAGCCTGGCTTTGCTGGGCACCGCCGTTATCAAGTTTCTCGGCGCCGAACTGGTGGAGGGCGAGGGCGAGCCGGGGGAAATTCTGGATGACCGCTTGACGATTGCCTGTGGTGAAGGCGCGCTTCGCCCCACCCGCCTGCAACGGGCGGGCAAAACCGCCATGTCCACGGTGGAATTCCTGCGCGGCTTTCCAGTGGCTGCGGGCTCCAGGTTCTCCTGAATTGCTGTGGGCGCTGGAAGTTGAATATGACGGCACACCCTTCATGGGCTGGCAGCGCCAGAAGCATGGGCTGGCCATTCAACAGGTAATGGAGGAAGCCGGCGCCATGCTGTGCGAGGGCGTGGTGCCAGCGGCGGTGGCCTCCGGCCGCACCGATGCCGGGGTGCATGCGCTAGGCCAGGTGGTGCAGATGGAACTGCCGGACTTGCCTGCAAAGCGCATCCGCGAGGCACTGAACTACCATATGAAGCCGCACCCGGTGGTGGTGCTGCGGGCGGTGCCGGCACCTGAGAATTGGAGTGCGCGGTTCTCCGCCATTGAGCGCACCTATCGCTACATTATTTCCAACCGCGAAGTATGGCCCACCATCGAGGCCAACCGGGTTTGGCATGTGCGCCAGCCGTTAGACGCCGCGGCGATGCAGCGGGCCGCTGACATGCTGGTTGGCCACCATGATTTCTCCTCCTTCCGAGCTTCCGCCTGCCAGGCCAAATCCCCGATCAAAACCCTCGATGAGCTGACCGTGACGCGCACCGGCACGCAGATTGTGGTGAAGGCCCGCGCCCGGAGTTTTCTGCACCACCAGGTGCGCAACATGGTGGGGTCGTTGAAAATGGTGGGGGAAGGCACTTGGCCTGAACAGCGTGTGGCCGAGGTACTGGCAGCGCGGGACCGCGCCGTGGCGGGGCCAACGGCACCAGCGGAGGGGCTGTATTTTGTGAGTGTGACGTATGAGCGGGATGTGTTCGGCCGCGCTTGATTTTAATAGCACCTGGTGCTACATAACCAAATGCCTACCTCCCGAAAGAAAATCGCGCGGGCCTTCAAAACGGCCCTGTTTTCTAAAGGGGCCAAAAAGGCGCGCATTAAAGACGAGGAATTATGCGCGGCCATCAGCGAGGTCATGCGCGGGCAGGCAGCAGACCTCGGTGGCGGTGTTTATAAGAAGCGGCTGAATGAGAATATGCACCGCAGCATCATTCTCGCCGAAGGCGGCAAGGTTTGGGTTTACCAATATCTGTTTGCCAAAAAAGACCGCGACAACATCGAAGCCGATGAACTTGAAGCGTTCAGGAAACTGGCAAAAGCCTACGAGGCGCTGACCGACCAGCAAATCGGAGGATTGGTAACGAACGGAGATTTTGTGGAGATTTGTCATGGCGAAAAAGACCAAATTCAAAACTGATGCTTTCGAGGCCATCCACACGTCAGCAACGGCGTTGCTGAAAGTTGGCGCTATCGACAAAGCAACGATGCGGGATTTTGATGCCTCCTGTCTCACTGTGCCTGCCGAAATCGGCCCGCAGCAGATTAAGCAAATCCGCGAGGCCAACAAAGTCAGCCAGCCGGTTTTTGCCCGCTATCTCAACACCAGCGAGAGCACAGTGGAAAAATGGGAAACCGGCGCCAAACGGCCAAGCAACATGGCGCTGAAATTACTAGATATCGTCAAAAAGCACGGAATTGAGGTTTTAAGTTAACCACTCTAACGTAGGATGGGTGAGCGCAAGCGTTACCCATCAATTTTACCGGCACCGAATTAGTGATGGGTAGCGCTCCGCTCACCCATCCTACGCTTGCTCGATACAGATAAAAGATAACTTTCGAGGTCCTGAACGCCAATAGCACGACCCTGAAAGATAGACCAAGTATGGGTGCCATCGACATATTCACCAATATCGGTGAAGCTTCCAACAACTTGATTGGCGAGATTATTATCTGCCTGTGGACTATTATATCCACTCCAAATAATCACCGAACCATCAGAAAAACTGTATTGAACTTCGCCTGGACCAACCTTAATTGCGCTAGTAGCCGCTGCCATACGAAACTCTCCTAAACTAAGAATTTAGTATATTAACATCCTTGACCGGATTGGATAATTGTATCTGTCTTGTGCTCTTTCTCTTCTAACAGGTACGGCTCCAGTTCGGAGAACTCTGGAGGCAATGTCATCGCATACAGGAATAATGTACAAGCCCTAGCTTGTGGTGAGGTTGAAATCGCAATAAACCCTTGTATCGGGACGGCTGGAGATTGCCGCTTTGCTTGGGTATTCATTACGTGATCTATGATATAGAGCCCAATGCCTCCATTAAAACGCTGCGTTAAATATCTGACTAGGAATGGATTATTGTTCCTTAAAGTATCACTGGGATATCTCGGTATGGTGCTTATTTCTTCTCGACTCGAAAAGGTGCCCGGGCCAACCTGATACTGATCAGGAACGTATTGTGGAAATTGCGGAAAGTATGCCTTTGTCCAATCATATATTTCTGCTTGATTGCCAATAGTTCCGTTTATAATGGATCCACTATAAACCCCATAAAGAGGAGAATTAGAATCCTTAGGGTTTACCTCCAGAATCTCTAGAGTTGAACCGAAGTGACTTTTATCAAAACAACTCCATCCTCGAGGCGCGAGGACAATATCCCCATGGAAGTAATAATACGCCAGCTTCGCTGCTATTGCGACGGGAAGGCTGATATCAATTACCTCTTTAGGCGGTGCAACCTGTTCTGGTTGATCGCTTATCTCACAATTAACATATGGAAGGCTAGCCGCTGCGGATCTAGAATTGCCCCCAACAAGCAGGCACAAAACACATAAAATAACGCATATATTCCTAGACATCACTTGACACCATTATTTTCATGCCCGCCCGATCCACCTCTTGCGCGTAGCCGTCATCTCGTAACAGCTGGATCTGCGCATTTTCTCCGGCAATCTTCATCAAGATAACCAATCCCTTGTCGTTTAGGTTCCGAGCAAAGAAAGATAGAGGTTTTTCCTGAAGATTACATGTTTTTCTTACGTCAATGTGCTCGGTCAACAAACTTGTATCCCGGTTAGCCAAGTTAACCGTAAAGAAGTACGTGACACCAGCCACGCGATAACGTCGATAATCGGGCATCAGCACAGCTTAGACATATCGGTTCCGATACGGAAGCGTGGAAGAGCTTGGCCGTGCCACACTTTCCGCTTAAACCTTGAATCCCCCGTCAAAACCGCCGAACATGGCCCTCCACAGGAGTCGCCCCCATGCCTTTTGAGAATTTTGTCCACTTACGGGTGCATTCGGCCTATTCGCTGTCCGAGGGCGCCATCAAAGTGGACCAAATCCCCGCTCTCGCGCGGGCCGGGAACATGCCGGCGGTGGCCATTACCGATACCTCCAACATGTTCGGCGCCCTGGAATTTTCGCAATATTGCGTGGGCAAGGGCATCCAGCCCATCATCGGCTGCCAGTTGGGCCTGGCCCGTAAGGGCAGCGCGTTGCTGGCACCGGATTACGTGGTGCTGCTGGCGCAAACCCCCACCGGCTTTGCCAATTTACAAAAACTCTCCTCGTTGAGCTTTTTGGGCGATGAGGCGAGTGCGAAAGCGCAGATTTCGATGGACATGCTGGCATCGCACGCTGAGGGGTTATTCTTGCTCACCGGCGGGGCGCATGGGCCTATCGGCCGGCTGCTGGCTGAGGGCCAGGTGGCGGAGGCGGAGACGCTTTTAGGCGCATTGCAGGCGCTATTCCCCGGCCGGATTGGCATGGAGTTGCAGCGCCATGGCGAGAAATTGGAGGAAGCGGTTGAGCCGGGGTTGATCACGCTGGCGGATAAATTCGCCATGCCCTTGGTGGCCACCAATGAATGCTATTTTGCCACCCCGGGAATGTATGAGGCGCATGATGCGCTGCTGTGCATCGCCGAGGGCCGGGTGCTGGCCGAACCCGAGCGCCGCCGCGTGACGCCGGAACATTGGTTCAAACCGGCAGCCGATATGCGCCAATTATTCGCCGATTTGCCGGAAGCGTGTGACAACACCATCGCCATCGCCAAAACTTGCGCCGCCATGGCGGAAACCAGCAAGCCGTTATTACCCACCTGCCCCAAAGTACGCGAGGGCGCCACTGAGGCGCAGACCATCCGCGCCATGGCCGCCGAAGGGCTGGAAGCCCGGTTGGATGCGATAAAACTAACCGAGGATTTACGCGCCCCCTACCGCGAGCGGCTGGCATTTGAGCTGGGCGTGATCGAGCAAATGGGCTTCCCCGGCTACTTCCTGATCGTGGCAGATTTCATCCAATGGGCGAAGGCACAGAAAATTCCGGTGGGGCCAGGGCGCGGCTCGGGTGCTGGCTCGGTGGTGGCGTGGGCGCTGCTGATCACCGATTTGGACCCGATCCATTTTGGACTTTTGTTCGAGCGGTTTTTAAACCCTGAACGTGTCTCGATGCCGGACTTCGATATCGATTTCTGCCAGGAGCGGCGCGATGAGGTGATCGCCTATGTGACGCGCGAATATGGCAAAGACCGCGTGGCGCAGATCATCACGTTTGGAAAATTGCAGGCGCGTGCCGCGGTGCGCGATGTCGGGCGGGTGCTGGGGCTGCCGTATGGGCAGGTGAATAAGGTGGCGGAGTTGATCCCCAACAACCCGGCCAAACCGGTAACCTTGCAACAGGCGATTGATGGCGAGCCAAAGCTGCAGGAATTACGCGCGCAGGATGAAGCGTTGCGGCGATTGATGGAAATTGCGTTGCAACTGGAAGGGCTGTACCGCCACGCCAGTACGCACGCCGCCGGTGTGGTGATCGGCGACAGGCCGCTCAACCAGTTGGTGCCGCTGTATAAAGACCCGCGTTCGGATTTATTGGTCACGCAATATTCGATGAAATATGTCGAGCAAGCCGGGCTGGTGAAGTTCGACTTTTTGGGGCTGACCACCCTGACCGTGCTGGACCGCGCACTGAAATTTTTGCGTGAGCAAGACGTGGAGATCGATCTCGCCTCCCTGCCGCTAGATGATGCCAAAACCTACGAGATGATTTCCAAAGGCGACACCGGGGGCGTGTTCACCTTTGAAACACAGCTATATCGCGGTGCGTTATTGCAAATGCGCCCTGACAAGTTTGAAGACCTCGTCGCCATCCAGGCGCTCAACCGCCCCGGCCCGATGGCCAATATCCCGGATTACTGCGCCCGCAAGCGAGGGGCGCCGTGGGAGCCGCCGCACCCGGCGCTGGCGGGGATATTGAGCGAAACCTTCGGCATCATGATCTATCAGGAACAGGTGATGCAGATCGCCCAGGTGATGGCCGGCTATACGCTGGCGGGCGCTGATTTACTGCGCCGCGCGATGGGCAAAAAAATCCGTGCTGAAATGGACGCGCAACGCAAAATCTTCACCGACGGCGCGAAAGCGCAAGGGTTTGAAGCCGCCAAGGCCGAAGAAGTGTTCGATTTGATGGCAAAGTTTGCTGACTACGGCTTCAACAAATCGCACGCGGCAGCCTATGCCTTGGTCTCTTACCAAACCGCCTATTTGCGGGCGAATTATCCGGTGGCGTTTTTGGCCGCCTGCATGAGCCTGGCGCAGGCCAACACTGAAAAACTCGCCTCATTGCGGCAGGACGCGGTGCGGCTGGGGATTGCTGTATTGCCTCCTGATATTAATGTCTCCGGCGCTGATTTTACTGTGGAGAAGCAGGAAGAAGGAACCTTGGCGATTCGTTACGCGCTAGGTGCCATCAAACGCGTGGGTGCTGCGGCGATGGGACAGATTGTTACTGCCAGGGGTTCCAAAAAATTCAAAAGCCTTGCCGATTTCTCCGCCCGCCTCGACCCACGGGCCGCCACCAAGGGCCAATTGGAAACGCTGGCCAAAGCCGGCGCGCTCGATTCAATCTTACCCAACCGTGCGCAGGTTTTCGCCTTGGCGGAGACAATCATCCGCCGTGCGCAAGCCCAGGCAGAGGAGCGCGAATCTGGCCAAGTTGGTTTGTTTGGTGGTGGCGAACCGGAAGCCATCCGCTTGCCGGATATACCGGACTGGCCGCAAACCGACCGTTTGATTTTTGAAGCCGAGGCCATTGGGTTTCATATCAGTGCGCATCCGCTGGACATGTACGCCATTGCCCTGAAGCGCCTGGGCGTGGTGGCCTCCAGCGCCATCGAGCGCTGGGCGCAAACCGGCAGCCGGATCAAATTAGCTGGAACCATGACCGCCAAGAAGGAACGCATCACCCGCACCGGCAGCCGGATGATGTGGGTGACGCTCTCCGATATGGCAGGTAGTTTTGAGGTGACCTTATTCGCCGAGGTGCTGAACCGCAGCCGGGAAATTCTGAGCGAAGGAACCGCCCTGCTGGTGACCGCCGATGTGAAGATCGAGAACGAAGCACTCAGGATTACCGCCCAGGATATCGGGTTGCTGGATGAAGCGGCCTCTAAGGCAGGGGCTGGGTTACGCATTTGGCTAGACCGCACCGAGGCTCTGCCGCACATCAAAGCGCTGCTGGACCGCGAAGGCAAAGGCCGTGGCAAGATAGCCTTGGTGCCCAAATTAGGCGTGGAGCGCAGTTTAGACGTGGTGTTGCCAGGGTTATTTAACGTCTCACCGCGTTTGGCCCAGGCCCTGAAGATGGTCCCTGGGGTGGAACTGGTGGAGGATGTGTAGGCTCCAAGGCTTGCCACCAAAACGCAACACGGCTAGAACCCGCCCCGGAATGGGCGCGTAGCGCAGCGGTAGAGCACCACCTTGACATGGTGGGGGTCACAGGTTCAATCCCTGTCGCGCCCACCAAAATTTAGAAAAATTTTCTCTCATTTCGCGCCTATTGGCAGTGGTCTCCTGTTGTTGGACAATGCCTCCTCTGCCCGCCATACGCAGTGGCGCGAGGCTTAATTGCTGACTTTATTTCACAAGAGGACGAAACATGACCATTCAACTCGGCCAGCTGGCACCTGATTTCGAACAGGATTCCAGCCAGGGGAAAATTAAATTCTACGATTACCTGGGCTCGTCCTGGGGCATCCTGTTCAGCCACCCGAAGGACTATACCCCGGTTTGCACCACAGAACTGGCCGAAGTGGCGCGGCTGATGCCGGAATGGAAGAAGCGCAATGTGAAACCGCTTGGCTTGTCGGTTGATACCGGCGAAAACCACGCCGGCTGGGCGGCTGATATCGTGGAGACCCAAGGTCAGGCTCTGAACTTCCCTGTGCTGGCCGACCATGACCGCAAGGTGTCCGACCTTTACGGTATGGTTCACCCCGATGCTGATCCCTCAGTAACCGTGCGTTCTGTATTTGTGATCGACCCGAACAAAAAAGTCAGGCTGATCCTCACCTACCCACCCTCCACCGGCCGGAATTTCCTGGAAATTCTGCGGGTTGTGGATAGCTTGCAGCTCACCGATGCCCATAAAGTGGCGACGCCGGTGAACTGGAAAGACGGTGAGGACGTGATCATCGTACCGTCACTCTCCGACGAGGATGCCAAAACCCGCTTCCCTGAAGGCTGGAAGACGCTGAAACCCTACCTGCGGATTGTGAAGCAGCCGAAATTGCCGCGCAGCTGATTTGACGATTATGGCGGGCCGCGTTTCCGGCCCGTCATAATAAAAACCTAACGGTCATAGTGTGTCATGGAACCTTCACGGTACTGTCATCGCTCTGTCACGAAACGCGCTTATGGAGGCGCACATGGAAATAGCGAGTCACCCAATGTCCACAGTTCCTCTGCCCGCCGACCTGCAAGCCGCCGCGGCGATGGATAAAGTAAGGGTTTCTATCCGTAACCTTAATTTCTATTACGGTGATAATCACGCGCTCAAAGACATTAATATCGACTATCTGGATCGCAAAACCACCGCCATGATCGGCCCGTCCGGTTGCGGGAAATCCACGCTGCTGCGGGTCTTGAACCGCATGTATGATTTATACCCCGGCCAGCGCGCTGAGGGCGAAGTGATGCTGGGCGACCAGAATATCGTAGCTTCCGGCGTGGATTTGAACCGCCTGCGCCGCCGTGTCGGCATGGTGTTCCAGAAGCCGACGCCATTTCCGAAATCGATTTATGAGAACGTGGTTTTCGGTGTGCGTCTGCACGAAAAACTCTCGAAATCCGAAATGGATGAGCGGGTCGAGTGGGCTCTCACCCGCGCGGCACTCTGGGGTGAGGTGAAGGATCGTCTCGGTACTTCAGCGATCGGCCTCTCCGGTGGTCAACAGCAGCGGCTTTGTATTGCCCGCTCCATTGCGGTGCGCCCGGAAGTACTTTTGCTTGATGAGCCGACCAGCGCACTTGACCCGATCAGCACATTGAAGATCGAAGAGTTGATTGATGAGTTGAAGAAAGACTTCACCATCATCATCGTAACCCACAACATGCAGCAGGCTGGCCGTTGCGCCGACCAGGTGGCGTTTTTCTACCTCGGCGAGCTGGTGGAAGTTGGCTCCTCGAGCCAGATTTTCACCGCCCCGCGTGAGCGCCGCACGCAGGAATATATTACTGGCCGGTTTGGCTAAGGAACACAGACATGGGTGAAGATACCAAACATATCGTCTCAAGCTTCGAGTTTGATTTACAGAAGCTCCGCGACATGATTGCGGTAATGGGTGGACTGGTGGAGCGCTCCGTCGCAGATGCAACTACCGCCTTGCTGACCCATGACAGCGAACTCGCTGCGCGGGTGGTGGCGATAGATCCAAAAATTGACGCCGAAGAACGTGCGGTCGACCAATTCGCGGTCAAACTGCTGGCATTACGCCAGCCGGTCGCGGATGATTTACGCCAGGTGGTTACCGCCTTGAAGATCATCACCGACCTCGAGCGGATTGGCGATTATGCGGCGAATGTTGCCAAGCGCAGCATGGTGCTGAACAAGGTGGCCAGCGCCTATTCGCTCTCAGGCATAGGTCAAATGGCCAACCTGGTGCAGCAGAATTTAAAAACCGTGATCGACGCGGCCGGTGAAGCTGACCCGCAAAAGGCAATCAGCATCTGGCGCGCTGACCAGGTAGTGGATGATCTCTACAACACCATCTTCCGCGAACTCATCACCTATATGATGGAAGACGCCCGCAGCATTACCGCCTGCACGCATTTGCTGTTCATCGCCAAAAACTTGGAGCGGATCGGCGATCACGCAACCAACATTGCGGAGCTGACCTATTATGCCGTGACCGGCGAGACTTTGCCTGATTTCCGCCCGAAGGGCGACCAGACTTCAGCCTATGTGCATATTGACCCAGCGAAGTGAGACATGAGCGAACAGAACAAACCCTATATTCTGATCGTTGAGGACGAGGCGCCGCTGGTAACGCTGCTGCGCTATAATCTTGAGAAGCAGGGCTTTAGGGTAGAAGATGCCGGCGACGGCGGCGAGGCGCTGACCCGCATCACCGAAGCGCCGCCTGATCTGCTGTTGCTGGACTGGATGCTGCCCACCATGTCGGGCATCGAGTTGTGCCGGCAATTGCGCCGCCGGCCCGCCAACCGGACTCTGCCGATTATCATGCTAACCGCCCGCGCCGAGGATCAGGATGCGGTGCGCGGGCTGGATACCGGCGCTGATGACTATATCACTAAGCCATTTTCCACTGAGGCGCTGATTGCCCGTATTCGGGCGCTGTTGCGCCGCTCCGGCACGGTGCCGACCAAGCTCAAGCTGAATTTCCACGACATTTCACTCGACCCGGCCTCGCACCGGGTGTTGCGCAACGGCCGGGCGCTGCATTTAGGCCCGACAGAGTTCCGTCTGCTGGAATTCTTCCTGCGTCACCCTAAGCGGGTATTCTCGCGCGAGGATGTGCTGAACGCCGTATGGGGCCGGGATATTCATGTGGAACCCCGCACCGTGGATGTGCATATCCGCCGGTTGCGCAAAGCCATCAACGGCCCGGGCGAGACCGATATTGTTCGCACCGTGCGGGCTGCCGGCTATGCGCTGGACCTCGACGGCGCTGTGGCTGCCGCGTAGCGGAACAAGATAAGAACAATTTATTAACAAATCCCATTTTTTCTGTTGCTAATTTGTTCCTGCCATGGGAGCCTCAATTTATGCGCTCGATTCGCGCCGAAATTTGGCCCTTAGCAATTTGATCGGAACACGTTATGGTTGTATCTCCTACAGCAGCAAAACGCCGTTTGGCAGCCGTTGAATCGGTGTCGGACGCACCGGAGGTAACAATGGCTAAAAAACTCGACCCCGAAAAAAGCAAGGCACTCGACGCCGCCATGGCGCAGATTGAACGCGCCTTTGGCAAAGGCTCCATCATGCGGATGGGCTCAAAGGGCACCGGTGAGGCGTTTGACGTCATTTCATCCGGTTCGCTGGGCCTTGATCTAGCACTCGGCATCGGCGGCTTGCCGCGCGGCCGGGTCGTTGAAATTTATGGCCCGGAAAGCTCGGGCAAAACCACCCTGGCCCTGCACGCTATCGCCGAAGCTCAAAAACGCGGCGGTGTCTGCGCCTTTATTGATGCCGAGCACGCACTTGATCCCACCTATGCCCGCAAGCTTGGCGTCGACGTCGATAACCTCCTCATCAGCCAGCCCGATACCGGCGAGCAAGGGTTAGAGATTGCCGACACTTTGGTGCGCTCTGGTTCGATCGACGTGCTGGTTATCGACTCGGTGGCAGCCCTGGTGCCACGCGCTGAACTCGAAGGCGAAATGGGCGATACCCATGTTGGCCTGCACGCCCGTCTGATGAGCCAGGCACTGCGCAAAATCACCGGTTCAGTCTCGCGCAGCAACACCATGTTGATTTTCCTCAACCAGATCCGCCTGAAAATCGGCGTGATGTTCGGCAACCCAGAAACAACCACAGGTGGCAACGCGTTGAAGTTCTACGCCTCAATCCGGATGGAAATTCGCCGGATCGGTTCTATTAAGGACCACGAGGAAGTCACCGGCAATCATACCCGCGTGAAGGTGGTCAAAAACAAACTCGCCCCACCATTTCGGCAAATCGAGTTCGACATCATGTTCGGCGAAGGTATCAGCAAGGTTGGCGAACTCATCGACCTCGGCGTAAAAGCCAATGTGGTGGAGAAATCCGGCGCTTGGTTCAGCTACGACAGCCAGCGCATCGGCCAGGGCCGGGAAAACGCCAAACAATTCCTCCGTGACCACCCCCAAATGGCCGACGCCATCGAAAAACGCATCCGCGACCAATCCGCCGTCGTCGCCGAAGCCCTCATGGTCGCCCCCGAAAGCGAAGCCGACAGCGAAGCCGAAGCGGCTGATTGAATTAGAGTTAGGAAGTTCAGGGGGCAAAGCCCCCTGAACTTATCTAACCCTACCCACTCAACCCGCTGCGGTATTGGTTGGCGAGGCCGATGTAGTGCGGGACGGTTTCGTCCCAGCGGGCGCGTTCTTCGTGACTCATCACGCGGACGAGGCGGGCGGGCGCGCCGGCCCAGAGTTCCTGCGGGCCAATCCGCTTGCCGGGGCCAAGGAGGCCGCGGGCGCCGATGAGGCCGGCTTCTTCGATGACAGCACCATCCAGGATGGTGGCCCCCATGCCCACGAACGCGCGATGGCGAAGTTTGCAGGCGTGGATAATGGCGGCGTGACCTATGGTGACATCATCACCGATGTCGGTGAAGTTCTCGCCGTGGTCGACATGGATGATGGTGCCGTCCTGGATATTGGAGCGGGCCCCAACGATAATGGGGTTAGTGTCGCCACGCAGCACGCAATTGAACCAGATGTTAGCCTCCGGCCCCACCCGCACGTCACCAATCAGCACGGCGGTGGGGGCAATCCAGGCGGTTGGGTGGATGGTGGGCCAGACGCCTTTGAATGGATAAAGCAAACCACCGGCTTTGGCGGGGGCGTGAGTGTCAGGCATGGTGAAGTTCCTTGTGTGAGGCCAGAGGGTCAGGCAGACCGAGCATCAGAGCAATATTCTGAACGGCGGCACCAGAGGCTCCTTTGCCCAGATTATCCAACCGGGCGATCAGGACGGCATGATCGTACAGAGAGTTAGCACAGACAAAAATATCCATGAGGTCCGTATTATTGCGGGCCTGCGGCTCAATTTCGGCAGCACTGATACCAGCGGGTGGGCGGACCCGCAGAGTACCGGCGAAACGTTCATGATAGGCTTCAACAATTTCATGGCCACTTGGCCGGCCTGGCAAACGATCAAGGAACAGTGGAATTGAAACCAGCATGCCTTGCCGGAAATGCCCGACCGAGGGCACGAAAATAGGGCGGCGGGATAAGCCGCTATAGCTGATAATCTCGGGCACATGCTTATGCGCCAGGCCGAGCGCGTAGATTTCAAAGGCTGGGCCGCCATCGGCTTCATGGGCGGCAATCATGGCTTTTCCGCCGCCCGAATAGCCGGAAATGGCGTTGATACTGATATCGTGGTCTGGGGCGATGATGCCCACATCGATAAGGGGACACAATAGTGCAATTGCCCCAGTGGCATAGCAGCCGGGGTTGGAAACCTTTTTCGCACTGGCGATGGAGGCGGCTTGAACTGCTGAGAGTTCCGGGAAACCATACACCCAGCCTGGCGACACCCGGTGAGCGGAGCTTGCATCCAGCAGTTTAGGAGCGGAGTCTCCTAGGGATTCCACCATCGCGGCGGCCTGACGGGCGGCCTCGTCAGGCAGGCACAGCACCACCAAATCGGCCGACCGCATGGCATCCAGCCGGGCGCGCTCGTCCTTGCGGTCAGCATCAGACAAGCTAATCAACTCGATGCCAGCCAGCGGCAACACGCGCTCACGGATACCCAGACCCGTAGTGCCCGCTTCGCCGTCTATGAACAGTCTCGCCATTCTTCTCTCCGATACTGGCAACGATACACCTGCCGTGCTAGGCGGTCCGAGAACTTATACCAGGGAAACCATTCATGTCTGAAGCCGCACCGGCCGTTGCGCCACTTGTCCTGAATATTCAATACACCAAAGATCTGTCTTTCGAAGTACCAAACGCTCCCGCAATCTATACTGTTCTGCGTTCGGCACCGCAGGTGAATATTAATCTGGATGTGCAGGTGCGCAAAATCGAGGAGGGTCAGACCGTGTTCGAAGTCACCCTGGCCGCCCGCGCCGAGGCCACCATGCCGCCGGCAGAAGGCGCCAAAGCTGATGAAAAGCCGATGGTCGTGTTCATCGCTGACATCGCCTATGCCGGAATTTTCACCCTCAACGGCATCCCGGATAACCAGCAGGAGCCGATTTTGCTGGTTGAATGCCCGCGCCTCCTGTTCCCGTTTGCCCGCAACATTCTGGCCGACGTGACCCGTGATGGCGGCTTCCCGCCGGTGATGCTGGGCCCGATCGACTTCGTTGGTCTCTGGCAGGCACGCGCTGCCCAGAACATGAAAACGGTGGCGAACGCTTGAGCCGCACCGCCGACATCTCCCGCAAGACCAGCGAAACCAACATTTCGCTGGCTTTAAACCTGGATGGCACCGGCAAGGCCGAGATTGCCACCGGGGTTGGGTTCTTCGATCATATGCTTACCGCCTTCACCCGCCACGGGTTGTTCGACCTGAAAGTGGTTGCGGCGGGCGATCTGCATATCGATGCGCATCATACGGTCGAGGATGTCGGCATCGTGCTGGGCCAGGCTTTCGCCAAAGCTTTGGGCGATAAGCGCGGCATTACGAGATTTGGCCAAGCGATTGTGCCGATGGATGAGGCGCTGGTTGAAGCCGTAGTGGATCTATCGGGCCGTGCGCATTTAAGCTGGAGCGTTGAGTTCCCCCGGCCGATGCTGGGCGAGATGGATACCCAACTGTTTGAGGAATTTTCCCGTGCGTTGGCTGGCAATGCATTAATGACAATGCATGTTGTTCAGAAGGCCGGCAGCAATGCCCACCATGTTGCGGAAGCCGCATTCAAGGCGATGGGGCGGGCGTTAAAGATGGCGGTTGCCATCGAGCCGCGTGTGGCCGGGGAGATACCCTCGACCAAGGGCAGCCTGTAATTGCTCGTCACTGTCATTGACTATGCAAGCGGCAACCTGGCCTCGGCGGCACGCGGGCTGGCTTTGGCAGCGGAACGGCAGAGTATTACCGTCGATATTCGGATAACGTCCGACCCCGAAATTGTCAGCAAAGCTGATCGGATTGTGCTGCCTGGGCAAGGCGCCTTCGCTGACTGCGCGGCCGGTCTTGCCAGTTTTGATGGGCTGCAAGAGGCCATGATGGCGCGCGTCGAGGCGGGCGCACCGTTTCTGGGCATTTGCGTTGGCATGCAACTGATGGCCATGCGCGGGCTTGAGCACCAAATCACGCCCGGCTTCGGCTGGATCGCGGGCGATATTGCGCCACTGCCGGCACCTGGCCTGCGGCTGCCGCATATGGGCTGGAATGAGTTGGCTTTTACGCCCGGATCGCATCATTTGCTCGACAAGCTACAGCCCGGCGATCACGCCTATTTTGTGCATTCCTTTGCCCTCAGCGGCGGCAATGACTCTGACCTGCTCGCCACCACCGATTACGGCGGCACCGTGACTGCCATGGTGGCCAGGGGCAACCGGGCCGGCACTCAGTTTCATGCCGAAAAAAGCCAGGAGGTTGGCATCCAAATTCTGGGTAATTTCCTTACCTGGAACCCGTAATTCCGAAGTTTAATGCGGCATGGCTTGATTAGCAGGGCCACCGCTGCGAAGAGGCAGCCGTGAAACAAGATATGCCCAGACCCGCGACTCTGACCGCCGAGCACCTCATCCGCTTCGATGACGAGGCTGATGTGCATGCCATCGCCGAAGCCGCCACAGCAGCAATACTGGATGGCGGTGGATTCGGCTGGGTAAAACCCCCAAAAGCCACGGTATTGGAACAATATTTCCGCGGCGTGCTGTTGGTGCCGGAACGCGAGTTGATCATCGGCAGGATGGATGGGGTGATCTACGGGGCCGCGCAATTGCTCAAGCCCTCTCGAAACAATGAGGCGCAGGCTTTTGCCGCCACCATACTGCATAACTTTGTGGCACCTTACGCACGAGGCCATGGGCTGGCGGCGATGATCATTCAAAAGACCGAGGAAAGAGCCAGGGCGTTAGGGTTCCATGTGCTGAATCTCGATGTCCGCGAATCCCAAACCGCCGCCATTGCGCTGTATGAATCCGCCGGGTTCATCCGCTGGGGCACCCACCCCGCTTATGCGCGGGTAAAAGGCGCCATGGTGCAGGGGCATTTTTATTACAAACGGCTGATGAAATGAAACTGACTCTCTACCCCGCGATTGATCTGAAAGACGGTGCGTGCGTTCGCCTCAAGCGCGGCGAGATGGACCAGGCAACGATCTATGCTGATGACCCAGGAGCCCAAGCTGCGGCGTGGGAAGCCATGGGGTTTGCCTGGGTTCATGTGGTGGATTTAAACGGCGCCTTTGCGGGTAAGCCGGTGAACGCCGAAGCTGTAAGGGCGATTTTAAAAGCGGTGAAAATTCCGGTGCAACTCGGCGGCGGCATTCGAGACCTGGCTGGCATCGAGGCCTGGCTGAATGCTGGAGTAACCCGGGTGATTCTAGGCAGTGCAGCCGCCAAAAACCCGGCTATGGTCCGTGATGCCTGTGCAAAATTTCCAGACCGGATTGTGGTCGGCATAGACGCGCGCAGCGGCATGGTCGCCACCGAGGGTTGGGCCGAAACCTCGACGCTGGCAGCCACCGAACTGGCGGCACGATTGGAAGATGCCGGGATTTCGGCGATTATCTACACCGATATTGCCCGCGACGGTATGTTAAGCGGTTTAAACCTCGCTGAAACTACGGCCTTGGCAGCGCGTCTCACGGTGCCGGTGATTGCCTCCGGCGGCGTTGCCGATGTAGCGGATATTATTGCCCTGAAATCGGCTTCGCTGACCACTCAAAACCTCTCCGGCGCCATTATCGGCCGGGCTTTATACGATGGCCGTCTGAATGCTGCCCAGGCGTTGGCCGCATGCTGAAGCTGCGGGTCATTCCGTGCCTGGATGTCAAGGATGGACGGGTCGTCAAAGGCGTCAATTTTGTCTCGTTGCGTGACGCCGGTGACCCGGTGGAGCAGGCAGCGGTATATGACGCTGCCGGAGCCGATGAACTGACCTTTCTGGATATCACTGCCAGCAGCGATTACCGTGACACGATTCTCGACGTGGTGGCCCGCACCGCCGAAAAAATATTCTTGCCCCTCACGGTCGGCGGCGGCATCCGCTCGGTGGCAGATATGCGGCGCTTACTACTCGCCGGGGCTGACAAGTGCAGCATCAACTCGGCCGCCATTGCCCGCCCGGAATTGGTGGCTGAGGCGGCGCAGAAATTTGGCAGCCAATGCGTGGTGGTCGCCATCGACGCCCGGCGATCAGCCCCCGGCAAATGGCAGGTTTTCTCACACGGCGGGCGGCAAAACACCGGCCTGGACGTGGTTGAATGGGCTCAGCAGATGGCAGCCTTAGGGGCAGGCGAGATATTGTTAACCTCGATGGACCGCGACGGCACAGGTAAAGGATTCGACCTTGATCTGCTGCGGGCAGTTTGCGGGGCGGTACGGCTGCCGGTGGTAGCATCCGGCGGCGTTGGCACGCTGGAGCATTTTGTCGAAGGCGCCAAAGCCGGAGCAACCGGCCTGTTAGCCGCTAGCGTCTTCCATTTTGGTACATTTAAGATAGATGACGTTAAGACAGCGTTGAGCCAAGCCCATCTCCCGATTCGCAGGGCGCGGCCTATCGCTGCATGAAGGAAATTTTGATCATAGATGGCCAAGAAAGTTCTTAAATCCGGCGCTCCAGCTAAGGCAAAAGTTAAGGAAAAGGTGAAAGCCAAAGTGAAGCCGAAAGCTAAATCGGCAAGCAAAGCGTCGACCCAAATCGTCCCGCCTCCGAGCGCTTCGATTGATGCCCGCGTGCTGGACCGGCTTTGGGGTACTGTGCTGTCGCGTAAAAATTCTGACCCGGCTCTGAGCCACTCGGCACGGCTGTTGTCGCGCGGAACCGCTAAAATTGCGCAGAAATTTGGTGAGGAAGCCGTTGAGTGCCTGATTGAAGCCGTGAGTGGACAACGCAGCGCACTGATCGGTGAAAGCGCTGACGTACTTTACCATCTGCTGGTGCTGTGGGTTGATGCCGGACTCCGGCCCGAGCAGATCTGGGCAGAGCTTGCCCGCCGTGAGGGGGTCAGCGGGATTGCCGAAAAAGCTGCGCGCAAGCCAGCTTATAAAGCTGTTGCCACAACGAAAATACCCTAACAGGAGCGCTTTATGGTTGTCAGTGGCATGCCCCCCTATGACGATGAAAATATCTTTGCGAAAATTCTGCGGGGAGAGATTCCGTGCAGCAAAATTTACGAGGACGAATTCGCGCTTGCATTCCATGATATCAGGCCGCAGGCACCCGTTCATGCACTGGTCATCCCTAAGGGCAAATATGTCAGCTTTGCTGATTTCGGCAGCAGTGCACCGGCTGAATTTGTACATGGCTTCAACCGCGCCATTGCCTTTGTCGCCCAAAAACTCGGGCTCGAAGAAACCGGCTACCGCTTGATTGCCAATATGGGATGGAACAGTCACCAGGAAGTACCGCATTACCATGTGCATATCCTCGGCGGCCGCAAACTGGGTGCGATGCTGACACCGAGCCAGGATTAATGCAGGCACTGGAAGTCTTTTGGGTCTTCCTTAAGCTTGGGGTCACCAGTTTTGGCGGACCAGTGGCGCATCTTGGTTATTTCCGGCGCGAATTTGTTGAAAAACGCGGCTGGCTGAACGATTCCGATTATGCATCGTTAATCGGACTATGCCAGTTTTTACCCGGCCCCGGCTCCAGTCAGACCGGCTTTGGTATTGGGCTTTTGCGGGCAGGCTGGTTGGGTGGGCTCGCGGCCTGGGTTGGATTTACCCTGCCATCTGCTGTCTTGATGTTTGCCATCGCGATGGAGGCCAGCGGGGTGGAAGCCTCAGCCGCCGGCCAAAGAGTGCTGCATGGGTTGCAGCTGGCGACACTGGCGGTGGTCGCGCAGGCGGTACGAACCATGGCCAATAGCCTGTGCCTGGATTTTTCGTGCCGGACGCTGGCGGTGATCGGCCTGCTACTGGTCATATTACTGCCGGGCACCGAGGGGCAAATTTTTGCCTTGACCATTGGCGGCCTGGTAGGCCGCTATTTACTCGACCGGCCCGCCAAGCCGCTAGCCGCGATGGCAGCACCCGGATTTGGATTGTCGCACAAGGTTGGCATTGTGTGCATCGGAATTTTTTTTCTCATCCTGGTGGCGACACTCACCATTCCGGCTGCGGGAAATTGGGGCCTGTTTGGCGCCTTCTACCGCACCGGGGCCTTGGTGTTCGGGGGCGGCCATGTTGTGCTGCCCTTGTTGAACGATGCCATTGTGCTTCCCGGCTGGGTATCCTCGAAATTATTTTTAGCGGGCTATGGCGCAGCACAAGCGATGCCCGGCCCGTTGTTCACCTTCGCCGCATATCTGGGTGCCCTCGCCATGACGAAATCCCCCAGTGTAGCCGGCGCTGGCATTTCCTTGGTCGCGATTTTCCTGCCGGGCCTGTTGCTGGTAGCTGGCATATTGCCCTTTTGGCACGGGCTGCGAAACAAGCTGAACGTTGTCATGACGATGAGAGGGTTAAATTCCATTGTGGTGGGGATCATGGGCTATGCGCTGCTCAATCTCGTTTTGCTTGGCAGTATGCATAGTTTTTATGATATACTGATTGTGGTGGCCGCTAGCTGGGCGCTGATGATTGGCAACTTGCCTCCAATATTGGTGGTTGGCTTTTGCGCCATTACGGCTGTACTGATTTAACATGGCAAACGAAAAACAATTTACTTACTGGAATGAAGTCGCCGGCCCGAAATGGGTTAAAATTGGCGATGAAATGGACTCGCGGTTCGCTGCAATTACCGACTTGCTGGTCACGCGAGCAAATGTGAAACAAGGCGAGCACGTGCTCGATATCGGCTGCGGCATGGGACCGACGACCTTCCGCTTCGCCGATAAAGCCGGACCTGATGGCCACGTCACCGGGATCGATATATCAACGCCGATGCTCAACGTGGCGCGGGAGCGCGGCGCTGGAATTCCGCACTTGGATTTTTTGTTGGCTGACGCCCAGACTTTTAAGTTCGGCGCGGCAAAATTTGATGTTCTTGCCTCGCGCTTTGGGGTGATGTTCTTTGGTGACCCGGTGGCGGCTTTCACAAACTTACGCGCCGCGCTGGTTCCTGGTGGCAGAGTATGCTTCGTGTGTTGGGCAACGCTGGATGAAAACCCGCATTGGAACATTCCGTTTCAACTGGTTGCCCAGCGGCTGGGATATCCTGAGGAGCGACCAGCGCGTGCGCCTGGCCCGATGGCTTTTGCCGATGCTGGTTATGTTGCTGAGATTTTAGTCATGGCTGGATATTCAGACATTGCGGTCACGCCAACGCCGGTGCCGATCATTGGAAAAAATCTTACCGAAGAAGCGCAGATCGCCTGCCTGCTTGGCCCTTCCGGCGCGCTAACGGATGAGAAACAGGCTGATGAAGCCACCCGGCAAATCCTGCGCGAGGAAATCGGCACCGCATTGGCGCAGTTTGATGGTCCTCACGGTATCAGACTGCCGGCAACGGTTTATGTTGTCACCGCGACCAATCGGTAAATTGCTCAACCGGCCTTCCTTTTGGCGCGCGCCGGCTTTACCGGCACCAATAACGGAGCCAAAAACCGGCCAGTGTGACTCTCTGGATTGGCAGCAATTTCCTCAGGCGTACCAGTGGCAACGATGCGTCCACCGCCATCGCCGCCTTCAGGGCCAAGATCAATCACATGGTCTGCCGTCTTGATGACTTCGAGATTATGTTCGATGACGATGATGGTGTTGCCGGCGTCAACCAACGCATGCAGCACATCCAATAATTTGCGGATGTCATCAAAATGCAAGCCGGTCGTCGGCTCGTCCAGAAAGTACAATGTCCGGCCAGTCGGGCGTTTGGCAAGTTCTTTTGAGAGTTTGATACGTTGCGCTTCACCACCTGAAAGTGTTGTGGCCTGCTGACCGAGGCTGATATACCCCAGACCAACTTTTTGCAGGATGCTGAGCCGGTCGTGAATTTTGGGAACCGCCTTAAAGAACTCCTTGGCTTCGTCAACGGTCATATCCAACACATCGGCGATTGATTTTTCGCGGAATTTTACTTCCAGGGTTTCGCGATTATAGCGCTTGCCTTTGCAGGTATCACAGGTCACGAACACGTCGGGCAGGAAGTGCATTTCGATTTTTAAAACGCCGTCGCCTTGGCAAGCCTCGCAGCGCCCGCCTTTGACGTTGAAGCTGAAGCGGCCAGGCTTATAGCCGCGGGTGCGGGCTTCCGGCATTTCGGAAAACCAGTCGCGGATGGGCGCGAATAAATCCGTGTATGTTGCCGGATTGGAGCGTGGGGTGCGGCCGATAGGCGATTGGTCGATATCGATGATTTTATCGAGCTGCTCGAGACCTTCCAATTTATCGAAAGCACTCGGCACTTCGCCGGAGCCCATCAAGCGCCGGGAGACAGCTTTATAGAGTGTGTCAACCACTAAGGTGGATTTACCGCCGCCCGAGACACCGGTGACGCAGGTAAATACGCCTAACGGGAAAGCTGCCGTGACATCTTTTAAATTATTTCCGCGAGCACCAAGAACTTTAATCATCCGGTCCTTTTTGATGGGCCGTCTTGGATTAGGTATCGGTATCATTTTCCGGCCGGAAAGGTAGTCCCCGGTGATGGATTTAGGATTCGCCGCCACTTCCGCCGGCGTGCCTTCAGCCACCACATAGCCGCCATTCATACCGGCGGCGGGACCCATGTCGATGAGGTGATCGGCACTACGAATGGCGTCTTCGTCATGCTCAACCACCAGCACCGTGTTGCCAAGATTTTTCAAACGTTGCAGCGTGCCGAGTAGGCGTTCGTTATCACGCTGGTGCAGGCCAATGGATGGTTCATCAAGCACATATAAAACGCCCGTCAGACCGGAACCAATTTGGCTGGCCAGCCTGATGCGCTGGCTTTCACCACCCGAGAGTGTCGCGGAGCCACGCGCGAGGGTGAGATAATTTAAGCCCACATCAACAAGAAACTGCAAACGGTCGTTGATCTCGCGTAAAATACGCCGGGCGATTTCACGACGCTGCGGCGTGAGTGTTCTATCAACGCTCGCAAACCAATCATGCGCCTTGGCGATTGAAAGCTCGGCCACCTCGGCCAAATTTCTTCCAGCGATTTTGACCGCCAGAGCCTCGGGCTTCAAGCGGGCACCGTGGCATGTGCCGCAGGGGCGATGCGCCTGGTAACGCGATAGTTCTTCCCGCACCCAGGCGGAATCTGTCTCCCGCAAGCGGCGCTCGAGGTTTTTAATCACGCCTTCAAATGGCTTTTCAACCTTGTAGGCGCGTGCCGTATCTTTATAAGTAAACTCAACAACTTGCTTGCCGGTACCATAGAGAATGGCGTCTCGTACGTCCTCGGGCAGCGCCTCCCACGGGGTGGTCATCTTCACGCCAAAATGTTTGGCCAGGCTGGCAAGCGTTTGGTCGTAATAGGGCGATTGCGCGTTCGCCCATGGCAGCACGGTACTTTCATTGAGCGCCCGCTGCTCATCGGGCACCACCAGATGCGGGTCAAAGAAAGTCTCGGCGCCCAAGCCATCGCATACAGGGCAAGCACCATGCGGCGAATTGAATGAGAAAAGCCGCGGTTCGATTTCCTCGATGCTGAAGCCGGAAACTGGACAGGCAAAGCGCGAGGAGAATACCGTTCGGGCTGCATCGTCGGCTCCTTCCGCATACACGATGCCATCAGAGAGTCCCAAGGCCGTCTCGAATGAATCAGCCAGCCGCTTTTCAATGCCGGCGCGTACCACGACGCGATCCACCACCGCTTCAATTTCGTGCTTGAGCTTTTTATTCAGCGCGGGAACCTGATCGATCTCATAAAGTTTGCCGTCGACCTTGGCGCGGGTGAAGCCCCGGCGTTGCAACTCGGCAAGCTCCTTGCGGTATTCACCCTTGCGGTCACGAATAATCGGCGCCAGCAGCAATAATTTGGTGCCCTCAGGCATCGCCATCACGCGGTCCACCATCTGCGCGACACTTTGCGCCTCGATCGGCAGACCCGTCGCCGGCGAATACGGCACCCCTGCCCGCGCCCACAGCAGCCGCATGTAATCATGAATTTCGGTGACGGTGCCGACGGTCGAGCGGGGGTTTTTCGACGTGGTTTTTTGTTCAATCGAGATCGCCGGTGATAGACCCTCAATCGAATCTACATCAGGCTTACCCATTAACTCCAAAAACTGCCGCGCGTAGGAAGACAGGCTCTCCACATAGCGGCGTTGACCTTCGGCGTAGATGGTATCGAACGCCAGAGATGACTTCCCCGACCCAGATAAGCCCGTGATGACAGTAAGTTGTTCGCGCGGGATCGCAATGTCGATATTCTTCAGATTATGCTCACGTGCTCCCCGGACCGTGATAAACCCAGCGCCTGCCAACTTCGCCATCTTAGCCCCAAATGTTCGTGCAATGTTCTTGCAAGATATGGGGGGACAATCCATAATGCAAACATGAAATATGTTGCCTGCTGGTATGACCGCATGAAACCGGTTAATCTGATGGCAACTTCAGATTGTAGGGGATGACCATGGCAGGTAGCGTAAACAAAGTCACATTGGTGGGGAACTTAGGCAAGGACCCGGAAGTTCGCAGCATGCCGTCTGGCTCAAAGGTTGTCAGCTTCTCCGTTGCCACATCGGAATCCTGGAACGACAAGGCTAGCGGTGAGCGCAAAGAGCAAACGGAGTGGCATAAAGTCGTCATCATGAACGAACGGCTTGCCGACGTCGCCGAAAAATATTTACGCAAAGGCTCTAAAGTTTACCTCGAAGGTAAATTGCAAACCCGCAAATGGACCGACCAATCGGGCCAGGAAAAATACACGACCGAGGTTATGCTGGGCCGATTCGGTGGCGAGTTGGTAATGCTCGACCGTGCTCAGGGCGGGGCATCCGGCAATGAAGACTACGCCCCTCGAGCCAGCGCTCCGGCAAAAGCTCCGGCTGCCAAGGCCAGCAGTGGCGGCTGGGATACTAGGCCCAGCAACGACATGGATGACGAAATTCCGTTCTGAAAGCCTAGCCCGGAACGCCCTTGCTGGTGGAATATTCGAAATGCAGAGCGATATTGGGGAACACGATGGGATAAATGGCGTGAGCCGCCATCGCCGCTTCTGAGAACCCTTGTAGGATAAGTTTCAACTTACCAGCATAGGTGGCGATATCCCCAATCGCAAAAATACCCGGGACTGAGGTTTCACAGGTTGCGGGCGTGACAGTCAGGTGATGACGCTCCAGTGCCAGCCCCCAATCGGCAATTGGTCCCAGTTCCATCGCCAGACCGAAAAATGGCAGCAAAACATCGGCTTCGAGATGCTTCGTCACATTATCGAGGTCTGCAACTTCAACATGAGTCAAACGGCCATTCAGCCCATGTAACGCATGCAGTTGGTAGGGAATAACAAGGTCAATCTCACCTTTAGCCGCAGCCGCATCAAGTTGGGCGGCGGTTTCAGGGGCAGCGCGGAACTTGGGCCGCCGATGGATAACGTGAATTGAAGCGGCAATGTCCTTCAACGCCAGCGCCCAATCCACGGCGGAATCACCGCCACCGGCGATCACCACCCGTTTGCCACGGAAATCTTCACGTTTTTTCACGTAATACTGGACAGCCCCGGTTTCCTCATAGGCGGCAAGCCCCTCCAGCGGCGGACGGTTTGGCCCAAACGCGCCGGCTCCGGCGGCAATAATAACCGCCTTAGCATGAATGGTATCACCTGCGGACGTGGTAAGGACAAAATCCCCCGCTGAGCCGCTCAGCGTCTCGACCCGCCGGTTCAACAAACGCGGGGTCAGGAACGGCGCAATTTGCTGCTCCAAACTCACGATCAAATCCGCCGCTTGGATCGCCGGATGGGCTGGAATATCGTAGATCGGCTTTTCTGGATACAAAGCAGCGCACTGGCCGCCCACCTCACCGAGCGCGTCGATCAGCACGCTGCTCAGCTTCAACATGCCGCATTCAAACACCGCGAACAAGCCAACAGGGCCTGCGCCAATAATTGCCACATCCGTTTTAATCGTGTCACCCATATAACGGATGTGCCGCAGAGCGCTTTCACAATCAAGCGGAACAGGTGAAACTTAACCTATGTCCGACTCGAGTTTGATATCGCCCGACGAAGCCACCACAGCCGAATTGGCCGCGCAACTGGCTATCAGGGCGCGCCCAGGCGATGTTTTATGCTTAAGCGGTCCCCTGGGCGCTGGAAAATCCACCTTTGCTCGCGCCTTCATTCGGGCTCGCTGCAAAAACCCGGCCCTCGAAGTCCCCAGCCCCACTTTCACGCTGGTACAAATATATGAACACCACGATGGCAACATCTGGCATTTTGACCTTTGGCGGCTGACCGGGCCTGAGGCGCTTGAGGAATTGGCCTGGGATGAGGCGCAGGCCGGAATTGTGCTGGTCGAATGGCCGGAGCGGCTCGGCGCCCAAATGCCACTCAACAGTTTATCAATCACCATCTCGCTCAACCCCGCGGGTCGTGAGATAAGACTGCAAGGCGATTCAAGGTGGTTCGATGCGTCCTGATACAGCAGTCATTCTTAGCGCAGGACTCGGGACCAGAATGCGCCCGCTAACCCTGACCACACCAAAACCGCTGCTGCACTTGGCTGGCCGCCCTATATTGGCGCATGCGCTGGACCGGTTGCGAGCTACCGGGGTCCAGAAAATTGTGGTGAACGCCCATTATCTGGCGGATCAGATCGGGGCGTTTTTGGCGGACCAACCGGATGTGGTGTTGAACCGGGAACCACAACTGTTGGACACCGGCGGCGCCATCATGGCCATGCAAGCGAAACACCTACTGCCGGATGAGCCATTTTACGTGGTCAACGGTGATGCCTTCTGGGTCGATGGACCAACCGACACGCTGGCGCGACTGGCAAACGCATTTGATGCCAAACAACTTGATGCCATGCTGCTGCTGGCACGCACGGCCGGTGCCATGGCAGAGACCGGCCTGGGGGATTTCCTATGGCCGCGCGGCGGCAATTTAAAACGGCGCGAAGAACGCGACGTCGCACCATATTTATACGCCGGGGTGCAGATCGTCAGCCCAACCTTATTTGCTGAAGCTCCGCCTGCGCCGTTCAGTATGAACGTGCTTTGGGATCAAGCACTGGCAACCGGCAGGCTGGGAGCTATCGTGCATGACGGAGTATGGTTTCATCTTTCAACTCCAGAAGACCTCGCCCATGCCGATGCCGTGCTTGAAGCACGCGAAGTTGGCAACACTACGTGAGGGTTGCCGCGTTCCCGGTTGATGCTGCGTTTCTTCCTGCCTTAGCAAAGGCGTGGCTGGCAACCGGTGGCGATGCCAGTGACGGGCTAATCATTCTCCCCAACCGGCGAGCGGCGCGCGCACTGGCCGGGGCGTTTTTGCAAGCCAATAACGGCAAACCATTATTATTGCCGCGCATCATCGCGTGGGCCGCACTTGACGAGACGGCGCTGGCTCTCGCGAGCGCTCTGGACTCGCCCCCTGCCGTACCATCCATGCTGCGGCAAGCAATTTTAGCCAAATTGATTTTGGCGCGCCACGGCCAGAACGGAGCGCCCAAAAGGCTGCATAATGCGTGGTCGCTTGCGGGCGACCTGGCTTCCCTGCTGGATGAATCGATAACCGCAGAGATTGACCTGCGCGCTGCTCTACCAAATGTAGTGAGTGCGGAACTGGCGCTGCATTGGCAAACGACGCTGGAATTTCTCGAAATCATTACGCAGGCGTGGCCATCAATTCTATCTGAAATAGGCTTGATCGATCCGGCACTTCAGCAAGTTTCGTTGATCCGTTCTCAGTCTCAGGCTTGGGCCAAGAAACCACCCCACCATAAAATCTGGCTGGTGGCGCGCGACGCAACGCCTGCGTTGGAACGCCTCGCCAAAACCATTGCCGGGTTGCCGCAAGGTGCTGTGATTTTGCCAGGTTATGATGCGGCAATGCCAAAAGCGATGTGGGACGAAGTCGATGATTCCCACGCACAAGCCGGCATTGCGAAACTTCTAGTGGATTTAGGCGTACGGCACGAAGAAATTGAGCTTTGGCCTGGACCTACGGCAGCCGTTCCGTCCGGCCGGCGCGAGCTGATGTCGATGGCCCTGCTTCCGGGCGCTCATTTAACCCAGTGGCAGACGACAACAACGCTGAATTCATCAGGCTTGTTCCGGCTGGCGGCACGCGATGAGCATGAGGAGGCGATCGCGATTGCCATGGTGCTGCGTGATGCGCTGGAAACGCCCGGGCGAATCGCTGCGCTGATTACCCCCGACCGCGGCCAGGCCGTAAGGGTTGCCGCCGCATTGCGGCGCTTTGGAATTATTGCCGATGACAGCGCCGGTGAACCCTTGAGTGACACGCCGCCAGCGGTATTTTTGCGGTTGCTGGCGCAAGCGGCGATTACCGAATATGCGCCATTGCCTCTGCTGGCCTTGCTGAAACATCCGCTCTCCGCAGCTGGTGAGCCACCGGAAATATGCCGCGATCATGCGCGAAGCTTAGAACTGTCGGCGCTGCGTGGACCCAGGCCCGCGCCAGGATTTGATGAGATAAAATTCCGTTTGAATGCGCAAAATTCATCTGGCGTACGGGATTTTCTTGACCGGCTGGAATTATGCCTGCGTCCCGTCAGCGCCCTGCCTGCAACTCTCAACGCGGCGGAAGCTTTGCGCTGCTTGATCCAGGCTGGTGAAAATCTTGCCAGGACGGAGGCCGAAACAGGTGCTGAACGGCTGTGGCACGGCGAGGCGGGATCTGCCTTGTCTGAACTGTTGATCGACGCGCTGGCGAGGCTGGAGAGCCTGCCAGACATGCCAAAGAAAGATCTGGGCGACCTTCTGGACGTCTTATTCGCTGGTCAGGCTGTGCGAAAGCCACGAACCAAGGACGGCCATCCGCGCGTCGCCATCTGGGGGGTACAGGAAGCCGATTTGCAGACCGTCGATGTCGCCGTGCTGGGCGGGTTGGTGGAAGGAATCTGGCCTGCCATAACAGACCCCGGCCCCTGGCTGAGCCGCCCGATGCGTAAGGCAGCCGGCCTGCCCTCAACCGAACAACGGACCGGCTTCGCTGCGCATGATTTTTTCAGCCTGTGTTGCCGCTGCCCCGTTGTGGTGCTGGCCGCACCGGTGCGGCGCGAACGGGCGCCGGCCGTTCCGGCGCGTTGGATCACCCGGCTGGAGGCCTTACTGGCAGGCAACGGCCTCTCACTTGCGCGGCATCCGGCGGAATCGTGGGCCACACAAATCGACCTTCCAGCACAGCGGCTATTGCGCGCGAAACCCACACCAAAACCACCCACCAATGTCAGGCCGCGCAGCCTCAGCATCTCGGATGTCGCCACCTTGATGGCCGATCCTTATGCCATTTATGTCCGGAAAATTCTGCGCATTCATGAGCTTGATGGGTTGGACGAAGAAAGCGATGCCAGCCTGTTCGGCAATATCGTGCACGACGGGCTTGCTGAATTCTTCTTGCGATCCCCCGATTTCGATGCAGCCGACTGTACCACACAACTAACATTGGCATTGCACACCGCCATGCGGACTCACCGGCCACGCGCCGCCTTACAGCATTGGTGGGAAGCCCGGCTTGAGCGGATGGCAGCTTGGATTGTCGAAGCCGAACGTGAGAGGCGGCAACTGACAGGCACACCTGCGGATATCGCCCTGGAAAAACCAGCAACATTGAGTGTGGCTGAGTTATTCACCCTGACTGGCCGTGTGGACCGGATTGAGCGGCGTCAGGACGGCAGCATTTTTATCATGGATTATAAAACCGGCTCACCGCCAAGCGGAAATCAGGTTATATCAGGCGGCGCCCCTCAACTACCGCTAGAGGCGGTGATGGCTGAAGCGGGAGCTTTCGGTGAAGAATTTCAAGGGACCGTTACTGAACTCGCCTTCTGGAAACTCTCGGGCCGCCATGTTGCCGGCGACGATACGCCGCTATTCAAGAAACCTGAAATATTACGCGATGTTATTGAGAAAGCCGCTCAACGCCTGCCTGAATTATTTATAAAATTTGCTGACCCGGACACCGCCTATCTCTCGGCTCCGCACCCCGACCGCTCTACATATGATGATCCCTTCCGTGGATTATCGCGGCGCAGTGAATGGGGCGGAGAAGGAGGACTCGATGAAAGCGATTGACCTCGCCAACCGCGAACAACTGAGCGCCTCAAATCCGCAAATTTCAGCTTTCGTCTCGGCTTCGGCTGGGAGCGGTAAAACCAAGCTGCTCACCGACCGGCTATTGCGCCTGATGCTGACTGGCACCAAGCCCGATAAAATTCTGTGCCTCACCTATACCAAGGCCGCCGCTGCAGAGATGGCGATCAGGCTGAATCGGAAGCTGGGTGAATGGGTGGTGTTGTCCGATGGCCAATTGGACGCGGAGCTGGCCAGGCTGGATATGCCCGCAACTGCCAAGTCGCGCAGTACCGCCCGCCAACTATTCGCCGATGTTCTGGACCTGCCGGGTGGAATGCGTATCAACACCATTCATGCGTTCTGCCAATCCTTATTAAGGCGATTTCCGCTGGAAGCTCAGCTCTCGCCTCACTTCAAACTGGAAGATGATTTCGAGTCCGCAAGCCGCCTGCGTGAGGCCCGCGAGGCGGAACTGTCCAACCCGGACCAACAGCCCAATATTGAAGCCTTGGCTGAGGAAACTAACGAGCTGGATTTCGCCAACTTGGTCGCGCAGTTGGCAGGTGAAGGTGAATTTCAAACCCTGTTAAAGCAATTTTCGCTAAGTGCCGTTGCAGCGATGCAACGCGCCGCCCTGAATGCACCCGAAACTTCGCTTGAAAACCTCCTGATCGAAGCGGTCAGTCTCCCACAGGAAGGCCAGTTAGTGAGTGTGCTACGCCGCATCGCCGCGTTGGGGAATCCAAGTGGGATAAAATGGGCGCGGCTATGCCTGGACTGGCTGAGCAACGACCTCGAGACACGGCTAGCCAACTGGGCGGAATGGGTTGGTGCGCATTTTACGGATAAAGGCGAGCGACGATCCTTCAGAGGATTTTTTGGCAAACATCTGAATGACGAGTGCAATGCTTGGATTATAGAAATTGAAGCCGAACGCTCACGGATCGAAATGATTAAGGAAGCCAGGCTTGCCGCCGGCCTAGCTTCCTTCAATGCTCACCTGCTCGCCCTCGCCGCACCGATTTTGCGAACTCATGAAGTACAAAAATCCGAGCACGCAACGCTGACATACGCCGATTTAATCTCGATCACGCTGAGTCTCTTCAAAAAGCCTGATGATGTAGCCTGGATATTATATAAGCTTGATGGCGGTATCGACCATTTATTGCTGGACGAGGTGCAGGATACCGCGCCGGCCCAATGGCAAATTGCTGACGCCATCGCCGGTGAGTTTTTTGCCGGAGCCGGTGCGCGTGATGTTCACCGCAGCATTTTTGCCGTGGGCGACCCGAAACAATCAATTTTCTCGTTTCAGGGCGCCGACCTGGAAAGTTTTCAAACTTACCGCGCCGCCTTCCGCGACAAGGCAAAAGCAGCAGGGCAATCCTGGCTGGACGGGCAGCTCTCGGTTTCGTTCCGCTCGACGGCGCCCGTCCTTGCACTCGTGGATGCAGTATTTGCACAACCTCCAGCCTGCTACGGCGTTTGCGACCCCGCCAGCCTGCACCATGAGGTCAGCCGTACCGGCCAAGATGGTGGTGTCACGCTCTGGCCGTTGAGCAAACCAGCACTGGCTACGGCGCTGGCTCCTTGGGAAGTGCCAGACGATTACGCGCTGGCGGAGTCCGCCAAGGCGACTCTCGCCGGACAGATCGCCGCCTATATCAAGAATGCACTAGCATCCGGACATAAGTTGCCTAGCCGCAAGCGGCTGGCAATGGCGGGTGATTTCCTGATTTTGGTGCGTCGGCGTGACGAGCTTGTCAGCGCCATCACCCGCGCCTGTAAGGCCGCCGACATACCAATCGCCGGCATGGACCGCATGGTGCTGCCTGAACAGCAGGCGGTCAGCGACCTGTTAGCGCTTTGCGATGCGCTACTGCTGCCCAGCGATGACCTAGCATTCGGACAGTTCCTGGTATCGCCGCTCGGAGGGCTTTCGGATGAAAGCCTGATGGCGCTGGCGCTTGGCCGGCGCAGCAGCTTGGCAGCCGCCTTATTCACGCGCCGGACCGAACGCCCTGACTGGGCCGCCGCCGACACATTTTTCCAAACATTGCTCAGGCAAGTTGATTTCGTTTCGCCCTATAGTTTGCTCTCACAGGCGCTCGGCCCGCTGAGGGGGCGGGCAAAGCTGCTGCAGCGGCTAGGGGCCGAAGCCGCCGAGCCGATTGATGAAATGCTGGCGGAAGCCCAAGCGCATGCCCGCAACAACCCGGTTTCCCTGCAACATTTTGTGGCCTGGCTTCGTCAATCGAGCGCCACTATCAAGCGTGAGGCTGAGGCCAGTGGCGGCATGGTACGGATCATGACGGTGCACGGAGCGAAGGGCTTGCAAGCGCCTATCGTGATTTTGCCGGACACCACCGCGGTTCCCAAACCTAAAAACACGCTGTTCCGCCTGCCGGTACCGCAACAAGGTATTCACGTTCCGGTTTTTTGTCCGCGCACGGCATTACGTTCCGGTGCCGTCGCACTGGCCGTGGCGGCCAGCAAGACACGCCAGATGGCCGAGCATAACCGCCTGCTCTATGTGGCCCTGACTCGGGCGGAAGATGAACTGATCATTTGCGGAGCAGAAAGCCGGCAAGCCCTGCCCAGTGAGTGCTGGTATAATTTAATCAAAACCGGCTTCAACGCCCTCGAAATACAGGTCGATTCTGCGGGGGTGTTGTCTTACCGAATTGCGCAAACCGCCGCGCCCGACCGTGTGGAGACGCGCGAAACGAGTTATGCAGCAGCACTCCCGGCTTGGGCAGGAATGGCGCCTGACTGGCGAGCTTTATCGCCTAGGACAGAAACAACCAAGCCTGAGCCACTGGCGCCTAGCCGAAACACCGATGATCCAGCCCGGCGGGCGATGGCCGCCTCACCGTTAGGCAGCGGCAGCGCGGCCATGCGGCTGACCCAGCAGGCCGCATTGGCAAAAGGCCGGCTGATCCACGCGCTGCTGCAGCATTTGCCTGATATTGCGCCCACGGCAAGGCATGCGGCTGGCCGGAAATATCTGGCGCAACCTGGCCTTGCGCTGAGTATTGCGCAGCAGGACCAGATACTTAATTCGGTGATGAGCGTCCTTGAGGCATCGGCGTTGCAACCCTTGTTCGCCCCTGGCTCGAAGGCGGAAGTCCCGCTGGCGGGGGTTCTGGATGACATTGAAATTGGCGGGCTGGTGGACCGGTTGGCGGTCCAAGACGATGCTATTTTGGTTGCCGACTACAAAACCGACCGGCTCCCACCCTCCAGTCCAGACGCGGTCCCACCCGCTTACTTACGCCAATTGGCGGCATATCAAGCTGTTTTGGAACAAATTTTTCCGGCCAAGCCAATTACATGCCTGCTGATATGGACCGAAACCGCGGCTGTCATGCCCATCTCCACCGCCCTATTGGCCCGCCATGCACCCGGGCGCGCACAGCCATTCGAAACCAGCCAGACCGCTTGATCAACGTGACCATTCCCGCCATGTTCAACGCAACGCAATTCTAGGATATTATCATGAGCAAACCGGTAACCGACGAAACTTTCGCTGTTGACGTGCTAAAATCCTCCGGCCCAGTGCTGGTGGATTTCTGGGCCGAATGGTGCGGCCCGTGCCGCGCGATTGCCCCTTCCCTCGAAGAACTTGGCACTGAATATGCGGGCAAATTGGACATCGTGAAGGTGAATATCGATGAAAACCCCCTCACGCCTAGCCAGTTCGGCGTGCGCGGCATTCCAACCCTGATCATCTTCAAGGACGGCAAACCCGCCGCCACCCAGGTAGGCGCTGCCCCGAAAAGCGCCCTAAAAGCCTGGATCGAGAAAAGCCTCTAAGGATGACGACCCCAATGCCGGATGAGCAACCGCCAGCCGGCATCCCGATGATCCGCACCATCGCCATGCCAGGCGATTCTAACGCCAATGGCGATATTTTCGGCGGCTGGCTGATGAGCCAGATGGATTTGGCGGCCGGGAACCTGGCGTCGCGGGTCTCACATGGCCGCTGCGTGACCGTCTCCGTGGACGCCATGAGCTTTCTGCGCCCGGTAAAAATCGGTGACGAGGTAAGCGTTTACTGCGAATTGCTCTCGCAGGGCCGCACCTCGATGAAAATTAACGTTGAAGCCTGGCGCAGGGCACGAATTACCGCGGAAGAATACCGTGTGACGCGAGCGGTGTTTACGTTTGTGGCGATTGACGCGGAGGGTAAGCCCCGGGCGTTTGGGGGCGTAAACCCCCATTAAACCCTCCGATGTTAGCTTCTGTCTCCGCCGCCCGTAACAGCCGCAAAAAATTCCCGCCCCAAATCTTGCTCAACGCCTCCCGGTCGTACCCGCGTCTGAACAATTCCTTGGTTAAATTTGGCGCTTGCGCGGCGTTCATGAAACCCCGCACACCACCACCGCCGTCGAAGTCCGTGCCAATTCCAACATGGTCGATGCCGATTTTTTTCACGGCGTAATCCACATGGTCAGCAATATCGGCCACGGTTAAATCGCTGGCGCGGGCTTTCGGGCGTAAAAAATTTGAAACAATGGTGATCTGCACCAGCCCGCCGGTGGCGCCTAGCACTTCCAATTGCTCATCATCGAGGTTGCGCGGGTGGTCGCAAAGCGAACGAATGCAGGAATGGGTAGCTAGAATCGGCGTGCGTGAGAGTTCTGCTGCTTGCAACATGGTGGATTTGGCGGCGTGCGAAATATCTACCAAAATTCCTAACTCATTCATCCGCGCGACCGCCGCCCGGCCAAGCTCTGAGAGCCCGCCATGCTCGGCGGCGGCGTTGCCCAGGCTGGCCAGTGGAATGGCGGCATCGGCCAAAGCGTTATGGCCGTTGTGCGTGAGTGTCATGTAGCGCACACCACGCGCGGCAAACTCATCAAGTGCTGCTAAATCCTCGCCCATGGCGTAGCCATTCTCGATGGCGGGGATGATGCCGGTTTTACCCGCCGCAAAAGCTGCCTCGATGGCATCCGCCGTGCTGGTGAGCACGCCGCCGGTGCCGTCTTTCGGAGCCATCGCGGCAATGCTGTCCAACATGGCCCGCACCCTGATCGCGGCCTGTTCATGGCCAGCAGCATCGCGCGGCCCTTGCGGAATATAGGCAGCAAAACATACCGCCGCGATATGGCCCGCTTTCAGCTTGGGTAAATCCACACAGCGCGGGCCATCCTCAAACGGGCTGGGGCCGTTGGGCCAGGGGATGTCCACATGGGTATCGATGGCAAGCAAACCGTCGTGCGGGGAAAATTCTTTCATGCGCAATCGTCAATTGAGTTCAGTCCAGCGTCAAGCGCCTTGCGCATCACGGAGGGTAAGGGCGCGGTTTTGGCGGGGGCCGCCAAGGCACCAGGGGGCAATTTGGCCACCACCGCCACCTTAACCTGCATGGTAAGAGAAAAATGGGTGAACACATGCTGAATTTCGCCGACGTCTCGCCATTTCGCTTTAACCGGCGGCACGTCCGGCAAAGCTAGCATCCCACCCAGCAAGCCTGAAGGTGGCCGCCGGATAAGCAATATATTTCCGGATTTATCCAGCAGCACATAGGCAACCCCGGTACGGTGCGGACGCTGCGTCTTTTTGGTGCGCACCGGCAGGGTGGCGGCAATACCCAAAGCGTGGGCTTGGCAAGCACTCTGCCAGGGACACTCAACGCAGGCCGGGCTACGCGGCGTGCAGATTGTAGCTCCCAGATCAAACAGAGCCTGGGCAAAATCGCCTGGTGCGGCAATGGCAGCCTTGTGTTGCATCAAGCGCAATGCAATGCGGGCAATTTCCGGTTTGGCGGCGGGAATCGCTGCCGAGACGCCAAAAATCCGGGCAGCAATACGCTCGATGTTACCATCCACGGGCAATACCGGCAGATTAAACGCGATCGCGCCAATGGCGTTGGCAGTATAAGGGCCAATGCCAGGCAGCGCGCGCAGACCCTCAATGCTCTGCGGAAAACCGCCGGCCGCGGCCACTTGCTGAGCGCAGCCGTGCAAATTGCGAGCTCGCGCATAATAGCCGAGCCCGGCCCACAACCCCAGCACTTCATCCAAGGGTGCCGCAGCTAAATTTTCTATCCCGGGATACGCCTCCAGAAATTTCGCGTAATAGGGTATCACGGTAGCAACCACAGTCTGCTGCAGCATGATCTCGGAGAGCCAGACATGATATGGATTTGCCGTCTCGCCGGGTGCAGAACGCCAGGGCAAATGCCGCCGGTGGCGGGCATACCAGAACAGGAGCTTACGTGCTGATGGTAAAAGCGTCACCCCGCAAGGATGTGCCTCTTGAGCCGCCGCCGCGCAACTTCGCGGCACGCGGCATTGCGGCGCTGATCGCCCCCATCGTCCGCCCCGCCTTCCGTCGCCGCGCCCCTGCCGCCGCACAGCTATTGGCCGACTGGGATAGTCTGGCGGGTCCGGAATTCAGCGCCCGCGCCGTGCCGGTTAAATTTGCCGGTGGAACCCTCACCCTGGCCTGCAACGGGCCGGCCGCGATGAAATTGCAGTACCAGAGTGCTACTTTGATCAGCCGGCTTAATGTGGGCATCGGCCAACAAATGGTCGAGCGGCTGCGGTTTGTTCAGTTGTCCCCGGCCGCCAGCCTTACCACCCAGAAAATTCCCGCGAACGCCGCTGCCAAGCCGCCCCAAAATCTGCCCGAAGGTCCTTTAGGTGAGGCTCTCGCAAAATTATATGAGGGTATCTCGCGGCGGGGCTGAACTTACGATTCGACTCTTCTTCGGAATCCTGGCTAAACTACATGTAGAGGAAATTATGCAGATATCACGCCGTTCTATACTATCCCTTGTGGGTGCTACTGTTTTGTCGCCGTCGGCTTTTGCCGCCAGTAGCTCGGTCGACCCGTTCAGCCAACGTTCCATCGGCTCGCCAAAGGCACCCGTCACAGCAGTCGAATATTTTTCCCTGACCTGCACCCATTGTGCTTATTTCGGCACGGTTGTCATGCCGCAGGTGAAGCCAAAACTGGTCGATACCGGGAAACTGCAAATCATTTATAAGGATTTTCCTCTGGACGGGGTGGCCCTGATGGCCGCTCAGGTTTCGCGTTATCTCCCTGCCGAAGAGTATTATCCATTTATTGAAACTCTCTTCGCCAGCCAGAGTGATTGGGCGTTCACCCCTGGCATCGACTATAAGCAGGCGATCTATAAATATGCCGCGCTGGCGGGGATGGACCGCAGCACCTACGACGCGGCACTGGCTGATGACAAGCTGAAAAATTTTATCCTGCAAGATCAGCAGGAAGCAGAAAAAATGTATCACATCAACGCCACACCCAGCTTCATCATCAATGGCACGCTTCATACCGGTGCCATGGAATATGATGAGTTTGCCTCAACTGTCGCCGCCGCAGCGAAAGGATAATCATGCCCGCTCGTTTTGCCCGCCTGCGCATCGCCGGGTTTAAGAGCTTCGCCGATGCGACGACCGTGGAAATACTGCCCGGGTTGACAGGCGTGGTCGGGCCGAACGGGTGCGGCAAGTCCAATGTTATCGAGGCATTACGCTGGGCAATGGGCGAGGCTAACGCCCGCAACATGCGCGGTGCCGAAATGGAGGATGTGATTTTTGCCGGAACAGCCGGTCGGGCGTCCCGCAATCTGGCCGAGGTGACGCTCACACTGGAGGATACAGCCGGCTTGGCGCCGCCACCGTTTCATGAGGCAGCGGACCTGGAAATCTCACGGAAAATCGAGCGCGGGTCGGGCAGCGCATACCGAGTCAACGGCAAGGAAGCGCGAGCGCGCGATGTGCAGACCTTATTCGCCGACCTTGCGTCTGGCTCCAGAGCTTCGGCGATGGTCAGCCAAGGCCGAGTCGGTGCACTGGTGAATGCTCGCCCCGACGAGCGCCGGGCTTTACTAGAGGAAGCAGCCGGCATCACCGGCCTGCATGCCCGCCGGCATGAAGCGGAATTGAAGCTGAAGGCTGCCGAGCAAAACCTATCACGGGCCGAAGACCTTAAAGGCCAGATCGAGTCGCGCCTTGCTGAATTAAAAAAGCAATCGAGGCAGGCGAGCCGGTATCGCAATTTATCGGGTGCCATCCGGTCTGCGGAAGCTGAGCTTTTAACCATCCAGCGGGCCGTGGCACAGGCGGCGCAAATAGCCGCACAGGCCGCTTTCAACCTTGCCGATACAAGCGTTACCGAATCCACCATGGCGGCGGCTGAAGCCGCTGCACGCGCCGCTGAAACTGAAGCCTTGCTCCCGCAACTGCGCAGCACGGAATCTGAGGCCCGCACCTTGCTGGAACGCGCCCGCATTGCTCAGGAACAATCCGCCGAGGCGGAAACGCGGGCCCGCGCCAGCCTGACCGAGGCGCGAACCAGGTTGGATATGCTCGCCCGCGACCATGCCCACGCCAGCAAGATCGCCGCCGATGCGCAAGCGGCACAGAACCGGCTTGACGAGGAACAATCGCGGCTACTCACTGAACTCGTCACCGCGCCGTCGCTACTGGCAGCAGCGGGACAGGCTGAGGATGCAGCTTTGGAAGCGGTGCGAGACGCGGAAGCCGCCGCCAACCGGGCAACTGAAGATGCCGCGCGCATTGCCGCAGAATCTGAGGCTGCCCGGCGAGCGTTGATTGAAGCCGAATCACGGGCAAAGCGGACCGCCAGCCGCCTCGCTGAGATTGAGGTTGAGTTTAACAGGGTCTCCGCAAGCCTCATCCCTGCCGAGCGTGTCACAGCAGCAGAGGCTGAACGGGCAGCTGCAGAGGCGGCATTACTTGAGGCGCGAGAAGCCGTCACGGCGGCAGAAGCGGAACGCGTCAAGGCTGAGTCAGCTTTGGCTAGCGCCCGAACCGACGCTGCTGCCGCAGACTCCGCCGCCACCAAAATCGCTACGGAATATGATGCTCTCGCAGCCTTACTAGCGCAGAAATTTGGCCGCGAGGCTGCCCCCATACTCGACTCGCTTTCAGTGCCGCCTGGGTTAGAGGTAGCCTTGGGGGCCGCGCTGCGCGAAGAGTTGTCTGCTTCAGCCGAACCAACGGCAGCCCGGCACTGGCGGCAACTGCCGCCGCTCGAACTTTCCGTTGTACCGTTGAAGTCCTTTGCAAACCTGGTCTCAGGTCCGGCCGCTCTTACCCGCGCCCTGTCTCATATATTACTGCTGCCGGAAGGCGCTGATGGCAATATTTACCAGGGTAATCTGACACCTGGCCAGATTCTGGTGTCACGCGGCGGCGCTGTTTGGCGTTGGGATGGTTATACCATCCGCCCTGGCGCGACATCCGAAGCGGCGGTCCGGCTTGCCCAGCGCAACCGCCTCAACGCCCTCGAAGTTGAACGCGCAACAACCTTAAAGGCCGCCGAGGCTTTACGAAGCGCCCGCACCGAGGCTGAAGTGGCGGAACGTAACGCCCGTTCCGCAGAACAGACCGCGCGGGACTCACGGCGTAATGCCGAACAGCACTTCGATCGCACCCGTAGCGAGGCGGTCCGGCTAACGGCAGAGGCCGAACGGGCGGGCACGAAACTCGCTGCGGTTCAGGCACAATATGATCAAGTTTCGGCAGAATCCGCCGACGCCAACAGTAATTTGGCAAATGTTCGCGCTAGCGCTGCACAATTACCCGATATCGGCGTCGCCCGAACAGCCGTAGAGAGCGCTCGGACAGCACTCAGTACGGCCAGGCAAGTTGAAGCCACCGCCCGCCGCGAGCTAGAAGCCCTACGATCTGCTGACGCTGGAAGGACCAAACGGTTAGAGATCCTGGAAAGGGAACGCAGTGACTGGGTTGAGCGGGCGCGAGATGCAGAAGAACGCCTGACCGACCTGACAGCCCGGCGTACCGAAGCTGAGGCCGCGGCTGCGGCTCTCACTGACGCCCCTGCCATCGCAGCCGCAGCGCGCCGCGACGCTTTAGATGCGCTCGGTGTTGCAGAAGCGAATCACCGGCGCGCCGCCGAAGCGCTTCACATCGCGCAAACAGCAGCCGATACAGCAGCCCGTCAGGCGCGCGCCGCTGAAACCGCTCTGAGCCATGCTAGAGAAGGCCGCGCCCGCGAAGAAGGTAACATTGCCGCTGCCAACCACGCCTGGGGGACAGTCGCGGAGAGAATACTGGAACGTTTGGGCGCGACTCCGGCGCTCCCTGACCCACCGGCAGACCTTACCCCGGACTCAGAGGACAAAGCTCGCAAACGCTGGGAGCGCCTGACCCGTGAGCGCGAAGAGATGGGGCCCGTCAACCTGCGGGCCGATATCGAAGCCGAGGAAGCTGAAGCCGCCATCGCTACAATCGAGCGCGAACGCGACGAAATTACCTCCGCCATTGCCAAGCTGCGCGGCTCCATCGGCCATCTCAACAGGGAAGGTCGGGAGCGGCTTTCTGCCGTATTCAACGAGGTAGATAAGCACTTCCAGACCCTGTTTTCCCGGATGTTCGGCGGTGGGAAGGCGCATTTGGCGCTGGTTGGATCCGATGACCCTCTCGAGGCCGGGCTGGAAATTTATGCGCAGCCGCCCGGCAAAAAGCTCGCAACCCTCTCCCTGCTGTCGGGCGGCGAGCAGGCTTTGACAGCGCTTTCATTGATTTTCGCGGTGTTTATGTGCAACCCGGCACCAATCTCGGTACTCGATGAGGTGGATGCGCCGCTGGATGATGCCAACGTGGAACGGTTCTGCACCCTGCTTGAAGATATGGTCCGCGCGACCGGCACGCGGTTCCTGGTGGTAACCCACCATCATCTCACGATGGCCCGAATGGACCGGCTGTATGGCGTTACCATGCAGGAGCGCGGCGTTTCCCGTCTGCTGTCCGTCGATCTCGCCCGGGCGGTTGATATGGTCGAGCCTGCAGGCCACGCGATGGCTGCCGAATAAGGAATATTCCTAAGTATCGCTTTATATCTCCTGGCATTCTTGACACAGGTGGGGGGTATGGGTAGCAACCCCTCAATTACCAGCGTCTGTTACAAGGGCGCTGAAAACAGGTGCATGAACGAAAGTCGAGACAAAGACACATTCGAGCAACGTCTGGCGGCAGCGCAAGACAAAGCGGGAATGACTCGGCCAAAGGCGAACGAGGCACAATCTGGTGCCGGTGCTGCGCAAAAGGCAATCAATCTCGCCATGCGTCTGGGGGTTGAACTGGTGGCCGCAATGGTCATCGCCGTGGTAATTGGGTGGGGCCTAGACCGGCTTTTTCATACCAAACCCTGGTTGATGGTCCTGATGGTGCCAGTGGGTATGGCGGCTGGGTTGCGCAATTTGGTTCGCGCCACCGGGTCGAAAACGGGTAACAGGGAAGACTGACTATGGCGGGCCCATCGATCGACGCGCTTGGACAATTTCGTCTCTCAACGGGCCTGGGGCCTCTGGGGGCGGCGATCAATTTCACCAATTCGAACGAAGCCATGCTCGCCAGTGCTGCGATCATCGTGGTGCTCTTCGTGCTCGGCTTACGTTCCCGCGCCATCGTACCAGGCCGGCTGCAAGCCTTGATCGAGCTGCTTTACGAGTTCGTCCGCAATATGTGCGTCGATACCATCGGCGAGGAAGGGCTGCGGTTTTTCCCCCTGGTGTTCACGCTATTCAGCTTCATTTTGCTCGGCAATTTACTTGGGCTATTTCCATATTTCTTTGCCTTCACCAGCCATATCGCTGTCACGTTATCGTTGGCGCTGTTTGTGTTCGCGTTCTCAACCGGCGTCGGTTTTTACACCCACGGATTCCGGTTTTTCAAATTCTTCGTGCCCGAAGGTGTGCCAGTATGGTTGCTGCCTTTGCTGGTGCCCATTGAGATCATTTCCTACCTATCGCGCCCGGTTTCACTTTCGGTTCGTTTGTTTGCCAACATGACCGCCGGCCACGTGATGTGGGAAGTATTTGCCGGTTTCATGCTGCTGCTGACGGCAAGCTTCGGAATTTTCGGGGCTTTTGCTTCGATTGTACCCTTGGGGCTAAACGTAGCGCTGGTGGCTTTGGAGTTGCTGGTGGCGGGCTTGCAAGCTTATGTTTTCGCCATTCTCACCTGTTTGTATCTGCACGACGCCGTGCATATGCACTAATCGACTACTGATTTTGCTTAGAAGTTTCGGAAAGGAACATTAAATGGACGCAGCTCAAACCGCCCTTCTCGCCAAAGACATTGGTGCGGGTCTTGCCACAATCGGCGTTGCCGGTGCCGGTGTTGGTATTGGCAATCTGTTCGGCTCATTCGTCTCTGCCGTTGGCCGTAACCCGGCCGCGCGCGACACGATGTTCCGTGACGTGTTGTTAGGCTTTGCGTTGACCGAAGCGGTTGCCTTGTACGCGCTGGTCATCGCTCTGGTTATTCTCTTCACCTGATATGATCCGTCGCACCGCCTTCGCGCTCGCGCTCAGCATGGTTCCCGCCGCCGCCATGGCGGAGGGCACCATGCCGCAGATGGATTTCCAGAATCCGCTGACCACGGCCCAGGTGCTGTGGATGGTGGTGATTATGGTGGTGCTGTATCTGACACTGTCGCGCTGGGGGTTACCGCAGATCGGCAATATTCTGGAACGTCGGGAACACCAGATTGCCAGCGACCTTGCCGCCGCGCACGCAGCCAAAGCTGAGGCCGACCGTGCCGTGGCTGAACTGCATGCCACGATGAAACAAGCGCGTGAAAAGGCCCAGGCAGACATCGCCAAGGCGGAAGCGGACGCGAAGGCGAAGGCTTTTACCGACGCTAAGGTGCTGAATGACAAATTAGACGCGCAGCTCGAATATTCAGAAAAGCAAATTGCTGAGGCGCGGACTACCGCCTTGGCAGCTATAAAGCCCGTCGCGGCCGATGTGGCCACCACCTTGATGGCACGGTTGACTGGAAAAGCGCCCGATCAAGCTGTACTTGCCCCTGAAATAGAAGCGGCGCTCGCGGCCCGCAAAGCGGCCTAAGGCGAGGATAATACTATGGAATATCAAGCCTTTCATGACATACCTTGGGAACATGGTTCCTTCTGGGTCGCCGTTGCGATTGTCATTTTTGCCGTATTGTTTGCAAAAAAAATCATTGCACCTGTCACAGCCATGCTGGATGCACGGACGAGCGCGGTTCGGTCGGCCCTGGACGAGGCGGCCAAATTGAAGGCTGAGGCCGAAGCTATGCTGGCTGAAGCTAAAGCGCGGCAAGCGCAGGCTATCGAAGATGCTAAGCAAATCATTGCCCACGCCGAAGCGGAAGCCACCCGCACGCGCCTTGAAATGGCGACTGAAGCCCACGCGATGACCAAGCGCCGTGAGCGTCTCGCCCTGGATCGGATCGCCGCCGCCGAAAAGGCCGCGCTCGAGGAGGTCAGAAACGTCGCCATCGACGTAGCAACCGCCGCCTCGACCCAACTTCTCCGAGCCGGCTTTGCCGCCGAGACAGACACCGATATGATCAACCGCGCCATCGCGGGCGTCCCAGCGGCGCTTCGCTCACCGGTCTGATTTTATCCGATCTTTTCGGTCAGATTCATGACCATTCGGCCGTTGAAGCGCTCGACATCGATCTATCCCCAGCCCGAATATAAGTTGCTAACCAGTATTATTGCGCTAAAGTGACACGGGATGCGTCCCGCACGTAATGTGTCAGGCCAGCAGACTTTAGCGTCAATTCAACTGGGAGCTATCTATGAAGAAAATTTTGGCCACGGGTGCGATGACCGTTTTGGCACTTGGTTTTGCGATGAATTCGCCGGCAAATGCCAAAACCCTCACCGAAATCAAATTTGGCGTCGACGCAACCTACCCGCCCTTTGAAAGCATGTCTCCGAGTGGGCAGTTCGTTGGCTTTGATATCGAACTTGGCAAAGCAATCTGCGCTGACCTGAAAGTCAAATGCGTGTTTGTCGCCCAGGGTTTCGATGGCATCATCCCGGCGCTCGAAGCCCGGAAATTTGATGCCATTCTCTCATCAATGACCGTGACCCCGGCACGCGAGCAACAGATCGATTTCTCATCTGAAATGTATAATGAACCAACGAGCTTAATCGCTAAAAAAGGTTCCGGCTTGAAACCGACCGTGGATAGTCTCAAAGGCAAGACTGTTGGGGTCGAGGCCGGCACCATCCAGGAAACCTATGCAAATACCTATTGGAAGCCGTTTGGCGTCAACGTAGTGTCCTATCCTGGCCAGGACCAGGTTTATGCTGACCTTCTGTCAGGCCGTTTAGATGCCTCGTTGCAGGATTCCGTTGAAGCCGATTATGGGTTCCTAAAAACCCCGAAGGGGGCGGGTTACGCATTGGCGGGAAATGTTACTGACGATCCCAAGGACGTGTTAGGCTCGTATATTGCCATTGGCATCCGTAAGGATGAACCGGACCTAAAGGCAAAAATTGATAAGGCGATTGCCACCATTATCAAAAACGGCACCTACAAGAAAATCGAGTCGAAGTATTTCAACTTTGATGTTTACGCTGCAACACCTGCCAAATAACGATAAGGGCGGTCAAGTCTCAAGGAAAGGCATGACCGCCCTTCGCCTTTCAATATTCGCCGGTATTCAGCGATGCTGACGCTAAATGGTTATGGCCCGCAAATTTTTGCGGGAACCATCACGACCGTTGAATTATCCGTTTTATCGTTACTGGTATCATTTTTCATCGGCCTGGCCGGCGCTTCCGCCAAATTATCAAAAGGCCGGGTCGTGTCCACTATCGCAACAATTTATACAACCATTGTTCGTGGTGTGCCTGACCTCGTGCTGATGCTCCTGATTTTTTATAGCCTCCAAATATGGCTTAACAGTTTCACTGATTATCTTGGCAATGTTCAAAGCTACGTCGATATTGAGCAGATCAATCTCGATCCATTCGCGAGCGGTGTTATAACTCTCGGTTTCATATATGGCGCCTATTTCACCGAAACTTTTCGGGGTGCATTCCTGGCGGTGCCGCGCGGCCAACTCGAAGCTGCCCGATCTTTTGGAATGAGGCCAATTCAGGTTTTTCGCAGAATATTGTTTCCGCAAATGATGCGTTTCGCTTTACCCGGCTTGGCTAACAACTGGCAAGTGATCCTAAAAGCTACTGCCTTGGTCTCGCTTATTGGCTTAACCGACGTGGTGAAGGCCTCGCAAAATGCTGGCGAAGGCACTTTCCGCACCTTCTATTTCATGAGTCTCGCAGGCCTCGTTTATTTAGCGCTAACCACGATATCCAATGGCGTATTATTCGTGTTGGAGCGTAAATTTGCCGTCGGCGTTCGCAAAGCGGTGCTATGATCTACATTCTCCAGAATTACTGGCAGGCGCTTTTGTACTCAGACGGCTATCGCATGACCGGCGTGGCCATGACGTTATGGCTACTCGTCAGCTCATGCGTCATCGGATTTTTTATTGCCATACCGCTGGCGATCGCCCGGAATGCCCGCAACCCAATCATCTGGTTTCCTGTTTGGCTTTACACGTTTATTTTCCGCGGCACCCCGCTCTACGTGCAATTGCTCATCGTTTACACTGGGTTCTACAGCCTTGATTTTGTCCGCGACACGGCGCCGCTGAATGAATTTTTCCGCCAGGGCATTAATTGTACGATTTTCGCGTTCGGCCTTAACACCGGCGCTTACACAACCGAGATTTTTGCCGGCGCTATTCGTGAAACGGCCTTCGGCGAAATCGATGCGGCGCGCTCGCTTGGGATGTCCCAATTCAAGCTTTATCAACGCATCATAATTCCCGGCGCTCTTCGCCGTGCCTTGCCGGTTTACAGCAACGAGGTAATCCTCATGCTGCATGCCACCACCCTGGCCTTTACCGCGACCGTACCCGATATATTGAAGGTCGCGAAAGACGCTTATTCCGCAACCTACAACCCTTTCGCATCATTCAGCATCGCGGCAGCCTTGTATTTATGCATTTCCTTCGGGCTGATTTATGCTTTCCGCAAAGCCGAGCAGCATTTTCTGGCCTTTCTAAAACCCTAGACAATTTCTTTCGAAACCCTTAAATTACAACCTATGATGGCACATAGGTTGTGAGTATAGCGCGTGTTCAAAGTTTCGCGTTCGCCGGGATTGATGCATTACCGGTTGAGGTGCAGGTCCAGATTTCCAGCGGATTGCCTAATTTTTTAATGGTTGGCCTCCCGGACAAAGCCGTCGGAGAAGCACGCGAAAGGGTTCGCGCCGCGCTCACCTCGATGGGGCTCGCATTGCCACCTAAGCGCGTACTGGTAAATTTAGCGCCGGCAGATGTTCTCAAGGAAGGCAGCCATTTCGACTTGCCGATCGCCCTCGCCGTACTCGCCGCCATGGATGTGCTGCCGATGGAAGACCTCGCCCAATATGCAGCGCTGGGGGAGTTATCTCTGGACGGCCGCTTAAACCCTGTAGCGGGCGTTTTACCTGCGGCAATTGCTGCCAGCGAACGAGAGCTTGGCCTAATCTGTCCACAATCCCAAGGCCCTGAAGCGGGTTGGGCGGGAGATCTCTCAGTACTGGCAACCCCTGATTTGCTGGCATTGATCAATCATTTTCGCGGCACACAAATCATCTCTCCTCCACCCATGGGTAAACTCGGAGCCGGTTATAAAACTCTTGACCTGGCGGACGTCCGCGGCATGGAAACGGCACGCCGGGCACTGGAAGTTGCTGCCGCCGGTAATCATAATTTGCTGATGATCGGCCCGCCAGGTGGAGGCAAATCTATGCTCGCGTCTCGTCTGCCGGGTCTCCTCCCAGACCTCTCACCGCGGGAGGCATTGGAAGTCAGTATGGTTCACTCGGTAGCCGGGCTTCTCGATGAAGGCCGGTTGGTCACGCGGCCGCCGTTTCGCGAGCCACACCACTCAGCCAGCATGGCGGCAATATCAGGCGGCGGAAACCGGGCAAAACCTGGGGAGGTCTCACTGGCACATCGCGGCGTATTGTTTATGGACGAGCTACCCGAATTTCCGCGCGCGACATTAGAGGCTCTGAGACAGCCGCTGGAGGCCGGGCAGACAACGGTTGCCCGGGCAGCGGCACATATTACCTACCCCGCTCGCTTCCAACTGGTAGCGGCCATGAACCCTTGCCGCTGCGGCTATCTAGGCGACGCCTCGCGCGAATGCGGTAGAGCGCCGCGCTGCGGTGAAGATTATCAGAGTAAGGTCAGTGGCCCACTGCTTGACCGTATCGACTTAATTATCGAAATTTCTTCGGTCACCCCAGCCGAACTATTACGAGCCCCGATCGGCGAGGCAAGCTACGTCGTAGCCAAACGTGTAGCGGCAGCACGCAACCTCCAGCGCGAGCGCTATGGTGAAGCTGGTGCCTCAACAAATGCCGAGGCCCTGGCTGATGCAATATTGTTAAGCCCAGAAGCAAAAAGCTTTATTGAAATGGCCGCGACTAAATTACGGCTTTCCGCTCGCGGTTACACAAGGACACTTCGCGTCGCCAGAACCATTGCAGATTTGGCCGGGTTAGATATTGTACAGCAAAATCACATCGCAGAAGCACTATCCTACCGCCATCGGTTTCCGGGGCGCGTTGCGTTGGCTGCCAGTACCCAAAACTAGATTAGAGGCAAACACTTGTTCAAGAATATCGCCGAGAGCTCGATCAAAGCCTGATTTTGAATTCTCGCGTTCAATACGTTCAATGGCATTTTTTCTAACCATTTGCCACGATGCTGCTGAACCGTATAATTTTGCAATCTGTGCAGCAAAGCGCTTTGGATCTCTGCGCGACGCGGAGAACAATTCAACGCCATCCCGCCAGCCCAACTGTTTCACCAGAATATCCGTGACAACGCACGGTAGCCCAAATGAGGCAGCCTCATACACCTTGTAAGGTGTACCCGCTGCAAATCTGGTTGGCGCGATAAATAGCCGATTAGAATCATAAAAGGGAGCCAGATCTGCTACCGTGCCATGAAATTTAATTTTTAACTGATGGTTAAAGACCGATAGATCGATGCTTGGATCCACGTAGCCGACCACGTTCAAAACCGGAACCTCATCCATTTCGGAAGAAAGCGCGGGAAGTATCTCGTTCATATACCAAATCAGTGAATCCAGATTAGGACTATCGGCTTGATGTATGCTTGCCACAATTAAAATGTCAGTTCGCGATTGAAAATCACGTTGTGTTGGATCGATCTTCCGCATTGTACCTAATATCGAGACATTTTGTACGCCCTCACTGCGAAGCTGCTCGTACTCAATCTGGTTTACCGCAATGACATGACGGCAAGCCCCTATTTCGGAGAATTCAGTTGCCAGCATCTTCTGAAATGCACATTGGTCCGACTCGCCGTTAAGTTGAGTTCTCAAAAAATCACGGTTTGATGTCACCGCTTCGGTATCAAGGATGATCGGCAAACATTCTGGATCAATGCCAACCTCCGATAAGATCGGCAAAATACGGGAGAGATTATGAGTTCTCGAAATCCATAGTAGATCATAATAATTTTCACGATCTCGAAGGAATTTTTCAAGTCCGTTTATATCAGAATTGTACAGAAGTTCGGACGTAGATGGAAAATCAGCATAAATCTTGATCAAATCCTGAGCGGTACCGTTAATCGGGAATACCGAGACTTTATATCCAAACTGTGCAAGAGCATTTACAATATCATTGGAACGAACAAAGCCTGACCCAAGATGCCGTAATGGCAAAGTATCTTCCAAGAATAAAATGTTTTTTCCTCGAGTATCAACAGAGCGCGCTCTGAGGATATTATTTTCAAATTTATTGCATTTTTTTGCCAAAAAATCTCTGTGTTTTTTTTGAAATATTTTATGCCCCCGGCGCATCAACGCGACCGAAACATCTGAATGAACGGCACTTCCGTATTCATAATGATAAATCGTAATGGCTGGATCATAAATGACCCGATGACCAGCTTGAAAAATTCGAACACAAAGATCAACGTCTTCGTAATATGAGGGGCTGTAGTCTTCATCGAAACCATGCATAGTACGCAGAATGCTTGATCGACAAAGCAAAAATACTGCCGAGCAATAATCAACGTCGCGGACAAAATTTACCTCCGGTGCTGACGGAGCAGTGTCGCGCATGTATCCCGTTGTCGTTCCATCACTCCAAATAATTGACCCCGCCTCCTGCAATAGTCCATGCGTACGAATAATTTTACCTCCAACCGCGCCGATATCCGGCGATGACTCCAACCGAGCAAGCGCTGATTTTAAGGCTTCATAACCAAGCTCGATATCATTATTCAAATAAAGTGTTGCACCAGCTTTAACCTCCTTAAGAGCCAGATTTGCCGCCCGCAAATAGCCGATGTTTTCTGAAAGATGATGGATCGATGCTCCCGTTATGTATTTGTCGATCCAACGAGTATCATCAACAGACGCATTATCAACAACAATAAGCTGGATATCACCAACCATATTATTTCGTAATGAGGCCAGCGCCTGCATCGTCAATTCAAATTTATTAAACAAAACCATTACGACAGACACAGCTGGATCGACCGAAGTAAAATCTATCTTTTGCCGTGAAAATGAAATAAGTTGATCTCGAGCTTTATCAAAAAAAAGCTGTTTGGCGTCGTCTTCCCGCAACCTTTGACTCAACTGCGCCGGTATAAATACAAGATGCTGTGGAAGCCCTATTAGTCGTAAATGTGCAAATGCGTCGCGCACTGCGCCTGAGTTCAAGTCATCCCGTACTTGTGGATTCATATCCCGATAATACACTAGATCAATATTGGGACTTGGCCGCCTGAGCTCAAAGGCCCCAAATTGCACAAAGTGCTGATAGCCGCATCGAAATGTGCCATTTTGAATAGCACTATTTATGTCTTGATTAGCTTCACAATAATACACTTCCGAAAATTCGGGAACAGGATCTCTTATTTCAGGATTCAAATTGCAAAGATAATGCTCAATAGCCGAATGAAACACCCCACTCTTTATGTCTGACTGCACTCCCACGCCTGTCTCAATATACCATTGCGGATTGAAATATATCGATGGTGGAAGTTCTGTTGTATTGGAGTACAGTCGATTCAAAAAAAGGCTGTAAGGTCCAAAGGTGTCAAGATCACCAGCGTCAATCCCTGCTTTGATTGCCTGCTGCCGATAGTAGCTGCCGTCAAAAATAAAATGAGCTTGCCGGCCTTCAAATTGGCCAAACTTCAAATAATGATCGTACCGGCCCGCAAATCCATTCTGATCCAAATTTTCAATCGACATATCTTCGTATAGCCGCTGATAATGCTGGTCATCAAACAACCAGTGCGGTGATAGTGCCCGATGCCCATACTGACAAAAATGATCAAATCCTGATTGGTAATGACCGGCGCGAACCAGTTCCAGAACATCTGGATTTTGAGCACAATAGAACGCCTCATCAAAATACGGATTTGGTGAATAAGCCAACGAGGCACCAATATTCAGATAATCGTCCAAAGCGGCTTCGATTCGATTTTCACAACGCTCTCTTGCCGCCTGGTAGCGGCGTAAATACCAATGCGCATCAAACACAGCCCACGAAGGTCGCGAACTGTCCGGTGAAACCAATATTTCGCGGGCGGGTCTTGGCATGTAGGCGGTTCACCAAATTATTTTAATCCAACAACACCAGCCTATCGCGCCAGCGGATTAACATCCAGTGCTGCCAGTACCGCCCAAGCCGTTGGCGCCAAGGCCGGACGCCGGAAATAGTTGAATGTCTGTTCCGGAACACCCGCCTGCAAAGAAGGCCCTACCGTCAACCCAGTCGAAAGCCGCGGTTCAACCGAAGCATAGATATAGCCCGACGGGGATATATTGGCCTCGATCGTAGCCATGAACCTACCAGCCAAACGATCATTAAGCCCATGCAAGGCTAAGGCGGCAAAGCCTGTGCCTTCCATCCATGTGCCGGAACTTACCGCCGAGAATCCAATTCCTGCACCACGCGTCAAAGACTTTATCGCCGCAAGAGCGGAATTGGCCGAGCCGATACCGGCCAGGTACGGCCAGATTCCGGCATCAGCCGCCAATAATATATTCTGCGTTCCAGAGGGTGACGTGCCAGCGTTAAATACCCCCCTTTGTTGATCAAACATGGCGCGAACAAAATGCTCCGCATGATGAGAATCTTCCAGGCGGCTCAACTTTCCGAACGCAACGCTTAGGTCGGTATTCTGCTCAGTGCTCTGCCAGGATAATTTCACCTGATGAGGCTCGAAGCCATAAAATCCGCCATAATAGCCGTTGCTGGCCCGCAATTGTTCGTCCAGCCAGTTACCCGCCCGGTTGGCAGCATCGGCTTGCCCGAGCGCCGACCATAGCAACATCGCCCAGGCCACAGGGCCGGTTTGCGAGCCCACCTGGTAGGGATCTTCCTGCCAACTTCTCGCTTTGGTATCCCACCAGCCCGGTAGCTTCGCCGGCACCGACATCACCCCAGCCTGATAGGCATTTCGCAATCTGCCGTCATGCCAATAACGATCATGCGACTGCGCGATTGCCAGCGCGTCGCCGATGCGTAACGCATTTCCCCGGTCGCCCACCGCCAGCAGCGCGAGTCCAGCCAGAGCGTTGTCATACACATAAGCCGCATTGGCCTGGGTAAGGTCAAAATCACCCAAATTCGGCCCGGTATCGACCACAAAACTATTCAGCAACACCGGTCCCGCCGGCAACACGGCCATGGCGTTCTGAATGGCACTGGCGAGCCGCATCGCCAGCGGCTTATCTTCACACCAAGCCGCCGCCGGGATCAGCGCAACCCCAGCGGCGAAAGCGCGGCGAGATATCAACCGAGGATGTCAGCTAAAATTTCCGCCGTCCGGCCATTGGCGATTGTTGCCGCCCGTGCGTCGTAATGCACGCCATTTACCCGGGCAAACGCATGCTGGACATCCGGATACACAAAGGCATCCACAAACTCACTATCCTCGATGCCTTCAAGAACCGCATCCACCACCGCCGGCGACGAAAATTCATCCTTTTCAGCAATATGGAGCATCAGGGGAGCATTAATATTTTCAAATTCCGGGACCAGCCCGTCAAGGCCCACCCCATAATATGAGACATTCACATCCGCGTCCGAGCGTGTTGCCATCATCACCGCCAGCCGGCCACCCAGGCAAAAACCAATGGTCCCGGCCTTGCCATTACATCCCGGCAGTTTCCGGGCGGCTGCCAGCGTGACCTTGAGGTCCTCAACGCCCTTGCCCTGGTCAAACCCATTCATCAAGGCAAAGGCCTTCTGCCATTCAGCATCAGATTTATCGGTCAAATTCACGCCCGGCTCCTGCCGCCAAAACAAATCCGGGGCTACCGCGATAAACCCCATGGCCGCCAGCTCCTCACAGGTGGCACGCAGCGAGTCGTTAACGCCAAAAATCTCCTGGATGACCACGACAGCACCGGCAGGCTTACCCTTTGGTTCAACTACATAAGCATTGAACTGCCCCGAACCGTCGGCGGCGTTAAGTTTGATATCCGACATGCCATAAACTCCCTGTTGCGAGGTTGGCGCGAGCCTTATGGCCCGCACGACCCCTTACAGATAGTATTCAGTCAGCGGAGCGAAACCATTAAAATTCTGGCTGGCGTAACTTGTCACATAAGCGCCGGCGTTATGGATCAGCACCCGTTCTCCCGCCTGCAGATCAAGCGGCAGCCGGTATGGAGTTTTTTCATACATTATATCCACGCCATCGCAGCTGGGTCCCGCCAGAACAACCGGCCCGGTGGCCCCTGATCCCGCCGTAATATTGTAGCGGATCGCCTCGCCTTCGGTTTCAGCAAGCCCACCAAACCGGCCAATATCAAGATACACCCAACGGCGCTCATCCTGCGGCATCCGGCGGCAAACCAACACGACCTCCGCGGCAACCACCCCTGCATTGCCGACCATCGCACGGCCTGGCTCGATCAGCATGTCAGGAAGATCATTGCCAAAATGGCTGGTCATCGCGTGCATGATCACGTCACCAAACATATCGGTGCTCGGAACATCATCTTGATAGCGAATCGGGAAACCGCCGCCTAAATTAAGCATTTTCAACTCGATACCGGCGGCTTTCAAATCCGTGAACAGCATCGCCACCTCGGAAATTGCCAGCTCATAAGCGTCTGTGGCGGTCTGTTGACTACCCACATGAAACGAGAGCCCGTAGGGGATGAGGCCAAATTCACCTGCCTTCAACATCAGATCCCGTGCCAAATCCAGCGTCGTTCCAAACTTTTTGGACAGCGGCCATTCAGCCCCGGTGTTATTGACAGCGATCCGGCAATAAACCTTTGAGCCCGGCGCATGGAGCGCAATTTTTTGCAATTCTTCAATAGAATCAAAGGCATAGAGAGGCACACCCAAGGCATAAGCCGCCGCGATGGCACTTGGCTTCTTCACAGTGTTACCAAAGCTGATTGCGGCCGCTGGTGCCCCCACAGCAATACACTGTTCAATTTCGTGAATGCTGGCGGCATCAAAGCAAGAGCCCAAGCCCGCCAGCAAGCGCAAAATGGGCTCCGCTGGATTGGCCTTCACAGCATAATAGATCTTAGCCGTCGGGAGCGCACGGCGCATGGCGGCATAGTTGTCCGCAACCTTTTCAAGATCGAGCGCCAGAAACGGCGTAGCCAAGGCCGAAGAATCAAGGAAAGCGGCGACTTTTGGGGTCATCACAACGAGCCTTTCTATGGAAGCCCGCCTTTCAGATAAGGCGACGGGCATAGGTTACAAAACGGTCCAACGAACCAGCCACTTTCGGCTTCTCCTTTGCAGGTTAAGCCAGCAGTGCTGCCAGAACGCTTGACGTCGTTGCGTAACCACCCTCCATAAAAGCTTGAAGAAGCGGCAGAGGCACGTGCGTTGCTGCGTGAGCGGCCCAATAGGGCCAATAGCATGCCAACGCAAGAGAAATTTTTACCAAGCCTTACCGGCCACGGCAGCGGAATGCCGGTGGGGCGCGGTGGTGCAAATTGCAACTAATTGCAACACAGACTGCCAAACACACCCATCAGACGCTATTGTAACAGCTATGGAAACCATGCCGCATATTTTGGTCGTTGATGATGACCGTGAAATCCGTGACTTGCTTGCAAAATTCCTTGAACGCCAACGGCTAAGAGTCACGACAGCGCGAGACGGCAAGGAGGCACGCCGGGCCTTTATGAATGGGCATTTTCATCTTGTTGTACTTGATCTGATGCTGCCCGGCGAGGGTGGGTTAGACTTGGCGCGTTGGCTCAGATCTGAGACAAATGTCCCGATTGTTATGCTGACGGCGATGGCTGAAGAAACTGACCGAATTATCGGCCTTGAGTTAGGCGCTGATGATTATGTCACAAAACCATTCAATCCACGCGAACTGCTGGCGCGGATTCGTGCTGTGCTGCGCCGGACCAGTGAAACGGAAGACCGCGTATCCGAAAACACGGCCAAAACTTACCGGTTTTCGGGCTGGTTACTTGAAACAGCCCGCCGCCGGCTATTGGACCCATCGGGTATCGAAGTTGCTATCACCGGCGGTGAGTATGAATTGTTGCTAGCCCTCCTGGACCGGCCAAACCGGGTCCTCACCCGGGACATGCTGTTGGACTTGTTGCGTGGGCGGCAAGCAGGACCTTTTGACCGCGCGATCGATGTTGCCGTATCCCGGTTACGGCGCAAATTAGAAGATGACGGACGAAACGCCCAACTCATAAAAACAGTACGAGGCGGCGGCTACGTTCTGTCGACACCGGTCGAGCGCACGTGACATTGTCTCTCCGGCCGCAAAGTCTCGCCGGCAGGACAATTCTCATTTTATTGTTCGGCTTCGCGATCATACAAGCGCTCGGTCTAGGCATTCATACTGTCAACCAGATCAATCTCGCCCGCATCGAACAGCAACGTGTCATAGCCACTCAAGACGTCATCATTTACCGTCACGTTGCAGCCATTGCGCCGGACCAGCGAGCTGCCCTGCTCGGAACAGAACCAATTCCCAGTGGCGATGTGATTAGCCTCAGCAATTCGCCACCGTCCCGTAATACCACATTTGCCCTCCCCTTGGCGGCAAGACAAATTCTGCGAGCAAGCATCATCGGATATGGTATTCCACCCGCCATTCGCCCTCGTGGGCTGGAACTGCGCGGCGCCGTAAATCCAACACGCTATATCGTCAGTTTTGCTCTTCCCGACAACCAAGCGGACATCCATCCGCCATTTACCTTACCACCGGATGATGAGGAATCTCCGTCGCCAAATTCTGGCCCAAAGCTGCAACTACGGGCACCTATGATGTGGCTCAGCATCGAGTCGCCCATTACACGCCCTGAACCATGGCGATCGCCGGAATTCGGCACGGCCTTCATTGTCATGTCTTTGCTCGGTGGCGTGATGATTTTCTGGGCGGTCCGGCAATTGCTCATTCCCGTTCGCACATTGGCCTTCGCTGCAGAAAGACTGGGCCGCGACGTGGCAAACGCGCCCGACCTTCCTGAAACGGGACCAGCTGAGCTTGTCACGGCTGCCGTCGCGTTTAACACGATGGCTTCCCGAATCCGAAAGTTCGTTGAAGATCGAACGTTTCTGATTACTGCCATTGGTCATGATTTGCGGACACCCATCACACGGCTGAAACTGCGAGCCGAGTATATGGATGATGATGAACAGCGCCTTAAAATGCTGGCCGATTTGGATGAAATGGAAGCCATGGTCGCAGCCACACTGGCTTTTGGGCGCGATATCGCTGCGACTGAAGCCGTTACTCGCATCGATCTTCCCAGCCTGTTACGGACCATTCTCGATGAGGCTGGTGACGGCTTGCCCGAGAGGGCTGGGGCGCTAAGTTACGACGGACCGGAGCATCTCGCCATCAATGCGCGGCCATTGAGCCTCAAACGCGCGATCGTAAATCTCGTCAATAACGCGTTGAAATACGGCGATGCCGCCAGAATACGGCTAACCCAAAAAGACCCCGGAACAATTCAGATCGACGTCGAGGATAATGGTCCAGGTATTCCCACTGCAGACTCCGAAGTTGTGTTCGAACCTTTCCGGCGGCTTGAATCGAGCCGAAACCGTGAGACCGGAGGCTCTGGTCTGGGACTCTCGATTGCCCGGAACATCATACGAGCGCATGGCGGAGATATCGCTCTATTGAATATGCATGGCGGAGGACTTCGCGCCAGAATCACATTGCCGCTTTAATGCCGCTATGGCATGGCAAGCCCATGCTCAAACGGTTTTATGACTGGATCATCTCCCTCAGCGAACGGCCGGCAGCCGCTGTCTGGTTACTTTGCATTGCTTTCGCTGAAGCCAGCTTTTTTCCAATACCACCAGACGCCCTTTTGATACCAATGGCCCTTGGCAGACCGCGCCGCGCCTTCTGGTTTGCGTCTATATCAACTGTCGGCAGTGTCATCGGCGGCGCACTGGGATATGCGATCGGGTTCTGGCTCTTCGCGAAGCTTGCACAACCAATTATCAATTTTTATCACTACCACGCAGCTTTTGTAGCGTTTCAGCAAAAATTTGCGCAGTATGGGTTGTGGGTTATTCTCATCAAAGGCCTCACGCCCATTCCCTATAAAATCGTCACCATCGCCGCTGGCGCCGCGGCGTTCAATTTCCCGCTGTTCATGATGGCCAGCATTATTACGCGAGGCGGGCGGTTCTTCCTGCTGGCAACATTGCTGAGGCTGTTTGGAGAGCGAATCGCAAACTTCATTGAAAAACGGCTTATGCTGGTTACCACGCTGCTGGCTGCCGGAATCATCGGCGGCTTTTTTATACTCAAGCTGATTTAACGCTTAATCCCAATCGCACGGCCCAGCTTAGCCGGGCGCGGCAAAGCATTATGCACCGCCAATGCAGCCTGCAAATTTTCTAGTGCTAGTGCTGTCCAGGGCACCACCCGCCTGGTCGCAAGGCTCACGTTCACAAACATGATCTCCTGCAGGCAGGCCCGGGTCATCTCACCCTCCCTCAGCATCTCATGCGCCAAATGCAACCGTTTAGCATCCACATCGATAATGGTTGTAAGAATGCGTGCCCGGTCGCCTACATTCATCTCCTGCTCGTAAACCAAATGCGTTTCGGCTGCAAAACAAGTGCTGTTGGCACTACGCCGATAATCCTGTCCAATGCCCAATGCCTCAAAAATCGCGTCAGACGCGGCATCGAACATCACCAGATAATACGCCAAATTCATGTGCGCGTTATCGTCAGCCCAACCGGGGAGAACCTCTCCCCGGTGGCCGACAAAAGGTGCAGCTATCACGTTAAGTTACGCGGCTTTTTTAGCCTCGATGGCCGCTTGCGCCGCCGCCAGACGCGCCACCGGCACGCGGTACGGGCTGCATGAGACGTAATCCAGGCCAACCGATTCACAGAAGGTGATGGAAGCCGGATCGCCGCCATGCTCACCACAAATCCCCAGCTTCAGCGCGGGCTTTGTGGAACGGCCTTTCTCGGCAGCAATCCGCACCAGGGTGCCAACACCTTCCACATCGATTGAGACAAACGGGTCTTTCGACAAAATCCCTTGCTCGACATAATGCGGCAAGAACTTGCCGGCATCATCACGCGAGAGGCCAAACACGGTCTGGGTTAAATCGTTGGTGCCGAACGAGAAAAAGTCAGCTGCTTCGGCGATGGAGTCAGCGGTCAGCGCGGCACGCGGCAGTTCGATCATGGTGCCGATGCTGTATTCAATGGTGGTGCCGGTTTCGGCGAACACCGCCTTGGCCACTTTTTCCACTTGGGCGCGGGTAATATCCAGCTCACGCTTAATCCCCACCAACGGAATCATGATTTCCGGTACTGGCGCTGCACCGGTTTTGCCGACTTCAACGGCGGCCTCGAAAATCGCCCGTGCCTGCATCTCGTAAATTTCCGGGTAAGAAACGCCCAACCGGCAGCCGCGATGCCCCAGCATCGGGTTAGTTTCCGAAAGCTCGGCAGCACGCTCGGCGATGGCATGCGCATCCATCCCCAAAGCCTGCGCCACTTCCGCCAATTCCGCGGCGCCATGGGGCAGGAATTCATGCAAAGGCGGGTCAAGCAGGCGGATGGTCACCGGCAAACCAGCCATGATTTTGAACAAGGAGACAAAATCTTCGCGCTGGAAGGGTAGTAACTTCTCAAGGGCGACACGGCGGCCCGCTTCATCCTTCGCCATGATCATCTGACGCACCGCGCCGATCCGTGCGGGGTCAAAGAACATATGCTCGGTGCGGCACAGACCAATGCCCTCAGCCCCAAACTTGCGGGCGGTATCGGCATCCAGCGGAGTTTCCGCATTGGCGCGCACCTTCAGGCGGCGGGCGGAATCGGCCCAGCCCATCAGCGTGCCAAATTCGGCGGATAATTGCGGCTCGATCATCTTGACCGCGCCAACGAACACTTCACCCGTCGCGCCATCGAGCGTGAGAATATCCCCGGCCCGCACCACAACGCCGCCGGCCGAGAGGGTTTGCGCGCCGTAATCAACGCTGATGCCACCAGCACCCGCCACGCAGGGCCGCCCCATACCACGCGCCACCACGGCGGCGTGGCTGGTCATGCCGCCACGGGTGGTGAGAATGCCGCGGGCGGCGTGCATGCCATGAATATCTTCCGGGCTAGTTTCAATGCGCACCAAAATTACCGAGTCGCCTTTCTGGGCACGCAACTCAGCTTCATCGGCGGTGAACACCACCGCGCCCGATGCAGCGCCCGGGCTGGCCGGCAAGCCTTTGGCAAACAGCTTCGGCGTGGCCTTGGGGTCTAAGGTGGGGTGCAGCAATTGGTCGAGCGAGGCCGGATTCACGCGCATAATGGCGGTGTCACGGTCGATCAACCCGCTCTCCGCCATTTCAACGGCGATGCGCAGCGAAGCAGCAGCGGTGCGTTTACCTGAGCGGGTTTGCAGCATGTAGAGCTTGTTTTGCTGCACGGTGAATTCGATGTCCTGCATGTCCTTGTAATGCTTTTCAAGAACATCGCGCACCTTGTTCAACTCAGCGTAGGCTTCCGGCATGGCGTGCTCCATGCTCACTTCACCCGGCTTGGCATAGGCCTGGCTCAACGGGCGTGGCGTGCGGATGCCCGCCACCACGTCCTCACCTTGCGCATTCACCAGATACTCGCCGTAGAATTCATTCAGGCCGGTGGACGGGTCGCGCGTAAAGCACACGCCGGTGGCGCAATCGTCGCCCATATTGCCGAATACCATGGCCTGCACGTTAACCGCGGTGCCCCAGCTTGCCGGAATATCGTGCAAGCGACGATACACATTGGCACGCGGGTTCATCCAGGAGCCAAACACCGCCCCGATGGCACCCCATAACTGGTCATGCGGGTCCTGCGGGAACGGCTTGCCGGTTTCCTCGGCCACCATGTCCTTGTAGCTTTCCACCACTTGGCGCCAATGCGCCGGCGTGAGGGCGGTGTCCTCGATCACATCAGCGTCCATCTTGGCGGTCTCGATGATTTCCTCGAACCGGTGGTGATCCACCCCCAGCACCACCGAGCCATACATCTGGATAAACCGGCGGTAAGAATCCCAGGCGAAGCGGGAGTCACCCGAGTTGGATTCCAGCCCGCGCACGGTCACGTCGTTAAGGCCAAGGTTCAATACGGTGTCCATCATCCCCGGCATGGAAACGCGGGCACCGGAGCGTACTGAGACCAGCAGCGGCTTGTCCTTATCGCCAAACTTACGGTCCACAGCGGTTTCAATGCGGGCTAAAGCCGCACTGACCTGAGCCTGCAATTCCACTGGGTATTTCTGGCCATTGTCATAATAGGCGGTGCAAACCTCAGTGGTGATGGTAAAGCCCGGCGGCACCGGCAGGTCGATACTGGCCATTTCCGCCAAATTCGCGCCCTTGCCACCCAGCAAATTACGCAGTGCGGCACTGCCGTCATTTACGCCGGCGCCGAAATTATAAACCCATTTGGTCATGGCAAATAAAGCTCCTCAGCCTTCAATCTTAGAAAAATCAGCAATTTGGTGCATGGTATCACGCATTTGGGCGAGCAATCGCAAACGATTCTGGCGTATTTGGGGCACCGGGTCGTTGACGGTTACTTTATCGAAAAAGGCGTCCACCAAAGTACGCAGCTTTGAAAACGCCGCCATAGCGCTGGCAAAATTGCCCTCACGGAAGTCATTCACCGTCTCGCCCGCCAGCAACGCCAGCATGTCGCGCAACTGTTCCTCCTCCGGCAGCGGCAGCGGGCCGAGCACAGGTTCAGCCTTGTGCGGGCCGTCCTTGGCATCTTCAATCCGCAGAATATTCGCCGCCCGGCGGTAAGCGATGAGCAAATTGGCGCCGTCCTCGGTCGCCAAAAATGCCGAAACCGCGTTCACGCGCTGCATCACCCGCACCAAATTATCATCATCACCCGCCGCCAGCACGGCATCCAGCACATCAAACCGCTGGCCCTCACCGCGCAGTTTCACCCGTAGACGCTCAATGATGAAAGCGAATAACTCATCATTGCTGATGAAGGATTTTAACGAAAGATTCAGGTCATTTTCCAAAATAATCCGAATCACACCCAACGCCGCCCGTCGTAGCGCGTAGGGATCGCCCGAGCCGGTTGGCTTTTCGCCAATTTGGAAAAACTGGATGAGCGTATCAAGCTTATCCGCCAGCGCGACACTCACCGCCACAATGCTGGACGGCACAGCATCCGAAGGGCCTTTAGGCTGGTAGTGGGTTTTGATGGCAGGGCCGATGACGCTGCCGTTGTCCATCTGCCCGGCGTAATAACCACCCATGATACCTTGCAGCTCAGGAAATTCGCCCACCATGCCGGTGACAAGATCAGCTTTGCATAAGCGCCCAGCAGTTTTTGCAGCATCAGCCGCCGGCGCATCCGCCCCTAGCGCCAAGGCGATTTTTTCTGCCAATACCGCAATTCTCTCCGAACGTTCTAATTGCGTGCCAATTTTCGCGTGAAAGGTGATTTTGGCGAGCTTTGGCAACAATTCATTCAGCGGGGTTTTCAGGTCCAAATCCCAGAAATGCCGCGCATCGGAAAGCCGTGCCCGCAGCACCCGCTCATTGCCCGCGATTATCGCCGCACCGCCATCGCGGGCTTCAATATTCGCCGCAAAGGCAAAATACGGGGCCGGTTGGCCCGCCGCGTCGCGCAGCGCGAAATAACGCTGGTTCACCTTCATCGAAAGCTCCCGCACTTCCGGCGGCAGGCTCATGAAATCAGCGTCAATTTTGCCCAGCAGCGCTACCGGCCATTCGACCAGCCCGGTCACTTCATCCACCAGCCCGGCATCTTCCGCCACGGTCAGGCCAGCTTTAGCAGCCACAGCGTTCAGCCCCTCAACCACCAATGCCCGGCGCTCGGCCTGGTCGGCGATCACCTTGCGCGTGCGCAATTGCGCCTGCCAATCCGCCGTCGATGTCACGCTAAACGCGCCCGGCGCCATAAAGCGATGGCCCTCGGTCTCAAGGCCCGCCGTCACCGGCCCCAAGGTAATAGGCACCACCGCGCCATCGAGCAGACACACCATCCGCCGCAGAGGTCGTACCCAGGTAAAATCGCCGCTCTGGCCCCAGCGCATGGATTTGGGCCATGAGAATTTCGCCAGAGCCCCCGGCAAGGCTGATGCGATCAAATCCGCTGCCGCCATCGCTGACTCGTTGCGGCGCAGCAGGAAAAATCCGCCTTCTGTCACCACCTCATCACGGCCGGCTTTATATTTGCCCAAAAACCCCGCGAGTGCGGCTTCTGGCGCGGTTTCACGCGGCCCCCGTGCTTCAATCACGCCACCGGGCTTTTCGGCCGCCACCGTCGCCACCAGCGCAATCCGGCGAGGGCCGCAGAATGTCCGAACGTCGCTGATATTTAAATCTGCGAGCACCGTACCGCAAATCCGCGCCAGTTCAGCCGCAGCACCCGCTTGCATCCGCGCCGGAATTTCTTCCGAGAACAGCTCGATAAAAAACTCAGCCATCACGCAGCCTCCCCGGCAACCCAGGTTTCAGCACACGCCTTCGCCAGCGCCCGCACCCGGCCAATATAGGAGGCTCGCTCCGCCACCGAGATTACACCCCGCGCATCCAGCAAATTGAACAAATGGCTGGCCTTGATGCACTGGTCATACGCCGGCAGCGCCAATTTATGGCCTACCAGGGCGGCGCATTCAGCCTCAGCATCGGAAAAATGCCGGATCAGCATATCCGTGTTGGCAAATTCAAAATTATGGGCGGAATATTCGCGCTCGGCCCGCAGGAACACGTCGCCATAGGTTACGCCAGCGCCGTTGAAATCCAGGTCATATACATTCTCAACGCCCTGCACATACATGGCCAGGCGCTCCAGCCCGTAGGTCATCTCAAAGCTCGGCAGATCCACCGCAATACCGCCCACCTGCTGGAAATAGGTGAATTGCCCCACCTCCATGCCATCGCACCAGACCTCCCAGCCCAGCCCCCAGGCGCCCAGGGTAGGGCTTTCCCAGTCATCCTCGACGAAGCGGAAATCATGATTGTTCAAATCCAGCCCGATCGCCTGATAGCTCTGCAACAGAAAATCCTGCGCTGCCGCCGGGCTTGGCTTCACGATCACCTGGTACTGATAATAATGCTGCAAGCGGTTCGGGTTCTCGCCGTAACGGCCATCCGAAGGCCGGCGCGAGGGCTGCACATAGGCGGCGGACCAAGGCTTTGGCCCCAAAGCCCGCAACGTGGTGGCCGGGTGGAAGGTGCCCGCGCCCATTTCCACGTCATAAGGCTGCAAAATCACGCAACCTTGCCGCGCCCAGAAGGCGTGCAAGGTGAGGATGATCTCCTGGAAGCTCTTTGGCTTGGCGTTAGGTGCGTGCTCTGTCATGAACCGTGTATGAAATTGTTGTTGTGGCGCGGCGCAGCAATACGGCCCCAGCGGCCTCAGAGCAAGGAGACAAGAGCATGGCGGAGACAAACAGGTTCAACGGCACAGACGGTCTTTGTGCCGTGCTCGCCATGGCGATCGGCGGCAGCGCCATCATGTTCCGGCAACTGGCCATTGTGCCGCGTGCCACGGTGGGCATTTGCGCCGCCGCCAACGCCCCTGGGTTTTGCGGCCCCCGAGAGGTGATATTAAAAATGCAGTATTTTCATGCATTTGGCTGGATCGCGCTCGCCCTCGGGCTCCTCGCTTTCATTCTTGGGGGCCGGTTGTTGGCGGCTCTCGCCATCGGCATCGGCGTGGCAGCCGTGGTAAATTACAATGGAACCTATGGTATATTGGGCGCTGCTTTCGGCTTATTCACCTGGGTCAGCTTAAAAACCGGCCGTTACCAGACGTCAAACCAGGCCTAATTTACCCATCGCGAGGAACTTCTCGCGCCGGCGTGCCTTCAGTGCTTCGGCGGTCATCGGTTTCAGTGGTGCTAACGCCAGCGCAATGGCGTCGGCCAGACTCGCCAGAGCTTGATCGGGATCACGCTGAGCGCCGCCCATCGGTTCGGGTACAATTTCGTCAATCAGCCCGAGCCTCTTCAAATCCTGGGCGGTAATCCGCATGGCCTCAGCCGCCAACGGCGCTTGCGCGGCATCGCGCCATAAAATTGAAGCGCAGCCTTCCGGCGAAATAACCGAGTAAATTGCGTGTTCAAACATCAGAACCGTATTGCCGGCCGCCAACGCAATCGCGCCACCCGAGCCGCCTTCACCGATGATTGAAGCGATCAGCGGCACCGGCGCACTGAGGCAAACCTCGATACCGCGTGCAATGGCTTCCGCCTGGCCACGCGCCTCGGCATCAATGCCGGGAAATGCACCGGACGTGTCGACAAATGTTAAAATCGGTAAGCCAAACCGGCCGGCCAGATCCATCAACCGATGCGCCTTGCGGTAGCCTTCAGGCCGAGCCATGCCAAAATTATGCTTAATCCGAGTCTCGGTATCGGTGCCTTTTTCGGTGCCGATCACCATCACCGGCGTGCCTCGAAACCGCCCCATGCCGCCGATGATAGCCGCATCATCGGCAAAAGCACGGTCTCCGGCGAGCGGAATAAAATCATCAATGAGAGCTGAAATCACAGCAGCAGCCTTGGGCCGCTCCGCATGACGTGCCACCAAAGTTTTCTGCCAAGGGGTGAGCTTAGCATAGAGAGCCCGCAGCTGCTTATCGGCCTTATCCGAGAGCCGGTGCACCTCATCGGCGATGTTTATCTCACCGGGAGAGGTCATCCGCCGCAGTTCCTCGATTTTGCTTTCGAGCTCGGCGACGGGTTTTTCAAATTCCAGATATTGGCGCATGTGCCCCGGCGTTTACCACATAAAGCTGTTGAGGGAACCCAGGCGCTTAGTCGCTGGCAACCGCGATGTCTGGTGCGTTAGGGTTCTTCATTCCTACCGTGTGATAGCCGCAATCCACATGGTGAACCTCGCCTGTGACGCCCTTTGAGAGGTCCGACAGCATATAAAGCCCTGCACCGCCGACTTCCTCAAGTTCCACGTTGCGCTCAAGCGGCGAATTATATTTGTTCCATTTCATGATGTAGCTGAAATCACCAATGCCGCTGGCCGCCAGAGTCTTGATCGGCCCGGCGCTGATGGCATTCACCCTGATCTGATTCGGCCCTAAATCCGCTGCCATATAACGTACCGAGGCCTCCAGCGCTGCCTTGGCTACACCCATGACATTATAGTGCGGCACAACACGCTCTGCCCCCAGGTAGGTGAGCGTCAGAAGGGCACCACCATCGGGCATAAGCGCCGCCGCCCGTTGGCCGACCGCCGTAAATGAAAAACAAGAGATATCCAAAGCCTGTAAAAAAGCTGACCGCGGCGTGTCGAGATACCTACCACGAAGAAAGTTTTTATCGGCGAATCCAATAGCATGAACCAAAAAGTCGATTTTGCCCCATTTTTCCTTAATTGCCGCAAAAGTTTCATCCATCGCCGAATCGCTGCTCACATCGCATGGCAACACCAAATCCGACCCGATTGACTCGGCCAACGGCCGGACTCGCTTTTCCAGTGCCTCACCCTGGTAAGTGAAGGCAACCTCGCCACCCTGTGCGGCGACTGCTTGCGCAATCGCCCAGGCAATTGAGCGATTGTTGGCAACACCCATGATCAACCCGCGCTTGCCCTGCATAAGAGTCCCCTTCGGGGGCGATATCTGGGATGCGGTATCAGGCATGGGGTCTCTCTCCTTAGTGGCGTTACATAAGTGATATGGTGGTGGCATAGAGTATCTCATGCGATCAAGTGCTACGAAATTTCGCTTTGGAGAGCTTCGCTGTGAAACAAGTAAAAAACGACCCCTTTGCTACATTTGGCGACTGGTTAGCCGAGGCCGAAACCTCTGAGCCAAACGATCCGAACGCAATGATACTGGCCACAGCGACGCCGGAGGGCAAACCATCTGCCCGCACGCTCCTCCTTAAAGCCTGGGACCACCAAGGATTTGTATTCTATACCAACTTGGAGTCCCGTAAATCATTGGAATTAAAACAAAACCCTCGCGCGGCATTGTTGTTTTACTGGAAAACGTTGCATCGGCAGGTCCGCATCGAAGGCGCAATATCCCAGGTTTCAGACGCGCAGGCCGATGAATATTATGCGTCCCGGCCTCGCGGTTCGCGAATCGGTGCCTGGGCTTCAGCACAATCCAAGCCGCTCCCCGATCGTGAAACCTTCGAGGCGAGGTTCAAGGAATTCGAGGCAAAATTCCCCGGCGACGCCATTCCGCGCCCGCCTAACTGGTCAGGTTGGCGTGTCACCCCGAATTATTTTGAATTTTGGCAGGACATTAAGTACCGGCTGCACGAACGCACGACTTACACGCTGACAGAAGGACATTGGCTATCAGGCATGTTGTATCCGTAACAACAGCCCGTCGTTGCAGCCCTAACTCCGGTAGCTGCCGTTGATATCGATATACCCGTGCGTGAGATCACAGGTCCAAACCGTGGCGCGCCCGGCACCCAGGCCGATATCAACGTCAATTTCAATCTCCCGGCCCTTCATGTGAGCCACGACGGGAGCTTCATCGTAGCCTGGCACGATGCCGCCGGCTTTCGCCATCCATGTTCCGCCCACCGCAATGGCTAACTTATCCCTGTCAGCCGGCTCGCCGGCCTTTCCAACCGCCATGACAATGCGGCCCCAGTTCGCATCCTCGCCGGCAATTGCGGTCTTAACGAGTGGAGAATTGGCTATGGACATGCCGATACGCTTGGCTGAGTGGTTTGAAACAGCACCATCAACCGTGATGCGGACAAGCTTTTGCGCCCCCTCGCCATCACGCACGACCATCATCGCCAGCTCATGCAGAACCTCACCGAGGGCACGACGGAAATCGGCCAAGGCCGACGGATCATCGGTGGGCTTATTGACGGCTTGTCCCGTTGCGAACAGCAGGACTGTATCAGATGTCGATGTATCGGAGTCGATGGTGATGCAATTAAAGCTCTGATCCACCAGCTTGCTCAGCATCGGCTGTAAAGCGTGTGCGGGAATTGCGGCATCAGTGAAAATAAACGACAACATTGTTGCCATATCAGGCGCGATCATGCCGCTGCCTTTGGCAATCCCTGAAATACATACCTCCACACCACCAATTTTAGCGGTGCGGGTAGCAGCTTTCGGAAACGTATCCGTCGTCATGATGGCACGGGCAGCCTCAGCCAGGCCGCCTTCTTGCAAATTGGCGCATAAATCGTCCATGACGGCGACGATTTTGTGAGCCGGCATAGGCTCTCCTATGACACCCGTAGAAGCAAGATAGATTGTCTCAGGCGTGGAACCTAGGCTTTTTGCCGCCGCCTGGGCGGTCGCTTCAACGGCACGCTGACCAGCTATTCCATTAAAAACATTGGCATTTCCGGCATTCACAACAAGTCCGCGGGCTAGTCCTGCCGGTAAAATTTCCCGGCACCATGAAACTGGCGCTCCAGGGCAGAGATTTTTAGTAAACACGCCTGCTACAGAGGTACCTGGCGCGAACTTTACCAAAAGAACGTCGGTTCTGCCTTTATAACGAATACCCGCCTGGCCAACCGCCGTCAGCACCCCTGCCACCGGTGCCAAATGTGGCAACGGCAAAGCGAGGGGCGAGACGGGTATCGACGCTGCCAAGATATTACTTCCCAGCAGGAGTTCCAGCGTCCGGAGCAGCAACAGGCGAGCCATCCGGGTTAAAAATCTGGATCTTCACCTTGCCGCGCGCTGCGGCAAGTGTCGCTTTGATCGCGTTATCGGCCAAATTCTTGCGAATTTGGTCCTTCACGTCATCGAGCGTCGGCGCCGGACCAGTCCGTTTGCCTTCACAAAGAATAACATGCCAACCGAACTGCGTCTGAACCGGGGTTTTCGTGTATTGACCGGGCTTTAACGCAAAAGCGGCATCAGCAAATGGCTGTACCATCTCATCCTGGCTGAACCAGCCCAGTTCACCGCCGTCTTTGGCGCCTGGGTCGATGCTATATTTGGTCGCCAATTTGGCGAAGTCAGCACCGTGCTCAAGCTGCGTAATGATGCTTTCAGCCTCAGCCTTGGTTTTCACCAGGATATGGCGAGCATCTACCTGCGCGGGGCCCGGCTTGCCAGCATAGTCCTTATTAAATTCAGCCTGTACGGCGGCATCAGTAACCTGGCTGCTCACTTGCTCCTGAACATAAGCATTTTCGAGCTGTTCATTCGCGGCTGCCTGCATCAAAGCCTGAATTTTAGCATCCTTATCAAGGCTTTCAGCGTGCGCGGCGACCAGCAAAGCCTGACGGTCGATCAACTGATTCACCAGCAAAGGAAACAGTTGCTCTGGCTTCATTTGCTGCAGTTCAGGGGGCAGATTTGCCGCGGCACTCTGTACGTCGCTCATGTGGATAGCGGCCCCATTTACCGTTGCCAAAACCGGGTCAGCCGGAGCCGGGGCAGGTGCTGCGGCGGAAGTTGCGGCTGGTGCCGGTGCCGCCGTTTGAGCAAACGCAGACACAGCGGCCAAAGAAGCCGCAAAAGCAAGGGCAGAGATCATAGGGAAACGGCGCATGTGACAAACCTTTTTCGTTAGCTTCGGCGCGTCTATGAGCCAAGTGGTGAAAACGGGCAAGATAGGCCGGGTATTCCAGGTTGTCATGAAACGGCTTCAATTGACCCTCCCCCACCCCGCGACTATGTGACAACCGATCTTATTATAGCGGATATCGCCAAAAATGTTTGCCAACCTCGCCCGCACCGTATTCGGCACCAGCAATGACCGCGCTCTGAAGGGCTTCAAGCGCAGAGTCGCCGCCATAAACGCCTTTGAAGCTGAAATGACAGCCCTCGACGACACAGCTCTCCAGGCCAAGACCGCCGCTTTCAAGGCCCGGCTGGCCGACGGTGAGACGTTGGACGATATCCTGGAAGAAGCTTTCGCCGTGGTCCGGGAAGCCAGTAAACGCTCGTTAGGGTTGCGTCATTTTGATGTTCAGCTCATCGGCGCCATGGTTCTGCATTCCGGCAGAATTGCCGAAATGAAGACCGGCGAGGGTAAAACCCTGGTGGCCACCTTAGCTGTCTATTTGAACGCTCTGTCGGGCAAAGGTGTTCATGTCGTTACGGTGAACGACTATCTGGCACGCCGCGACGCCGAATGGATGAGCCAGCTATACGGATTTCTAGGGCTGACGACCGGTATCATCGTTCATGGGTTAAATGACCTTGAACGCCGCGCCGCCTACGCGGCTGACATCACCTACGGCACCAACAACGAATTCGGGTTCGATTATCTGCGTGATAATATGAAATACCGTCTCGAAGACATGGTTCAAAGACCGTTTAACTATGCCATCGTTGACGAGGTTGACTCAATTCTCATCGACGAAGCCCGTACACCGCTCATCATTTCCGGCCCTTCTGACGAACCAACCGAATTATACGGCAAAGTCGATGTCATCGTCATTGAACTCCTCAAGACACCCCTTGATGAGGATGGTAAGCATCCGATGTACGAAAAGGATGAAAAGGCCAAAACCGTAACACTCACGGATGACGGCTCCGAGCATGTGGAGCAGTTGCTGCGTGACTTCGGTTTGCTAACCGAGGGCAATTTATACGATATCTTCAATATTTCATTGATCCATCATGTTCAGCAATCCCTGCGTGCGCGGGTTCTTTTCACACGCGACGTGGATTACATCGTCCGCGACGGGAAAGTCATCATCATCGACGAATTCACCGGCCGTATGATGGAAGGCCGGCGTTACTCCGACGGCCTGCACCAGGCTTTGGAAGCCAAGGAAAAAGTGACCGTCGAGAGAGAAAATCAGACTCTCGCCTCGATCACCTTCCAGAATTATTTCCGGCTGTTTCCCAAGCTGGCCGGCATGACCGGCACAGCCCTGACAGAAGCCGATGAATTCGAGCAGATTTATAAATTGCAGGTGGTGGAAATTCCCACCAACGTTGCTGTCACACGCAAGGACTATGATGACGAAGTCTATCGCACGGCCACCGAAAAATATGAAGCTGTTGCAAAGCTGATCGAAGAATGCCGCGAACGCAATCAGCCCGTTCTGGTCGGCACCACCAGCATCGAAAAAAGCGAAATCATCAGCGATTTGCTCAAGCAAAAGAAAATTCCGCACAGTGTCCTGAACGCGCGGTTTCATGAACAGGAAGCGACCATTGTGGCGCAAGCCGGCGCACCTGGGGCTATTACAATCGCAACGAACATGGCCGGCCGCGGCACCGATATTAAGCTCGGCGGCAATCTTGATATGCGGCTGAAGCTGGAGCCGGCCGCCGACGAGGCCAAAATCCGCGCCGAGATCGAAGAATACCAAGCCATTGTTAAGGCTGCGGGCGGGCTTTTCGTCATCGGCACCGAACGCCATGAAAGCCGCCGAATTGATAACCAGCTGCGCGGCCGTGCCGGGCGCCAGGGCGATGAGGGTGCCTCGCGGTTTTTCCTGTCACTTGAAGATGACCTCATGCGCATTTTCGGCTCTGACCGGATGGGCGGCATGTTGCAGCGGCTAGGCTTGCAGGAGGGCGAGGCGATTACCCATGCCTGGATCAATAAGGCCTTGGAAAAAGCCCAAAAGAAGGTTGAGGCTCGAAATTTCGATACCCGCAAGAACTTGCTCAAATATGACGATGTCATGAATGATCAGCGCAAGGAAGTTTATGCCCAGCGCCGGGAATTCATGGGGAGTGATTCCGTCCAGACCGTGGTCGCAGAAATGCGCGAAGATGTCATCGCAAATCTCGTTCACCGGCGAATTCCCGAACGGGCGTTTGCCGAGCAGTGGGAAGCCAAGGAACTCGCTGAGGACGTTAAACGGATCCTCAACCTTGACCTTCCGGTTGTTGAATGGGCCGCGGAAGAAGGGATCGATGAAAACGGTATCCGCGAAAGATTGATCGAGGCTGCGGAGGCTGCAGCGTCTGAAAAAATGCAGAGCACCGGCGTTGAGCTCACCAATTTCGTCGAAAAATCGATCCTGCTTCAAACGCTTGATCAGGTCTGGAAAGAGCATCTGCTAGCACTTGACCATCTTCGGCAAGGCATTGGCCTGCGCGCTTATGGCAACCGCGATCCGCTGAATGAATACAAACGCGAAGCCTTCGTGCTGTTCAGCAGCCTGCTCGAAGATTTGAAAGAACGCGTGACCTTATTGCTGTCCCATGTCGTGATCGGCACGGCGCCTCAGGTTGCACCGCCACCACCACCTGTGATGATTGAAAATCATCCGGAACCTCAGCCACTTGTGGGGGGCAGCTCTGGCGGCGGCAGTGATGATCGATCACCTGTACCCGTCTTGGTGCAACCATACCGCGAAGAGGACATCGACCACGACCGACCGGAAACTTGGGGAGCCACCCCAAGAAATGCCCCATGTCCGTGCGGGTCGGGTAAGAAGTACAAATACTGCCACGGCAGAGTGTGAGGTCCTGTTCGGCTCACACTCTAGCCTCGATAGCGGTCAATTCACTCGGCGCGAGTCTTCAGCAGGTCGCGGATTTCGGTAAGAAGTTTTTCTGACGCGGTCGGTCCTGCTGGAGCCGACGGCGGCGCTTTGTAGAGTTTAGAGACCAGCCGAACTAACCAGAAAATGGCAAACGCAACGATTACAAAATTAATCACGGCGTTCAAGAAAATTCCATAATTCAGCGTCACTGCGCCAGCTTTTACAGCCTCGGCAATGGTGGGCTCCACCGGCCCTTTCAGGGTAATGAACAAATTAGAGAAGTCCACGCCGCCAGTGAGCAGGCCGATCACAGGGGTAATCATGTCCTTGACCAGACTGCCGACAATCCCGGTAAATGCGGCACCGATGACGACGCCAACAGCCAAATCAACCACATTGCCGCGCATGATGAAGGCTTTGAATTCGTCCAGCCAAGCCGGCGAGCTTATTTTCAGCTTATCAGACATAAAATCTTCCCATATTCATTACAAAGCCACCGTACCTGGTCTTCACGATTCCGCCAACAATTTATCTACCACTTGGCATGGCGAGGACGCCCGTGCTCACTAATGCCGGTTTTACACATAATCAGATCGGAGTTTTGCATGAACGATCAAAAGGGAGATCGGGTTTGAATGATTCTCAACGGCTAATTTTTGCCATATAAACGTTATTAAACGTTTACGCACTTGCCAGATGCGTAAAGCTTCTGTGACAAGTACGTGGCGTTGCCTTAGGAGTTTCTGATGCGTACTGTGATTCGTTTAACGCTCGCTGCTAGCTTGTCATTCAGCCTCACGGCCTGCGGCGATGGACAACCGGGCCGCTTGCAAGGCGGCACTGCGGGAGGAGCCGTGGCCGGCGCCACATTCGGGCTCATCGGTGGACCTGTGGGCGTAGTCGTAGGCGCGGCCATTGGTGGCGCCGCCGGTGCCATCACCTCCACGACAACATCACCAAAGCAAGTCGACCTCGGCAAACCTATCTGGCAGCGTGGTGGAACCTAGGCGACTGCGCCCACCACGTAGGCCCGCAAACTATCCACCTCATGAGCCTGCTGATCAATTCTCGCCTTAACTACGTCGCCAATGCTGACCAATCCGACCAATTTGCCGCCGCTGACCACCGGTAAATGACGAAAGCGGCCATCAGTCATAATCTGCATAGCCTCGACGACTGTTGCCTCCGGCGATGTGACGGTCGGCGAAGGCGTCATTAGTTGAGCGACTGTCATATCGAGTGTGGCAGCAGCATGGGTATTTAGCATCCGCACAATATCGCGCTCACTTAAAATACCGACCAGCCTCTCTTCAGCGTCAATGACAAGCACCGCACCGATACGTTTCTCACCAAGCAACTTAACAACACTTGTTATGCTCGCATCAGGATGAACTGAAATTACCGCCGCCGGCTTATTTTTTAAAATTGCGGAAAGCATCATTATGGCGTCCTCCTTTCCGGCATTATGTAATAAGCGGCGGTAGCAAATCAATCGGTTTTTACAACCACGCCTTGATTACTGTCCTTCAATGCGCAGTATCAGCCATAATTTGCGTCTCTACCAGGTAAGCAAACTTGCCTTTGACCGCCAATAATTGCGCAAAGCCCCCGTGCTCAACGATTTTCCCATCGTCGAATACTAAAATTTCGTCAGCATCACGTATGGTCGACAGCCTGTGGGCTATCACAAAACTTGTGCGGCCTACCATCAACGATCTGAGTGCTTGGCTGACTTTTGACTCCGTTGCTGCATCCAGTGCACTCGTCGCCTCGTCAAGAATCAGTAACGGTGGGTCTTTTAAAATCGCCCGCGCAATTGCGAGGCGCTGACGTTGCCCGCCAGACAGATTTGATCCTCGCTCCCCTATCATAGTCTCGAAACCATTTGGTTGCGCTGCAATAAAGTCCAAGGCCTCCGCCATACTACAGGCCTTACGCAGTTCAGCTTCCGTTGCATCAGGCTTACCGACGAGCAGATTCTCACGAATAGAACGGTTAAAAAGCAGACTATCCTGGAAGACCACGCCTATTGCACCGCGCAAACTATCCAGCGTTACGGACTTTATATCCTGACCATCAATGGTAATGCGCCCCCTCGTGGGATCCCAGTAACGCTGCAACAAAGCCATAGTGCTAGATTTGCCCGCTCCTGTTGCGCCCACCAGCGCGATCACGCTGCCCGGACTGGCCTCAAATGACACATCGTCTACGGTTGGTATGCCAGGAATATATTCAAAGCTGACATTTTCAAATTTTACGCGACCGGCCTTAACATGTATCGGCAAAGTGCCCGGCTGCTCATGAATGGTCGTCTTTGCGTCCAGCACAGCAAAAAAATCTATCAATATGGGCATTTGCATGAATAGGCGGGCGATAAATCCCATAGCGCCCGTAAGTCTGCCAATTAATAACGTAGCAAAACCCATGAATGCAACGATTTCGCCAATGCTGGCTTCACCGCGTAGATGCAAAAATGTTCCGACGATAAAGATTGCGATAATCGTTATCGTACTGGCAGCAGACGTGACAACGCTTAAAACCGCCCACCAGTTCAAAACCGGAAATTGCTTTGCCAGCACAAGGTCAGTCGTACGGGAGAAATTTCTAGCCTCCGCTGACAATCTCGTAAATGATTGTACAACAAGAATATTTGTCAGCGCATCCTGAGCCGTACCAGCCAATGCAGAATGATAGGCTTCAACCTGTCTTTGAGCAGTTTCTGTTTTGCGGATAACAAGCACCGTAAAAATACAAAAAACGATAACCAAAACAATCAAGGCGATTGCCAGTTGCCAATTCAAAAAAATCGTCAAAGGCAGCAAAAATACGGTGGCCAGGAATGTTGCCAAATGTTCCCTGAAAAATGAAAGCCATATCCCAAAGAGACCATCGGCGCCGGAGAGCATCATTTTAAGTAAACGGCCCGATTGCCGTTCGCGATGAAAGGCGGGGGGCAAAGATAGAACATGCTCGAAGTAACGTGCCATCGCCGCCAGGCGATTACGATGGGCCAACCGGTCAGCATGCACGGCAACCATTACATTCGCCAGTATGCTGGCGAGCCCGACCACAGCCCAAACAAGCAGCAGAACCTCGGCTTTATGGAAAAGAATGTTCCGGCTCATGCTATCAGATTGGGTAAGAAGATTGATCACCCGTCCAAAAAGTACCGGCTCAGCGAACTGCAGACCAACCACAAAAAAATTACCAAATACCAGGGCCGCCGCGACGCGGCGGTCGGGCTTCAATAGCCCGAGAACGCGACGATAGACGGCCCAAAAACTCATACAATGATCTCCGCCGTGAAGTTGCAAGCTGGCGCGGCCATGCGATTTTGGGCGGAAATCAAAGAGAGCTCATCTGAATCTTGTGCAACTGTCTCAAGCAGCACCTCGTGCAGCGCAGAACATGCAGCACCTAACGCCAAGCGGGTATCGTGGTCTGGCAGCCAAAAATACAAGAACGAGGCCGCCAACAAGTCCCCTGCGCCAGAAAATTCACGCTCAAATTTCGGAATCGTTAGTCGCCAAGCCAACTCTCCGTCTATAATTAACATATCAATTGTATTTTTTGGGGTATCGTTGCCACAAAAACTCGTCAAAAAAACGATTTTAGGACCAGACGCCTGCACCACCCGCATGGCCTGCAATGCTTGGCATCGGTTAGCAAAGTTACGCCCTGAGAGAAGTGACAATTCATAGGCATTCGGGGTTACAATATCTGCCAATCTCACTAGGCCTTGTACCGCCGCCACGACCGAATCATTCACGTATGTACGGCCATCATCGCCGAGGACAGGATCACATAAATATGTAAAGTCTGGCCTCGCCGCATGAACGCGATCTATAACCTCGCGGACTATGTCAGCATTTTCAGCAGAGCCTAAGTAACCGGAAAGTATGGCCTCACAGCGGGAATAACATCCGCGAGCCTGCAACCCCTCAAGGATTCGCGCCAAAATACGCGGCGGAACCGCCTCACCTCCGGCACCGCCATGACCTGGGTGGTGTGAGAGCAGCACAGTCGGAATGGCAAATACCTCAGTGCCCAACCGCTGCAACGCAAAAGCCGCAGCGGAGTTACCAACGTATCCTGCGACGACCTGCGATTGTATAGATATAATGCCCATACCTGGAGCAAAACACTACTCAAAGCGGAGAGCAATCAGCCCCCCGGAACGCTAGGACCAAACGGTGAAAGCGCCGATAAGCAACAGGACAGCAACGGCAACCAGAACGTTAATCAGCAAAAACCGGCTGAAGCGGTTCCAGCCAGTCTGACTTACAGAGGTAAACGGGTCATTTTCCGCGGAATCGTTAAGTTTAGAAATCTGCTCAGCCATAAGTTTTCCTGCCTGCCTTACCGTTTCAAACCCTCAATCGGGCTTATGGGGTTCTTTAGCGGGCAACACTTCGGTTTGGCAATAGTTTTTCGGAGTCAACTCTCTTTAAGATTGAATCTATAATAAAATATTCTATCCTAAGTTTTAAAATTCTTTCCTGCAACCCATCCAGCCAAGGCCTCAGGATAGATCCTATGTTCTTCAATGAGGACACGCGCGGCCAGTGTTTCTTCAGTATCGCCCGGCAGTACCGGCACTTGCGCTTGCGCCAAAATTGGACCTTCGTCCATTTGCTCAGTAACAAGATGCACCGTGCAACCGTGAACGGCATCACCTGCTTCCAGAACTTTTTTGTGAGTATCCAGTCCGGGGTATTTTGGTAGCAAACTGGGATGAATATTCAGCATGCGCCCAACCCATTCCCCAACAAAATATGGGGTCAACAAACGCATATAGCCGGCCAAACACACAATCTGAACGCCGGCATTCCTTAATTCAGTATTTACGGCACGTTCATGCGCCTCCCGGTCGCGGCCAAACCGCTGTGTCCCGATGGCCATGGCCCTAACCCCATGGTCGCGGGCAAATGCCAAACCTGGCGCGTCTTCACGATTAGACAGAACAAGTACGACTTCTGCCGGATAATCTGGCGCTCGAGCAGCCTCAATGAGCGCTGCCATATTGGAGCCACGTCCTGAAATTAAAATGGCAACGCGCGGTTTCACCCGAAAATCAGAGCCTCGTTGGCAATTTCAATGCCAGGGGTATCGGTGACCAAACCAAGCAAAAATGGCTCCTCACCCGCTTCACGCAAAATATTCATCGCCGCTTCAGCATCTGAAACAATGAGCGCCATCCCGACGCCGCAATTAAAGACCCTCAGCATTTCACTCGACTCGATATTGCCGGTTTTAGCCAACCAAGAGAAAACTGCAGGTACTGGCCAAGGTGCTGTCAACTTAGCTCCCATGCCAGCGGGTAGCGCGCGTGGCAGGTTCCCCGGCAAACCGCCGCCCGTTATATGCGCTGCACCTTTAAGCAAACCGGCACTATGCAAGGCAAGCATGGAGCGGACATAGATGCGGGTGGGCTTCATGAGGGCTTCGCCCAAAGTTCCCTCGCTCGAAAAAGGGGAGACCTCGTCAAGACCCAGACCCACGTCGGCAATCACGCGCCTGACCAGTGAAAATCCATTGGAGTGGACGCCCGAGCTCGGCAATCCGATGACGGCATTCCCTACCTTCACGTTCGCCGGCAATAGGTCCCCACGCTCGGCCGCGCCCACCGAAAATCCGGCAAGGTCGTAATCGCCTGGCGCATACAGCCCTGGCATCTCGGCAGTCTCACCCCCTACCAAGGCGCATCCTGCAATGCGGCAACCTTCCGCAATCCCGGCAATAACTCGTGAAGCCGCTGCAACATCCAACGCGGCAGTGGCAAAATAATCCAAGAAAAACAAAGGAACTGCGCCCTGAACCACAAGATCGTTGACGCACATCGCCACCAGATCGATCCCGACAAAATCATGAATACCGGTGTCAATCGCAAGTTTCAGCTTCGTCCCCACGCCATCCGTCGTCGAGACCAAAATCGGGTCTTGGTAACCTGACGCCTTGAGGTCGAACAGCGCCCCAAAGCCGCCAAGCCCCCCCAAAACACCCTTGCGTGCGGTCGCCTTCGCCAGAGGCTTAATCGCCTCCACCAACGCATCGCCCGCCTCAATATCAACCCCGGCATCCCGATAGGTCACGCTAGTCATATCAGCCCCCAATGCGCTAAGTCTGTGCCATGAGTTCTCGACGCCCATGCCCGCCCGATCAATACTCCGCATCTTTCACCATAGGCGCATCCAAGGCGCAATCAGTGACGGCACCGGCGTGAGCGACCCTATCGGACGAGACGATGCAGCCCGCAAAATCCATTGGCAACGCCTCGGCCTCATATTGGGGTTTTTGCTGCTGCTTTGGCTGTTTTTCAGGCTATTTTCCTCAGTATTAACGCCCTTTGTGGTCGCTGCCGGGGTGGCATACTTCCTCGATCCCGCGGTCAGCCGGCTTTCAGCGTATAAGGTACCGCGATCCATCGGCGCGGCTATCTTGCTGGGAGCGGTCCTGCTTTTCGTCGTTATTTTTATTCTATTGCTCTACCCTATCATTTCCGCCCAGGCGACAATTCTAATCACCAACCTGCCCACCTATCTAAAGACGGCACAGGCTGACTTTGGCCATATCATAAACGTTCTGCAGGCCCGGCTTGGGCCTGGCGTCATGAGCCAAAAGCTTAAGGACTTGGCCACCAATCAAGCGGGGGCCATTGTCTCCTTCGCAGGGACCGCTGCTGGAAACATCGTTGGCAGCGGATTTGCGGTGGTCAATATCCTGACTCTGCTCGTCATTACCCCGATCGTCGCGTTCTATTTTTTACGCGACTGGCCGGGTATTATCCGTCATGTCGATACTTGGCTGCCACGTCCTTATGAAGCCGTCATCCGTGCGCAGGCCCTTGAAGTAAATCGTATCTTAGCCGCCTGGATACGCGGTCAGGCCATTTGTTGCCTAATTTTGGCAGTCATTTATGCCGCCGGCCTCACCATCGTAGGGCTGGATTTGGGACTGATCGTAGGGCTTACAGCTGGATTCCTCTCATTTATTCCTTACGTCGGCACAATTATTGGCGCTGGCAGTGCTGTGCTTCTGGTACTGTCTCAGGAGCCCGGCTGGCATGGTGTGCTGTCGGTTCTGGCCGTCTTCGCCCTTGGCCAAGCCCTTAATGATTACGTTATTCAACCGCGCTTTCTCGGGGACCGTGTAGGTCTGCCCGCCGTTTGGGTTATATTTTCTCTGTTCGCGGGCGCCGCTGCTTTCGGGTTTCTGGGCATTATGCTGGCCGTACCAGTCACGGCGACGCTCGGCGTGCTGGCGCGTTTTTGGCTGAAGCGCTATTTATCAAGCCCTCTCTACCTGGATATGCCCCCCGCACCATGAGGCAGTTGCTGCTCCCTTTTGATCAACGTCCGGACTATTCTGCAGATAATTTTTGGTCAAACTCCGGCAACGCTCTTGCCCAAAGGTGGCTCGCAAATCCTTCCGGTTGGACAAATGGCCGGCTAGTGCTCTGGGGAGAGTCCGGATGTGGGAAGACGCACCTGCTCCATATCTGGGCCGACGCCAATCAGGCAAAAATTCTCCACGGCCCCCATTTGCGAGACGTCCAAGAAGCCCCCTCATGCGCCCTGGCGATCGACGACGCCGATATGCCAGCGGACGAAATCGCGATGTTACACCTATTAAATGCCGCCGCCGAGGCCGGGCTACCGGTACTAATGACCGCCCGGCTGCCACCCGCACGGCAAACGGTACGGCTTCCAGACCTGGCAAGTCGCTTACGCGCCAGTCTAGCCGCCGAGGTTCGTACCCCCGATGATGCAGCATTGGCCATTTTTTTGACCCGTCTGGCTGCCTCCCGGCAGCTCGTATTAGACATTCACGTCCAAAATTTACTGTTGTCTCACCTGCCCCGGACCCCTGCGGCGCTCGCCGAGGCAATCGTTCGGCTGGATCGTGCCGCCTTAGCTAACGGGGGTAAAATAACGCGCACACTAGCGCTCAGCCTGATAAACGACCTAAGAATTATCGACTAAGCCGATGAAAAACTGTTACTAAACCGTCACTCGCCCGGCAGCCCAGCGTTGATGTAGGAACAGACCATGGATCAATCCGCAACGGCTCCTGTAGCCGAAATTACCTTTGATGACCCCAGCCGCTTCATCAATCGCGAACTTTCATGGCTCGATTTCAACTTCCGCGTCGTTTCCGAGGCTGAAAATCCGCGCCACCCATTATTGGAGCGCTTACGGTTCGTCTCAATCAGCGCCTCGAACCTCGATGAATTTTACTCGGTGCGTGTCGCCGGCCTAATCGGTCAGTCGAATGCTGGCGTGCTCGAACGCTCCGCCGACGGGGCGACTCCCGCCCAGCAACTCATTGCCATCAACGGCCACGCCCGGGAACTCATCGCCGCTCAGCAACGCGCCTTTAGCCATCTTCGAACATTGTTGGCGACTGCTGGAATCGTAGTCTGTCCAACCATTTCTCTTACATCTGATGATGCGCAGTTCCTTGATAGTTATTTTATGGAGAGAGTATTTCCGGTACTGACGCCTCTGGCGGTAGACCCGGCGCACCCCTTCCCATTCATTCCCAACATGGGGCTGGTCATGGCCCTGAATTTGGCGCGCGACGACGACCACGGTAACATGGCCGCACTGATTCCACTGCCTAGCCAGATCGAGCGTTTTGTTCGCCTGCCAACGGACCTAGACCATCCGATTCGGTTTGTAATGCTTGAAGACCTGGTCAGCATGTTCATGAACCGTCTGTTCCCAGGCTTCAAAGTTGAAGGGTCTGGTCTGTTTCGCTTGATCCGCGACACTGATGTTGAGTTTGAGGAAGAAGCCGAAGATCTTGTTCAGTCCTACGAAACCGCGTTGAAACGCCGCCGCCGCGGCAAGGCCATTCAACTTACAATCCAGGCCGAGATGCCGCTTGAACTGCGCGACCTGGTGATTCATGCCGTCGACGCGCCAAATGATGAAGTTTACATCGAAACCGGCATCATGGGCCTCGTGGATGTTAAACAACTCATCGTTGATGATCGCCCTGACTTACTATTCCCCCCTTATACGGCGCGTTTCCCTGAACGCATCCGCGATTTTGCCGGTGATTGTTTTGCCGCAATCCGCGCCAAAGATATTCTAGTCCATCATCCATTTGAGAGCTTCGATGTGGTGGTGCAGTTTCTTCGCCAAGCTGCTGCCGACCCCGCTGTAGTTGCAATTAAGCAAACGCTTTATCGCACCAGCCGGGATTCCCCGATCGTCAAGGCGCTCATCGAAGCCTCCGAGGCTGGAAAATCTGTCACTGCCATGGTGGAATTGCGGGCGCGTTTTGACGAAGAAGCCAATATCCGGTTGTCTCGTTCACTTGAAGCTGCCGGTGTGCAGGTGGTATTCGGATTTGTCGGCTTAAAAACACATGCCAAAATATCGTACGTCGTCAGGCGCGAATCCGGAAGCCTTCGTGCCTATGCACATTTCGGTACGGGAAATTATCATCCCATTACAGCACGAATTTACACTGACCTGTCGTTCTTTACCTGCGACCCGGCTTTGACCCGCGATGCCGCCAGATTATTTAACTATATGACCGGCTACGCGAGGCCCGAGGAGATGGAACAGCTAGCTTTCTCCCCGCTGACCACGCGCAAAACCATCGGCGCACTCATCGACCAGGAGATCGCGAATGCCAAAGCCGGCAAACCTGCCGGAATGTGGTTGAAAATGAATTCCTTGGTCGATGACCGGTTGATCGACCAGCTATATGAAGCCTCACGCGTCGGCGTACATATCAACATTGTCGTCCGCGGCATTTGCTGCCTGCGGCCTGGTGTGCCGGGTTTGTCGGAGAACATCAAAGTAAAATCTATCGTGGGACGTTTCCTGGAGCATGCGCGAATCTGCGTTTTTGCGAACGGCCACAAACTACCGTCCAGGGAAAACAAGGTGTTCATGTCTAGCGCCGATTGGATGGCACGCAATATGGATGGCCGGATCGAGACTTTCGTTCCGATCCACAATGAGACCGTTCATGCGCAGATTCTTGATCAGATCATGGTGGTGAATCTGCGCGACGATGCACAATCTTCTGAGCTACGCCCGGATGGCTCTTGGGTACGCGTTACGCCGGGAGATCCTCCCGCCTCCGCACATGAATATTTTATGACGAACCCTTCGCTGTCAGGGCGCGGCTCCGCGATACACGGCGGGCTGAGTGCTGAGAAACCAAAAGGTAAATATAAGCGCCGGGTTGATTAAATTACGATAGCTACTGGAGAATATCCGGGTTTTTAAATTTTCTTAGCTGCAGATCGTGGACAATCTCGGCTATAACCGGTTCCCAATTACCTGGCTCAAGCTGTGTGTAAAGGCGCAGGGTGGGGTACCATGGGCTGTCACGCCGGCCATTTAGCCAACGCCAGCAGGAATCAAAACGATTCAACAGCCAAACCGGTTTGCCGAGCGCTGCTGCAAGATGCGCAACAGCTGTATCAACAGAGATAACAAGATCAAGGTTTTTAATCAGAGCAGCCGTGTCTGCAAAATCAGATACTTCATCCATTAGATCAATCATCGGAAAATTTTTCGGTGCCGCCGGTCCAATCTTTTGGAGGCTAACAAATTGCAAGTCTTTAACACTCAGCAACGGCAATAGAAGCTCATCCGGACTTATTGACCGTCGCCTATCAATCGCTCTTAGAGGTGCAGAATTTTTGTGTGCGTTGCCCGCCCACACCAATCCAATCCGCGACTCATCGGGGGCCACACAAGACAAGCGTTCTCGCCAAATAGCCACTGCCGTTTCATCAGCCTCAATATAAGATACCATTGAGGGGATCGTTTCCAGCGCTGTACCAACGACCCTTGGCAAGCTCATCAGCGCAATATGCTTATCAAATGCCGGAACATCCTCCTCTTGGCTGATTATTTTATCAACTCCCGGCACACTATGCAGCAGCCTGACTAAAGGACGCTGCACTTGCATGACCACTCGAAACCCCCGCATGGCGGCAAGCTGAGCGTAACGGCAGAATTGTAATGTATCGCCTAAACCTTGCTCCGCATATATAAGCAAAGTCTGCCCTTCAGCCGCCTCCCCTTGCCAAGCCGGCTGCGCGAAATTCCGCTTAGCCGGCAGCATGGATGGAGTCTGCCAGCGCCATTCATACTCTTGCCACCCAGCCGAAAAATCACCTTTTGCTAAAAGAACCCCAGCTAAATTATCGTGCGCTTCCGCATAATTTTGCTTCAGGAAAATAGCCTTTTGAAAGGACGATGCTGCCTCCGCAAATTTTCTATGCATCGCCAATACGACACCACGATTATTATGCGCTTCTGAATAATCAGGGTTTATCGCCAACGCCGTGTCGTAACATTCAATCGCTTGATTCCACTCTCCCGTATCGGAATGGATATTTCCACAATTAGAATGTGCTTCGGCAAATGCAGGGACAAGCTGAATGGCACGACGATAATAATCCAATGCATCATCGTACCGGCCAACTTCGCGCAAGGCGATACCTATATTGGAATATGCCTCTACGAAGCTTGGATTCAGCTCAATAGCTCTACGATATAAATCAATGACCTCGTCCCATTGCTCCGGTTCCGCTAGAGCATGCAGCAATCTTTGGGCGATTATGTTCCCTAAATTATTAAGAGCTTGGTAATAAATCGGCTGCACAAACAAAGCCTTACGATAGCATGCAACTGCGTCATCCAAACGACCTAAAGCCTCAAGCGTTCCTCCCAAATTGTTCCAAGCATCAGCGGCTTCAGGCTTCAACGAAACAGCGTTCCTGTAGCAAACTTCGGCTTTATCAAATATTTTTTGCTGAAAATACGCATTACCTAAGCTCTGATGGTACGAAGCTTCACCGGAATTCACTGCAACCGCCATCTCAAACATGCGGATCGCAGTATCAATTTTTCCCATTTTTCCTGAAATCAAGCCCAACCCAAATAGGCTCGCATCATGGGTGGGATTTATCGCCAGCACCTGCTTATAAAATTCAACCGCTTCTGCGATATTATTCGATTGATGGTATTGAGTTGCGACTCTGAATAATCTTTGTTCTCGTTCAACTTGACCCAATCCACTATGCTTTGAATGCTGCCGTTCTGCGCGGCGGGTTTTGCGGTTCATTTTTATTGCACTTTACAAATAAATTTTACCGTATGAATGGATTGCTTTTACGCTCCGCGCCGATTGTCGAGCTTTCGCCATGTCCACATATAAAACAAAAATCATCCGGCAAAACCATAATTTTCCCTGAAATTGCAGCTAGCAATTCCTCGTGATTTCCGTATTCAAAATCGGTACGGCCAATTGAATTGCGAAACAGAACATCGCCAAAAATTCCAAAATTCAAATGCCGGCTGACAAACACCACATGTCCCGGCGTATGACCAGGGCAATGCAAAACCTCGAAACTCTCGCCGCCTATTGAAATATTATCGCCTTCATCCAGCCATTGATCCGGCTTCACGGCCTTTAAGCCATGAACACCAAAGCGGATGGCCTGCTCGGGTAAACTATCCAATAAAAATTGATCGCCTTTCTGTGGGCCAACGACACGCGCCCCAATAAGTTCTGCCAATTCATTGGCACCCGCCGCGTGGTCCAAATGCCCATGGGTCAAAAATATCGTTTCAACCGTTACACCGGCAGATTTTACCGCCTTCATTATTTTCTGAATATCGCCGCCAGGGTCAATAACTGCGCCTTTTAAAGTCTCGGCATTCCAAATGAGCGCACAATTTTGCTGGAAGGGTGTAACCGGAATAATCGTAACTTTAAGATCGCTCACAACCTTATTCCCATTCAATCGTACCAGGCGGCTTACTGGTAATGTCATAAGTAACGCGGTTAATACCACGCACTTCGTTGACAATTCTGTTGGAAACACGCGAGAGAAATGACATCTCAAACGGATAGACATCGGCGGTCATGCCATCGGTACTGGTTACGGCACGCAGGGCGCATACTTGATCATAAGTCCGGCCATCCCCCATAACCCCCACAGATTTTACCGGCAACAGCACAGCAAAAGCCTGCCAGATGGCATCGTATAAGCCAGCCGACCGAATTTCTTCCAGATAAATCGCATCAGCCTTCTGTAACACCGTCACCGCCTCGCGGGTTACCGCTCCAAGAATGCGGATCGCCAAGCCAGGTCCCGGGAAGGGATGCCTGCCAACAATCGCTTCCGGCAATCCAAGTTCGTGGCCCAGCACGCGCACTTCATCCTTGAAAAGTTCTCTCAGAGGCTCAACCAATTGCATTTTCATATGCGCCGGCAACCCGCCGACATTATGATGCGACTTGATCGTAACGCTAGGTCCGCCCAACACACTTACCGACTCAATGACATCAGGATACAAGGTTCCCTGTGCAAGAAATTCGACGCCTCCAATTTTAGCAGCCTCTTCATCGAATACGTCAATGAAGAGTTTACCAATAATTTTCCGCTTCTGTTCCGGGTCAGTAACCCCTTCAAGTTTGCCTAAAAATAAATCTGAAGCGTCACGATGAATCAGATTGATTTTGAATTGATCCCGAAAGACCTTCACGACTTGCTCAGCCTCATGCGCCCGCAATAGCCCATGATCCACAAATATGCAGGTTAGCTGATCGCCGATGGCCTCATGAATCAAAGCGGCCGCAACCGAAGAATCAACACCGCCAGATAAGCCGCAAACAACTCTGCTATTTCCAACCTGAGCGCGAATTTTAGCTTTTTCGGCTTCCTTGAAGCCAGCCATTGTCCAACCGCCCGAAAGTCCACAGACATTATGCGTGAAATTACGGAGCAGTTGCGCACCATGCGGCGTGTGCACCACCTCCGGGTGAAACATCAGCCCGTAAAAATGCCGCGCATCGTCAGCAATGAGTGCAAATGGCGCGCCTTCGCTTACGGCAACTGTTCGAAAACCGGGGGGAGGTGCCGAAATATGATCGCCATGGCTCATCCAAACCTGCTCGCGCGCTCCCTTCACCCAAGCACCTTCGAACAAAGCACAATTTTCGACCACATCAATGTATGCCCGGCCAAATTCACGAATATCCGCACCACGGACATCACCGCCCAATTGAGCGCACATGACCATCTGCCCGTAACAAATGCCCAATACCGGCACGCCGGCGGAAAACACCATGTCTGGTGCGCGTGGTGAACCGGCATCGGAAACGCTGGCGGGCCCTCCGGAAAGGATAAATCCCTTGGCCCCGAACGCCGCTATGCGAGCCGGATCCGCATTAAACGGCCAAATCTCGCAATACACGCCTGACTCACGCAGGCGCCTGGCAATAAGCTGTGTTACCTGGCTGCCGAAATCCAGGATCAGAATTTTTTCATCTTGCATGGGACCGCAAACAGCACGGTCCGCCAAGGTTCACAAGAGGTTTTAACCAGGGGCACCTGCGCATGAGGCGCCGCCATACACGCAAAACTGCCCGCAATGGGCGTGTGCCAGGGTAATGGGGGCAGAAGCCTGAACCAGAGACGGGCCAAGATCGACGTCCGGCAGCAGCGTGCAGGGCGTGAAGCTGACGCCAGTCTCTCCCTTACGCCGCAGCACCATCCGGGAATTCTTGCACATCAATGGGTTATTGTCCCCGACCAACGAAAGCGCCCGGTCAGTGACGTGTATAGTTTCTCGAGAATCAGTATCCATCTCTGGAAATAGGACCAGGTCATTTGGATTATCGGCATCCAAGCCAATCTCCCGGTCCGCAAACAATCCAGCGAATCCGGAGCGCATCATAGCCTCCGTCTCACCCCAAGGGGTACGCGCGGCGACTGACAAATTTACACCTAGTTCCCCCAGCAGCTTCAACCCCACCAAACTTGACTTAAAACTACCCTCGCCGCGCAAAATGTCATGGCGACTCGGCTGGTAATGGTCCAAGGAGACCCTTACGGCCAAACAGCCCGGGTGATTTGCAACCAACCGCGCAAGCGCCGTCTTATGGCGCTGCATCGGACGCATGGCATTGGTCAGAACCAGCGCGCACCGTCCGGATGCAAGACAAGTATTCAACATCGCCATAATGTCGGGATTCATGAAAGGCTCACCACCGGTGAAGCCCACCTCGGTCACAGACGCCGGTAATTGCGCGAGAACAGTTTGAAAATCATTCAACCCAAAATAATCCAAACGATCATTGGTAGGCGTGCTTTCCATAAAGCAATTCCTGCAGGCCAGATTGCATAAACTGCCGGTGTTCACCCACAAATTTTCCAGCCGCTGCATCTGAACCGCGGGAATTTCCTCGGCCATCACCCGCTCTTCAAATGGAATGCCCGTGAAATAACGGTCAACAGCCGGAAGGATATCCAGGCTGGGCCAAATGCCTGTCTCGAGCGCCGTAGCGTATTCTTCTGGCAATTCAGCCCGCCGCATCGAGTCTGCGGCGGCCCGATAATCGTAGATCAAAGGGTGGCTTACGATCGAGATTTCGCCGTCATGGACATCAATAATGCTAAACCAGCCCCGCGGCGTGCCGTCATTCGCAGGCATCCCAATGCTACCGGCATTATGCCATATTTTCCGCCCGAAGTTCCTGGTAAATGGGATACCGCTATGCCCCGCGATCACCGCATCGCATCCCGATATCTCCAACTGATAATCAAGCTCTAAATCACTGGCCGATGGAAAAACAAACGCGTTTATTCTCTCCACATTGCCATGCACAAACAATAATTTCTTACCAGCAGTTTCAATTTCAATTTTTTTCGGCTGATGCGCTAAATAATGCCGATCAGACTCATCAATATCCGCCACCGCGTGCGCGTACCATGCCGCCGACAGAACATCACAAGCCGAACCTCGAGGAAATCCACAGCCGCAATTGTCCGCTTCCAAGCCGAGAGCTTCCTCGCAATTGCCCATCACCACGGCAACGCCCGACTGCCGGATCAGTGCCAGAGTTGCCTGTGCATCGGCACCATACGCAATGATATCGCCCGTGCATATAATGTTCGAAGCGGCAATTCCGAGACTTCGCGCCTGATCAAACAACGCCTGCGTCGCCTGCAAGTTACTGTAGCAGCCGCCGAAAACCAGCAGCTTGCCTTCACGCTGCAACTTCAAGCCGGAAGTTTGCTCAGCCGCTCAAGCGGTACGCCATTCGCCTCAACCCCAACAAACCACCACACCAACATGGCCAAAAATCCTATCAACCAAAAACCAGCGAGCACTGCCAGAGCGGCAGCCAACCCCATTTTGCCTGCAAAATCTATTAAAAATGGCGATATCAGTGCGCCAACACGTCCAACCGCGACCGATATTCCAATGCCGGTCGCCCGCAAATGGGTGGGAAACAATTCGGAAAATGTCGGATAAGCTCCAACCCAACTGGCCGTCGCCAGCATATTTACCAAGACATAACCAGCAGCCAACACCCAAATTTGAGCGTTCACCCATTCCGCAAACCCCAGACAAGCCAGAGCCGTGGCACCATAACAGAAACTCACCACCAGTTTTCGGCCTAGTCTGTCCAATAGCAGGCTCACCATGACACCACCCAGCAAGGCCCCCAAACTGCCCGCAATGTAAAATGGCGGCAGCGCCTTTGCTGTCAGATGCAGATTCGGCAGAACGGCCAATGGCAGGAAGGCGAACAGGCCATAATAACCTCCCGCCTCGGCAAAATCGAGAACGCACCCCAATGCCAATACAGACTTATGATGAGCAATCAGCGGCCGTAAATCGCTCCGAAAGCCCCTTTTTATCCGCCGTAAAAATCGCCCTTTGATAGCTCCCGGCTTGGTCAGATGAACGTCACCCCGGCCAATAGCCTGAATAACCAACTCAGCTTCGGCATCCCGGCCCTGCGCCAGTAGCCAACGGGGCGACTCAGGCAGCTGCCGCCGCAGCCATAGGGTGGCGAGCGCTACGCCCCCGCCACAGGCAAATATAATCCGCCATCCAAAATCGAACGGTAAAAGCGACAAAACCAACCAGGACAGCATCGCCGCAACCAATGTGCCAACCGACCAGAAATTCATCACAAAACTGCCCGCGAACCCGCGCTTGGCACTGGGAATAAACTCGGCGATCGCCGCATTCACCGCCGAATACTCAGCTCCCACACCGGCCCCCGCGACAAATCGCAAAAGCAGCAATATCCAAATCCCTGGGGCAAACGCCGTCAGAAAGGTTGCCGCACCATATATGATCAGGCTGGCCAGAAATATCGCCCGGCGGCCATACCGATCAGCCAAAACGCCAAAGCCGAGTGCACCCAGCATGATGCCGGCAAACCAGGCCCCCAGAATGGCCGAGAGTGCAAAGCCACTTAAATGCCATAGCGGGCCCAACACGCCCAATATTGAGCCGATCAGCGCCACTTCAAAAGCATCCATGCCCCAGCCTAGTCCAAGAGCCAAGGAAGCCCTGCGATGGAACTTGTTCCAAGCAAACCCGTCCAACTGATTGAGCATGATATTTTTGGTCTCCAGCTTTTGTCCTCTGATTATAGGGACGCTTTTCCAAAGTTCACGAAATGACGTCTCCGCGAGGCCAAGTCGATCTCCGAAGGTTGACAAAATAAACCCAGCAGGACTATCCGATGGCCTCCCCAATCGGGCGCGTAGCTCAGCGGTAGAGCATTCGCTTCACACGCGAAGGGTCACAGGTTCAATCCCTGTCGCGCCCACCATTGGCCTCCCTCAAACGGCCTAGAACCCGAACATATGGTCGAGGGAAAAACTTCCGGCACCGTCGGTAACCCCATGAAAGCCAAATAGCCGGCAGGTGGCGTCTCGGATGAGGATATAACCTGCTTCGCCAGCAACCTTGATTTTGTCCTCCTCAAAATGCTCCCTTGGGTGGACAATCACTGAACCCGAGCACACAACGGAAAGCGGTTTCGTCTCCAACAATGTGCCATCCGAGTCATATAACTCCAGTTTCGTACTGGATACTTCATTCCAGGCGGCCGAGGCAGGATATATCAGCACGCAAAAACTCGAGCGGCCCAAAAACCCCAACTTTAAGAACAGGCGCGTAGAAAGCCCCGGCGGCGGACCATTGTAGGACTGCGGCTCGCCTTTATAGGTCATGATCGTATTGAACATATGCGCGCCAAAACTGCTCTCGGCCGCATGACCACTTAACCGATCCTCAAAGCGGAACAGCGCATGTAACCAACCGTTGGCGTCTCCACCTGCTCGAAAATCATAAACAAGCTCGGCATGCCCGCCTTCTGACAACGCTTCGGGCGGCAGCAGATCATCTAGATCAACTGCCACATCATGATGACGGGTCAGCACTCCCATATAATGTTCCGCCAGCTTCACGCCATCGGCGTCAAATATATCGATCCGCAGCGGCATATTCATTTCGCAAATTGCCATCGGCGTTGGCTGCACAATTGTTTTATAGTTACGGCGCGGCAGAATCGGGAAAGGCAACAAAAACCCGCGGCCTAAAGCCGGAGAGAGAGTCTTGATGCCAGGATCGGATTGCAGATCACTGCGTTCAACGTTGATATGTGCAATTCTCGTCCGGCCTTTCCTGGTGACCTCATAGCGAGGCCTAACCAAATGCCGCCCCGCCCGCAATTCAATTTGGGCTGGCCACTGCAAGGCAGGAAATAAATTTGCAACATCCACCGGATACGTTGCAAACGGCGGAATCTCGATGTCCAGCGCGACCGGTACCTCCGCCCCCATCCGATCAAGCGACAATGCGCCTGCGGGAATCGTGACAGCGTGACTATTCTGAATCCATAAAACGACTTTTTCATCATGCCGTGGCGCTGGTAATCCAGCGAACCTCTCCGACGGCCAGGCATTGGCATCATGGGTACACGATAATGACGCACCGTTATCAGTCGCGTAAGTATCAAGCGCATATTTAACGACATCATGCCCCGCCACACCGACGGCATGAATAAACAACTGGCCAGTAAATGGCCCAAGATTAAACCTGTGTCTGACATCGCAGCTATCAATGATGAAGCCACCTGCTTTTGGTGGTGCCGGCGTCTCCCATTCCGCCAGAACGACCCCTGCATCGTTAAACAAAAGATGAAAAAACTTGACAGCTTGCGCACCGTAACCCGCCCAGTAATTGGCAGTGGTCAAACGGGTGGCAAAATGATCGTCGTCCCGAAAAAATACAAAATTCGTCGCAAAATTCACCGGGTCGAGATAGCGCTTAACATTCGTGATGAAGGGCTCTGGCAACTTAACTTCATCAAGCGTCACAACAGTCAAAGCCGCAGGCAACAATGCTTTTATCCGTGCAGCCAACCGGCCGGCATCAAACGCTGCAATAAGCACTGTGACGGCGCTTGAATGCGGCAGTTCGGTCAGGGCACGGGCAATATGGCTCCCACGCGCCTCGCCCACCGCCAGAGTGTCATGCACATAAATACCTTCGATATTGATTGCCGGACTCAACGCCAGCAACGGGCCCGCAATGCCGTCCGGATCATATATCGCCGTCGAGCCCGCCTTATTGAGCTTCAACGCCAACCGGGCCAGCGCCCCAGCCGCGAGAGGGTGCGCCAACGCCTTATAAACGACATTGCCACCGCGCCGATTGTCGAATGTTTCGATGTCTAACATGAACCGCTCTCTTGGACTTCCAACAATTGCCGCAATCTCGCACCTGCCAGCGGCGTATCGTCAAGTGGCTCACAATCCCATGTCTCAAACCGGCCGGCAAAGTCCCGGACCCGGCCATCAGCCACCAGCATGTCCATAAAGGCCCCAATTCGGGACGATTTACCAGGCAACCGCAACAGGAAAACGGGCTTTGAGGTCGCCACGGCCTCTGACACCATTGAGACTGAATCGGCGCTCACAATAATTGCGTCGGCAACGCCGAGCATCCCGAAATAAGGATTCTCGCCAGTACCGTCCCAAATCCATGCGCCCAGCGGTTCCAAAACCCGCCGCAGGATGGAAACAACCTCATGGCTGGTCCGGCGCGACGGCGTGATAACCAGGCCAGTCCCATCCCGCTCCATCATCGCGGCCAGTTGCCTCGCAAATTGCTCTGCAGCGGCGGCGTCGAACCGGTAGCGGCCATTGCTGCCCCCCAGCAAAACCGCGACCAAAGGGCGATTTTGCGGCGCAAAAAAAGGACGCCATAAATCAGCCTCAGCGGCCAGACGCTGCATAGTAACCCGATGCAATGCATTACGTGTGACGACCACATTGGCACCGGCGATACCGTCATGGCGACCCGCAAATACCAAATCAAACTTTTTCAATGCCATGCGGGGATGCTGAATAACGACAACCTTAACATTCGGCCCACGCAGAGCCGCCGCAACACGTGCGCCCGCCCCACCGCAGCCAATGATCAATCGCGGCAAAGGTCCGGCAACGGCTGCTTCATCAACGGCTTTCAAAGGGTTTGGCCACAGGCTGGGTGACAGCCCCGACCAGGGCTTTTTGATTGTTAATGTCCGTAAATCCGGGGTCAAACCAGCGGCCTCCGCCAGTCCTATGGCCTGAGCCCGTAACCCGGCCAAATCCGTGCATAATATTCGCGCAATCTCCATGCGGGGCGGTTTGAGGCCCATAACCCGGCTCGTCAATATTCAGCCTTTACGATAACGGGAATATTTGCGTGCGGCAGAGGTCCGGCTAGAGTGCGCTCATGCCTAGTTCGGCCGACCGACCACCATCACGAGACATGCCGGCGCCAGCTGCACTGCTCCCAGCGGACCTGCCGCATTTTCCAGTGTTTATCGAAGCGCCAGACCTCACCCCATGGCTTGCTGGAAACTCTGGGATTGCTGGTTTTACAACGCGAGACTCAGGCATTGCCGGCCCCCACGTCGTGTTGATCTCTTTAATCCACGGCAATGAGTTCGCTGGGGCCATTGTTTTAGATGAAATGCTGCGTGCGAATTTTACGCCAAGTTGCGGCAAGCTTACCTTCGGATTTGCAAATCTTGCCGCGTTCGCCAGATTCGATCCGGAAAACCCGGTGTCGTCGAGATATGTCGAAGAAGATATGAACCGCGTCTGGGATGATATTGACCTGTTTGGTATCCGGCGCTCACTTGAACTCGACCGGGCGCGTGATATCCGGCCTCTGATCGACAGCGCCGATATCGTGCTGGATCTACACTCGATGCTATGGCCTTCAGAACCCTTGCTGCTATGCGGGCCTGGCCAACAAGGCCGTAAACTCGCTCTGGCAATCGGCACCCCGCCTATGGTCATTGCAGACCAAGGCCACGCAGGCGGTAAACGACTGATCGACTATGGCCGTTTTACAGAAAGCTCCGGACAGGCGGGATGCATACTGGTCGAAGCCGGGCAGCACTGGGAATATTCGACAGTTGTTCAAATACGCGCGACGATCACAGCGCTGTTGACCCACACGAGAATGATCAAACACGCTGCGAAGACGCAGCCAACAGCAACGCGGTTCGCGCAAGTGACCCAGCTTGTCACGGCGCGCACCAACCGCTTCGTTTTTGTCAGAGATTTTTGGGGTGGCGAAATCATCAAGGCAAAGGACACTCTGATCGCTCACGATGGCGATACGGAAATTCGCACGCCGCACGATGACTGCTTGCTGATTATGCCGAGTCTAAAGCCGAGCCGGGGCCATACCGCGATTCGTCTCGCCAGGCTTGGTTAAATAGAGCGGAACTAAAACGTTGAGAGCACCGCCGGTGCCAGAGCGGGAGATTTGGCCTGCGGGTGCATTGGATTACGAAATCTTAAATCTCCCTCCGGGGCACCAACCTGCCCCAACTCAAATCGCGACACGCACGTGACGGCAACAACGTTTCTGGCTTCCTGAAACGTCAAAAACTGCCTTGCTTCACCCTCAAGCAATAGTTGTTCACATAAAATTTTCCATTCAGCCCGATCGGTATCATCTATCATCATCGCTAAAATGCCGGCCCGCGTACCCGACAGCCGAGTCGGCGCAACAGCGGCCATCCGGCGGCGGACAGCTCCGGCAATTGCATTTTCCGCACTACCTCGGGCCGCCATAATAAACATGCTCGGACCCGCTTCGGTTACCGAAAAATGCGCCTCCGGGCCAAATTCATGACGAAGCTTGGCCAAAACACCTGGCTGAGAGACCTGGCCATCACCGGCCTGGGCACCCGCTAAAAGCAGTGGGTCAAGCCGCAGCACAGCGGCTTCGTCATAGTCCGAGCGCTTAGCATTCGCGAGCATATGATTAATCCGCGCATGCAAGAGCGGCAGGTCCTCGGTCTCGGCACCCGACCGCAGACCCTGCGGTAGAGTCAGCTTCAGTAAATATCTACCAGGGTGAGCCGCCAACCATGTTTGTAAATCAGGATCAATCCGGTCAACAAGTGCTGTCCAGGCGCCGCGATGAACGGCACGGCCATCCTCGGCGGACATTGGCTCGCACGCAATTTCAGCCGCTGCACCATCACGCTTAATCAAAAGATCAAATGGCGTCGCCTCGTTCAGGCCTGTAAAGACCACATCAAAACCACGCGCCTTTTGCAATTCGGCGGTATGCATCAGATGAAGCAAGGGAATGATGGTCGCATCACCTAGCATCGCTGCCTCCAAAGCCCCGCCGAGCCTGGTACGGCCGTGCGATGCAAGTGTTTCGTACAACTCCGGCAATCTGGTCGCCAAATTTACGAACGACATCTCACGGGGGGACAATGGCAGCCCCCGCCGCGCCTTTTCGATCGCGCATTCAGCGGCGAATTTGGTGGCTGCCAGCTTGCTCGAACGGGTTGGTTTGGCAACCCGTTCCGCAATCGTCTGGACACGTTTTTGCCAAACTACGTCGCCGACCAAAGATACAAATGCGTTTGCGCCCGGATATATCATTCCGGACTTGTAGCGCTAATTATTCACCACAACATTCACAGTTTGGTGAAGCGCAAATTTGGTAACCTCGCGGTATCGGGTGTTTCACCATTCTGGGCCCGATGCCGCAGCAAATGGTCTGCCAGAATACAAGCCAGCATCGCTTCACCGACCGGCACCGCACGAATACCAACACAGGGGTCATGCCTGCCTTTGGTGACCAATTCCACCTCTGCGCCGGCACGGTCCACCGCGCGAACGGGGGTAAGGATCGAACTCGTCGGCTTGACGGCAAACCTGGCCACAATCGGTTGGCCCGTTGATATTCCGCCCAAAATACCACCGGCATGGTTAGCGAGGAACTGCACTTCTCCCTCGTCCATCCGCATTTCATCAGCGTTATCCTCGCCGCGGGCAGCAGCGGCAGCGAAGCCATCTCCTATTTCCACGCCTTTGACAGCGTTAATGCTCATCAGGCCCGCCGCGATGTCTGCATCCAGCTTCCCGTAAACCGGCGCACCTAATCCGGGTTTTACCCCTTCGGCAACAATTTCAACTACCGCGCCCAGCGACGATCCTTGCTTGCGAATGCTATCCAAAACCGCCTCCCACTCCTCAGCGGCTACCGGATCAGGGCAAAAAAACGGATTCTTCTCCACCTCATCCCAATCCCATCGCGGCTGGCTCACCCAATGGCTCCCAAGAGCGACCATGGCACCTCGAATGACAACCTGCTCCCCGAGAACTTTACGGGCAACGGCTCCAGCCGCCACGCGCATCGCGGTTTCCCGGGCGGATGACCGGCCGCCGCCGCGCGGATCCCGAACGCCATACTTTAACTCATATGTTATGTCCGCATGACCAGGCCGAAATTGAGCGGAAATATTGCTATAATCTTTTGACCTTTGATCGACATTATCTATCATCAACGCGATCGGTGTGCCGGTCGTATGTCCCTCATAAACACCAGACAATATTTTAACCTGGTCAGGTTCCTGCCTTTGCGTGGTGAATTTGGACTGGCCAGGCCGCCGCTTATCCAGAAACGGCTGAATATCCGCCTCTGAAAGGCGTAAACCAGGCGGCGTACCATCAATGACGCAGCCTATCGCCGGACCATGACTCTCGCCCCATGTGGTGACTCTGAATAAATGGCCGAAGCTGTTGTAAGACATGCCGCTGGAATAACACGTCACGCCAGGAAGGCTAGTCGTTAATCGTCACCTTCGGCGGCATGGCAACTCTGCCTTTATGTGCGCCCAGCAGCGCTAATGTGGCGGCTATGGCCAGCAAAACCGCTGCCACAAAAAATGGGCCCCCTGTCAGACTGCCCCCAAGCAAGGTCAAATGCGCCGAGATGCTATGGGCAAAAACAAAGCTGAACAGACCCGGACCGATCATTTGGGCAACCGCCCCAACACTGCCAATAGCGCCTTGTAACTCACCTTGAGCGTTGGGCGAGATGCGCCTTGTCATCAGACCTTGCAGAGCGGGTGTAGCCAAACCCATTAGCGACATCACGGGAACGCCGATCCAAAAAATCAGCGGCTTATCGGCAAAGCCGAACAACCCCATCCCAGCCGCCCCACAAAGCAATCCGATAATAAGACAAATCCGTTCGCCAAGCCTGGTCACAATGGGTTTCACCATGACGCCGCCGACAATCATGGAGCACAGCCCAACACCCGCAAACGTCAGACCCACCGTCGCAATATTCCAGCCGTACCGGTAGGTCACGTAGAGCACCATGACGGCTGGTAACGCGGCACGGCTCAACCAGAACAGAAAATGAATCATCGCTAGCGGCGCCAAACCTGCATGCCCGCGCAAAAATTTCAACGCACCAAGCGGATTCGCTTTGCGCCAGAAAAAACTTCCCCGCCGATCGGCTGCAAGTGACTCAGGCAGTATAAAGTAACCGTACAAAGCATTGCTCATGCTCAAACCAGCGGCCACCCAAAACGGCAATCTCGGATTAATCTGCCCCAGCAAACCACCAAATGCCGGGCCCAAAATGAAGCCTAGACCGAATGCCACACTCATCAATCCAAAATTGGTCGCTCGCTTCTCCGGCGGCGATACATCGGCAATATAAGCCTGCGCCGTTGAAATACTGGCGGCCGTGATTCCGGATATAAGCCGGCCAACAAAAAGCAGGCCAATACCGGGCGCTAGGGCCATCAAAACATAATCCAATCCCAGCCCCACATTGGATATCAGCACAACTGGCCGACGGCCAAAACGGTCAGACAGGGCGCCTAGAACCGGCGAAAAAATGAACTGCATAAACGCCCAGGCGGTCCCGAAAACACCAATGACGCGCGACGCAGCCGCCGTGTCATTATGCAGAAACCCCAGGACCAGCCGCGGTAACACCGGAATAACCAGCGACATTGCTAGCATATCCAGCATAATCGTCACTAAAATAAACGCCAAGGCAGCGTGCCTTGGCGTTTTAATATTATCCGGGCGTGGCATTATGACGCACTCCGGCATTTTTTGCTGGGATTAATTTTCCGCCTTGTGACGATCAATCTGCGTCTGCATGGCTGCCAGCAGAGCTGAAATCTGGCCGCCGTGGCTTGTCACAACCGACGCATAATCATTTCTCGTTGTAATGCGCAGGCTGGTGCCCGCCACAATCACATCGACAATCTTGGGCCCACCATCAACCTCATCCACCGCCCAGCCCACATCCGCCGCCGCCTGGCCAGGACGCGTGATGGTGGTATCAACAATGGTATCGTTGCCCATCACCGAGCTGCTATTCACGGTAAACGTGATGCCCTGATAAGCTTTGATTTGATAGGTGATGTTATATGAGAGAAGCTGGTGAAAAAGTGCTAGAAACTTGACGTGCTCGTCAGGAGTGGCAACATTCTTATAGCGGCCCAGAACGTAATCCCCCACCTGATCAACCGCTACAATCTGATCAACCAGTTGCCGAAGCTCATCGGCCTTCTGCGCAGGTGCGGCATTACCATTCACGATGGCAACCAGTTGCTGACCGGCCTGTTGAATAAAGGTCTTGGCAGCGTCTGGAGCAACTTGAGCATGCGCCGCTGACATAGCGGCCAGCATAGGCAGCCCGGCGACGGCCCCTAAAATAAAACGGCGAAAAATCATTGAGTTAAGTCCTTTTAGAGGTTGCAGACGTTATTTCTGCGCTGGCTGAGGGTACCAATCCGGTACGGTCGGCGTGTCGCGCTGGTCAATTAACTGCAACTGTGAGGCACGTTGCTGGCGATAAAGGCTCCGAAATGTGGCATAGGGGTCCAGTGCGGTAGCCTCGATCTGGTCGATCGGGTCGATAAACTCGGCCCGTGTATTCACCAATCGCAGCCCAGTTTCTGAGTAGCTGAATACACTAAGCGCGGTGCTCGCTGGTGCCGCTTCCATGGGCGTCAAGAAGTAGGCCGCCGGCAAATAAAATACATCACGTGCACCAGAGGGACCAAAGACCGGTAAATACAGATATGGCCCGGCCGGGACACCCCACTCAGCCAGGGTCAAGCCAAAGTCTGTATCGGTCTCCGGGTAGCCAAGCGAGGTTGCAGGGTCAAAAATGCCCCCGATTCCGATCGTCGAATCAACCAGAAACCGCACCAAGGAGGTACCAGCATCACGCGGCTTGCCGCCGAACATGAAATAAATCAGGCGTCCCGGTTCCGATATGTTGGTGACAAAATCACCGACATGGTTGCGAATTGGCTGAGTCGTGATGTGCACATACCCCTCGGCCACTGGCTTGAGGGCATAACGGTCGATCTTGTCATTGACGCTGTAGAATACCCGATTGGTGGGCTCGAGCGGGTCATTTTGCTGAATATACGCTTGATAGTCCTCCGTATCGGACTGTGGGGGCGGGGTTGCGCAACCCGCCAGCAAGCCAGCGAGCAAGCCTGGAACCGCAATTCCAGCCAAAAACCTTGATTTTCTGCCAGAATTAGCCCCAAAAAAGCGCAAAACAGAATTCTTCAGCACTCAAGCCTCCTCGTCCAACCAGCAAAGCGCCGATTATGGTCCATGGGTTATGTATCTCACATTGAGGCAGGATCAACTGGTCACAATATAAAGAGATGATAACAGTATCGCTTTGATGAACAAAAGGCACTTGCGAAAATGGCCCGGAGTGCCACAAAAGGCCCCCAACACCTCGATAACCCGGATTTGATATTTATAATGACCCATTCCCCACCCCGCGATACCCTGGAACGCTGGGTAGCTGGTGAGCGCGTTATGCCCCTGCCGGGCCGGGCTGACGCCGGTGCACCGGCCATTTCATTTGAATTTTTCCCGCCGAAGACCCCTGCCTTGGAGGCCCAGCTTTGGGCCTGCGTCGAGCGTCTGGCAACGTTGCGGCCACGGTTTGTATCAGTGACTTACGGCGCTGGCGGCAGCACCCAGGAGCGTACCCATGCCACTCTGGTGCGTCTGGTGCAGGAGACCAACCTGGTGCCCGCCGCTCATCTCACTTGCGTTGGCGCAACCCGGGCGGAAGTTGATGAGGTGGCCCGCCGCTACTGGGAGGCCGGGATTCGGCATATCGTAGCACTGCGCGGCGATGCCCCTGCCGGCCAGACCTATACGCCTCACCCCGGCGGCTACGCCTACGCTGCCGATCTAGTGGCGGGGCTAAAGCGCGTCGCTGACTTTGAAATCACCGTCGCTGCCTACCCCGAGGTGCATCCGCAAGCCACCAGTGCCGAAGCGGATCTGGATAATCTCAAGCGCAAACTCGACGCCGGTGCCACAAGGGCCATCACCCAGGTCTTTTTCGAAAATGCCACCTTCCTGCGCTTCCTCGACAAGGCAGTTGCCACCGGCATTACGGCGCCGATCGTGCCTGGAATCATGCCGGTTTCAAATTTCGTGCAAGCCGCCAAATTCTGCAAAAGCTGCGGAACCTCGGTGCCCGACTGGATGGCTGATCTGTTCGACGGGTTGGAGGAAGATGCCGAAACCCGCCGGATGGTCGCCGCCGCCACCGCGGCTGAGCAGGTGCGCTTTTTACAGGCCAATGGTGTGGATGAATTCCATTTCTACACATTGAACCGGCCTGACCTTGTGTACGCGATTGCACGGATTTTGGGTGTGAAACCGGCGGCAGTTTGAGCGCCTACCTTGAGGGGCTGAACACCGCCCAGCGCGATGCCGTCGAGGCCACCGAGGGACCATTACTGGTCCTCGCCGGGGCTGGCACCGGCAAAACGCGGGTGCTGACAACCCGCTTTGCCCATATTTTGCTCACCAAGCGGGCATTTCCAAATCAAATACTCACCGTCACATTCACCAACAAAGCCGCTCGCGAAATGCGCGAGCGGGTGGCCAAAATCATCGGCCAGCCGGCGGAAGGCCTGTGGCTTGGCACCTTCCACGCCCTTGGCGCCCGCATGCTCCGGCGGTTTGCTGACCGGGTAGGACTGCAAAGTAACTTCTCAATCCTCGACCCGGACGACCAGCTGCGCCTGCTCAAGCAAATCATGGAAGCCGCCCGGATCGACATAAAACGCTGGCCCCCAAAAGCGTTGATGGCGCTGATCCAAGGCTGGAAAGACCGCGGCTTCATGCCCAGTGAAATTCCTTCTGACCAGGACAGTGATTTTGCCAACGGCAAGGCAAAATCCTTGTACGCCGATTATCAGGCCAGACTACAAACGTTAAACGCCGCCGACTTCGGTGACTTACTGCTTCTGACGACACATCTGCTGAAAACCGATCCCGAAGTGCTGGCTACCTATCATCGGGCTTTTCGTTATATATTGGTTGATGAATACCAGGACACCAATCTCGTCCAATACTACTGGCTGCGGCTGTTGGCGCAGGCACATAAAAATATTTGCTGCGTGGGTGATGATGATCAAAGCATCTATTCCTGGCGCGGCGCCGAAATCGAGAACATCCTGAAATTCGAACGGGATTTTCCGGGCGCTAAAATTGTCAAGCTAGAGGCCAATTACCGCTCAACGGCCCCGATCCTCGCCGCCGCTTCGCATCTTATCTCACATAATGAATCCCGGCTCGGGAAGACCTTGCATTCCGGGCGTAGCAACTCAGCCGGCGAAAACGTCGAGATCGTCGCGTTGTGGGATTCTGAGGAAGAGGCCCGAATGGTCGGCAGCCGCGTGGAAGCGCTGCGCCGCAATGGTAACTCACTCGCCGAGATGGCTATTCTGGTACGCGCCGGCTTCCAGACCCGCGCGTTCGAGGAGCGTTTGATAACTTTAGGTGTGCCCTACCGGATCGTCGGTGGCTTACGCTTTTATGAGCGAGCGGAAATCCGTGACGCCATCGCCTATTTGCGCGTGCTCGCACAACCATCTGACGATCTGGCCTTCGAAAGAATTATCAATACGCCAAAACGCGGCGTCGGCGACGTCTCACTACGGGCCATGCATAACAAGGCCCGCACGGCGCAAATCTCGCTTTATGCGGCAACAGAATTTTTGATTTCGTCGGGTGATCTGCGCGGCAAGCTGCGTGATACCATGAAGAATTTTCTGCACCAGTTTGAACAATGGCGCGCCATGCTCGGGCGCGAGGGCCATGTTGTCACACTCGCCACCTTGCTTGATGAATCCGGCTACACTGCCATGTGGCAGGCTGATAAATCCCCTGACGCCCCAGGCCGGCTTGAAAACCTCAAAGAGCTTGTTCGCGCCATCGCCGATTTTGAAACGTTGCAAGGATTTCTGGATCACGTTGCACTGGTAATGGAAAATGAAGAAAACACCAGCGATGCAAAACTCAGCATGATGACCTTGCATGGTGCGAAGGGTTTGGAATTCGATACGGTGTTTCTCCCCGGCTGGGAGGAAGGCGTATTTCCCAATCAACGGGCTTTGGACGAAGGCGGACTGAAAAGCCTCGAGGAAGAGCGCCGCCTTGCGTACGTCGGCATTACCCGCGCCCGGGAGCGCGCCATCATCTCGCATGCCGCCAACCGCCGCATCTATGCCAATTGGCAAGCCTCAATCCCCAGCCGCTTCATCGAAGAATTACCGCCCGAATTCATCACAACATCCGGCTCCGCTGCGATCAACAAATCAAAGCCGCTTTCAGCACCAGCACAATTTTCCGTCATGGCAAGCCGGCCGCGCCAAGTGGATCATTCAAACCAACCATCTCGAGCTAGCCAAGCCCGAAACATTTTGGTTGGCACGCGGGTATTCCACCAAAAATTCGGCTATGGCATCGTCACTGCCGTTGAGGACGACCGGCTGGACATAAACTTTGAAACTTCCGGCAAAAAACGCGTACTAGATAGGTTTATAGAAAAACATGGCGCCTGAACTACTGGACTGCATTGCCATCATCGTGCCGGCTGACGCGATGGAAACATACGAAGCCGCATTGGGCGCCGTGTGCCGTGCCGTGTCATTTTTTTATGATGAAGACAATAATCTTTGGGACATTCAAGGCGTCAAGGAGCGTGGCGCTTACGAGGCCGAATTATCATCGGCATTGGCCGTCGCTGAAATTCTTACCGGATACTCTCCTGAGATTGCCCGCAGCTTAGTGCCGGTAGGCGGTTGGCTCGCTCGCACCAAGGCGGCGTTTCCCGAACAAATCATTGGCAAGCGTTTCGTCGTTCGCGGCACCCATATCAACGCCGCCGCCATCCCTGGCCGGATTACCCTAACCCTGGATGCAGGCCTTGCCTTTGGCACCGGCGAACACAACTCCACCCGCGGCTGCCTGATCGCGCTCGAACATATCGCGCGTCACCATCGCCCTATGCGTATTCTCGATCTCGGCACCGGCTCAGGCGTGCTGGCCATTGCGGCGGCAAAGCTGCTGCATAGGAACGTGCTGGCGAGCGACATCGATCCGCGCGCCGCGCGGGTCGCCTCCGGCAATGCAAAATTGAACGGCGTCGCCAAGCACATCCGTGCCATCAAAGCAGACGGCTGGATGGACAAACGCATCCAACGCGCCGCCCCCTACGACCTGGTATTTGCCAACATCCTGGCGCGCCCGCTCTGCGCAATGGCGCACCACTTAGCCCAAAATCTGCAGCCCGGCGGGATTGCCATCCTCGCCGGACTGCTCTCGATTCAAGCTAACTGGGTTCTCTCGGCCCATCGGCGGGCCGGGTTAACACTCAACACCCGGGTCATCGATGGCGCCTGGACGACGCTTATTCTGCGCCGCCGCGGCAATTTCTAGCGCGGCCCGCGAACGACCACAGATGAAATTTCCTGACGCGTTACGCCAATGTCAGCAAGCTCTCGATCAGAAAGTGATTCCAACTCAGCCTTCGCAGCCCGCCGCTCACGCCAAGCTTTCAGCGATGCCAGCAATGTCGGGTGCCGTTCCGCAGCAACCATCGGCGTTTGGCGCGCGAACAGCAGCGAGCCAACCTTACCGAGTGAGAAGGAATTATAAATATTGGTAGTCATGATACGCACCTATGATTCTAGAATGACGGCCTAGCCGAAACAGCTGAGCAGCATCATCTCGCCTAATTCTGTAGCACATTTGCTGAATTTTTAGGCTAATATCACCGCCGAGTCAGATATGCGTCAATCGCATGATAAGAGGTAAGATATGATTAAATTACATAGTGCCCGAATTTCCGCTCTTCGGGCAAAGTTGCTGGCATTAGAGTTAGATGGGTTTCTAATTCCACGATCCGATGAACATCTTGGCGAATATGTCCCGGCATCGGCAGAAAGGCTCGCCTTTATAAGTGGTTTCACCGGCAGCGCCGGGCTAGCGATCATATTACCCGACAAGGCCGCGGTATTTTCTGATGGCCGCTACACGCTGCAACTCAAAACCGAGACCGATGCAGATTTGTGGGAGCAAATCCATATCACTGAGCATCCGCCCGAAGCCTGGTTGAAGGCCAACGCTGACGGCCTAAGGATCGGGTACGATCCCATGCTCGTTTCACCCGACTTTCTGGCGCGATTTTCTGAATCAAAAATGGTCCCCGTCGAGCCAAACCCAATTGACAGCCTATGGGCCGACCGGCCGGCTTCGCCGATGGCACCGGCTGTACCTCACGATATCGCCTATGCCGGCCGATCCTCCGCTGAAAAGCGCCAAGACCTTGCCCAGCTTCTCCTCAAAGCCGCCCAGAATGCGGCAATTTTAACCGACCCCGCATCTTTGGCTTGGCTGTTCAATCTCCGCGGCAGTGATCTTGAGTTCACCCCCGTCACCCTTGGCTTTGCACTAGTCAACGCCGACGCCAGCGCAACCATTTTTATGCCTCCCGAGAAACTGCCGCCGGAGACAATGACCCACCTCGGCACCGATATCACCATCGCCGATCGGCGTACCATGGCGGCGTCTCTTCAGGCACTGACCGGCAAAACAATCCGCTATGACAGCGCCACCATGCCGGCATGGTTCAAAACTACGTTGGAAGCTGCCGGGGCCAAAATAGCCCTAGGGCCTGACCCTGTGGCTCTGCCCAGAGCCTGCAAAAATGCCATTGAACAAGCCGGGGCTCGCGCCGCCCATCTCCGCGACGGAACCGCCATGGCAAGATTTTTAGCCTGGCTGGCCGAGGCGGCACCGCAAGGCCGTGAAACGGAAATGTCCGCCGCCGCAAAATTGCTGACCTTTCGGGCCATGGGAGACAAGTTCAAAGGCGAGAGTTTCCCCGCCATCTCAGGTGCTGGCGAGCACGGCGCCATCATCCATTACCGGGTGACCCCTGCGAGCAACCGTCCCCTCAACCCTGATGAAGCCTATCTGATCGATAGCGGCGGCCAGTATCTGGACGGCACCACCGACATCACGCGGACCATTTGGACCGGCCCCGGCACGGCACCGCAAGACATCAAGGAGCGCTATACAAGGGTACTTGCCGGTCACATCGCCATTGCGGAGGCAGTATTCCCTGAGGGCGTCGCCGGCCCGCATCTCGACGCTTTGGCGCGCGGCTCATTATGGCAGGCCGGGCTCGATTATGACCACGGCACCGGCCACGGCGTTGGCTCCTATTTGTCGGTTCATGAAGGCCCGGCGAGCATTTCGCGCACCGCCAAGCCGGTGCCGCTGCAGGTCGGGATGATTCTCTCCAATGAACCTGGTTATTACCTGCCCGGCAGTTACGGCATCCGCCTCGAAAATTTAATATTGGCGCAGCCCGCCCCATTCTCAGACACCACACGGAAGTTCCTGCATTTCGAGACATTGACCTTAGCGCCCTTCGATAACGCGCTCATTGACCCGGCCTTCCTGACTCCTAACGCGATAAACTGGCTGAATACCTACCATTCCAAGGTTCGTCAGCGGCTGGCCTCGCAACTCGACCCCGAACGGGATGCCAAAACACTGGCTTGGCTCAGCAAAGCCACAGCCCCGATTTAAAGATTGACCTTCTGCTCTTTGTTATTGCAAGATTCTCATGCGAATCGTGACCACTCTATCAAAAAGGCGGCTGAACCATGCGCCTGTTCGTGGCCCTCGACCTCCCTTGGGAAGTCAAAGATGAATTGAGCGATCTCACCTTTAACATGCCGGGCGCTCGTTGGGTTCCAACCGACAATTTCCACCTGACCCTCCGCTTCATCGGAGAGGCAAATCGCCTGCAAGCTGAGGAAATCGACCATGCCTTGGCCTCACTACGCGGCCGCAGTTTTGCCTTTTCACTGTCAGGCCTTGGGTGGTTTGAAAAAGCCGGGCGGGTTTCATGCTTGTGGGCCGGCGTCGAACGTAATGAGCATTTAACGAAGCTGCAGGCCAAGGTGGAAACCGCCCTGCACAGAATAGGCATGCCGCCTGACCGCCGGCGATTTACGCCCCATGTAGCCCTGGCTCGCATGGACGTGCCGGTCACCCCAAACCTTGCCGCCTTCGTGCAGGCGAATAATCTTTACCGCTCAATCCCGATCCGCGCTGACAATGTGACCTTGTTCAGTTCCTTCCTCGGCAAGGACCAGCCAACCTACACCCAGGAAGCCGAGTACGCGCTGGGCTAGCACCGGTAGTCAGTGCCTGTATTTTCAATCAAGCGAAGCGCCGACTTCCAGGCCATTTTGCAATGCGCAGAAAGATACGGTTCGGGCGGATTAAACTGCCGGGCTGTATGCTCCTGCACGGCCACAGGCGGAAATATCAACTTGGAACCTCCCGACAACGCGGCCACTTGAGCCTGGCACGCCCGTTCCAAATAATAGATTTCAAGAAATGCTTCGGCAATCGAGCGGCCAGCCGCCAATAGCCCGTGATTCGTGAGGATCATGGCCCGGTTGGACGGCCCCAAATCGGCGACCAAACGAGGACGTTCATCTAACTCCAACGCAATCCCTTCATATCCATGATAAGACAAACAGCCGTGAAACTTTAGGGCATGCTGGGTAATCGGCAGCAATCCGTGCGCCTGGGCCGATACAGCCATACCTGCCGCAGTGTGGGTGTGCACCACACAGATCAAATCCTCTCGTGCCGCGTGTATAGCTGAATGTATGGTAAACCCGGCCTCATTGATAAACTTGGTTCCCGCTGCATTCTGGTTAATAATTTTACCATCCAGTCCGACCTTCACCAAATCCGAGGCGCACATGTCTTCAAATAAAACGCCATACTGATTGATGAGAAAATGATGCTCAGGTCCTGGCACGCGGGCACTAATATGAGTGTAGATGAAATCCGTCATCCGAAAATGCGCGACCAACCGGTAAAGCGCCGCCAAATCACACCGCACCTGCCACTCGGCCTCATCCATGCCTGACGGGCAATCAACGCGCGCGGTAATATCCATGGGCCGCCCCTTTCTTGGTTGTTATATGCTGCAATAATGCGGTTATTTCACCTCAAAGTGAAGCATAAACTGCGGCTTCAAATGCTTCATGGATTTTAACGGCTACCGGATCACCAAACGGCATCAATTGCATTAATATCACAACAGCGATTTTGCGAGGTAAATCAATCCAGTAATAGCAGTTCGGCAAACCGGCCCACGCCAAGCTGCCGGCACTGCGGCCATAACGTCCCGTGGCGGGATTTAATATAAAACCAAGACCCCATTTTGCGCCCACTCCCGGATAAAAATCAACCCCATAACACAAAGCAGGATTAACACTCCCCAGAACGCCGGCGCGCAAAGACCCTATCTGATTGACACCCATCATCTCTACGGTTTCCCGCTGCAACAATTTTCCACCGTTGGTCAAAATCATCCGCATGAAGGCTAAATAATCAGGGGCAGTTGAATATAGGCCACCACCGCCACTTAAAAACTCCGGCGCCGGGCGCGGTTCAGACGGTATCACTTTTAGACGGCCATCCGCATCACGAGCATGCATCGCTGCGCGCCGCGATGCCTGAGCCGGTGTAGGTAAAAACAGCGTATCTCGCATTCCCAAAGGGCCGGTAATGTATTTATCAAAATAGGCATCAAGCTGCAGGCCCGAAGCAACTTCCACAGCTCTGCCGGCCCAATCTGTATTAATGCCATATTCCCAACTTGTCCCAGGGTCAGACATCAATGGCTGCTTCAACCCCGCCCATAGTCCAGTAGAAGCACTTGGAGCGTTTGTCTCCTTCAAATAACGCGCTAGTTTCGGATTCAGAAATTCATAAGAAAAGCCCGCAGTATGAGTAAGTAACTGCCGGAGGGTTATGCTGCCAACGGCTGGCCGCATTTGAGGTCTGCCGTCAATGTCAAAGCCTTCAAGCACTTGCGGCGACGCCAAATCGGGCAACATTTCGTATAGCGGTGCATCCAGCTTCAGAGCTCCCACTTCAACCTGCTGCAACGCGGCAACACTTGTCAAAGCCTTCGTCATCGAGGCTATTCGAAAAACACTATCACTCTGCATCAGCGCAGGACCATCTAAACTCTGACGGCCAGATGAAATTTCAAAAATTGTGCTGACAGGGTCAGTGGCTGCCGCTACGGCACCAGCGATGGCGCCACTCCTTACCGCCTCGTCAAGAACGTCCTGTATCCTCTGAAAATTCATAACATTTGCCTTCACATTGCGATTTGATTTTGGCTGTTTTATGGTTTATTTTTGAGAGGCTGCCAACCAGTCACCAAAAAAAGTAAAATAATTGGAAATGTTTGTGAAATAGGTCGATTTTCAGAATGACAAAATACGTCGGCGCCATCGATCAAGGAACCAGTAGCACAAGGTTCATTGTGTTTGATAAATCAGGAGCGATCCTAGCCTCAGCGCAGAAGGAGCATCGCCAGATCTTTCCTCAGCCCGGCTGGGTTGAGCATGATCCCATAGAAATTTTACGAAATACCGACGAGGTGATTACGGCGGCCCTGACACAGGGCAATTTAAGTGCAACAGACCTTGATAGCGTTGGTATTACCAATCAGCGCGAAACAACGATTCTGTGGGACCGTCAAACTGGCAGGCCGTTGCACAATGCACTTGTCTGGCAAGATACCAGGGTTGACGACAAAGTCGCCGATTTCATTCGCCAGGGCGGACAAGATCAATTTCGCGGTAGAACAGGCCTGCCATTGACCAGTTATTTTTCGGGACTGAAACTTAATTGGTTACTCGAGAATGTGACAGGTGCTCGCTCCGAAGCAACACTCGGTAATGCTTTATTCGGAACCATGGACAGTTGGCTGGCGTGGAATCTGACGGACCAGCACATCACCGATGTTTCCAATGCCAGCCGCACCCAACTTATGAACATCGAAACATGTAACTGGGATGAATCTATCCTAACGACTTTCAATATTCCTGCTGCGTGCCTCCCAATTATCAAACCTTCGTCAGAAATTTATGGCGTCATCAAGCGGGGACCGCTCAAAGGCGTCACATTGGCCGGAATGCTGGGCGATCAACAAGCCGCGCTCGTTGGCCAAACCGGCTTCAAACCGGGCGAAGCCAAAAATACCTACGGCACAGGCTCTTTTCTCCTCATGAATACCGGCACCATACCGGTGCAATCAACCGCTGGGTTACTCACCACGATCGCCTACCAATTCGGCAACGCGCCACCTCACTATGCGCTTGAAGGCGCTATCGCCATTACGGGTGCGTTAGTGCAATGGTTGAGAGATAATCTGCAGTTATTTGAATCTGCGGCGCAAATCGAAGCCTTGGCATCGGCGGTGCCAGACAATGGCGACGTCTATATCGTTCCGGCCTTCTCAGGCCTTTATGCCCCTTATTGGCGGGAAGATGCCCGCGGCGTCATCACCGGGCTAACCCGTTATGCCAACCGCGCCCATATCGCACGAGCCGCCCTCGAAGCCACCGCCTATCAGGTACGCGATGTTGTCGATGCCATGGCCAAGGACAGTGGCATTGCGCTCGCTGCCTTGAAGACTGACGGTGGCATGGTCGCTAATGAGCTGCTCATGCAATTTCAGGCTGATATTCTAAATGTGCCAGTTATTAGACCAAAAATCCGCGAAACGACAGCTCTCGGTGCCGCCTATGCAGCCGGCCTGGCAACTGGTTTTTGGAATGACACGAACGAATTACACGCAAATTGGCACCCCGACAAAATTTTTACGCCGACAATGGATGAGCGCTTGCGCACCAAGCTTTATGCATCTTGGCATAAAGCCGTGCAACGCTCATTTGACTGGATCGAAGATCAGTAATTTCACTGACCCTGGCGCGAACACATAATGGATTCGCCCGCCGGGTATGGCAGGCGGTGTGGTTGAGATCACCGTAGCGGTGATTAAATAAATTCGCCCGGTGGCAGGGTTCACTGCCATGGTGCGGGCGGCTTTGGCGGTCGGTATCGAGACTTCCGTGAAGGCCGTGGTGGAAGTTTCACCAATCACATTCAATGTGCCATCAGCATTCGATGAAAATGCCTGATGAGTTGTCACATCAAACGCGGCGGCATCAGTGCCATTGCCGATGGGCAGCGATGCGACAATTTTGCCAGTATCAGCATTCATCACAATCATCACGCCACTATGGCATGAGGAAAACAGCAGACGGTTTTTGGCATCAATCGCCAGGCCGGTCGGGCTCTCGCACGGGGTCACTGGCCAGCGCGCCGCAACAGTGTTCGTTTTGGTGTCAATCCGAACAATCTCATTCTTGTCGTTGATATTCGCATAAAGCGAACCAGCATCATCAGCCACCAGAAATTCTGGCGAACCACCAAGCGCGATGTCGGGAGCGGGTTTTTGTGTCACCGTGCTGATCGGGGTGATGGCTTTGCCATCACCGCCTGCCACAAAAATCTGCCGGCTTCGGGCATCATATGCCATGCCATCGGCATCCCGCACCACCGGCATTGTGGCGACCGGCTTGAAATTCTTGGGATCAAACGCAATGGCCTGATTATTTTTGGCGCTATCAGCGTAAACCAGCCCACTGGCAGGGTCCACCGTAATGCCATGACTGCCGGGCAAGCCGCGAAGTTCGCCAATTTTGGCGCCGGTTTTGCCATTCAGCACATCCACCACATCGCCATGCGAGACGTATAAACGGTCAGTCGCGGCATCGAAATGCAGATAATCCCATTTTATCGCGCCACCCAGGGTAACGGTTTTGGTAAGTTTATACTGCGGTTGCGCCTGGGCAGGTACTGTATTTGCCGCCAACATGGCCAGCGAGAGCGCACCCAATAAGCTCAAAAATTTCACGCAATTTATCCCATTTGATAAAAGGAAATAGCTACCGCTGATGCGCCTAAAAACTTGTAAACAACAAGCTGCTTTTCAGGAATAACCAATGACTATTTGATGAAATCGCGTTTACTCATACCACGGGCATCGTCGGCAATAACCGCCCACCAAGACGCACCGGCTCAATGCGTAAGGCCAGACCTTTATCATTCAACTCAATAAATGTCCCGCAAATCGTAGCTGGCCCTTCTGCCGGGGCCAAACGCTCACCAGGCATTTTTTTGGTAAATTTTGCAATCGAAGGTTCCTTCGTCATGCCGATCACGCTGTCATAATCGCCACACATCCCTAAATCGGCGGTAAACCCCGTGCCACCGGGCAACACTTGGTGGTCCGCTGTAGGAATATGGGTATGCGTACCAACAACTGCAGAAACCCGGCCATCAAATGCGTGTGCAAACGCCATTTTCTCAGACGTCGCCTCACCGTGAAAATCAACAAACACCCCCTGGCAGTTTAATCCGAGTTTATTGCGCGCAAGTAATTCCTCCATAGCGCGGAACGGGTCATCCAGCGGGTCCATAAACAGTCGGCCCATCAACTGCGTAATCAAAACCTTACGGCCATCCTTCAAGGTTATAATGGACGCGCCATTGCCCGGCGTGCCAGGCGGAAAATTCAGCGGGCGGATCAGCCTGGGTTCCTTGGCAATATAGGGAATAATCTCACGGCGATCCCAGGCATGGTTTCCCAAAGTGATGGCATCGGCACCCGCAGCAAACAATGCGTCCGCCATGTCAGGGGCCAGGCCGAAACCGTGCGAGGCATTTTCGCCATTTACCGCCACAAAATCCGCCCTGGTCTGGGCACGCAGCCCCGGCAGAGCGGCAATCACCGCATCGCGGCCAGAACGGCCAACTAAGTCACCCAGTATGAGAATTCGCATATTCATGCAGGTTCTATACGGCCCTCTTGAACCCGATAATAGGCTGCTGCCAGCGTGCCAAAAGGCTCAACATCCGTGCCTGTCAGCAAAGCGTGAAAATTTTGTGTCCCCAACGCCCCAAAAAGAGCTTCTCGCATGGCGCTATCCAGATGCACCAGGGGTTCATCCAGCAACAATAACGGGGCAACCCCCCTGGCCGCGGCAATTAAGGCGGCATGGCCCAGAACAATGCCTATGAGCATAGATTTTTGTTGGCCGGTCGAGGACAGGCCGGCGGGGCGGCCGGTGCTTGCATCGGCAATAATCATATCCGCCCGGTTGGGTCCAAAACTTGCGGTGCCGCGGGTAGCATCAGCAATTCGGGCATCGCGCAAGGCGGCTCTTAAAAAATCCTCCACTCCGAGCGCCGGGGCGTGGAGCAGCCGGTCCGCTATGGGACAATCAAGCGCCAGTGTAACCGCTGGAAAGGGCGCTGCTGCGCCGCCCGCCAAGGCTGCATTCAGCCGGCTGACCAAAGCCGCACGTGTCGCCGTCGCGGCGACGGCATGGCGGGCCATGGAGTCCTCCAACCCTGCCAGCCAATCCGGGTCCGCCCCACCGTTCGCCAACAACCGGTTACGCTGTGAGGACGCCGCCTCGAACGCTGCAATCTGCCGTGCATGCGCGGGTTCAAGCGCTACCACCAACCGGTCAAGAAACTTTCGCCGCCCAGAGGCCGCTTCAGTAAATAGCCGATCCATTTGCGGCGTGAGCCAGACCGCCGCCAATCGTGCACCAATTTCCGCTTGACTGCGCGGTGCCGCGCCATCAAGCCGAAACACCCGGCGCTCCTGATCATCCCCGGTGCCGGTGCCTATCTCGAAATTACCCTGCGAACCGCTCAACGTGGCTGCAACTGCCCAACCGCCGCTCGCTTCCTTCCCCTGCCTAGCTAGTTCGGAAAATTTGGCGCCACGCAAACCACGGCCTGGCACCAGCAGCGAGACCGCTTCCAGCAAATTGGTCTTGCCTGAACCGTTGGGCCCCGTGAAAACGCATACAGGCGCTGCGGGGGTAAACCGCAGCGCCTTGTAAGACCGAAAGTCCGTAAGGGTTAGGCGGAGAAGCGTTGCTTAAACCCCGATCAATTGTTTCGTGCTCACACACGCATGGGCATAAGCACGTATACCGCCCGCAGATCATTAGGGTCACGCACCAAGGTGGGAGCCGCACCGTCGGCGAATACAAACTCCACGTCGCCCTCAATCTGCTCGGTCACATCGTTCAAATAACGCGCCTGAAAGCCAATTTCGAGAGGGCCTGCATCGTACTTGATCCGGTCAGCGTCCAATTCCTCAGAAGCCGTTCCCTGCTCCGGACTGGCCGCGGAGATCACCAGCAAATCCTTCGCCAAGGAGAGTTTCACCGGCCGATGACGCTCGGAGGAGATGGCCGAGACACGCGATACCGCCGCCGAAAAATCCTTCTGATTAACGCGCAGGATTTTATCATTACCGCGTGGAATTACCCGGTCATAATCGGGGAAAGTGCCGTCGATCAATTTGCTGGTCAACCGCATCGTGCCGATCGTGAACTGGATACGGGTCTCCGACAGCGCAATCTCGATCTCTCCGCTCACTTCGTCGAGCAACTTGCGCAACTCATTGACGGTCTTACGTGGAATAATCACGCCCGGCATTCCCGCGGCACCTTCTGGCAAAGGCTCCTCAACCCTGGCGAGACGATGCCCATCGGTCGCCACGGCGCGCAACACCGGCTCACCATCAGATTCCGCAGCGTGTAGAAAAATGCCATTGAGGTAATAGCGGGTCTCCTCGGTTGAGATCGCGAACTTCGTGCGATCAATCAACCCGCGCAAATTCACGGCCGACAGGGTAAACGTATGGGAGAGCTTACCGGCATCGAGCTTAGGGAATTCATCAACGCTGAGAGCCACCAGACTGGTAGCATAGCGGCCGGCTCGCAGCGCCAGCTGGGCATCTCCACCTGGATGGTCAAGCTCAATTTCGGCATTTTCAGGCTGGCGGCGGACAATTTCGTACAAGGTAGCGGCTGGAACTGTGATGGCCCCGTTACGGGTGGTCTGCGCCGGCACTTCCTCAACGAGGGCAATTTCAAGGTCTGTGGCGGCGATCGTCAGCTTGCCATCACGCACAGCCAAAAGCACATTCGCCAGAATGGGGATGGTATTACGCTTCTCGACGACGTTCTGCACATGGGCCAGAGACTTCATCAGGGTGGCACGATCAGCCTTGAACTTCATAATATTGTCCCCAACGCCAGCTTTAGTGCCGCCGATTCGGGCTACACTAGCAATAGGCCGGGATTCGGGAAAGACCGTAGCGCAGGGCTAGATTTGGGGCCATATAGCGGCCATGGAACCATCTGCCGCCGCACCAAACACTGTGCCTTGGCCCCCGATAATCTATGGAGCTGCCGCCCTGGCAGCCTGGCTGCTAAATAGACTGATACCGGTAGGCGGATTTCTGCCGCCGGCACTGCACCCTGTTGGTGCCATCGTGATGCTGGCAGGACTTTCATTCGACCTCTTCGCAATGATCTCGATGTATCGCCACCATGCCAATATCCTCCCGCATCGCGCCGCCACGGCCCTGGTAACGAGCTTTCCCTTTTCAGTGTCACGCAACCCGATTTACCTGGGCAATACCATTCTATTGGTCGGTGCCGCCGTGGCCTTCAGTAATTTATGGTTTGCCGTGCTCGATGCCGCCGCCGTTCAGGCCGTTACGATCCTGGCGATCCGGCGTGAGGAAGGTCATCTGGCCGCCTTATTCGGCCCTGAGTGGCAAAATTATGCCAAGCACGTGCCGCGTTGGCTGAAGTTCTGATTTATCAGATTGTGCAATGAACCCGGTTCGGATAGTCTCACCGTCAAAGCCGGAGGGAAGCCAAATGAGACCACCCCCGCCGCATAACTAGCTGGCAGCATTCGTTATTCTTCCGTGCAGACCTATTTTTCCGGCCCTGGCGCAGGAGAAGTTTTTGCTGCCGCAATGGCTGACCACTTCAAGTTCTGATTTATTATGTTGCCTGCCGTAATAACCCCTCACCGCTTGAATTTCGTCCAATACAAATAAAAGCCGCCTGAATTTCTGATGTTCCTCGCACAGGAGAACGAGCCATGAACAAGTCTTCGCGGATTTATTGGTTACCCTCAATCATGCTGCTGGCCACAATATTTTTGACCCGCACACTGGCGAACGCCCAGACGGAATTCCCACCACCGCAAGGCAAAGGCCCGGTAGTAGTGGTGATTTCAGGCCAGATGGGGGCCAACGCTGACTGGCCGATGGCGAAGCAAATTGCCGCCATGGGCTATGACGCGGTTCTGCTCGACGGCAACAATATGGAAGGTGACAAGGGCCAGTCGCTGCACAACCAAATTATGCAGGCGCAGCAAGCCCAGCATGGCATGCCGGGTAAAGTGGCGGTTGCAGGCTTTTCGCTCGGCGGCGGCTTGGCACTATTTTACGCCTCGCACTGGCCGGACCTAGTTAACGGCATTGTTGCCTGGTATCCGCTCACCACGCCGATCAAGGACGCTCCGAAGTTCGTCAGTACTGTGAAAGTGCCTATTTTAATGTTCGCAGGCGTGCAGGATACCTACAAAAGCTGTTGCCTGATTGCCACGGCACAGGCGATCGCCGCCGCCGCAACGCAAGCCAATGCGCCAATTACCGTGGTGACCTACCCCAATGCCCAACATGATTTTATCACCGAAGGAGAGCATTACGACCCGGCCGACAGCACCGACAGCTGGCAGCGTGCCACTGCGGCTCTGGCCGGGTATTTTAAGCAACAATAGTTATAATTCCCAAAACCTTTAAGTAGCACTTTAACAGGGATTAAGTGCGACTTGGGTTGCTGCGCGCCGTGTTGCCTATTATGGACAGCCTAATCAGGTTGGAACGAATAAGACATGGCAAGCATCGACGATAATTCTGACAACAGCGCAGTGTTAGCGCGTCAGGCCGCAATTTTGGCTCAGCCGGCAACGCCGGAGCGCGATATGGCCAACGCCATTCGGGCGCTCACGATTGACGCGGTGGAAGCCGCCAAATCCGGTCATCCCGGCATGCCCATGGGCATGGCCGATGCCGCCACGGCGCTCTGGACCAAGGCGATGAAGTTTGACGCCGCCGACCCGAAATGGCCGGATCGTGACCGCTTTGTGCTGTCAGCCGGCCACGGCTCGATGTTGCTGTACTCACTGCTGCATCTGACCGGCCATGACGGTATGACCATCAATGATTTGAAAAATTTCCGGCAATTGCATTCCATCACCGCCGGGCACCCGGAATACCATGAGCACCCCGCCATCGAGATGACCACCGGCCCGCTTGGCCAGGGTCTGGCGACCGCTGTCGGTATGGCCATCGCCGAGCGGCTGCTGGCAGCCAAATTCGGCAAGAGCTTGGTGGACCACCGCACTTTCGTGATCGCCGGCGACGGCTGCCTGATGGAGGGTATCAGCCATGAAGCCGGTGGCCTGGCTGGGCACCTGAAACTGAATAAACTAACCATTTTATGGGATGACAACAGCATCTCGATCGACGGCAGCACCAGCATGTCCACCTCGGAAGACCCGTTGAAGCGCTTTGCCGCATACGGCTGGGCCACGCGCCGGGTGGATGGGCATGATTTTGCCGCCGTGCAAGCCGCTCTGAATTTTGCTGCTAAATCGTCCAAACCGACCATCATCGCCTGCAAGACCATCATCGGCTTTGGCGCTCCCACCAAGGCGGGCACCGCCGGCAGCCACGGCGCAGCATTGGGCGGGGCGGAAGCCGAGCAGGCCAAGGCCGCACTGGGCTGGCCGCACCTGCCGTTCACCGTACCCGAAACTGTGGCTGCTCCTTGGAAAGCCACCGGCAGTCGCGGTGCCAGCACGCGCCGCGCCTGGTTGAAGCGTCTGGCCAAGCACCCGCAACGCGCCGAGTTTGAGCGCGTGATGGCGGGCAAGCTGCCCGAGGGCTACGCCGACGCCATGCGTGACTACAAGGCCAGTCTGGCCGAACAAAAGCCCAAGCTGGCGACCCGTCAGGCCAGCCAGAAGGCGCTGGAAATGCTGGTGCCCGCCATCCCCGAGTTGATCGGCGGTTCGGCTGACCTCACCGGCTCCAACCTTACTTTGGTCAAAGGCATGGCCGGGGCCACGCCAGACAATTTCGCCGCCCGCTACATGTATTACGGCGTGCGCGAGTTCGGCATGGCAGCGGCCATGAACGGCATTGCCCTGCATGGCGGTCTTATCCCCTACGGCGGTACCTTCTTCGTGTTCACCGACTATATGCGCTCCGCCATCCGCCTTGCCGCCCTGATGGGCACGCGGGTCATCCATGTGCTGACACATGATTCCATTGGCCTGGGCGAAGACGGCCCAACCCACCAGCCAGTGGAGCATCTGGCCAGTTTACGCGCGATGCCCAACGTGCTGGTGCTGCGTCCGGCGGATGCCATGGAAACCGCCGAGTGCTGGGATCTCGCATTGCGCAACATGACCGGCCCCAGCCTGCTGGTGCTCTCGCGCCAAGCAGTTCCGGCCCTGCGCATGGACTCCAACGGCAATAAATGCGCCCGCGGCGCCTATGTGCTGGCCGAGGCCGAAGGCGAACGCGCCGCCACATTGATCGCTACCGGCACCGAAGTAGCCCTCGCCATGGCGGCCCGCGCCACACTAGCGAAGGAAGGCATCCAGGTTGCAGTCGTCTCTGCCCCCAGCTTCGAGCTGTTCGGGGCGCAAGACACAGCCTACCAAGCACAGGTGCTGGGCGACGCCCCACGCATCGGCATCGAAGCCGCCGTCAGCTTTGGCTGGGACCGCTGGCTGGGGCCAAATGGTAGCTTTATCGGCATGAAGGGTTTTGGTGCCAGCGCCCCGGCTGAGAAACTCTATGAATATTTTGGCATAACCGAAGCGGCGATCATCGCCGCCGTGAAAAAACAGGGAGCTTAAGAATGACCGTTAAAATCGCCATCAACGGGTTTGGGCGTATCGGCCGTCTGGTGCTGCGCGCCATGATCGAAAGTGGCCGCACCGATATCACCCCGGTTCTGATCAACGACCTCGGCAGCGTCGAGGATAATGCCCATATGTTCCGCTATGATTCCGTACATGGCCGCTTTCCCGGCACGGTTGACGTGGTGGGCGATACCCTGGTCATCACCCACAACGGCCGCGCCTACGCGCCCATCAAGGTGACCGCTGAACGTGATCCCGCCAAGGTGCCGCTGGCAGGCGTTGATGTGGCGATGGAATGCACCGGGCTGTTCACCAAGCGCGATGATGCCGCCAAGCTGATTGCCGCAGGTGCTCGCAAAGTGCTGATCTCCGCCCCGGCAGACGGGGTTGATGCCACCATCGTCTATGGCGTGAACCACAAGACCATCACCAAGAACATGACCATCATCTCGAACGCCTCCTGCACCACCAACTGCCTGGCGCCGATGGTGAAAGTGCTGCACGAAAACTTCGGCATCGAGCGCGGCTACATGGTCACCATCCATTCCTACACCGGCGACCAGAAAACCGTGGACACGCTGCATAAGGATTTGCACCGCGCCCGCGCCGCCGCCCTCTCCATGATCCCGACCAGCACGGGCGCCGCCAAGGCCGTTGGCTTGGTGTTCCCTGACCTGCTGGGCAAGCTGGATGGCACCTCGATTCGCGTGCCGACCCCGAACGTCTCGCTGGTGTCTTTCGACGTGAATTTGAAGACGCAGGCGACCAAGGAACAGATCAACGCCGCCATGAAGGCAGCGAGCGAGGGCGAGCTTAATGGTATTTTGGATTACTCTACCGCCAAGCTGGTCAGCATGGACTTCAACCATGTGCCGTTCTCATGCAGCTTCGATGCCCCACAGACCGCCGTGGTCGATGGCGCTCTGGCCCGCGTGATGGGCTGGTACGACAATGAATGGGGCTTCTCGAGCCGCATGTCCGACACCGCCGCTCTGTTCGGGTCACTTTAATATGGCGTCCGCGCGCACCCTGGACGATGTCGCCGTGAAAGGTCTGCGCGTCCTGGTGCGCGCGGATTTGAACGTACCCATGCAGGACGGCAAAATCTCCGACCTGACACGGCTGGAACGCCTGGCCCCAACCATCAACGAATTGTCCGCCGCCGGGGCAAAGGTGATTGTTTGCAGCCATTTTGACCGTCCGAAGGGCAAGCCCGTCCCCGCCATGTCACTGCGGCCCATCGCTGCAGCCCTTGGTACGGTGCTTGGCCATGAGGTTGCCTTTGCTGATGATTGCATCGGCCCGGTGGCCGAGGCCGCCGTGGCGAAACTGGCTGATGGTGACGTGCTGGTACTGGAAAATACCCGCTTCCACGCCGGCGAGGAAGCCAACGACCCTAACCTCTCGCAATCGCTGGCTGATCTGGCCGATATATATGTGAACGACGCCTTTTCCGCAGCCCATCGTGCCCATTCCAGCACCGAGGGCGTGGCGCGGTTGCGCCCGGCCTATGCCGGACGCTTAATGCAGGCCGAATTGGCCGCCCTCTCGGCAGCTTTGGGCGACCCGCAACGGCCCGTGGCAGCCATTGTGGCCGGCTCGAAGGTCTCAACCAAACTCGATCTGCTCACCAATTTGGTTGCCAAGGTCGACATTCTGGTCATCGGCGGCGCCATGGCCAATACCTTCCTGGCCGCGCAAGGCCATGATGTTGGCAAATCCTTGCAGGAAAAAGACCTGCATGCCACCGCGCTCAGCATCCTGGCGACCGCCAAGGAAAAGGGCTGCGAGATTATTCTACCCGTCGACCTCGTGGTCAGCGCCACTTTTGCGCCGAATCCCCCAACACAGGTGGTCGGTATCGACGCCGTACCTGCCAACATGATGGCGCTGGATGTCGGCCCGGCAACGGTGGCGGGCATTATCGCCCGGTTGCCACATATCAAAACCCTGCTTTGGAACGGCCCGCTTGGCGCGTTCGAGACCCCCCCTTTCCAGACAGCTACCAACGCCCTGGCCGATGCGGTTGCCAAGGCCACGGTGGATGGTACGTTGATCTCAGTTGGTGGCGGCGGTGATACCGTTTCCGCCCTGCGTCTGGCTGGTGCGGCTGACTCCATGACGTATTTATCAAGTGCCGGCGGAGCATTCCTCGAATGGATGGAGGGCAAAATTCTGCCGGGCGTGGAGGTTTTGAGCGCAGGTCTCTCAAACCTGGGCTGAATCTTGGTTCCAAGCCCGGGTTAACCCCCGGGTTTGCCATTGCCGCCACCGTTCTAGCGGTCATATTATGGGGGTTTTCCCCCATCGGCACACGCTACATGGTGGGTACCGGTTTCGCCGGAATGCCCGCCATGGCCTTTACCGGGCTGCGCTATACGCTGGCAGCGCTGATTTTCTCACCTTTATTATGGCAGGCCCGACACTGGAACCGGCGCGACTGGGCACTGGGGTTGATCTGCGGGCTGGTCGGCGTGGCGGGGTATAATATACCGGCAGCCCTCGGGCAGCGCAGCGTCTCGGCGGGGCTGACCGGCCTGCTTGATGGCGTGGAGCCGCTGTTTATCGTGTTGTTCTCAGCCATCGCCCAGCGCCGGTTTCCAGCCCCATTGACCATCATCGCCACATTCATCGGGCTGGCCGGGGTTGTTTTGCTGGCCCAAGGCAGCGGTCCCGCCTTGGGTGACCCGGAGGGCGACGCACTGGTATTATTGGCGGCGGTGCTCTGGGCCATTTACTGTGTGATCGTGCCCGCCCTGATCAACCGGCGCGGGGCACTGCCCACCACCGCCGTCACCATCATGTTCGGGGCCATCCCCATGCTGCTCAGCGGCCTGCCGCAAATGCAGGGCATGCTGATAACCATGACCGGTTGGGATTGGCTGGTGACAATCACCCTCACGCTTGGCACCTCGGTCATCGCCATGTTGGCCTGGAACGCCGGAAGCGCTGTTTTGGGCGCAGAAAAAGCCGGTTGGTATTTATATTTATTGCCGGTGGTCAGCCTGATCGGCGGGGCGTTACTGCTGGGCGAGCCGGTACGGTTATGGGAATTGGCCGGCGGAGCATTGGTATTGCTGGCGGTTTATCTCTCACAACGATAACGCGCCTCCGGCAAGGCGGCCTCATGCTGCATAATGCGCCGCGCTAATTTCAACGCCTCATAACATTGCTGCGTTTCAACCAGAACCATGATTTTATCCAGAATATCCCCGGCAAGAGCAGATTTCGTTTGGGATTTAAACTGCGCAACCAAATTTTGCGCTTCGTCAATCGCTTTGATGCGCTCATCAAAATTGCCAATATACGCCGTCTGAACTGCCAGATAAATCAGCGCGGCCGGTGTATTGGCATCCTCAGGCAGTAAAATTTGTTTGCCATATAGAAACTGGGCTTTTCCGGTAATTTCAACGCGCGATTTTGTGCGAAAGCGAATGGCGGCACCATTGATGATAATCATCTCATTTTGTTTTAGCTCGACGACAAGCCCCGCCATTTTCATACCCTATGCATTCAAAGTGCAAATATCTCCTTACGGTTCTAAATGTCTTGACCCATTCAATGCTTCCGATATCCGCCACAATGATTTCAAAGCCGCCCGCATTTTGCGGGCGTTTTTGACTTATCATCGACAGGTTAATGAAAAATGACGGGCACGAAGCGGGCCGAAAAAATTAATAAAACAATCTGCTGGAGCAAATGACTACCAGGGAATGGCTTTTCCCCGATAATCCAAATATTCGTGCTTACCACTGCCAGCTTTGGCTTCAAGCACGTCCACCATGCCTTTTACACTGGTGGCAACATCAATGTCAGCGCCAGCGCCGCCCATATCTGTTTTAACCCAGCCAGGATGCATCGATAACACTGTGATATTTTCATTCAAGCCCGCCACAAAGCTGCGGGTCAACTGATTCAAAGCGGCTTTGCTGGCACAATAGAGCGGCGCATAACTGCCGCCACTCAGTGTCACACTACCCAGAATCGATGTCATGAATGCCAAAATACCCGAGCCGGGCTTAACGTTGCGCAACAGTTTATAACCTAAATTGACCGGCGAAATGGCGTTGGTCATGAACAAATATGTCATCTCCTCCGGCGTCACCGTTTCGGCCGTTTTGCCCTCCGGCCCGCCAACACCCGCATTGATGAACACGACATCAAACATCCGATTCGCAATATGCGGCAAAAACGCCGCAACCGAGTGAGGATCGTTGATGTCCAAAATCTCAACCGCCACCCGCCCGCCAAGACGCTGTAATGCCGCCGGTGCTGGTTCATGGCGGATTGTTGCGGTCACACGCCAACCACGCGCTGCAAACTCCTCCGCCAGCCCCAGGCCCAGACCACGCGATGCACCAATAACGAGAGCTGATTTATCTGATTGAGAAGCTGGCATGATAACCCCCTACTGTTAGGCCACCTATAAGGTCACGCGGCCTTAGCACGGCAAGGGGGACAAATTATCTAGCGGCATTCAATCCGGCAAAAAACCGGTTAAAATTGCTGCGGCGTGCCCTGACCAACGTGCCGATGAAAGAAACGTGCAAACCCAAACATCCTGGCGATCAACCCCTTTCGGGCAGGCGCCGCCATACTCTCTGGCTGCGTCCGCATCCGGCCCAACTCGCGCGCCTGATTCATGGCCAGCATGGTGACCCGATATGCCGCATCGGGGTTTCGTACAAACAAGGCACGAATAATCGCGTCCGCCTCGATATCGACCGGTCCGCCATCAACAACCGAACCAGCTGTCGCATGCTCAATAAACTCAATTATCTGCTTATGCTCATCGCGGTTCATCGACATGCCTTTTTCATCAAAAGACCCTATCAAACCACAACCGGCATTAGGCAAGCTTATTGAACGATAATGGAGGGGATTTCACCCAGCGTTGCGGTAACGAACAGATTGATAAACCAATAAAGTCACTCCATTTCTGTCAAAACGCTCTGCTTCTGACATTCCAATGGCACCCAGCACAATCCGTGAGGCAAAATTATCCTCACGTGCCACGGCGACAATTTTCTCCAACTCTGCCGTCTCATGCGCATAAACTAACGCCGCGTGGACAGCCTCCGTGGCCAGCCCCACCCCGCGCGCCGCCGGCCAAAATGCGAACCGTAACGCAACCCCCCGGCCATCAGGGCGGTGCATCAGCCCGGTTACCCCCAGCAGCTTGCGCCCGTCCCGCAGCCGGACCGCCCACATGCCAAAGCCAAACTCACCCCAGGCCTGAATCTCCTCGGCCAGCTCCTCCACCGTCCGCTGCGCTGAGCGAACCCCACCCAGCATCTGCGCATACGCCCTCGGATCACCCTTCAACGCCACCAGCTCAGGCAAATCCCGCCCCCCCACCGGTGACATTTCCAGCCGCGCCGTCACCAAGTGCCGGGCTGTGATCATGGTATGGCCTGGGGTGGGTGGCCAAGTAAGGCCAAGGGCTCCGCCCCTGGACCCCGCCAAAGGCTGAGCCTTTGGAATCCATTTTTTAAGGCAAGGAAAGGCGGCCACCCGAGGCTTTGGAAACAGCGGTGGTGGCCGCCTTTCCTTGCCTTAAGGGTTCTAAGGGCTGTGCCCTTAGCGGGGGTCCAGGGGGCGGAGCCCCTTGGCCTTACTTGGCCACCCACGACAGCCCTACCGCGTCAAAGGCCGGTATTTGATACGGTGTGGTTCGGTGGCGTCGTGGCCGAGGCGGCGGCGTTTGTCTTCTTCGTAGGCCTGGAAGTTGCCTTCGAACCATTCGACGTGGGAGTCGCCTTCGAAGGCGAGGATGTGGGTTGCCAGGCGGTCGAGGAACCAGCGGTCATGGGAGATGATCACGGCGCAGCCGGGGAATTCCATCAGGGCTTCTTCGAGGGCGCGGAGGGTATCGACATCGAGGTCGTTGGTCGGTTCGTCGAGCAGGATGACGTTGGCTTCGGATTTCAGCATTTTGGCGAGATGCACGCGGTTGCGTTCGCCGCCGGAGAGGATGCCGACTTTCTTCTGCTGGTCGGAGCCTTTGAAGTTGAAGGCGCCGACATAGGCGCGCGATTGGACGGTGCGTTTGCCGAGATGGATGACATCCGTGCCGCCGGAGATTTCCTCCCAGACGTTTTTGTTGCCGTCGAGCGAGTCGCGGGACTGGTCGACATAGCCGAGCTTGACGGTATCGCCGATTTTCAGGCTGCCGGAGTCAGGCTTGTCGGCGCCGGTGATCATTTTGAAGAGGGTGGTTTTACCAGCGCCGTTCGGGCCGATGACGCCAACGATGCCGCCGGGTGGGAGTTTGAAGTTCAGGCCATCGATCAGCTCGCGGTCACCGAAGCCTTTATGCAGGTCGATTGCCTCGATGACGGTGCCACCCAAACGCGGGCCGGGCGGGATGACGATTTCAGCCACGCCGGTTTGCTGTTCCTGCGATTTCGCCAGCATTTCCTCGTAGCGCTGGATACGGGCGCGGGATTTGGTCTGGCGGGCTTTGGGGGAGGAGGCGATCCAGTCCTGTTCCTCGGCCAGGGCGCGCTGGCGGGCGGATTCTTCCTTCTCCTCCTGCGCCAGGCGTTTGCGTTTTTGCTCCAGCCAGGAGGAGTAGTTGCCTTCGTACGGGTAGCCGCGGCCACGTTCGATTTCGAGGATCCAGTTGGTCACGTTGTCCAGGAAGTAGCGGTCATGGGTAACGAGGATGACGGTGCCGGCGTAGTTTTGCAGCGTGCGTTCCAGCCATGAGACGGATTCCGCATCCAGATGGTTGGTTGGTTCGTCAAGCAGCAGCAGATCAGGCTTTTCCAGCAGCAGGCGGCAAAGTGCCACCCGGCGGCGTTCACCACCTGAAAGTGGCCCAACGGCAGCATCGGGCGGCGGGCAGCGCAGGGCGTCGAGCGCGATTTCGATGCGGCGATCGAGGTCCCAGCCATCCTGGGCGTCGATGACCTCCTGCAGCACAGCCTGCTCGGCCAACAGCGCCTCCATTTTTCCATCATCCATCGGCTGCGCGAATTCTTCTGAAATTTCGTTGAACCGCGCCAACGTTGCTCGCAGGTCCGCAAAAGCCTCGGCCACATTCTCCCCAACCGTTTTAGTGGGGTCCAGATGCGGCTCCTGTGCCAGATACCCCACGCGGGCACCCTCAGCAGCCCAAGCCTCGCCGCCATATTCCTTTTCAATGCCGGCGATGATTTTCAAAAGCGTGGATTTACCGGCGCCGTTGACACCCAGCACGCCGATTTTCACGCCTGGCAGGAAGGAGAGGGTAATGCCTTTGAACACCTCGCGCCCGCCCGGATAGGCTTTGGTGAGGTCTTTCATCACATAGACATACTGATAGCTGGCCATAATCTTTGCCTTTTAAGAGGGTTGGCTTGCGTATAAGGGGCACCGACAGTGGGGGCAACCGCTCTGCGCCGGGCAGGAATCGAACCCGCAACCAAACCGTTATGAGCGGTCCGCTCTAACCGTTGAGCTACCGGCGCTTAAGAGCAACAGGCCAATTGGCCCGGGCGCAACATAGCGGGGGCGCTTGCGTTGGCAAGATGCCCCTGGGCAGGCTATAGGGCGGCAGATTTTAACCAGGGAGTTTTGGGTTATGGATGTTTCAAAAATTTCAGCCGGCAAGGATGTGCCGAAGGACATCAACGTGGTCATCGAGATCCCGTCCGGTTCCGGCGTGAAATATGAAATTGACAAGGAAAGTGGGGCTTTGGTGGTGGACCGGGTGGTATTTACCCCCATGGTGTACCCGGCCGCTTACGGCTTTATCCCCAACACCCTGGCCGATGACGGCGACCCGGCGGATGCGCTGGTGCTGATCCCCACCGCGATCGTGCCTGGTGCCGTGATCCGCGCCCGGCCGATTGGCCTTTTGAAGATGGAAGACGAAGCTGGCCAGGACGAGAAAATCGTCTGCGTGCCGCATGACAAGGTGCACCCGCACTATGCCGGCGTGACCGAAGTGGCACAGTTACCCGCCATCACCCGCGATGCCATTGAGCATTTTTTCACCCATTATAAGGACCTGGAAAAGGGTAAATGGGTCAAAATCACCGGCTGGGGCGATGCCGCCGAGGCCGAAAAAGCCATTCTGGACAGCCAGAAGCGCGCTGCGAAGTAACCCGCAAAGGAGGCTGCGATGGCGGATTTGGATGTCAGCAAGATAGCCTATCAGCTCCCGCAGCCTACCGGGATGCTGCCCGATGTATTCATTGGTGCGGCCATGAACCTCGATGGCGATGAGCGCGACTGGGTGGCACAATCACCTGACGTCTCGTTCAAGCCGCTCGTGCTCAGCGTGTCGCAGGGGTATTATGTCAATATCCTGCGGGTGCGGTCCTCCGGCGTGTTATCCCGCCACCGCCACACCGGGCCGGTGCATGCCTTCACGTTACGCGGCACCTGGCATTATCTGGAACATGACTGGGTGGCCAAAGCCGGAGACTATGCCTTTGAGCCACCCGGCGAGACGCATACGCTGGTGGTGCCGGATGATTGCGCCGAGATGGCCACCTTATTCCATGTCACCGGCGGCTACACCTATGTGGACCCTTACGGCACAGCGTTGGGCTATGAGGATGTGTTCACCAAGCTCGCCAATGTCCGCAAGCATTATGAGGCAATTGGGCTTGGCGCGGGGTACGCGGATCGGTTTGTGAGGTAGGTTTAACGAAGCACTTCTATTCGATGGTGCTTTTACCCCGCGCAATCGCAGCCACACCGGTACGGGATACTTCGGCCAACCCTAGGGGCCGCATCAGATCCAGGAATGCGTCCAGTTTATCGGTGGCACCGGTCAGTTCAAAAATAAAACTCTCGGTCGAGGCATCAATGACCCGGGCGCGGAAGGCATCCGCGAGTCGCAGCGCCTCCTGCCGGGCATCGCCGATGCCGACGACCTTAATCAGTGCCAGTTCCCGCGCCAGATGCGGACCATCCTTTGAGAGGTCCTGCACGCGATAGACCGGCACCAAACGCCCAAGCTGCGCCTTGATCTGTTCGATCACCATCTCGGTGCCCGAGGTGACGATGGTAATCCGGCTTTTGCTGCGGTCGCGTTCCACCGGCGCCACGGTCAGGCTATCAATATTATAACCGCGGCCTGAGAACAGCCCGATCACCCGCGCTAGCACGCCCGATTCATTTTCCACCAGCACCGAGATGGTGGCGGAGCGATTTCCGTTATTTTGTTCAACCATTATACCAGCACCAAGCCTTCGTCTGTTACTGAACCACCGCCATAACCGCCGGCATTTGCCTTATGTTCCGGCCCCAACAGCATCTCATTATGTGCAGCCCCCGATGGGATCATCGGGAACACGTTTTCCTTCTGGTCCACGCAGATATCCGCAATCACCGGGCGGTCCACCGCCAGCATTTCGGCAATCACCTTGTCCAGGTCTTCAACCTTTTCGGCGCGAAGCCCGACAGCGTGGAAACTCTCCGCCAGCTTCACAAAATCCGGCAGCGCCGCGGAATAGCTCTCCGAATAGCGATTACCGTGCAGCAACTCCTGCCATTGCCGCACCATGCCCATATATTGGTTATTGAGGATGAAAATCTTCACCGGCAAACGGTACTGCGCCAGCGTGCCCATTTCCTGAATATTCATCAAAATGCTGGCCTCGCCGGCAATGTCGATCACCAGCGCATCAGGGTTCGCCACCTGCACACCCATCGCCGCCGGCAGACCATAGCCCATGGTGCCCAGGCCACCGGAAGTCATCCAGCGGTTTGGCTTATCAAACTTGAAATGCTGCGCCGCCCACATTTGGTGCTGACCAACTTCCGTGGTCACGTATGTATCTTTGGCAATCCCACGGGTGGCTTTATAAAGCCGTTCAATGGCGTATTGCGGCTTGATGATGCTGCCAGGATCGCGGTTCTGCGTGAAGCGCAGCGAGTTTTTACTCCGCCACACATCAATCTGCTGCCACCATTTCGCCAACGCCTCGCGGTCCTGCGTTTGCGTGTCGGCTTTCCAGGCGGCGATCAGGGCGCGTAACGTTTCAGTCGCATCGCCCACAATCGCCACATCCACCACCACCGATTTATTGATGCTGGACGGGTCGATATCGACATGGATTTTCTTCGAACCTGGGCTGAATGCATTCAGCCGGCCCGTCACGCGGTCATCAAACCGCGCACCCATGTTCAGCATCACGTCGCAACCATGCATCACCATGTTCGCTTCGTAGGTACCGTGCATACCCAGCATGCCCAAAAATTGCGGGTCGGATGCGGGGTACGCGCCCAGGCCCATCAGGGTCGAGGTGCAGGGAAATCCGGTGAGGCGCACAAATTCCATCAGCAGCTTCGCCGCTTCCGGGCCAGCATTGATCACGCCGCCGCCGGAATACACAATCGGCCGCTCGGCACGCTTCATCAGCGCCACCGCTTCCGCCACCTTGCGGGCATCCGGCGCGGTGCGCGGCCGGTAACTGCGGTGCGGCAAGCCATTTGGTTCAGCGTAGGGCGCCGGGTTGATCAGAATATCTTTCGGCAGATCAATCAGCACCGGGCCGGGGCGGCCAGTTTTGGCCACATGAAACGCCTCATGCACCACGCGGGAGAGATCTTCCGAGCGTTTCACGAGGTAATTATGCTTGGTCGCCTGGCGGGTGATGCCGGTAGTGTCGGCTTCCTGGAACGCGTCATTGCCGATCAGATGCGTCGGCACCTGACCGGTCAGGCAAACGATGGGGATGCTGTCCATCAGCGCATCCACCAGGCCGGTGACGGCATTGGTGGCACCAGGGCCGGAGGTGACCAGCACCACGCCCACCTTGCCGGTGGAACGGGCATAGCCCTCGGCAGCATGCACCGCTGCTTGTTCATGACGCACCAGAATATGGCGGATGGCGTTTTGCTGGAAAATCGCATCGTAAATTGGCAGCACGGCCCCACCGGGATAGCCGAAAATCACATCGACTCCCTGGTCCTTCAGGGCCCGCAACAAGGCTTCGGCGCCTGATTTCATGATCTCAGTGGTCTTGATCGAGCCGTCCATATGAGTTTCCGCCGCTTTCGTTAATCGGAAGGTCCGCCATTAAGGGGTGCGGTGCAGCACGTCAACCTTTGTCGATTATAAAATTAACCAATTCCCCCATAAAACTTTCCGAAAATTGCGCAAAACCGTCAATTCGCGCATGAATTATATGCAGGGCTGACTTGCCCACCAAATTCTGATGCCGGAACCAGGTGCTTTGCCGCTTGGTGTATTGATAAGTCACCAATACCGCCGCAGCAGCGGCCTCCACCAGGGTTTTTTCGCCGCGCAAAAACGCCCCGAGTTCAGGCACGCCATGCGCCCTCAGCAACGGCAAAGCGGGGTCTAACCCCAATGCCAGCAAATCCTTGACCTCTTCGATAGCGCCCATTTCCAGCATGGCGGCAAAGCGTGTCTCGATAGCGGTTTTCAAATCGGGCCGTGGCGGGTCGAGCAAAATCATCCGCACATCCCAGCCGGTGAGCTTCTCGGTGGGCTGGGTTTGCCAGTAGGAGAGCCCATGGCCAGTGCCACGCCACACTTCCCAGGCGCGGGCAATGCGCTGGGAGTCCGCTGCAAATAATTTGCTGGCCGTCTGCGGGTCCACCGCCATCAGCCTGGCGTGCAAAGCGGGAGCACCGATTTCGGCCACCAAGCGGCGGGCTTCCTCACGGGCGGCGGGGGGTATTTCCGGCACTTCGGCGATGCCATTTAGCAAAGCCGCCAAATACATGCCCGTCCCGCCGCATAAAATCGGCATGCTGGCGGTGCCCATCACTGCCAAGGCTGCCTCCCGCCACCAGGCCGCGTTGGCGGGTTCGGCGGCGGCCCGCACGCCGTAGAGCGCATGCGGCACCACCGCCTCATCGGCAAAGCTGGGCCTGGCAGTAAGGATACGAAGCTCCCGGTAGCATTGCATGGCATCGGCATTGATCACGGTACCAGCCAGATTCTGGGCCAGCGCCAAAGCCAGCGCAGATTTCCCGCTGGCGGTGGGCCCTGCCACAATCACCAGCCTGCGCCTTGCGCCGCCGTGCCCCTCTGTCCTACCAGTCTGCATCATGTCCTATATCGTCATTCTCATCGCCGCCCCGCAAGCCGGGTCCCTCTCCCCCAACGAAGCCCAGCGCGCCATGGAATTCTGCGGCGGCCAGCATTTGACCTGGCTGGCCCCCGCGCAGAGTTGCGAATTCATTGTCAAAAAACTCCCTGACATCGCGCAATTAAAGCTGGTGCTGAGCCACAAGGCGACCGACGTGCTCATCACCCGCTTTAGGGGCCGCCGCAAGGCGCTGCTGCTGGCCGATATGGACAGCACCATCGTGACCAGCGAAACGCTTGATGAACTCGCCGCCTTTGCCGGGATTAAAGACAAGATCGCCGAGATTACCAAGCGTGCCATGAATGGCGAACTGGATTTCCCGACTGCGCTGCGTGAGCGCGTGGCGATGCTGAAGGGCCTGGAGCTCTCAGCGCTGGAACGCACCTGGCGCGAAACCGAATTTTGCCCGGGTGCCCGCACGCTGATCGCCACCATGCGCAATTATGGCGCCACCACCGCACTGGTTTCAGGTGGTTTCACCTTTTTCACCGCCCGGGTGGCAGCAGAACTGGGTTTTGATATTCACCGCGCCAATACGCTGCTGGATAACGGCTCGCACCTCACTGGCGAAGTCGCCGAGCCGATTTTGGGCAAGGATGCCAAGGTCGCTGCCCTTACAGAACTTGCTGAAAAACGCGGCATCAAACTCTCCGCCACACTGGCGGTGGGCGACGGCGCCAATGACCTGCCGATGCTGAAAGAAGCCGGTCTCGGCATCGCCTATTACGCCAAGCCGGTGGTGGCCGAGGAAGTGCTGAATAAAATTGAGCACACTGACTTAACATCGCTGCTTTACGCCCAAGGTTATCCATCGAGCGCCTTCAAAGAGGGATAGATTGATGCAGACACGAGCCGCCGTTGCCCGCGCCCCGGGCAAGATATTGTCACTTGAAACCGTTGACATCGCCGGCCCGAAAGCTGGCGAGGTTTTAGTGGAAATCAAGGCCACCGGCATATGCCATACCGATGAATACACGCTCTCCGGCGCTGACCCGGAAGGGTTGTTCCCCGCTATTCTCGGCCATGAAGGGGCCGGGATTGTGGTGGAAGTTGGCGCTGGTGTCACCACGCTCAAGCCAGGCGATCACGTGATCCCGCTCTACACGCCCGAATGCCGCAACTGTAAATCCTGCACCTCCCGCAAAACCAACCTCTGCACCGCGATTCGCGCCACCCAACGCAAGGGCGTGATGCCGGATGGAACCTCGCGTTTTTCCTGCGAGGGCGAACCGGTGATGCATTATATGGGCTGCTCCACCTTCGCCAATTTCACGGTGCTACCAGAAATCGCGTTAGCCAAAGTCCGCGAAGACGCACCGTTCGATAAAATTTGTTATATCGGCTGCGGTGTCACCACCGGCATCGGCGCGGTCATCAACACCGCCAAGGTGCAGGTGGGTGATAATGTGGTGGTGTTTGGCCTTGGTGGCATCGGGCTGAATGTCATTCAGGGTGCGCGTATTGCCGGTGCCAACATGATTATTGGCGTGGATATCAACAACAACCGCAAAGCCATCGCGGAAAAATTTGGGCTGACGCATTTCGTCAACCCGAATGAGATCGGCGAGGATCTGGTTCCCTACCTGGTCAACCTCACCGATGGCGGTGCCGATTTCAGCTTCGAGTGTATCGGCAATGTAAAACTCATGAGGCAAGCACTGGAATGTTGCCATCGCGGCTGGGGCACCTCCATCATCATCGGGGTTGCTGGTGCCGGGCAGGAAATCGCCACACGCCCATTCCAATTGGTCACAGGGCGCACCTGGAAAGGCACGGCCTTTGGCGGTGCCCGCGGCCGTACCGATGTGCCGAAAATCGTCGATTGGTATATGGACGGCAAGATCAACATCGATGATCTGATCACCCATGTATTGCCATTTGAGAAAATCAACGAGGGGTTTGAATTACTCCGCTCCGGCAGTTCGATCAGGACCGTGCTGACTTATTAAAACAGTACCAGATCGTCCCGATGAATAACCTCATCGCGGCCCCGGAAGCCCAGCAGCGCCTCGAAATCCTCCGAGCGATGCCCGGCGATCACCACCGTATCGGCACTCGAATAAGCCGCCAGGCCACGCGCCACGCGGTCACCTTCCAGCGTGACCACATCCACCGCATCACCGCGCTCGAAACTACCGGCTACAGCTTTAATGCCCGCCGGTAACAGAGACGAGCCTTTCATCAAAGCCTTGGCCGCGCCTGCATCAATCGTAAGGATTCCGAGCGGGGCCAGATGCCCGGCGATCCAGCTTTTGCGCGCTGAACGGCCTTCAGGGTTGGGCAAAAACCAAGTGCATTTCGCCCCGGCTTCAATCGCCGCCAGCGGGTTGTCACGGTGGCCCAAAGCAATCGCCATCGCGGTGCCGGCTTGCGTTGCGATCCGCGCCGCCACCAATTTGGTGCGCATGCCACCGGACGAGTAACCCGGCGGCGGTTCGCCCCCCATCGCGTCAATCTCAGCGGTCATCGCCGGTACCACCGGGATGTGCGCCGCGTGCGGGTTATTGCGCGGGTCGGCGGTATAAAGCCCGTCTATATCGGAGAGCAAAATCAACTGGTCAGCCTGCATCATCTCGGCCACGCGGGCGGCCAGACGGTCATTATCGCCAAAGCGGATTTCCGCTGTCGCTACCGAGTCGTTCTCGTTGATCACCGGAATACAGCCCAGGCCCAGCAAGGTGCTCAAGGTGGCGCGTGCATTCAAATAGCGCCGCCGATCCTCGGTATCCTCCAATGTGATCAATAATTGCGCGGCAGTCAGCCCATGCGCCGAAAGCGCCTCGCTCCAGGCTTGCGCCAGACGAATTTGCCCCACTGCCGCCGCTGCCTGCTTTTCTTCCAGCTTCAATTTCACGGCGGTCAAATTCAACCGCCGCCGCGCCAGCGCAATGGCACCTGAGGAGACCACGATTACCTGGCAGCCGCGGGCAGATAATGCGGCAATATCCTGCGCAATGCCCTGCAGCCACGCCTCACGCGGTGCCGCGGTTTGCTCATCCACAATCAGCGCACTGCCGATTTTCACCACTACCCGCCGCGCGGTGGCCAAACTTGGGGTCATTTGTTGCGGGATTCCGTGATGATATTTTGCAGCACCCGCAGCACTTCCGGCACGCCCTGGCCGGAAACGCCGGAAGCCACCATCACAGTTGCGCCCGAAGCCTTGGCCAATGCCGAACGCCGCGACGAAATTTCGCGGGGGCTCATCGCATCGGCCTTGTTCAGCACGATCACTTCCGGCTTATCGATCAGCCCGCCGCCATATTCCGCCAACTCATGACGCACCGTGCGCCAGGCATCCACGCAATCACCGGCCGCGCCATCAATTAAATGCACCAGCACCGCACAGCGCTCGACATGGCCCAAAAACCTGTCGCCCAGGCCGGTCCCTTCATGGGCACCTTCAATCAGCCCAGGAATATCGGCAATAACGAATTCTTCCGAAACCGAGAGCCGCACCACACCCAATTGCGGATGCAATGTGGTGAACGGATAATCGGCGATTTTTGGATGCGCACCGGAGACCACCGAGAGGAACGTCGACTTTCCGGCATTGGGTTTGCCCACCAGCCCAACATCGGCGATCAGTTTCAGCCGCAACCAGACCCAGCGCTCCTCGCCCGGCCAGCCTTTGTCCGCTCGCCTGGGCGCCCGATTCGTCGAGGTTTTGAACTTGGCATTGCCAAACCCGCCATCGCCACCGCGCAACAAGGTGATCTTCATGCCCGGCTTATCAAGGTCGGCCAGAACGGTCTCGCGGTCATCATCCATGATCTGCGTGCCGATCGGCACTTTAATATGCATGGTGGGGGCGGCGGCCCCGGTCCGGTCCGAGCCTGAGCCATTGCCACCCTTGCGAGCGCGGAAATGCTGAGAATACCGGAAATCAATCAGGGTATTGAGGTTTTCCACCGCCTCGAACACCACATCGCCGCCGCGGCCACCATCACCGCCATCCGGGCCGCCGTACTGGATGAATTTCTCGCGCCGGAACGCAATCACCCCATCCCCGCCATCGCCGGATTTCAGATAGATTTTCGCCTGGTCGAGAAACTTCATGCTTTAATCCTCCGCCCCAAACAAAAAAGGCCGGCAAGTGCCGGCCTTTTTGGGTGGGGTCAGGCCAGCTTATTCAGCGGCTATTTTAACAGGGGTCACGGAAACATGCACCCGGTCATCGGACTTGCGCTCAAACAGCACCTTGCCCTCAACGAGCGCGAAAATGGTGTGGTCCTTGCCCAGGCCAACATTGATGCCCGGCTTCACCTTGGTACCGCGCTGACGAATGATAATGTTGCCGGCAACCACGTCCTGGCCGCCAGATTTCTTCACACCAAGGCGGCGGCCTGCGGTATCGCGGCCGTTACGTGACGAACCACCAGCTTTTTTATGTGCCATGTATCTGCTCCTTAAGCCGCATTAATCGCGGAAACGCGCAGAACGGTCACGCACTGGCGGTGGCCGTTTTTGCGGCGGCTGTTCTGCCGGCGGCGCTTTTTGAAAATAATAACCTTGGCCAGACGGTCCTGAGCAATGACGGTAGCGGTGACCGAGGCACCAGCCAGCACTGGAGCGCCCAGCTTCAAGCCGCCTTCGCCGCCAACGGCCAACACGTCTGTAAAGGTGACTGTGCTGCCGGCCTCAGCCTCCAGCTTCTCAACCTTCAGAATCGCGTCTGGTGTAACGCGATATTGCTTGCCGCCGGTGCGGATGACTGCGAACATGAACCCAATCCAATCTGACTCATAAAAATAAGCACGGCCAAGGAGAGACCCCAGGCCGTGGAAGTGGCGGGTTATAACCCGGCCACCTGCCCTGTCAAGGCATTTCAGGCAGTTGCCCCGCGCATCCCGCTTGCCTATAAGCCGCCGGACGAGTTGGGAATATCCCACCCAGGAGAGGTGCCAGAGTGGCCGATTGGGACAGTCTCGAAAACTGTTGTGGGTGCAAGCCTACCGTGGGTTCGAATCCCACCCTCTCCGCCAGACTTTTTTGATTGTTGGTGATTTATACTGCAACTTTCGAAAGCCATAAAAACTATGGTAACACCTATCTGGCTACACTCATGTTGTGGGTTAGGGCGGATTGTGGCGGACACCTACCTTGCGGCCCCTCGGCATTGCCGGTTTTCTTGCCATCAGTGCTATCGTTTGTTTGGCTTTTAACCTACAACAATCTTAATCGTCTATTTTATGACAGGATATACTTACAATAAATAAAATAAGTAAGTAATACTTACCTAATTTCATTTTGTTTTTCCGCGTACGCGAGGGTCCACCCCTGCTAATCCTGCTAAAGTTGCTAATCCATGCCCAAATAAAAACCCGGCACAATGGCCGGGCTGGCAGCAGAGTAAAGGGCTGTCGGCTATTTATGGTGTCAGAGATTCACTCTGGCGGGGCTTCCCGTGCCCTCCGATAGGTTTCGAGAATAGCCCTGCAGTCACGTTCAACTTGCCTTACCGCCAGTCTATGAAGCCACCAGGCTCTCAGACGGCGCATCATTGCCACCAGGGGGAGGAAAGCCCTCACCGTCCTCCCCCTGCATCAGAACGCTTTGCAGCCCGGTGACTGCGCCGCGCTCTCAAAATGAGTTCTTCCCCGCTTTCGCCGTGCAGGCGAGTGTAACTGTCTCCCGGCCCCCATTGGATAGTGAAGCAGTTTTCCGCGTTTTCATCGGCGCCGTCATCGTCACTGTAGAGGCGGTCAGCCCGGCGCTCTAGGGCAGCCAGGCGGCGGAGATTCGTGTTCAAAAGCCGTTGCCGTTGATTAACGGGATGTCGTCATCATCCCCGCCATCGCCGCTCAGGCGGCTTTCCAGCGCAATAATTCGGGCTTCAAGGTCGCTTGTTTCAATCGCCCGGCGCTGGCCCTCAACCAGCCCAGCCAGGCAGGCGGCTTCCTCCATGGTGATTTCACCGGATGACGCGGCGGCGGTGATCGCTGCCAAAGCGTCCAACACGTCACTGGCATCGGTGATCTTCGGCAAGCTCAGGGTAACAAAACTACCTTTTCTTGGAGGTGCAATGCGGTCCAGCACCAGCCGGGCGGCTACCATGTCGCCATTGTTCGCGGCCTTAATTACGGATTTAACGACATTTTCAGCATCATCTGCCATTAGTTTTTCGGCCAGCACGGTGACACGGTGACGTGCACCAGGCGGGCGGCCCTGTGGGTTGCCCGATATGCCGGGAGTGAAGCGCCCGGCCTGTTGGCGGCCAGTAGTTTCAGGGTTCACTTACCGTTTACCTTTTTCCAGGCTGCATCAACCTCGGCTTGAGTAGGCCGGTGAATTGAACCGAATGTCACAAGATTATAATGTCGATCGCAACAATCCGCGTTCCAATCCAAAATATCTTGGCCCGGTTCACGGAACGCAATAACTCTCTGTATGAGCGGCGGCATAAATTGGTTCATCCAGGTCCGGGGGTCTCCGTGTTTGTGCTCAGTAATGGTTGCGCGTCGCTCACGTACTTCGGTTGAAATTCGGCCAGAATTTTCGTCCGGGGGCAAAGGTGAAAGGTCTCCGCGGTATCCAGCATCAAGCAGCTTTTGCTTTTCTGCGGCAGGCCAACTGCGGCGCTCTTGCTCGAGTGCTGCCTTCCGATTCTCGATTGATGCTAGCGGTTCAAGCGCAAATTGCCGTGCCCGCTGGTCACGTTCGATGGCGATAATCTCAGCCCGATTATGGGCTTCGGTTACGGGGTCAATTTCAGGGGATACGGGCATTTTTAAGAATCCTTTGAGGGAGGTATTTAATCAGGCCAAACGTCGCGCAGATCGTGAGGCGGGGCTGGCGGTTTGGTGCGGGCGAGGGCGGTCTCGAGAATATGTCGCACTGTATTGCTGCGCGTTCGGCCAGTGCGTCGCGCCAGATCGTCTAGCGCGGCGAGTGTCGATTCTTCGAGATTTATGCAGGCTGACTTCATGCGCTTATCGTAACCTAATTGGTATGACTATTCAAGAAAAACTAACGTTACGTCATTAAATAACGATTACTTCCTGACTGCTTTTAGTAGTCCCCTAATCATACGCTCATGGTTTAGATCAATGATACGGCGAGCCTCGCTGCCCGCCGGGGGTAGGGTCGGCTCGTTTATAATTGCCTCGCGTTCAGCGCGTTCGTATTCAGTATCAAGGCGGCGTTGCTCGGCCTCCGCGATTGCATCGGCATGGGGGTTTGGTTTACCGATTGCAGCCCATAGGTCGAATTTTAATAAGCCGCTCATGTGTTCAACTCCCATGAATCTTTGCGTGATGAACCGTCAAGAATGGTGCCGGGGGGTAGCCGTTTCAGCCAACCATGATCTTCAAGAATGGCCACAATGCGCTTGGCCGTAGCAGCATCCCGCAACGGATTTGGGCCGTACTGATAAATCTCGGCGAGGTGGCATTTTCTATCGCTCCGGCCTTGCCACCAGTGAAGCAGTTCCCGAGCAAGTTTGAGGTCAGGCGCTATGGTTGCGCCATCGGCCAGGCGTTTCATTTCACTGGCATAATACGTTGCTAATTTTGTTCCGCGTTCCAAGGCTACGGCCCCTACTTCAACCGCGTCACCATCCTCATAGGCGGTCAATAATGCAGCCAGGCGCACGGCATGTTCAGCCATTTTGCTGCCAAAGCCCCTAATGGAATAATATATTCCGCCAGGGAGAAGTTCGCGCTCTACCGTGTCATGGTAGGCAATGAGACCCAAACGTGCATCGTGGTCCAATGTTAAAACAACGGGGTCCAGGCCGCCTGAATCGCCCAGCATCGGCAACGGCTTGTCGAGTAACTCTCTCATGCGTGCTTTGTACGTTCGCAGCACTGCGTCACATTCTGGTGGTGCTTCACGGTAAAACCGCGTTCCGGCGGTGCTGGCCGGTGACACCAGCAACAGCCGCGCCATCAATCCAATGTCAGTAAACCCATGGTCATGTGTGAGTATTTCGGCCACGCCGGGTTGCGCCATCAGGTGCATGGAGAACCGCCTTCCCGGCAGGAAAGTTGTGCCTGTTCCGGCGCGTAGGCTACGAACCGGCCTTCCGTCCCAAAGCTCATTAAATAGCGAGGCGGTGCGGGTTTTCGTGTCCACAGTCAGGCCATGGCCCCCAAGCATCTGGCCACCCTCGGGAGAGAATAACCCGGCCCAGGGGCGGCCTTCGCGCAACTGGCGGATGATACCCTCTGCCGTCGCTTCGCCACTTAAAAGCATTGGCGGTGCCGGTGGTTTGGGTTCAGAATTATTTTCTTGAAGTGCCGCCCGAATTTCGGCCCGGCTATTTTTCTTTTTTGCTTTTTCTGCCATCGCTTTCCAGGCGGTCAGATCATCATGAAACGCAGTGCATTGCGCTTCATATTCGCGTGCTAGATCTTTCTCTTTTAGGTAAACCGCCGCAAGGGCCAAATTATCAACTGATGACTTACGTTCGCCGGATTCCGCGATTGTCAAAAATAAGCCTGTAAGCGGTGAATTACCGCCAAGTGTTTGAACATCAAAACGTGGTGCGATGACCAACGCAGCGGCGGCCAGAACCGATTGTGCACATATTTCGATAGGTGCCCGCGTTTTCATTTGGATGGCCTCAGCAGCATCGCGTAGCGGCCCCAAAGGTGCCACCGGATAATCAGCCGCCGGTGGTAAGTCACGATACAGCGGGCGTTTTGCATCCGGTGGCGCGGTGGCGGCGGCTACCGCATTTTGTGCGATGACAGCAGCATCGAATTTCAGGATTTTTCGTGCGTCACTCATCGGGCAGCACTCCCCAACGCTGATGCAACCGTGGCGGCAACCTCGCGGGCATCCAGCCCGGCGGCCAGCCCGGCATGAGCCATCGCCTCGGCAATTTCCGATGGCGCGAGAGTGCCGGATGCTATGAACCGGCTTAGGCCATACGTCTCCGCGTTCAGGGTGGCGTTGCGGCTTCCGGTGGTGGTGCCCGCCACGCGCCTCACGGCATTGTGCAAGGCGGCGGTAGCGTAATTGCGGGTTACATCCGTACCGCCGCGAATGGGCTGCCAGGGCGGCGCGGAGGCGGGTTTGGGTGCTGGCGTGAGCCTTTCAGGCCAATCAGCCAGAGGGGCATCAGAGAGCACTTCCAGGCCGGCGGCGGGCCAGTAGATGATTGCGCCTCCCTCCGCCTTTACATCAATGCCAGGCGCTATGCGTGACGTACTGCAACGCAAGCCAGGCTGGTGTCTGAAATAGAGGTGCAAGCCTCCGCTGCGGGTGCGGTGCGTGCGGGTGACGGGCAGCCGGTGCCGGTTTTCCTGCCACCACTCAAGCCCGTTGTGCTGGCGGTCTATGTCCAGCACCGCAATGCCCGATGCCTCGCCGGTAGCGATGCCTACCAGCACGAAGCCAAATTGCACGGCCATGGCGCGGATGCGTTCGAGGTCCGTGCTGGCGGCTTTGTGGCCGTTCGGCGTCCGGGGGGTTTTATCCAAACTGGCAGGAAATACAGCCCAGCCACGGGCAGCACATTCGAGAGCATGGTCGAGGGGTTTGAGGTTGCTTTTTGGGCGGGGAGTGGTTATGTTTGCCATGTGTGATTTAGCCTTTCTAAGCCCGCCAGCGTGTCACCGCTTGGCGGGTTTTTTGTTATGGGATTAGGCGGCATCGGCTTTCGGTAGGCCATCAACAAAGGCTTGCAGACTGGCGGAGGGGATGACGGTTGCTGAACCAATTTTACGGGCTTCAAGCGCACCGGATTTGACCAACTGCCAGAATTTCGAGTGCCCGATGCCCAGGGCTTTTTGCACTTCGGCAGGGCGGTAAACTAACTTCCAGTCAGACATTTTGTGCTTCCATCAAGGTTGATGGATCCATTCCTATCCTTACGGATTTTGTTCTGCATTAGGAGATATTGGCGTTTGCAATGTCTCCTATGGTCTGTTGGCCATTATTAGTTGTGTGCCAATGGCCGCTTCCGTTCGTGTCTCACCTGTCATGCGTGGAATCACTTTGGCTAAAAAGCAAGCCAGCGGTCCAGTTTTGCTGTGTCCAAATATAGCTGTTGGGTTTGCCGGGCGCATCAGGTTCTCATATTCAATGGGCAAAACATTCACCAGCCAGCGCCAGTCTTTCACCTGTTCAGGTAGTGATTCGCGGTGCACACATGACAGCACAGGAGGTTGCCCAAGGGGGCGCTTATCGGGGTAGTCCAGGGCCACCAGCAATTTTCTTGCCGCTTTAGCCATTGGTTTTGAAAATGGATCGCCAGCGTTCGCGGCCTCCGCTCGGTACTTATAAATCTCGGGCATTATCTCCCGGAGCGTTTTGATTGCCGATTCGGCGGCAGCGAGCCTTTCGTTAAGGGCGCGAGCCTCTTGTGCGGCGTAGAAGTGCTGTTTCCATGTTGTCAGGATGTTTGCCAATTTGAGAATTTCAGCATCCCCCGGCAGGATTAAATCGCCTTTTGTTTCTTCAAGTACCTTCCGCAATTCATCAAGCGTGAAGGGCGGGCCTGGAGTCAAAGTGGTACGGGATTGCAGCCCATACGGCGCTTTCTTCTTTGGGGCTGCTTTGATCGCCTCCGGTGTTGTGGTATCTTCGGCCACGATCTTAAATTCCTTTGCGGGGGTTGAGATTTGGGCGCGGTGAGGGGTCGAGCCTCCCGCGCCTTTTCTATGTGGCGGCATGTAAATGCCTCACGTTACTGGCTGCTTTAACAGCCGGGCTGGTGCAATGCCGTGCCCATGCCTCCATCATTTGACGGCGTTTCTCTAGGTGATCGGTACGTGAATATGCCGCCTCAACCTTATCCTTATTCGTATGGGCGAGAGCGGCCTCGGCAATCTCGCGGGGGTAATTCGATCTCTCAGCGCACCAGTCGCGGAAGGTGGACCGCATACCATGCACTGTGAAGCCTTCCACCACACCGGCCAGGGCTTTGCTCACGGCAACATCAGACAACGGTGAGCCAGCACGGCCACCAGGAAACACCAGGCCATCAGGCTTGCGCTTGAGGGGTTCCATCGCCGTCAATATCGACATAGCGGCTTCACTCAATGGAACGCGATGTTCCTGTTTAGCCTTCATGCGAGTGGCGGGAATAGTCCAGGTCTTTGCCTCCATATCTATTTCGTTCCAGCGTGCTCCGCGTGCTTCGCCAGAGCGGGCGGCGGTTAGCACCAAAAAGCGCAGACATAGGGCGCTGGTACTGGGGCCCAGCTTGACCATGACGGCAGGCATATCGGCCCAGGGAACTGCCGGATGATGCAGCACGGCGCGGACCTTTGCCTTGGCTGGCAACACTTGGTCGAGGTATCCGGCCCACCGCGCCGGGTTGTCGCCTTTGCGCCATCCGTGGACACCAGCATAGTCAAGCACGGCCTCAATCCGGCCACGTAACCGGCTGGCGGTCTCGGGTTTTTCCTTCCAGATCGGGCGCAGGATTCGCAGCACTTCATCAAGGCCAATGCTGCCCACGGCCAGCTTGCCGATGACCGGGCTGGCATAGGCGTCTAGGGTGGATTGCCATTGTGCCGCGTGTTTGGCGTTCTTCCAGCCGGTCTTATGTGCGTCAATATAGAGTTTCGCCACGGCGTCGAACGTCCGGCCTTCGGTGTTCAAAGCTAATGCTTGACGTTCCCGGCGCTGGTCGAGCGGGCTTAATCCATCGCGCAATTGGTTGCGTAATTTGCGGGCGGCCTCGCGGGCTTCGGCCAGGGTGACATCGCGCACCGGCCCCAAGCTCATCCAGTGCTGCTTACCGGCCAGTTTATATCTGAAAGCCCAGCTTTTCGAGCCATCATGCCGGATACGAAGGTAAAGATTGTCGCCATCCGGCCAATTTCCTTGGGTGGCCATGGAATTGACGGTGAGAGCGGTCAGGCGTTTTGCCGGTCCTCTGCCCATCAGGCGGCCCGCCGATTAGCAGCTTTAGCAACTTTAGCAGGGGGGTATGTCTGAATCTGCATTTTTAGGGTTCCGAAGCCATATGAATCTTTGTGATGGCTACACTCTAAACTTACATTGCGACATACACAAGCGGATTGTGGCGGACATAATATCCTGTAAAACCTATGTTTTAATTGATATATTCAGACTGCCATGGTTTGCTGTGGATACACATTTGGCGGACACCCTCTCCGCCAGACTACACCGGGCTTACACTGCAATAGCCGGAAGAGGCTAACTTAGGCCCCGATCTGCCGCATCAAACCAAACATATCCATCAAGATGCGCGTTTCCTCAATCCGGCCGTTCTCCAACCGGTCAATCACCATGCCCCAAACCGATACTGCACGGCCGGAGGCTGGCACGCCGAAGAATTCCGCCTTGTGCGTACCCGTCCATACGAAGCGGGTCAGCACCTTATCGGCCTCGGCGATCTGCTCTTCGACGGTCCACTGCATGTCCGGAAAGGTCACGAACAGGCCGCGCAACACATCCTTCAACCCCGCCAGACCCGGCCCCTGGCCAGGAAACGGCACCTGCTCGACCACATCTTCCGCCACGTAGCCGCCGGCGGCGTCCAGATCGCGGTTGTTAATGGCTTGTTCGATAAAGCCGCGGACCAATAGCTTGCCGTCGTGGCTGTTCATAGTCTTCTCCCTGCTGAGAGGCGTTTTCCTTATGGCAGGATGCCGCCTCCGTCACTCACACGCAAGGATTATGGCCGCCATCATCGGTCGTGGCCCTGAAGACCCGGCAGCGGCCCTCTCACGCCATTTGAATGATGCTTGCTTCGTTCCCAGAACGGATCAGCGGCTCACCGGGGAAGTTTGATCATGCATCATACCACCCAGCCTGCGGCACGGCTTATCCTGAAAGTGTCGCCGGACCGCCACCGCTGGCGGTAGATGAGTGGGGTACGGAACAGGTGAAAGCGACGACCGCATTCCAATATCCAAGGTCATCTAAGCCATAGGTACCGAGGTCATTCCAGTACAAGGCGTAGGTTTCAGGTGGATCGCTGGTGCATAATATGGCGCCGAGTTGCGGGTTGGCCACCGGGTCGACCGCGGAGCTGTTATTATTATCGCCGCTGGAGGTAAATGTTACAGAAGACCCACCGCCTGCCTGAATGATCGCGCTGCCTGAAGCGTTGCCATTACGCCGCGGATTGTAGCATTGGTAGGAAGTGTCCTGCGGCGGGTTGAAGTCGTAATGGCTGCTTTGAGCCGGTGGTTCGACAACCGCAATATCGCCCGCATAGGTGCCGCTAGTAATGGCGTAGCTATTAGAGGACCCTGTTGGCGTGTAGCCGTAACTTTGAATCTGCCCGCTGGAATTATAGGCCGGCGCGGTGTCGCTGTCGGTCACGGTACTGCCGCTGACCTGAATATTGCGGTCGTTGCCGCCAAGATGATTAGTAATGACACCTGGTAACTGGTCAGTGAAGTTTTGGCCGTCCCATACAGGGTCCATCGCCACGATGGTGCCGGCAGAATTTTCCACAAGTATGTAATAATCTGGCAGCAGAGCTTGGTTATTACCGTTCACAGGTGGGGAGGTGCCAAGCGGCTGGATGAGCAGTGCGCAGTTGTTGTATGTCGGCTGGCCCGAGGTCAGGTAGGATGCCTGATTGGCGGTACTCTCATTCGAGCAATTGCCGGAATTACTATTGTTCCAGTCCCACCATGGGTCCGCCGCGTTTGTGGTCGCCCCGCCGTCCTCGGCGTTTATTGCAGGGGTGCAGCCGGAGATGCCCGGGGGATAGATGTCGCCGCTGTCGCTGGTCATCCAGATGCTGCCGGTGCCATAGGTGCCTGTTGTGTCCTGCGCTGTGTTGATCGAGCTATCTGAGTAGGTCTGTCCGGGGAAGGCGGTGGAAAAAATATTCAGCCCCGTCCATCCGGTGTCAGTGGAATAGCTGCTGCTGATCGGTGCGCTGACGCTGGTGTTGGCGCGACTGTAATTGGGGCACACGGCGCGCACGACATAATTATTGCCCTGGTAATCAGTGTAGTTGTTTGCCATCGATGTTGGGGCGATGAAGGGGACCAAGGCGTGGTTGGTCTCGTAAGTTGGCGGGTAGCCGACTACTTCATAGGCGGATGAGTAGACATTCAAACTATCCGCCACTGGTATACCAACAAGGTTATTACCCGTTGTGGTATCCACGCTGATCGGGTCGAGCGAACCATAGAGCGTATGATCTGGGCAGACGCCAGCCAAGCTTGCGGTTTGGTCCAACTGAGAAGAGGTGACAACCACCGTCTGGTACTCGGTACAGCCGGTGAAAAACTGAGATTTTAAGCATGTTGTCGTGGTTCCGTCAGTGCCGCTTGTGCGTGTGTAAGTACTTTTGGGGTTGGTTTGCGGGCAGTTGCCGCCATTTAGCGAACTTGGGCCGCAATCGTAAGTTTTGTAAGTATAAGTGGTCGTTTGCGATGTCGTGATCGTCTGGCCATTAGGATAATAGGTTGGGGTGTTCGAGCCGTTTTTGTAAACCTCCAAATTTGTTGAGGTTTGAATGTAGCTGGAGCTACTGCTATTGTAGCCATTGGCGCCAGTATAGTTAACAAAACTGAACGCGATGGGCTGATCCTGTTGCAAGGTGATGGAACCGCCCACGCCGGCTGTGCCGGTGCTCGTGGATAGCGCGATGAACAGATAATTGCAGGTAGATGCGGTACCGACGGTTTCCGCCAGCTTCGCCAACGGGCCGAGGGTACCGTAACTGCTGCAGGCGGAGTTGGGCGTGGGAAGTTGATTGTAATCAGGGGTGGCACTGCTGCCCGTGCCCGACATCGGCACGGCGTAAGCGTAAATACCGCTAACACATCCCCCGCCGAGCCGAAACCGGGGCTGGGAGGGATGTCTTTGCCGGTGATTGTCTGGGCGGGAAAGTTGGTAGTCGCTATGCTGGTCGCGGTCAGAACCTCAGAGGGTATCATGAAGCCCAGTAACGAGTTTTTCAGCGTCCCAGTGGCTTTCACAACGACGCAATATTCCGCCGCGCTGGGGCAGCCGTAGGTGCTAACCGTGCTAACATAGGTGGAGGAGCCTGACGAGCCACCGCATTGCGTGGCCGAACCGGTGCAGGTGAAACCTGTTGTTGGCGTTGTGGTGGTGACAAAATTCGAAAGCTGGCTGGAGGTTCCATTAAAAGCCGCGTTAGTGACGCTGGCGGCATAGCTGTAGGATTCCGAAGTTTGCCAGGCACCCGCACCAGCGATTGCCGCGGCATCTGCGGAAGCCTGGAGCAGGGCGCGTGCCGATGCTATTCGGGCAAAATCAACCCCAGCTCCGGCCGTTATCATTATGGGCACGAAGAGGATTGCGAGCGTTACCGCGACGGCTGAACGCCGATCCTGAAACTTCCGTTTTATGAAAGTTTTCATAATACCGTTCCTGCTAATTTGTTGACGTGTTGCTACTGTTACAAAGCTGGGTGGTGACATAATTTGTTGTGCATCCAGTGTCGGTACTGGCGCATTGCAGTTCAGTTTGCGTGCTGGCGTAGCGCCAGCGGGTATAAACGGCTTGCTCAAGTGTGGGCCTGGAGGTGAGGATAATCCCCATAATTCCCGGATATGTGAGGGTGGCTTTGACGATAATTGCACTGTCACAGGGAACGCCGAGCAGCCCGGAGGTTCCGCTCGTTCCGCTTGTGCTGGGCGGGGATGTGGTGGCGAGCTTTTCAGCGTTGGCCAGACCGATGGATGTGGTAGCGGCCGAACTGCAGGTGGTTCCTGACACAGTCAGGTCGCCCTCCCAAACGTCATAAGTATTGGTTGCATTGTACACTTTGGAGGTGGCCGTGTTGACGTTAGGCAGGCCGGTAGGGCCGGATTCCAAAGTGACGCCGGCAATCGCGAGGGTCATGCCTTCCGGTGGGAAAGGGGCCAATCCAAGGATCGCGCCCTGACAGATGTCTTGCAGGGAGGCTTGCGTTGTGCCCGAGGAGGGAATGATTGAAACGCCGGAGGTTGTGGTTTGGTTTTGGACGGCGACCATCTGCGCAACGCTGATCACCATCGCGTTCAGCTTCGCTTCTGTCCGGTATAGCGTCACGATTTCAACGACGCCGATGAAAAGGACCAACATAAAGGGAGCCACCAGCGCGAATTCGACCGCGGCGGTGGCACGGCGGCTGAAAAGTGCCTTAAGACTGAATTTCGGCGACTTCATGGTTCCATCTCGGTCGCAACGGCGGAATAGAGTGAAGATGTGCCGTTTTCGGTTGCCACCCCACTCGGCACCGCCAGAACGATAAAAGGCAGCGGGTAGGCGACTTGCACGAGCAAAAATGCCGGGGCGCCCGCCGCTGTGGCGGTGACGCCGGTGAACGCCGCCGGCGTGCTCAGATTGCCCGAAGCGCTGAAAGTTGCCGCAACAATGCCGCCAGTGCCAAAATAAGCGCCGCTTTGCACCGCATATTGTAAACTGCCGGCGCAATTTGGAGCGACCGCGCCAAACTCGTTGCAAACTGTGGTGACAAAGGCGTTGCCCGTGGTGATTTTGCCTAGTTGCACCTGGCGCGCAGCGGTTCTGACGGCATCGTCCAATGTCGTTTGCAGAAACTGATCCAATGAGAAGACAAAAATGCTGAATATGAACAGGAAGAAGGCGCCACCAACTATGGCGAATTCGACGGCCGTGGAGGCGCGGGTGGCGGCCACAAAACGGCAAGCCCTCGCCAACGGACACACAACGCCCGAGATTTTTTTGGTGCAGGCAACAACGCGGTTACCACTGACGAACTTACAGACCACTTCTCCAACGCCCAGATCGCTTTAATTTTGAGACAAGGCTTTTAAAGTATGAAGTATAGCCGTTTTTATTCTGAGACTAACATTTCATTAACATGTTTTATCTATACCTCCAAGAATATTATGAAATTAATGCGCGGCATGACCGCGATGCGATGACTTTGCGTTAGGAGCGCGGTTACCAACGCAAATTATGTACGAAACCAGAACGCTCTGGCCACGACTTCACCGCACGTCCGCCTGTGATAAGGTTTTTCCGGGTTCATCAGCGAGATGCAGCCGGCGATCTCCGCCACCATAGTTTCGCAACCCTGAAGACCCGCCAACAGCGTTCTCATGCCATTTGAATAATGGTTACCTCATTCCTCAATAGGCGGATGACCGCTCACCGGGGAAGTTTAATCATGCAGCATACCACGCTCAGCCTGCGGCACGGTTTACTGGCTTTGGCTGTGGTGGCCGTGTGGGGCACCAATTTTGTGGTCATCCGGCTGGGGCTTGACCAGTTTCCACCGTTTTTATTCGCCGGGCTGCGCTTTAGCCTCGCCGCCCTGCCGGGGGTGTTTTTTCTGCCCCGGCCGGCGGTGCCGTGGCGCAACCTGGCGGCCTATGGCGTGGTGATCGGCTCCGGCCAGTTTGGGCTGCTATTTCTGGCGATGAATGGGCATATTTCGCCGGGCCTCGCCTCATTGGTGATTCAGGTGCAGGTGTTTTTCACCATTTTCATCTCGATGGCCCGCACCGGTGAGCGGTTGCAGGCGTTTCAAATCGTCTCCTTTCTGCTCGCCATCGCTGGGATCGTGGTGATCGCCAGCCATGTGAACGGCCACACTACCCCGCTGGGACTGGGGCTGGTATTGCTGGCAGCGGCGTGCTGGGCGTCAGGGAACATCATCGCGCGCGAGGGTGCGCCGCGTAATTTTCTGGCCTATGTAGTCTGGGGCAGTCTGTTTTCGGCACCGCCTTTGCTGGCCATGTCGTTGATCGTCGATGGTCCAACGGCGATTGCTCATGCACTGAGCCACGCGACACCCTCGGCATGGGTTGCAGTGATATGGCAATCGCTGGGTAATAGCTGGTTTGGCTATGCAAGCTGGGCGTTTTTACTGGCGCGCTACCCCTCAGCCATTATCAGCCCCATGGCGCTGCTGGTGCCGGTTTTTGGTATGGCGGCTTCGGTTGTCTGGCTCGGCGAGCCGATGCCGGCGTGGAAATTGTCGGCGGCAGCCTTGGTGATCATCGGTCTGGCCGTCAGCGTGTTCTACCCGCGTCTGCGCCTACTGCGCGTTGCCTAGGAAGAAGATAGCGCCAAAACACTAATTCGCAGATGCATACCCCGCGCCCAAGTTGCCGGGGTAAAAAATCACGGTTATGCAACGCCAACGCATAAATTTCACTTAGCACCCTGGGGTCACATGGCTTTGCACAAACATCCGGTTCTTCGGCTCGCCTTGTTGGTTACCCTGCCTTTGCTCGCAGGATGCGGCGTCACCAAGCATCTCCCCGGCTTTGGCGGCGACGACAACACCAGCCTCGGCCAGGCCGACATTGCCCCCAGCGTATTCGGCTATGTGGTGGCTGATGAGCCGCAGGCGGCATTGGCGGCCCGGCAAATCCTTAATAACGGCGGCAACGCTGCCGATGCGGCGGCGGCGGCCGGTTTTGCGATGGCGGTGACCCTGCCGTCACGCGCCGGGCTCGGCGGTGGTGGCGCTTGCATCATTAAAATGCCCGCCGCCGATGGCACTGCGCAGCCCCCGGTTACCTTGCTGTTCCCCGCCGGTGCCCCGGCGCAAGCGGGCGGCGACCGCCCGGCGGCGGTGCCCACTCTGGCGCGCGGACTGCTGGCCTTGCAGGCCCGTTACGGCACCTTGCCGTTTGCCAGCGTCATTGCACCGGCTGAGCGTCTGGCCGGCAGCTCACCGGTCTCCCCGGCGCTGGCCGCTGATTTACAGGTGGTCGGCGGCGCCCTGCTGGCCGACCCGGTGGCCGCCAGCATCTTCGGCGCGCCCGGTGGCGGTGTGCTGACGGCAGGCGCCAATCTGGTGCAGCCAGACCTTGAAACCACCTTGGAATCATTACGCACACAAGGGGTTGATGGTTTTTACGCCGGCAGCCTGTCCCGGCAGTTCATTGAAGGCGCCGATCAGGCTGGCGCCAACCTCGCCGCCAGCGACCTCAACACCGGCTTGCCCATGTTTGGCCAGCCTGCAGTCTCGAAGTTCGACGGCAACACAATCGCCTTCATTCCCAACCCGCCAAATGACGGCAATCTGCCCGCCTCGGCCGGCTTTGAAGTGCTGGACAAAAATGGCGGCGTGGTGGCCTGCGCCACCAGCATGAATAATCTGTTCGGCACCGGCCGCATTGCCGCCGGGACCGGCGTATTGCTGGCCGCCTCGCCACGGGCTGTGACCCCACCCTTGCTGACCGCGGGTATCGCCTACAAGGGTGATGAGCTTCACGCTGCCGTGACCGGAACCGGACAAGTCGGCGCCACTGACGCTGTGCTTGACGGGCTGGCAAACGCCCTGAACAAAACCCCCGCTGCCGAAGTGCCCGACCCCAGCCGCGTCAACGTGATTTCCTGCCCCGGCGGCATGCCCGGCGGTGAAAGCAGCTGCATGGCCTACGCCGACCCGCGCGGCCATGGACTTGCGACCGGCGGCCATTAGACCTTGCTGATAATCGGCGCGGGCGGGCGGGTGCCGCCATTCCGGGTGATGGATGTCATCACCACCGCCAACCAGCGCGCCCAATCGGCGCCGCCGGGTGCGCCTAAAATACTGCGCATGGAAGTCGGCCAGCCTGGCACCGGCCTGCCCGAAGGGGCCAAACGAGCAGTCGCCAACGCCCTGCAATCAGGCGATGCGCTGGGCTACACCGAGGGTCTGGGCCGGGGCTATTTGCGCGAGCGCATCGCCCAGCATTACCAGGACTGGTACAGGCTGACGGTTGACCCCAACCGCATCGCCGTCACTTTCGGGGCCTCAGGGGCATTTCCGCTGGCTTTCCTGGCGGCTTTCAACCCTGGCGACCGTATCGCCCTGGCCGCCCCTTACTACCCGCCCTATGTGAACATTGCGACCGCGCTGGGACTACACCCGGTTATTTTGCCCTGCGGAATCGAGACCGGGTTTCAGCCCACCATCGCCATGCTGGAGGCGCTTGACCCCACCCCAGACGGGCTGATCATCGCCAGCCCGGCCAACCCTACGGGTTCGATGCTGCACCCGGATGAACTGGCCGCCCTGGCGCGTTATTGCCACGAAAAAGGCATCCGGTTGATCTCGGACGAGATTTACCATGGCCTCACCTATGGCAAGCCCATTGCCAGCGCCGCGCAGTTTTCCGAGAGCGCCATCGTTATCAATTCCTTCTCGAAATATTTCTCGATGACCGGCTGGCGAATCGGCTGGATGCTGCTGCCGGAGGAATTGGTACGGGTGACCGAGCGGCTGGCGCAGAATTTTTTCATCTCGCCGCCGCACCTCAGCCAGATCGCCGCCACCGCCGCATTTGATTGTCACGAGGAACTGCAGGCCAACCGCGCCACCTATGTCAGCGCCCGCGCTATGTTGCTGACCGGCCTACCCAACGCCGGGTTTGCCACCTTCTCGCCGCCGGATGGCGCATTTTACATGTACCTCAACAGCACCGCCCACGCGCCAGACAGTGCCGCTTTCTGTTCCCGGTTGCTGGACGAGGCCAGTATCGCCGCCACGCCGGGCTATGATTTTGATTCCGGGCGCGGCCAGGATTTCTTCCGCTTAAGTTACTGCGCCCCGCTGGACGATATTGAAGACGCCATCGCGCGCCTATGCCGTATGCGTTAGTAAATACCTCTTAACGTTGACTTCGCACTTTGCCTGAATTAAACCGGCACCAAATTTTGAATCTGCTGCATCGCAGTGCATACTGACCTCATCACGGCAACAAAACCGCAGGTACCCTATGAAACTCCTCGTCCCCGTCAAACGTGTCGTCGATTATAACGTCAAAGTCCGGGTCAAACCCGACGGCTCGGCAGTGGAAACGGCGGGGGTTAAAATGTCGATGAACCCGTTCGATGAAATTGCCGTCGAAGAGGCCGTGCGGTTGAAGGAAAAGGGCATCGCGACCGAGATCATTGCGGTTTCAGCGGGTGTTGCCGCCTGTCAGGAGACGATTCGCACCGCCCTGGCCATGGGCGCTGACCGCGGCATACTGGTGGAGACCGATGCCGCACTTGAACCGCTGTCTGTTGCTAAAATCCTCAAAGCCCTGGTGCAAAAAGAAGCCATCGACCTGGTGGTGATGGGCAAGCAGGCGATTGACGACGACATGAACGCCACCGGCCAGATGCTGGCGGCGCTGCTCGGCTGGCCGCAAGGCACCTTTGCCAGCAAAGTGGAAATTGCCGATGGCAAGGCCACCATCATCCGTGAGATTGACGGCGGGAATGAGACAATTGCATTGGCCCTGCCAACGGTCATCACCGCCGATCTTCGATTGAACGAGCCGCGCTACGCCTCGCTGCCGAACATCATGAAGGCGCGCAAAAAGACCATTGATACGCTGACGCCTGCTGACCTCGGCGTCGACCCGGCGCCACGTTTAACCACAGTCAAAGTTTCCGAGCCGCCGGCACGCAAGGCTGGCGTGAAACTGGCGGACGTTGCCGCCTTGCTTGATAAATTGCGTAACGAAGCAAAGGTGATTTGATCATGACCTCTCTCGTACTCCTCGATTACGATGCCGCCGGTATCAAGCAACCGGCCCGCTCGGCAGTCGCCGCCGCTGCCAAGCTCGGTGAGGTGCATGTGCTGGTGGTTGGTGAAAACATCGCCGCCACCGCCGAGGCCGCCGCCAAACTCGCCGGGGTTAGCAAAGTGCTGGCCGCCGATCGCGCCGCCTACGCGCACCCGCTCGCCGAACCGTTGGCGGCGCTGGTGGTGGGTCTGGCAGGCGGATATTCACATATTTTGAGCGCTTCCACCGCCACCGGCAAAAACGTCATGCCACGCATTGCCGCGTTGCTGGATTGCCAACCAATTTCTGATATCTCGGACGTGATCGACGCCGATACATTTGTGCGCCCCATTTACGCAGGCAACGCGCTGGCCACCGTGAAATCATCGGACGCGAAAAAAATCATCACCGTTCGCGCCGCCAGCTTCGACCCGGCAGAAGCGACCGGAGGCTCGGCAACCATTGAGGCTGTGAGCGGCGACACCGCCAACACCGGCTCCACTTACCTCTCCTCCGAAATCGCCAAATCCGAGCGTCCGGAGCTTACCGCTGCCAAAATTATCGTCGCCGGTGGCCGCGGCATGCAAAACGGCGAGAATTTCACCAAGCTTATCGACCCGATAGCGGATAAACTTCACGCGGCTGTCGGCGCCTCGCGCGCGGCGGTGGATGCGGGCTTCGTGCCGAATGATTATCAGGTTGGCCAGACCGGCAAGGTGGTGGCGCCTGACCTTTACATCGCCATCGGCATTTCCGGCGCCATTCAACATGTGGCCGGCATGAAGGATAGTAAAGTTATCGTGGCCATCAACAAGGATGAAGACGCACCGATCTTCCAGATAGCTGATTACGGGCTGGTGGGCGATCTATTCACCATCCTGCCGGAATTGGACAAAGCCCTATGAGCATTAAAAAAATCGGCATCATCGGTGCTGGGTTGATGGGCAATGGCATCGCCCACACCGCCCTGCTGGCGGGGTATGAGGTGGTGCTGGTGGATGCGGTGCAGGCCGCCTTGCCAAAAGCCGTGGCCACCATGACCAAAAACATGGAACGCCAGGTGCAAAAGCAAACCATCACCGCTGAGGACATGCATGAGGCGTTGACGCACCTGACCACCACCACCGATTACGCGGCGTTTTTCAATGCTGATATCGTGATTGAAGCCGCCCCCGAGCGCGAGGAGCTGAAGCAGAAAATCTACACCGCGCTAATTCCAAATTTACACGCGGAAACCATCATCGCTTCCAACACCTCCTCGATTTCCATCACCCGCCTGGCGGCCCAGACCGACCGGCCCGGCAAATTCATCGGGATGCATTTTTTCAATCCGGTGCCGATGATGAAGCTGATAGAGATTATCCGCGGCATCGCGACGGATGATGATACCTATAAAACGGTTTTCGCGCTGGCCGAAAAACTTGGTAAAATTGTTGCTACGGCGGAAGATTCCCCCGGCTTCATCGTCAACCGCATTTTATGCCCGATGATCAACGAGGCGATTTTTGCCCTCGCTGAAGGTGTCGGTACCATCACCTCTATCGATGCCGGAATGAAATTGGGCGCTAATCACCCGATGGGCCCGCTGGAATTGGCAGATTTCGTCGGGCTGGACACGCTGCTTTCAGTGATGCGGGTGCTGCACGCCGGTTTAGGTGACGATAAATACCGGCCTTCGCCCTTGCTGGTGAAATACGTCGAAGCCGGCTGGCTTGGCCGCAAATCCGGCAAAGGCTTCTACGATTACAGCGCCACCCCGCCGAAACCAACCCGCTGAGCAAAACGCTCCTCATTATCTACCATTCGACCACCGGCGGTACCGCCCAGATGGCGGCTGCGGCGTCACAAGGTGCCAGCGCCGAGACTGGCGTTGTCACCCGTTTGCTAAAAGCCCAGGATGCCGGGCCGGACGATGTTCTGGCCGCTGATGGCTACATCTTCGCGACACCAGAAAACCTCGCGGCCATCTCCGGCATGATGAAGGATTTTTTTGACCGCTGTTATTACCCCTGCTTAGAGCGCCTGAATGGCCGCCCTTACGCGATGCTTATTTGTGCTGGCAGTGACGGCAGCAACGCCGCCCGCCAGATTACCCGCATCGCCACCGGCTGGCGTCTGAAAGATGTTGCTGAGCCGCTGTTCATTTGCACCCACGCGCAAACGCCGGAAGCGATTTTGGCCGCCAAGACAATCAGCCCCGGCGATCTTTCCCAATGCGAGGCTCTGGGTGCCGCAATGGCAACCGGCCTCGCACTCGGCGTCTTCTGATTATTTAAAGCTGATCAAATCCACATCGAACATCAGCGTGGCACCCGGCGGGATCACGGCACCGGCGCCGCGTTGGCCGTAGCCATGCTCCGGCGCCAAAATCAGCGTGCGTGAGCCGCCAGCTTGCATGGTGGCGACACCAAGGTCCCAGCCGGAAATAACCTGCTGCACGCCCAGCTTGAAGGTAAAGGGCTGGCCACGGTCCTTGGAGGAGTCGAACTTCTTGCCCTTCACGCCGTCCTGATACAGCCAGCCGGTGTAATGCACGGTCACCATCTGGCCTTTTTTCGGCATCTCGCCGGTGCCCACCACGTGGTCCTGATACTGCAAGCCGGTGGTCATGGTCATGATGTCTGCGTCGGCCATATGTCTGCTCCCTTAAACGGTTAATTCGGGGCCTGGGTAGCCAATAGTTGATAATCGCGCAAATCCGCCGCCCCCAAAGCCCGCTGGTAGGAGGCCGCCGAGCCTGGCCAGATGGTCGAGACAAACCCGTGCTCATCCTTATACCAGCTCGCGCAGCCGCCATCCTGCCAAACGGTGCCAGTGAGCTTGCGTTTCAAATCATCGATGAAGGCCGATTGCGAAAGCGGGGTCACCGCCATCGCGGGCAGCCCCTTGGCCCGCAGTTGGGTCAAAGCATCAACAATATAGTGCACCTGCGCCTCGATCATGAGCACCACCGAATTATGCCCCAGTGCCGTATGCGGCCCCAACAGCATGAAGAAATTCGGGAACCCCGCCACCGCCACACCCTTGAACGCCCGCATCCCGGTTTTATCCCATAGGGCACCCAGTTCCTGCCCGCCGATACCGGTGATTTTCCAATGCTTGTAGGCCGTGGTGACTTCAAAACCGGTACCGAGGATAATTGCATCCACCGGCTGCTCCACGCCCTTGGCATCGACAATCGAATGCGCCCGCACCTCGGCAATGCCATAGGTAATCAGTTCAACGTTTGGGAGGGCCAGCGCCGGGTAATAATCATTCGAGATCATCACCCGCTTGCAACCGATTTGGTAATGAGGAGTAAGTTTTTCACGCAAAACCGGGTCGGATACCTGCTGCTGCATATGTTTGGCCGCCATATGGCTGGCCAGCTTCAGTGCCCGCTGGTTGCCCAGAAACGCCAGCACCCGCACCTCATGCAATAGGAACAGGAATTGGCGGAAGAGTTTCCGATATGGCGCAAAGGCCAGAAGTTTTTTCTCCCAAGCCGCCATGGCACGGTCAGGCTTCGGCTCAATCCAGGGCGGGGTGCGCTGGAATACCGCCAGATGCGCCACTTGCGGGGCAATTTGCGGAACAAACTGGATGGCAGACGCCCCAGTACCAACCACCGCAACGTTTTTGCTCGTGAGATCATAACCATGGTCCCATTGCGCCGAGTGGAACATTTTCCCCTCAAACCGCGCCAAGCCCGGCAGATTGGGAAGTGCTGGAATATGCAGGCCGCCCATGCCCGAGACCAGCACCCGCGCGGTAATGACCCCGGTACTGGTGGTCACCACCCAATGTGCTGCGCGCTCATCCCAGACGGCTTCTAGCAGCGCGGTATTGAACCTTATTGCCGGCCGCAGACCATAATTATCAGCAACCATCTGTAAATACTCATAAATCTCGGGCTGCTGGGGATATAACCGCGACCAGTCCGCCTTCGGTGCAAACGACAATGAATAGAGATGCGAAGGGATATCGCAGGCGCAGCCAGGATACACATTATCGCGCCAGGTGCCGCCCAGATCGGCGGCTTTTTCGATCATCAGCAGGTCAGTGAACCCAGCCTCATGCAGCTTGATGGCCATTGCCATGCCCGCAAAGCCAGTGCCCACGATCAGCACATCCACCACATCGGCCGCCATGCATAAATCTCCCAGGACCGTCGCATTAAATTCATTCGACATCGAACGAATTTACCCTATATATCTCCCATCCGCGGTGCCTCGCCGCTTTTGCAACAGGAGTTACCATGACCAACATCGCCATTGTCGTCCATTCCGGCTACGGCCACACCAAGCGAATGGCTGAATTTGTCCAGACCGGCGTGACCAAAACCGGCGCCACCGCGCATTTCCTCGTCATCGACGAGCATGGCGACCTGCCCGCCGAAGCCTGGGAAGCCCTGGCCGCGGCTGACGGCATTATTTTCGGCGCCCCCACCTACATGGGCGGGCCCTCCTGGCAGTTTAAGAAATTCGCCGATGCCTCCTCAAAACCCTGGTTCGGCCAAGTCTGGAAAGACAAATTCGCCGCTGGTTTCACCAACTCCGCCACCATGAACGGCGATAAATTCTCCACCATCACCTATTTTGTCACGCTCTCGATGCAGCATTCCATGGCCTGGGTCGGCACCGGCATGATGCCCTCCAACAACAAAGCCGCCACCCGCAACTCGCTCAATTATGTCGGCGGGTTCACCGGTGCCCTGGCACAATCGCCCTCAGACTCTTCACCCGCTGAAATGTTTGAAGGTGATTTGCTCACCGCCGAAACTTTTGGCGAGCGTTTTGCCACATTCGTGGCAACCCATAAAAAATCCTGAAACCAGCCAGCCGGCATGCTGCTCTGTGGCATGCCGGCCCCTTGTATTTTGGTCACCCACACAACCGTTAGTTGCTTTCTCTAAATTCATTCCGCTATAGTTTCGCCAGTCCTCTCCCGCACTAACCCAAAGGCTGCGAAATGACTGTAACAACGATCAGCAGCAGCCTGACGCATGGTGTAGTGCTCGGCCAAGGCAGTTATGGCGTTACCCTAACCATCACCAACGCCGGCAAAATCACAGCGCCGGCTTACGGAATATATAGCCTCCCCAGCGCTGGCGGGGTCACCATCAGCAATGCCGGCACCATCCATGCTGGAACGGTTGGGATCGATACTCCAGTTTACAGTAACATAAACAACACCGGTAATATTTACGGTACCACCATCGGGGTATATTTCGCATCCGGGACCTTGCTGAACCAAGGAATCATTGCTGGAAAAACACTCGCTCTGTACGCTTCAGGCTACAATCCAGCCTCCATAACGAACACCTCAACCGGAAAGATCATCGGCACAGACATTGGCGTCGAGCTTCGTCCCGGCACCAACCAGCGGATTGCGTTTACCAATGCAGGAACCGTCTCGGGTCAGATCGCCGGCCTTTATGTCGGCGACATCTACAGTCTCGGATCCCCAGCCATCTCAGCAAACTCCGCCACCCTCACTAATCAGGCCGGCGGCCTCATCACGTCTTCGAACGGCGTCGGCGTTTACCTATCTACCCATTCCACCGAGGAAAAGGTCACATTCAATAATGCCGGTACGGTCTCCGGCAAACTCGCTGGCGCTTATATCTACAACAGCACGTTCAATAACACCGCCATCGTCACCGGCAATACCTACGGCATCGCCATCGGCTCCGGCCTAGTTGCCAACACCGGCACCATCTTCGGCAGCCAAGACGGCATCGGCCTTGGCACGCTCGCCGCCACCATCATTAATGACGGCACGATTTCCGGCGGCACCGACGCCATATATGGCCGCCACGCCTTCACCCTCGGTGTCGACCCCGGAGCCGTGTTCATTGGCAATGTTATCGATAAATCCAGCAATGGTGAACTGAGCCTGCAAGGCACCAACGCCGCAACATTGTCAAGCATCGGCACGTCGTTCCAGGGCTTCTCGACTCTTGCCTTTGCCCCCGGCAGCCAATGGACCGCCGAAGGCAACATCGCCGGCCTCGCCACTGGTGAAACGATTACCGGCTTCACCATCGGTGATTCTATTATCCTTGATGGCTTCAGCGCCACCTCAGAATCCGTCAACACCACCGGCCTCATCCTCAGCAACGGCTCGTCCACTGAAACGCTCGACATCCACAGCGCCGAATTTCTTCAGAATTTTTCTCTGACATCAGCCGCTGGCGCATCGACCATCACATTTGAGACGATAACATCCCTCACCAGCATTATCAGCTCCTACACGCCGTTCGAGGTAAGGCCGGGATACCGCTATTTCAGTAAAACCATTACGATTACAAATACTGGTGCAGCACCAAGTGTCTACACGAGTACACAAAACTTCGGCGCCAAAATTGTAAATTATGGCGATATTCTGAACGGCACTAAACTATTTGAAGCTAACCTTGACAACTTCGGAACAATATCCGGAAACCAGCCAATATATGACTTGGCGTACACGAACGTAACAAACAGTGGCTCAATCATCATTTCCAGCACCACGCAAGCTGGTATTTTCCTTCGAGGTGGCGAGCTTTCAAATTCAGGCTACATCTATTCTAAAAATGAAGCCATCTATAGTGGATTTGGTAATGTTTCAAACACCGGCACGATCATTGGAACCGTCTCCAGCAGTAACTTATTTAATGGTGGACTTATATCCAACACCGATATCATCGATACATCGCACGGCTCCGGAACATTTGATAATTCCGGCACGATCATCGGGACAAATATCGGCATCTCCCTGAATGGTGGCCGCGTCATCAACACCGGAACCATCTCCGGCAAAATCGATGGCATTGCTGCGACCGGCGGAGCAATTACTGACTATGGTACCATCAACGGCGGTACATATGCGATTTATAACCAAAATAGTGCTCTCAATTTAACAATTGAACCTACAACGAAATTAATCGGGGTGGTTAAGGACGCTTCGAATTTAGGTACCTTGACCTTTGCTAAAACGTCCTCAGGCCGTTTTGATCTCGGCACAAGTTTCGCTGGGTTTGCTGATGTCGATTTTGCCGCAGGATCAACCTGGACCGTTGAGGGTAGCACACACGACCTCACCAACGGTCAAATAATTTCCGGGTTCACCAGTGGTGAAACGATCATACTGGATAATTTTGCCGTCACATCAGACTCCTTCGTCGTCGGAGCAGGCTTAGTCCTTTCAAACGGCTCAATAAACGAGACGCTCGGCCTCCTTGGCAGTTTGTCACAGTCGGACTTCAACGTTAGCAATGCCGCCGGTAACACAACCATCGTGTCCAATTTTGGCTCTGCCGGACTTGTCACAACGATCAACACGAATTTCGACAGAAGAATTATCCTGGGTCAAGGCTATTATACGAATACACTTACAATAACGAATGCAGGCGCCATCATTCCCAGCGTCGGAACAGTCGCAATTGATAGCTCTCCCTATGCATTTTACACGAAGATAGATAATTTTGGTTCAATCGCAGGCGGTATCTACCTTCAAGGCTCCACAACGATTGTCAATGCTGGAACTGTCCATGGAAATGTTGGCATCAATATTGAGACTGGAAATATATACAATTCGGGTCTAGTAACGCAGGCAGGATATACAAACCCAAACGTGGCAATCGTTGATTTAGAGGGAACAATTGTCAATTCTGGCACAATCATCAATGATAAAGAGGGCATTTATTTAAACTCTGGGACGGTCATCAACACTGGCTATGTCGCAGGAAGCTTAGAGGCAATATCAATTGCAAGAGGTGATTTAGTCAACGCAGGGACGATCGCAGGCAATGTTGGCTCGGAATTTTATCTGAATGTAACGATCGATCCCGGAGCCGTTTTTTTAGGAACCGTGATGGTACCAACGGGAACCCTTGCACTCGCTGGTACACCATCGAATATAGTCAATATTGGTGCTTCTTTTATTGGCTTTTCGGACATTGAGTTTCTGCCGGGAACGTCTGCAATCCTCGAAGGTAACTCGATCAGTATTGCCCATGGGCAAGTGATCTCAGGCTTCACGTCCGGCAACACAATCATCCTCAACTCACTTGTCACCACGACGGATTCCTTTGTCGTTGGAACTGGCTTGATTCTCGGGAGTGGTGCAAATGCAACGACATTGTCGATGGATGGCAATCTCTCGCTCGCAGACTTTGGAATTTCGAGTCACTCTGGAAATACCACAATTATATCAAAATTTGAACCGATTGTACCGTTTACGACAATCAGCACGATTTTCACTAAGGAAATCTACCTAGGTTCAACCTACTACGGCACAAATCTGACCATAACCAATACCGGGGCTGTTTTGGTACCCACAGGGCCTGCAATCCAGGGATATATAACGGCGTCGAACCTCGGCATCACAAACTACGGAACTGTCGGCAGCGTCGACCTATCCAGTGGCAGTGTCATTAATCACGGTGTGATTGATGCTGGTGCCGCCATAAAGTTGACGACCGGCACAATTATCAATTTCGGATTAATCACCGGCGCGGGATTCGGATCATTCTATGTTTACGGGATAGATTCTAGCTCTAACGTTAATGTCATCAATGCCGGAACAATAATGGATGACTCAAATGGCATCGATCTTTTGTCCGGAACCGTTTTAAACACCGGTACAATATCCAGTTCCAAAGATGCTCTTATCATAGTTACAAGTGCCGATGTAACGAATTCTGGATTAATATCAGGTGGAGTTTATATCGGCTTCGGCACCCTAGCGGTTGATCCAGGCGGCCGGTTCGCGGGCACAGTAAGAGCAACATCCAGCACCCTCGCGCTCGCCGGTACCACCACCGGCTCACTCGATATCGGCACCTCATTCACCGGCTTCACCCACATCGATTTCAACCAAGGTTCCACCTGGTCGCTCGAATCCGGCAGCATCGGTATCGCCGCGGGGCAAACCATCAACGGCTTTGCGCTCGGCGACACCATTATTCTCGATGGCTTCGTCGTCAACACGCTTGATACCACCTATGTCACCGGCATCGGCCTTGAACTGACCGACACGCTCGGCAATCACCTCACACTCGACATTACCGGCAATTTCACCACCGCCAGCTTTTCGGTCACTGACCCACCAGGCAACACAACCATCGCTCTGTGCTATCTGCGCGGCACAAAAATCGCCACGCCGGCGGGCAATGTTGCCATCGAAACCCTCAAGACCGGTGATATTGTGATCACCCGTTTCAGTGGCTATCAAAAAATCAAATGGATTGGCCGGCAAAGTTACGCCAAGCGCTTTGTCCGGAACAACCGCGACCAAATCCCGGTTTGCATCGCCGCTCATGCCCTTGGCCCCAACCGCCCGGTGCGCGATCTTTCCGTCTCCCCCGGCCATTCCGTACTGATCGACGGCGTACTGGTACTAGCCAAAAACCTCGTCAATGGCATCACCATCCGCCAGCACGATTTGCCGGACGAAATTCATTATTACCAGCTTGAATTTGAGCAGCATGACTGCGTGATGGCCGAAGGCGTGTGGGCCGAGAGCTATGCGGACACACCGGATTATCGCAACAAATTCCATAATGTTGCTGAATTTTGGGCGCTCTATCCAGACCATCAGGCACCCGATGAACAATGGCTTTGCGCGCCTCGCCCGCTCGCAGGCCCGGCATTGGCCAAAGCCCTTTCCCCCATCACCACCCGCGCCGCCGCCCTAACCAAGCCCGGCACTCTGCGTGGTTACATCGACGAAATTTCAAAATCGGGCCTGATTCGCGGCTGGGCTTGGGATGAAATGAATCCAGAATTACCTGTGCTATTGCACATCCGCCTCGGCAACCGGCATATCGGCTCGGTATTGGCGTGCGATTACCGGCAGGATTTACAACAAGCCGGTTTCGGCCAGGGAAATTGCGCCTTCTCATTCACATCCAGCATCGGGCTGCCAGCTTCACCGCAGCATCTCATTCAAATCTACCGCGCCGCCGATGGCGCTGCTATAAAACGCACGGATGCGCCACTTCCAATTTACGCCAGCGCTTCATAGCGGCCATCACCGCCCAAATTTGGCAAACACTTGGCGGTCCTTGTTCTCGCGCATCAACATCGAAAAACTCGGGATTTTCTCAAACCCCAGTCCCACCGGCCATTCGCTATCATCATCCATTTTGATATCGCCGTATTTGGCGCTTGCGATTTTTTCCCATTTACCCGCAGGTTTTTTCACCTCCAGGCTGGCGACGGTTGCCTTCATGACAATGCGCACAATCGCCTCCTTCGGCGATGACGGTTTGGTCAGGCTTGGACAACCCACCAGCATCTGCCAGCCATTTTTCTCTGACCAGGCAATTATTTCATTCTGTTCCATCAATGTTTTCCTATGGGATTATAGCCGCCCGTTACACATAATTCTATCGCAGCAATTTTGTCATCAAGCTTGCAGTTTTGCCGCCGCCAGCTTCGCCATCAATTTGTCTGCCTGCTTGGGCATCAGGCGCTTCAGAGTATCAATGACATAGGCATCAGCGCCAATCAGCACGCGCTGTCGGCGGCGCTTAATGCCGTTGATGATCGTGTCCGCCGCTGCAGCAGGCTTGGTCCGCAACAATTTCTGAAACCGCTCCACGCCCTCCTGTGCGGCCAGCAGGTCAGTCCCGGCGGCAATTTTTGCGGCCCGGGCGATGTTGGTGTTCACCCCGCCCGGATGCACCACGGTAATGCCAATGCTGGTATCCGCCACCTCCTGGCGCAGCGCCTCGGCAAACCCCCGGATGGCAAATTTGGAGGCGCAATAAGCCACATTGCCCGGCACCCCGATGATCCCATAGACCGAGGATACATAAACAATCTGCGCCATCGGCGCCTGCCGTAAATAGGGCATGAAGGCCCGGCTAAGGCGCACCCCGGCCCAGAAATTTATATTCATCAGCCATTCAAAATCATCATCGCCGTAATCATCGAACGGCCCGACCAGCGCCACGCCGGCGTTGCTGATCAGCATGCTCACCCGCCCATGCGCCGCCAGCACCGCGTCCGGCAGCGCCGCGATCGCTTGGCTGTCGCCTAAATCAGCCACATGGCAAGACACCATAACATCGGGGTCCAAACGCTGAGCCGTTGCCGCCAACCCCGCCTCGTCGCGATCCACCAACGCCAGATGCGCACCCGCGCCCGCCAGCAGCACGGCCAGTTCAGCCCCGATGCCGCTGGCAGCCCCGGTGAGCACAACAACGGCGTTGCGTAGATCAAAATTCATCCGTTATTTCCTCGCATGGCTTGCCGCCCGATGGCATCATGTCATGGTCGGCACCACGGCACCATGATAGCAAAGCATAACCAAAGGTCATACGCATGGGTAACAAGCCGGCCGGCTGGTTTAAAGATGTTAATTACCGCCTGCAGTATTACAGCGTTATGCTGCTCTACCGTCTGTTTGCCGCCTTGCCAGTGGATACCGCCTCGCACATCGGCGGCTGGCTGGGGCGCACCATCGGCCCGCTGATGTCCAGCCACAAGCGGGCCCTAAATAACCTGCGCAGCGTCATGCCCGATAGGCCGGACACTGATATCAACCGCATCGCCAGCCAGATGTGGGACAATGCGGGGCGCGTCATGGCGGAATATATTCACCTTGAAACCATATTGGCGGACCCCAAACGCGTCACCATCACCGGCTTGGATGCCTGTGTCGCCCATATGGATGGCAACAAATCCGGCTTTGCGTTGACCGCCCACTATGGCAACTGGGAAGTCACCACGCTGGCCGGGCGGAAATTAGGCATGCGCCAGGTCAACCTGTACCGGGCAGCCAAAAACCCCTATGTCGATGAACTCATCGCCTCGCGCCGGCGCAAAACCGTCACCGGCGGGCTGCTCGCCAAGGCCGATGGCAATATGCAAGCCATGATGCGTCTGCTGAACTCCGGCCACTACATCGGCATGATGATCGATCAACGCGAGGACCGCGGCCTGACCTTGCCGTTTCTAGGCCGCCCCTCGGCTACCGTGCATGCCCCCGCCCTGCTGGCACGCCGCCGCAACGTGCCCATGTTCATCGGCCGCGCCAAGCGGATAAAAGGCGCGTATTTCGAACTGGAGTGTGTGCCGGTGCCGCTGGATATCACTGATGACTGGGAGAAGGATGTCGCCAGCACCACGCAGAAGCTCAACGGCATTCTCACCGCCTGGATTCTTGAAACGCCAGGCCAATGGTTCTGGGCGCACCGGCGCTGGTAATAGCCTCTTAGTCGTCGCGCACGCAGCGGATCACCCAGGCAGTCGGGTCAAGCTCCCACCAGCGGGTTTGCAAATTCCAGGCGCGCGGGTTGCGGTGATGGTTGTTATGCCAGCCCTCGCCCCAGGCCAGCAGCGCTATGAACGCGTTATTCGTGCTGTCGTCATCGGTATCGAAATTCCGATAGCCGATCTTGTGATTCAAATAGTTTGAGAGGCTGCTGACATTCAACAATATACCCGCCGGTACCAGCAGGCCGAACAACAAAACCATCGGGCTGATGGCCAGCAGCAGCAGGGCTGCCGCCAGCAACCATAAAAAATAATATTCGTGCAATATCCGGTGGAAGGGCTCCTTCAACATGCGGCGCATCGTCCATTTATTGAACGAGACATCCAGCCGGCCTGCCAATATCTCGAAATTTCGTAAGCTGGGGCTATGCGGATCGCCAGGCTTGTCGGCGTTCAAATGATGCAGCCGGTGCACCATCACCCAGCCGATTGGACTGCCGGTGCAGCCAAACGCTCCCAGGCTGCAAAACAAATATTCTTTCCATTTTTTCATCCTGAAAGCGCGGTGGGTGAGGAACCTATGGTATGTCACCGTCAGCCCAAGGCAGCTCATCAGGAAATAAACCAACCCGGACAGCGCCCACCAGGACCAGTTCTGATTTATAAACAAAGCAGCCACCACGCAGGCCAAGCCTAGCACCTGGAAATACGGAAATATCTTGGCATTGGAGGCGGCGAAGGACCGCCACAACCGGCGCTTTGCCGGCATCTCTGGTCCTGAAACTGCGGTGCCTAGCGTATCGCTCATTCCGTCCCGCCCATTGCGATGAAGTAATTGCGCTAACCGAATAATGCTGGCGTTTGCAAGCAGAATCCGCATCTTGCAACGAACCCGTTAAAATTCCGTTTTAAACGGCGCTCCTGGCGTTTAGGCGCCATGTCGGCGCAACCATAAATTGTGGCTTCATCGTAAGGAATGACTGCGGATGGGCGCGAAGCGAGTCACTAGGCCATCGTGAAAAACATTGTTTCGATCTGCTTCACACACACGCGCACCTCGTCGTTGGCCAGCGAATAATATACGTGCTTGGCCTCACGCCGCGCATCCACCAGGTTGGCGGTGCGCAGCATAGCAAGCTGCTGGCTCAGCGCCGGCTGGCCGATGTGGGTGGCATCGTCAAGCTGCTGCACGCTGCGCGCACCATCCAGTAACTGGATCAATATCATCAGGCGCTGGCGCTGCGCGTAAACACGCAGCTTGGCACTGGTGGCTTCTGCAGCTTGCCAAAGCGGAGTCATTGGCTGCATGGGACACTCCATCATCCTCTGGCATCCCATCCCTGCACGATAGTGCAAGTAGCGGCATGAGCTGCCTGAATAAAACAACCCCTTATGCTGGTTGCGCCTGCATCAGCATAAGGGGTATTTCACGAACTACCGGCCGCCTGTCAGATCAAGGGAACTTCTTGCGGGTATAGCGATACGCCACAAAATAAAATCCTAGGTACAGGAACGGAATAAAGATAATCAGTCCTTCGAGATCTCCAAGCATTACAGGCTCCCGTCTTCATTAATGGCAAGTTGGGTTTCAAACATCACTGCCCCGGCCACCGCGATCAGGATGATCATGGTGGTGCCCACCAGCCAGGCGAAATACCAGGGGCCGTAATCCCCGGCGACAACGGCAAGGAACAAAGCGAACACGATTACCGCCGCCAAAGCTCCAAATTTTACGAAAGTTCCCATTACAAACTCCTAGTAGCTATGCGGGTCGTTAACGACGGTTTCAACCTTAACCTTGCCGCGCATCACGTAATAGCACCATGATGTGTAGGACAGGATCGCCGGCACAAAGACCACCGCAAAGAAGGTCATCCAGCCAAGATTATAGGCACTGCCTGTAGAATTCCAGACCGTGAGGCTTTCCGCCGGAGCCGTGGAAGATGGCATCAGGAAGGGGAACATCGCGATGCCCACCGTGCTGATGGTACCAATCCAGGACAATACCCCAAGCCACCAGCCAACAATCTTCATGTGCAGTTGCAGTGCCACGGCACCAACAATCATCCCAACGAAGCCGATGGCAGGTGCTAGCCACAAAATCGGGTAGGCGTGGAAGTTATTCAACCAAGCGCCAGCCTTTGCCGCCACTGCCGGGCCGCCAAGCGGGGTTGCCGCCATGCCAGGATCAACCGTACCGGTAAAGACATAGCCGTTCATGTAGGAAACCCACACGCCGCCAACTGCGAAGATGACAGCGGCGACTACGGCACCGAGAGTCGCGTAAGTCCGCGCCCGGCTGTAGATCGGCTCCTCACCGCGCAGCATGATCATCGTGCCACCTTGATAAACAGCCAACGACAGCGACATCACACCGCACATTACGGCAAACGGATTCAGCAAATAGCTAAGAAACGATTCATCCTGAAAATACTGACCGGTCCAGCTATAATGATAGCCAACGCCTTCCAGCACATTCCCAAATGCCGCGCCATAAACAATCATCGGCAGGGCACCAGAGATCAGGAACGCCCAATCCCAGGTATCGCGCCATTTTGTAGCGTCGACCTTGGAGCGATATTCAAACGCCACTGGCCGCATGATCATACTGAACAGCAGCAGGATCATCACCACATAGAACACCGAGAACGAAGTGGCATAGAGGGTTGGGAAGGCGGCGAAGATCGCGCCGCCGCCGAGGATGAACCAAACCTGGTTACCATCCCAGTGCGGGCCAATGATGTTGAGCATCGTACGGCGCTCACCATCGGTTTTCCCCACCAGGCGGAGCAGCACGCCCACTCCCATATCCATGCCTACCATCACGGCCAGGCCGGTTAGCAGAACACCTAGTAAGACTGCCCAGAGAACCTTAAGGGCGATATAAATTTCCATCTCAAAACTCCACGTAAAAGCGGTCTATTCCCAGGATTTGTTGGCAAAACCAGGCTTTGCGAAAATCGGCGCAGCCAGTGACGCATCCGCCGGGGTATGATGCTCGGTAGCGCCATGATCTTCCGGCCCGAGGCGAGCGAACTTGAACATCAAGTAAAGCTCCGCCGCGATGAACGCGCTGTACAGCAAGGCAAAGCCGGCCAGTGAGAAGATCATGTAGCCCAGATCATGGCTGGAGGCTGATTGGAAGGTCGGCAACCAGCCGAACACCGTCCAAGGCTGCCGCCCAGCTTCAGCAGTCACCCAACCGAACTCAGTTGCCAGCACCGGCAGTGGAATCGACCACATGCAGAGCTTCAGCAGCATCGGATGTTTCTCAAGCTGGTTCTTCAGGCTGTAATACGCCGCGAAGGCGAAGATCGCGACGAAGTAGAAGCCCAGCACCATCATGATACGGAACGACCAGAAGGTGACGAACACGTTAGGGATGGAATCCTGCACCGCCTGTTGTTCAACAGAAGGCAGCAAGGCTGGCGTGATCAAATTTACATCCTGGTTCGGTGCGTAGCGCTGCGCCAGGAAGCCGTAACCCATATCATTTTCGTATTGCTTGAAAGTGGCAAGTGAGGCTGCACTATGAGTTTCACCATATTGCTGCAAGGCGGCGATGGCTTTGATGCCATTGTCAACACGCGGCACGCTGGCTTGCTCAAGGTCAATCAGACCGGGGATCGGCGTATTAAGTGAATGCGCAACCAGCGGGGTCAGCACATACGGGATACCAATTTCCATGCTGTTGCTCTGGGTGGCATCGTTCGGCATCGCCACGACCAGCCAAGGCGCCGAAGGCGGGGTGCTGGTGTGCCATAGGCCTTCCATGGCAGCAATCTTGGTGGGCTGCACCAAATAATCCAACCGGCCCAGCGCGTCGCCCAATGTCACCACGGCAAGTGTGGAAACCAAGCCGAATACGGCCGCCATACGGAACGAACGAGCGGCAAATTCACGATGCCGGCCTCTCAGAAGGTAGTACGAGCTAACACCCATCACGAACATCGCCCCGGCCACGAAACCGGCGATCGAGGTGTGCACGAACTTGGCCTGCGCATCAGGGCTGAACACCAGAGCGGTAAAGTCGTTAAACTGCATCCGCATGGTGTCGGGGTCGAAGCTGGCACCTTGCGGGTTCTGCATGAAGCCGTTGGCCACCAAAATCCACAAAGCCGAAAGGTTGGACCCAAGGGCTACCAGGTAAGTCACGGCCAAATGCGCTGGCTTGCTCAAGCGGTCCCAACCGAAGAACATCAGACCGACGAAGGTCGATTCCATAAAGAAGGCCATCAAGCCTTCAATCGCGAGCGGGGTGCCGAACACGTCACCCACGAAATGCGAATACATCGACCAGTTGGTGCCGAATTCAAATTCCATCGTCAGGCCGGTGGCGACACCGATGGCGAAGTTAATACCGAACAATTTGCCCCAAAAATGGGTCATGTCCTTGTAAACCTGCTTGCCGGTAATGACATAAACTGTCTCCATGGCGGCAAGCATGATGGTGAGGCCGAGTGTCAGCGGCACAAACAGGAAGTGGTACAACGCCGTCAGCGCGAACTGCAGACGCGATAGATCTACGACATTAGGGTCAATGAGCGGCATCGAGGGTGCTCCAAGGAGGTCAAATTTCACTTACACAAGGCAAGCCTATAACTGCGGTAAGCGCGTCCCGGTTTGATTTCGATCAAGTGAACGTAATATTTACAAATTTAACTAACTAAAGCCGGATTACGTGATTTTACCGCTATCCAGGCGGTAAATCCGGTCCATCAGCGCCAGTCCGGCGGCCCGGTGCGTGATATAAAGCACAGTTTTACCAGCCAGCACCGGCTTGAGGTCACGTAAAAAAGCCTGCTCGGTCAGCGGGTCCAGCCCCTCGGTCGGCTCGTCGAGGATCAGCCAGGGCGTATCCTTCAGCACCGCCCGCGCGATCGCCACCCGCCGAGCCTGCCCACCGGAGAGCCGCACCCCGGCTTCACCCACAATTGTGTCCAGTCCCAAAGGCTGGGCGCGGACAAAATCCGCCAATTGCGCCACCTCCAGCGCGTGCCATAAGTCCGCAGCACTGGCATCGCCCTTCGCCAGCAGCAGATTATCACGGATGGTGGTGTGGAACAGGTAGCTGCGCTGCGAGATCACCGACAGATAGGCGGCAATCGCCTCGCTGCTGAAAGCCCGCAAATCCACCCCACCGAAGCTGACCGTGCCGTCCTGATAGTCGTAAAAGCGCAGCAGTAAATTAATTAGTGTCGATTTACCCGCCCCGGTGCTGCCTTGCAGGCCGATGCGGCTGCCCTGCGGTATGTGCAAATCCAGACCGTCCAGCGCCCAAGCCGCGTTATCTTCGTAGCGCAGCTTTACGCCGCGCAGATCAAGGTCAAAATTCACGGGCTCCGGTGCCGGGCTAGGCGGCGGCGCAATGGTGGGCTGCTGGTCAGTCAGCTCGAAAATCCGCACCGCCGCGGCGCGGATCTGGCCCAGATACTGCAGAGCCGAGGGCAGCGGCGCCACCGCCTCGAACGCCGCCATGCTGCCCAGCGCCAGCAGCGGCAAGTCCGCCGCCCCCAGGGTTCCGGCGCTCACCTTAATGGTGGCCGCCATCACCACCGCCAGCATGGTCAAATTCCCCAGCAACCCAGAAGCCGCCATGCCCATGCCGGTAATCGCGCTCATTTCGGCCTGCCGGCCAATCAACCGCCCGTTCAAGCCAGCGACTCGGCCTTGCAGCACCGGAGCGGCATTATAGGTGAGCAATTCACCCATGCCTTGAATCGCGTCCAGCATTTCCATCCGCATCTGAGCATTCAGCGCGTTGATCTCGGCCCCCGCTGCATTGCCGCGCCGCTGCGTGAGCATCGGCACCGCCAAGCCCGTGACCGCCAGCCCAACGGCCAGCGCCAGCGCCGCAGGGCCCGAGAACAGCCCGAAAAAACCCACCATGACCAGCGCAGCAAACCCCGCCGCCAGAAACGGCACATAGACGCGCAGGTAGAACAGATTCAGCGTGTCGATATCCGCGACGATCCGCGATAATAAATCGCCTGCCCGATAGCCTTGCAGAGCCGCCGGGGCCAGCGGCTCCAGCTTGGTGTAAAACCATACCCGTAAAGTGGCGAGCAGCCGGAATGTCGCCTCATGCGTCACCAGCCTCTCAACGTAGCGTGACAGTACCCGGATGGTGGCGAAAAACCGCACCCCGGCGGCGGGGCTGAAAAAATTAAAAGCGTTCTGGGCAGCAAATCCGGCCAGCCCAGCAATCGCGGCACTCGCCAAAAACCAGCCCGAGAGGGTCATCAAGCCGAAATTCGCCAGAATGGTCAGGCTTGCCAGCAAAATGCCACCGGTCATCCAGCCGGCATCGCGTCCAAACAAGACCAGCAGCCGCCATATTATACGCATAATGCTGCCTCCGAAGTTTCTGCCTCGTAGGCCTGCAGCAACCGCGCATACGCGCCGTCAACGTCCCGCAATTGCGCCGGCGGCCCGAACGCCGCCACCCGCCCGGTCTCCAGCACCAGCACGTTATCCGCCCGCTCCGCCATCGCCATCCGGTGCGCAATCACGATCACGGTACGGCCCACCGCCAGTTCGGCGATGGCTTCCAGCACCAGGGCTTCGCTTTCCAAATCGAGATTCGCCGTGGCTTCGTCGAGAATCAGCAATTTCGGGTCTTTCAAAAACGCCCGCGCCAGCGCGATCCGCTGGATCTGCCCGCCCGACAGCCCCTGCCCGAGGTCGCCGATCATCGTCTCAAACCCTTGCGGCTGCGCCTCAATAAATTCCAGCGCCCGGGCGCGTTTGGCGGCCTCGCGCACGGCGGCGTCATCAGCGGCAGGATTTCCGAGCCGAATATTGGCGGCGATGCTGCCATGAAACAGCCTGGGATTTTGCGGCACCCAGGCGAGGTTCTGCCACCAGGACTCCGGCGCCACCGTGGCGAGATCAAGCGTGCCGTTGATAATAATCCGCCCTTGCGCCGGGGCCGCAAACTTCAGCAGCAGCCGCGCCAGGCTGGTTTTGCCAACCCCGCTGGCCCCCACAATGGCAGTGATCTGCCCAGCCTGGAAGCTGCAACTCAGCCCGTCGAGCACTGGCTCACCGGCGCCGTAGCCAAACTGCAAATCCTCACAGACGATATCAACCGCGCTCATCTGCGGCAGCAATGCCGTACCGGCGGCGGCCAAAGGCATGTCCAGCACGTCAAACATCCGCCGCGCCGCCGCAATGGCGCTCATGCGGGCGTGGTAATGGGTGGAGAGCCCCCGCAACGGCACAAAATATTCAGGTGCTAACAGCAACACCAGAAACGCCGGGTAGAAGTCGATCGTTCCGTGCAGCAGCCGCGAGCCAAAAATCACCGCCACCAGCGCGATCGCCAGAGAAGCGAAAAACTCCAGCACCGCCGAGGTTAAAAACGCCACCCGCAGCCCGGCCATGGTGGTTTTGCGGTAATCATCGGAAATCCGCGCCACGATGCCGATTTCATCGCGCGCCCGGCCAAATAGTTTCAGCGTCGTCAAACCCTGCATTACATCCAGGAAATGCGCACTCATCAGCAGCAGTTTTTGCCATTGCCGCTGGTTGATCGCCTCGGCGCGATAACCCACGAACACCATGAACAGCGGGATCAGCGGCCCAGCACCCAGCAATATCAGCCCGCTGATCCAGTCCACCGGGAACACCAGCGCCAAAATCGCCAGCGGCACCGCCACCACCAGCGCCATTTGCGGCACGTAGCGCGAGAAATACGGCTCCAGCGCCTCGATCCCCTCGATCATCGTGCCCGCCAGATCAGCGCTCTGCTCATCAGCCGCGGGCACCGGTCCGAGCTTGAGGATGTGGCTCAGCAACGTCTCGCGCAGATAGCTCTTGATCCCGCCGCTGGCCTTGAATGCCACAATTTCCGAGGCATAACTCAGCCCGGCCCTGAGCACGAACAGCCCAGCTAGCGCCCACAGCAGCGGCGCTACCGCCGCCAGATTGGCGTGCCCGAACGCCACATCGCGCACCACATGGGCCAGCAAGATGGCCTGCAGAATCACCAGCAGCGCCGCGCTCACGCCCAGCCCAATGGCAAAATACAACACCCCGCGGGTTCGCCGCCCCTCGGCCATCAATCTCGGGTCTATCCGCTGGCTCACTTTATTCCTCATGGCGACATGGCACGCCAGAAAACACTGGCGATGGCTTTGCGCTATGTCAAAGGCAGCGCCGATTTGGTCAATTTAAGCCAGAACACCTGCCGCAGCCGCCTGCGTGGGCATGACAAAATCAAACCGTGGCGATGCGGGCAAAAATCTCCGCCACCGGCACCGGTGGCACAATGTTGAAAATTTCCTCGAACAGCCGCGCCAAATCCGCGACGCTCTCAATCTCACGCTCCGCAGCAATGGCACCATTATGATCTTCGATGATGAAACGGCGGTTGGCGATTTTGAAACGCTGGTCTGTGCTCACCCGCTCGATGATCAAATTATTCGGAAACGGCGTGAGGGGATTGGTGGCGGTGAAATAGTTGGCAAGCTCGTAATCCGACCTGATTTGCGGCTCCAAATTGAACATATACATCGTGCGCCAGCCCGCCGCTTGCCAGGCGCTCAGGGCGAGCAGGCCATCACTTTCGTTCAGCCGGTACGTGCCCATGACAGTGCGCTGCTCGATGTCAGTCTTGATCAGCAGTGGCGAATCCAGAACCCTGGCGCCAAATCCAACATCGGCGAGATACGCACCTTCCGGCAAATCCACCTTGAGCAGCATATGCGTGCGCGGGCCAAGCGGCGCGTCCGGCGCCGACATCCAGCGGACCCGGCCCGCCAAACTCGTTACGGTAAAACCAATATCCTCAAGCGCAGCCTTGAACAGATGGTTCTGCTCAAAACAATAACCGCCGCGCCGCCCATCGACGAGCTTTTCCTGAATGGCACCCAAATCCAGGCTGACCGGACGCCTGCAAAACGGGTCAAGCCCTTCAAACGGAATCGCATCAACATGCGCCGCGTGCAGGCGAGCCAGCGTCGCAAAGTCCGGGCTAAGCGGCCCGGCAACACCGACCCGTGAGATATATTGCTGCAACCGAAAATGCTCCGGCACTACCGTCTCCGTATTTGCGCGGCAGCACCGTAACAGTGCCATTAATTTTGTCTATGGCGTACTTGGCTGGGTTCGAGCCCCTGCCCCGGCTGAACCGCGCCTGCTTCACGTAAAGCAGAACGCCGCACTGCCACACCTTTAAAGTGTAACAATGCGGCGCCGGCAGCTTGCACTTATGACTGGGAGACAAAGCACGAGCTAGCTGGAACTCGGTGATGCGGCGTTAATCCAATTCGATGCGCTTCACATCGCCGAGCAGGAAGATGTACGACAATGCGCCGGTCATTGCGATTGCGGCGATGAATATCAGGGCACCATTGAACGAGCCGGTCGCCGCCAATATGTAGCCGATCGCCAGCGGCGTGATGATGCCGGAGAGATTGGTCATACCATTGAAAATGCCGCCGGTCAGACCCATCAGGTTTTTCGGCGCAATATCCGAAATCACGGTCCAGCCGAGGCCGACCATGCCCTGCCCGAAGAAGGCGAGCGATAAAATGGCAACCACCAGCGCATCGCCATTGACGTAGTTGGCAAGAATGATGGTGGAGGCCAGCAGCAGCCCCACGATAATCGGCGTCTTGCGGGAGATGTTGGCGGAGCCAGTCCATTTCAGCAGCTTGTCGGAAAAGAACCCGCCCGCCATCACGCCGATGGCGGCAGCAATGAATGGCAGCACCAGGAAGAAACCTTCCTTCACCCAGCCCATGCCGCGCGCCTGCACCAAATAAGTTGGAAACCAGGTAAGGAAGAATACCAGCGTGGCATTGCCGGCAAACTGACCAATGGAAGCGCCCCAGACCTGCCGGTAGCGCAGCAGCTTGAACACATTGCTCCAGGCAAACGGTGTGGCCGCTGTTTGAACGGGCGCCAAGCCGCCACCAGCTTCAATATAGTCCAGCTCGGCCTGATTAGCCCAGTTGCTATCCTCCGGGTTACGATAAGCAACGAACCAGGCAAAACCCAGCAGAATGCCAAACGCTCCAACCACCACGAACAGCGCGTGCCAGCTCCAGCCATGCATGATCCAAAGCAGAACCGGGCTCAAAAATGCCAGGCCGACATACTCGCCGACCGTATAAACGCTGGTGGCCCGTGCCCGCTCGCTTTGCGGAAACCAAGTGCCAACGATACGGCTATTGGTTGGGAAACACGGCGCTTCCGCGACCCCCAAACCGAACCGGCAAGCCAGCAGCGAGCCCATGCCGCCGACGAAGGTCTGCAGCAGCGTAATCGCCGACCAGAGGATCAACGACAGTCCATAGGTGAGCTTGGAGCCAAAACGATCCAGGAACACACCGCCTGGAATCTGGCTGGCGGTGTATGTCCAGGCGAAGGCGGAAAATACCACCCCGAGGCTACCGGCGGCAAGACCCAGATCCTTCGCCATCGTCGGCGCGGCAAGACCCAGCACCGAACGGTCGAGATAATTCACCATCGTTATGATAGCGATCAGAGCGAGCACGCCAAATCGTGCCCTTGTCCTGGATACCGAAGCCGCCACACCGGCGGCATTTTTAATTGTGGTAGCGCTCATGACAAGTGCTTCCCTTCGTTGTCAGAGTTAAAGTTAGAAGAAGATCTTGGTTTGCGCACCGAACACCCAGGCGTTCGGGATGTGCTTATAAGCAAACGTGCCTGGATCCATGATGTACTGCACGTTCGGGTGGATCAGCAGCCATGGTGTTGCCTGGAAGCCGTAACCAACTTCAAATACGCCCTCGCCGGTCGTGGCATCTGGGTATAGCAGCGTTTCCTTGGCGGTGGCCGTACGGTTATTCAAACCAGCCCGCACATAGCCAATAGCCATGAAGTCATGCGGCCGGGCATCAAACAGGCCTTGCGCAATCAAGCCGGCATCGATGGTGCTTTCAAACACCGCCGTCTTCGGGTCGGAGTAGGAAACCTGCGCCATCGCAATCAAGCCACGGGTTGGTGTGCCATTAAAGCTGAACAGCATCTGGTCCACCAGAATATAGCCGCCATAACGGCCATCGCCCACCTGGTGCGGCACGGCGGCGTCAGCCACGTCCGATGTGTCGTAATAGCCACCGATCTTGTAGTGGCCTGGCAACCTGGCGTCACCAAGAGCGGTGGTATAACCCACTTCGAACGGAATGATCGCGCCGGTGGAGCCGGACATGCCGATCTTGAGGCCGTTGTTATGCGCATAATAGGTCGGGTTGGAGTCGAAAACGCCCGCCTCAGCGTATAGCGCCGGCGTGATATTCACCTTCACACGGCCACCCCATTTGCCGGTCGGATAATCGGAATAACCGCTGGAGCCGGGAAGATTCTGCGGATGCGCACAGAAGCCTACATTCTGGAAGTCACAGCCCAGCACGGTCAATGCAAAGTCATTGCCGAACGGATAAAAACCAACCTTGGTATTGATGAGGCCATGTGCGAGCGTCTGCTCGTAGCTCATTTCGGTAACACGCAAGGTCTCGCCGGCACCATAAACTTCCTGCGCCGCCAATTTGTTGCCAATGAAGTCGCTTGAAACGCTGCGGCCCTGGCGCTGGTTAACGCCGATATGCAAAACAGCGCCGGTCAGATCAGCGATCTTGCCAAGGTCAACGTCGACACTCAGGCCAAGCTGCTGCGCATAGCCATTGCCTTGGCGCTTGCCGCCCGACAGCACATCGGCGAATTCGCCAACATAGAAACCATGGAAATCCAGGCCATCATTCTTCAACTTGGTGCGGCCGCCGTTCCAGTCGCCGGTCATCAGCGGGCGGGTCCAAAAATCATTATTGGCCGGCGCGGTCTGCGCCTGCGCCGAAGCAGCAACGCCAACACCCATGGCGAGCGCCGCACTGGCAAGCAACCCTGCCTTCAACTTGGAACCGGTTTTGGTGATATGAAGCATATTTTTAACTCTCCTGTAATAGATTTATCGTGTTGTTGTTCAGTTGGCCGCTCGTATCGCGACGGTGGTTGGCGTGATGAATTTTTGTATAACGAACTAGATTGTCCAAAGTTTCAGAACATGACTCCGGACCTGTCATTTGAATTTTAAGGTCCCCGATGCCGCTTGGTTTGCGAAACCGCGTTTTAACGAAATCGTACAAACTTGACTTGATTTTTAAAGCTCAAAATTGACCGCGCAACTCCTCTAAAAGCTGCGCCATTACGGCACCGCTATCCTAAAACCATTGATAATGCCGCAACGCAGCAAGCTCATCGCATTTGAAATAAAACCCTGGACGTCGACTTTATTTAACTCTTGAAATTTAACTAACTAACCATTTGGTACGCTGCAAGCGTTTTTTTCAAATTTCGTCAAAATAAATGCGGCACATAAACTGTCGTTATTTAAATTTGACCATTTTTGAATGGGTTAGCCGGACACCCTGCCGCTAGACCGTATCGCAACTTCAATTCTGCCGCCCTGCCCTGCAGAAAATCCGGGGTGCAACTTAAATCAAATTCCCGCAAATTTGAGCCGGGAATTGATTGGAGCGGCATATTTTGAATCTGAGCGTCGGTCGGACCGGCCAGATGGCCGCGCATAAATCTGTGCCTACCCTCGAAGTTCTTCGCATCGTCGTCTTCAACCTCATCACCTACATCCTGATCGGCCTGCCGCTGGCGGTATTTCCCAGCCTGGTACATGGTAAACTAGGATTCAACGCGCTGACGGCTGGGTTTTTGATCAGCCTGCAATATCTCGCCACGCTGATCACCCGGGCGCCGGTCGGCTCACTGTCAGATTCCCGCGGGCCCAAACACGCGGTACTGGCCGGGCTGATCTGCGCGGCGGGCAGCGGCGCCTGCATTCTGATGGCCAGCATCACAGCCTCCCCACTAATAGTATTATTCTGGCTCGCACTCAGCCGGCTCTGGCTGGGCACCGCGGAAAGCGGCACCGGTACCGGCTGCATTGCCTGGGGTGTCGGGCGGGTCGGCGCTCACGGCACCGCCAAGGTGATGTCCTGGAACGGCGTTGCATCTTATGGCGGCATAGGCATCGGCGCACCGCTCGGGGTCATGCTCGACCATCATGCCGGGCTCACCGGAATTGCTCTCACCACCATCGGCCTCAGCCTTACAGGCGTGGTCTTTTGCCTTCTGACCCCCGGCACCACCAAAATTGGTGGGCATCGGATCAGCCTGTTGAAAGTGTTCGGCCACGTGGTCCCGTTTGGCATGGTGCTGGCGCTGGGCTCCGCCGGGTTTGGCACCATTGTCGCCTTCATCACGCTATATTTCGCCAGCCGTGGCTGGGAAGGTGCTGCCTATGCCTTAAGTGCCTTCGGCGTTTCATTCGTCGCGATCCGGATTTTATTTGCCAACCTGATCCACCGCTTCGGAGGCTTTCCCGTCGCCCTCGTTTCTCTGCTCATTCAGTTTGGCGGTCTTATTCTACTTTGGCTAGCGCAGGCACGTTGGCAGGCCATCGCCGGTGCCACGCTTACCGGCTGCGGCATGTCATTAATATTTCCCGCCATGGGAACCGAGGTTTTGCAGAACATGCCGGCTGCCAGCCGGGGCGCCATCGTCGGCGCGTTCACCGTATTTCTGGATGTCGCCCTCGGCGCCACCGGGCCGGCGGCGGGGCTGGTCATCGACTATGACGGCTATGCCGCAGTGTTCCTGGCGGCGGCCATCGCGGTCATGATCGGCGAATGTCTCGCCCTGTATTTGTTCCGCGCCACATATTTCAGGCAGCGGCCATCAGCGGCGCCGTAACAACTCATTCATGTCCGGCGGGCTGCATGGCGGCGAAGGCTGCCAGCATCCGCTCGGCATCCGGCGTGACGCCGGTAAACAACCGGAATGCCTCGGCTGCCTGGAAAACCGCCATGCCGCCGCCATCCACAGTGCGGCTGCCAATCGCCCGGGCCGCTTGCAGAAGCGCGGTATCGAGCGGGAAATACACCACCTCGGCAACCCATAAATCAGGCCGCAGCAAAGCTTCATCCAAGGGCATGCCAGGGTAGGCTTCCATGCCGATCGGGGTGGCGTTGATCAGACCATCCGCCATCGGCACCACATCGTCAGACCGGGCCGCCGCACTCACCCGCGACGCCCCAAAAATGCCGCCGAGCTTGGCGGCCAGCGCCTCGGCCCGCGCCTGGTCCACATCCACCAGCGAAAGCTGCGCCACGCCCAATTTCAGCGCGCCATACGCCACCGCTGAGCCAGCCCCACCGGCGCCGATTTGCACCACGCGTGACAGCGGGGCACGGGCCATCCCACGGCGGAACGCCTCGGAAAACCCGTACCAATCGGTATTATGACCTATCCGTTTGCCATCCCGGAACAGCACCGTATTCACCGCCCCCAGGGCACGCGCGTCCTCGGATAATTCATCCAGCCATGGAATCACCGCCTGCTTGCAGGGATGAGTGACATTGACCCCGGCAAAGCCCGCCGCCTCAGCCTCGGTCAGCAAGCCAGGCAGCCCCTCAACCCCCACGCCACGCGCGGTCATGTCGATCAGCTGATAACTGACCGCCAACCCCTGGGCTCGGCCCTCTGCCTCATGCATGGCAGGTGAACGCGACGGCCCGATGTCCGCACCAATCAAGCCCAGCCTCACCTGGCGGGGCGCGGCGGTGGCGTTACTGGCGGCATCTTTTGGGGGCGTCGTCGTGATGTTCATGGACCTCTCGTTGGTTTGACCATGCCGCAAAGCAACGGCAATGGCCGGGAATATTCTGGGCTGGAGTGCCGCATCTGTTAAAGATGTATTTAACTAACTAATTAGAACAATACAATAGATATCTCGGACTTTAAGATCAAAAAACACCAAAACAGATACGATTATTCCTCAGTCATTCGCAATTTCACGCGGAACCAACTCAGGCAGCCTCGGCATGCACAACGCCAAGCAGCCGCGCCTGCAGTGGCTCATCAGCCGCCAGTGCCTCTGCCGTGCCTTCATAGGCCACCTCACCGTTCACCAGCACAATCGCACGGTCCACGATTGAAAGCACTGATTCCGCATGATGCTCCACGATCACCAGGCTCGCCCGGCTGCGCAGCTTCACCACCGCTTCCATCACTTCCTTCACGATCGCGGGCGCTAACCCTTCGAACGGTTCATCCAGCAGAATGATCCGGCTTGGCACCATCAGCGCACGCGCCACCGCCACCATCTGGCGCTCCCCACCCGAAAGGGCCGAGCCGCGCGATTTCTGCAGAATTTTTAACTTCGGAAACAACTCATATACCTCATCAAGCGTGGCGCCGCCGGGGCGCATCGCCAGTTGCAGGTTTTCCAGCACCGTCAGGTTGGGAAACAGCCGCCGCCCTTCCGGCACCAGCGAAATACCTTGCTGGTTGATCTGATAAGATTTCACACCCGTGATATTCTTGCCGTCGAGCCATATCTCGCCGCCATTGATATCAACCGTCCCCATCAGGCTATTCAATGTCGTGGTCTTGCCGACACCGTTGCGTCCCAGAATGGCAATAGCCTCGCCTTCATGAATCGTAAAGCTGATACCGTTCAGAATCACACTTCCGGCATAACCCGCTGAGAGATTTTTAACTTCCAAAACCGGTTTGCCGGCCGGCCCGCCCTCATGCGGCGGAATCACCATCGGCTCTTTCGGCGCGCCCAGATAGGCGGTGATGACTGCCGGATCATTCGCCACGTCACGCGGTTTGCCATCGGCGATCAGATTGCCCTGATGCAGCACGGTAATCCGGTCCGACAAACTCAGCACGCGGTCCATGTCATGCTCGATCAGCAGCACCGCATGGGCTTGCGCGAGACGGCGGATCAGCGTGCCGACAATCTGCCGGTCCGCCTGCGCCAAGCCTGCCAGCGGTTCATCCAGCAACAGCAATTTCGCATCGGTCGCCAGGGAAATGGCGATTTCCAGCAAGCGCTGTTCGCCGTGCGAAAGATGCGTGCACATTTCCGCCGCGCGGTCCTCCAGCCCCACCGCTGCCAGCAGCGTCCAGGTGCGGACATTCGCAGCCTCGTTGCGATAGGCATCAGTGAGACAGTCGCGCAGTTTCCAATGCAGCCGTGCCTGCACCGCGATGCGCACATTCTCGAACGCTGTTAAATCCTTGAACACACTGACGATCTGGAACGACCGGCTTATTCCCAGCCGCACCCGCTGATGCACCGGCAGTTTAGTGATATCGCGCCCGGCAAAGCTGATATGCCCTTCAGTCGGATGCAGCATGCCGGTGAGGATATTGAAAAATGTCGTCTTGCCGGCGCCATTCGGGCCGATGAAGCTGTGCAACTGGCACGGCATCACATCCAAATCGATATTGCGCGCGGTATAGAGCGAGCCAAAACGGTTGGTCAGGCCACGCACTGTGAGAATCGGTTGGGTCAAATCCAGATGGGCATCGCCAGGCTTGTATGGCTCAATAAAATCCGGACGTGCGGGGATTCCATTGCGCACCAGAGTCCAGCGCTGGAAACCGCGAAAGCGCTGCACCAGCCCTTGAATCCCTTCAGGCGAACCAAGCGCGAAGATCATGATAATCGGCGCGAAAATCAGCCACCAATTCGCGACAATCGCGCTCAACCGGTCTTGCAGCATAATGAAGGCGATGGCGCCCCAAAGCGGGCCGAGAAATTGATGCACACCACCCAGCACCGTCATCAGCAACGCATCACCGGCATGTTCCCAGCCGAGACTATCCGCGTAGGCGCCGCGTAACATCAGCGCCAGCAATCCGCCCGACAGACCCACCACGCCGCCGCACAGGCAGAAGGCAAGCAGTTTCAGCTTCGCGGTATCGTAGCCTAGGCAGCGCATCCGCGCTTCGTTGTCGCGCACCGCCTGCAAGGCACGGCCGAACGGCGCATGCGCAAGCCGCCACAACAGCCACATCACCGCGACCGCCAGCACCAGCACAAATATATGCAGGCGCAACGGCGTGGTCAGAATGCTCAACGGCACATCCTGTAGACCGTTTTCACCGCCGGTCACCGCGGTCCAGCTAAACGCCAATTCAAATGCAATCTGCGAAGCCGCTAGCGTCAACAATGAGAAATACAAGCCACGCCGCCGAAGAATCAGCAGTCCCAGCACCAGCGCCAGCAGCACCGAAGCGATGGTGGCCACAACAAGCGCCACAATTTCATTGCCGCCGCCATCCAGCATGAAAATGGCCACCATATATGTCGCGGTGCCGAAAAATACCGAGGCCCCAAATGGCACCAGCCCGGTATAGCCGACCAGCATGTTCACGCCCGCCGCATACAAGGTATAAATAATGATTTCAGTAATCTTGCTGACCGGCAGGCCCATCAGCGGCGCTGCCAAACTCAGGCCCACCAGCACCAGCGCCAGAACGGCGATTGGATTTGCGCCCGAATATTTCAGTAAAAATTTCATTCAAAGCGCTCCCATTGCTCGCCGAATAATCCACGTGGCCGCAGCAGAAGCACCAGCGCCATCAGCACATACATCGCCGCAGCGGAGGCTTCCGGGAAAAATTGAATTGTCAGGGACTGCACCAGCCCAACCAATAGCCCGGCCACCACGGCGCCCATATACGAGCCAAGCCCACCGATGGTGACGATCACAAATGCCGGCATGATGGCCGCCGTGCCCATGCTCGGCGTCACGGTCCAAAGCGGCGCTGCCAGGACCCCCGCGATGGCGGCCAGCAAACATCCCAAACCAAACGTGCCGGTGAATACGCGCGGCAAATTAATGCCGAGCAGCCCGACCATGCCTGGGTCACGGCTGCCGGCACGCAAAATGCGGCCAAATTTCGTATAATTCAAAAACGCCCACAGCAACGCCAAAATCACCATCGCCAGCAGCATCACCGCCAGGCGGTAGGTGGCGATCACGAACGGCCCGAATACAATCACGCCGCTCAAGGCGTCCGGCGCGTCGAATGGCTGGCCTTCCGGCCCCCAGATTGTACGGATAACGGCTTCCGCCAGCAACGAAAACGCAAACGTCACAATCAGGCTGACCAGCGGATCCTTATCGTACAGCCGCCGGATGAGCAGAACCTCGGTGAGCATGCCGATGATAGTGACAATCACCATCGCCACCGGCACGCCCCACCAGCCCATCACGCCATACATCGTGACAGAGAAATAAGCTCCCAACGCGAAGAACACGCCATGCGCGAAATTGACGATTCCAAGCAGGCCGAAAATGATCGACAGCCCGAGGGCAATCAGCACATATAAAAAGCCCAGTGCCAGACCATTGCCAGCCTGCATTACCATCATATCGAGCATAGCGCGTTCTCCCGCCGTGTAACTTACAGCGCTGACATATGGCAGACGCTATCTGCCGCTGTGCCAAAAGCCGCCATCATTGCCTCAGGCGAGCCCGGCACCGATGCCAGCACATCAAAATAATCCCACTGGTCGGGAATATTCTTCTTCACGCCCACGATCAGGAAGCGATGTTCAAGCTGATTGTTCCACTTGTTAAAATGCACATTCAGCCCGCCATCAACTTCGTGCCAATTCTGCAAAGCTTCGACAATCGCTTCCGCCTTGGTGGATTTCGCCGCGTTGATCGCCTGGAACATGATCTTGGCGCAATACCAGCCCATCCATGCCTTATCTGCGGCGGGGCGGTTATATTTTTTCTGGTACGCCGTCGCGAACGCTTTGTCCGATGGCGAGTTGTTGGGGTCTTTGTACCACCACAAAGTGGTATAAATGCCGGAGACATTATTTTTGCCCACGGCCCATAAATCCGGATCGCCCACCGCGATTTCAGTGAACGGAATTTTTCCGCGCATACCAAAATCGTTCCATTGCTTCAGGAAGTTCGATAAATCTCCCGAGGTCAGGCCGCCGATCACGAGGTCGGGCTTGGCGTCGCGGATTTTCAGAATGAAGGCGCTGTAGTCAGCCGTGCCAACCGGCACCTGGTCATCTCCCACAATCACGCCGCCGGCATTCTTCAACAACGCTTTGAAGCTGTTGGCGATATCCTGGCCAAACGCATATGAGGCTGAGAGGAAGTACCAGCGTTTGCCGATATGTTCGAGGAACGGCATCATCGCCGCGGCCTGCACCGGCACCGGCGGCTGCAAGCGGAAGGTGTAGGGATTGCACTTGGCCCCGGTAATATCCTCAGCCGCGCCATTATTGACGATAAACGGAATTTTATACTGCCCGGCAATCGCCTCCTCGGCCAGCGCGAAATTGCTGAGCGAACCGCCCAGCAGCGCCACAACCTTGCTCTGCTCAATCAACTGCACGGCGTTCTGCCCTGCCGCCTGCGGCGAAATTTCATCGTCCCAGACAATTTCAGCCGGCTGGCCGAGCAATTCGTTGTTCAACTGCTCAAGCGCCAGGAAAGTACCCTGCTGCAGATATTGCGCCTGCTGCGAAATCGGTCCCTGCTTGGCCTGCAACAGCCCAATGCGGATGGGCTCGGCAGCGCGCGCGATATGCGGCATGGCCAGCGAGGAAGCCGCCGCGCCAGCGGCAATGCCGCCAAGCAGCTTACGGCGCGGTAGCCGGACGTTTCCGTTCAAAGTGTCCAATTGGTTCATTATTTATCCTCCGTTCATGATTTTAACATTTACCGATGCCAGCTATTCGCATCGCTGCGGCCATGCCCGCCCGCCTGGGTCTGATGATTGCTGTTAATCGCTCGTTTTACGCTCTACCCTAGTTTCCACGCCGTGTTTTACGGTCTCCGCGCACTGAATTCGTAGTGCATGCTGCCTTATAGACACCCTAAAATTCATTTGTCCAGATTAATTCACTATCTAGTGAGTTATTTATCAAACAATAAAACCCAACCCCCACCCGCCCCCGTCCGCATTAACTCACCATTGAGCTGCATCAAATACAAATTCACAACTTGTGGTGGGAATCAGCGATGCCGGTGGCAATTCACAAATATTACTCGACCTGGAAGACTCAGGTATTTGCAGTGATCATGATTGCCATAACCTCACAAGCTGAGATGCCAGCCGCCGTGGCCATGCACCACCAGCGCAAATCAGCCAGCCTCATGGTGGGGGCTACGGTCCTGCCTTATGCCGGCAAGCAGGGTAAAATACCGCAGAGGACGGCTGTGTATATCAGCCGCGTGCCGGGCGAGCGTTATTACTAATAGGTCAGGGTCACGGTCAGCGTGTCGGTGTAGCTGCCGGGAGTGGTGTACTGGCTGACCGGGATTTGGCCGTAGCCCGTGAAGGCTTGAGTATAGGAAGCGCCATTGCCGCCTGAGAGCGTGCCGGTGCCTCCGGTACCGTCGCCCCAAACCGTGCTGTCGGTTGAATTGTCATAGAGCTGGTAATTCAGCACAGTACCGGCGGCACTGCCTTTCATATATCGTGTGGGGGTGAAGCTGCCGGAGTCCCCGGCGCTGATGGCAAGCGAGAGCGGCGGCAGCGTTCGGCCTGTGTTGGTGCATCGCACGGTAATGGTGGTGGTTGACGGTGTGGGGGTTATGTTGGTGGGGTCATAAATACCGAAAGCGAGCGTTGTGGCCGTGATGGTGATGCTGCCCGAGGTGGTGCATTGTGAGGCGTGGGCGGTGCCTGACGTCAGCACGGCCATACACAGCATCAGCAGGGCACCCGCGACCGACCTCTCCATCATAAACATTTGAAAATAACCCCTTTCAAATCATTCAAATGGGCTTCCGTCGGCAGCTTGCCATTGATCCGGCAGGTTGCCCCCTTCATCATCACCTTGCCAGAGATTTTGGCGCCAGGGTTTTCAATCTCGACCTCACCGTCATAGCCAATCACAACCGGCGCGGCGGCGGCGTCCAATTCCAGCAGCGAGCCAGGTGCCGGATGCGCACCCTTGGCGGTCTCGATAATCAGCACCCGGTAGTGGTTGTGGTTGAGTGGAAATTGCGCCACCACGCCGCCGTTGAAGGGCGGTGTCATCACCGTGTTTTCACTATTCAGATTAACCGACATCGGTAGCTTGGTGGCGTCGATGGAGATTTTATTAGGCTGATAGGGCAGCAGATTTTGGATCAGCAAAGTGCCGTCGTTGCCGGTCATGCCCATCGGGCGGTTTTCCAAATATACCGGAATATCCGGGTAGCCCACATTCACCACCCCGAATGATTGATAGGCTGGCGAGCTGAAATGTAGCCCCTCCAGCAGCACAACACTGCCGCTGGCGGTAGCTTGTTCACTCATCTGGCCGTTATAGCGCTGCACGCTGGCGGTGAAATCCCCAACATGTGTGTCAAGCTGGCCGGTGGCGCTCTGGTTGCTGTACTGGCCATTTTCATTGGCGACACTCCAGCCATAACCGCCATCTGGGTCAAGCTGCCGGGTGATGGTCTCGCCGGTATCGGTCTTTTGGTTCGAGCCGCCTTGGGCATCGGCCTCAGCCCCAATGTTGCGCCCCAGCGGGATGTTGAAGAAAAGCTCAAACCCGCGATTTTGGTTTGAAACGCCGTCACTATAATTCTGCCCCGCAAAAACCGAGGCGGCGAGCGTCACGCCGTACAGAATGGCGACATTATAGGAGCCGATGAGAAACTCGCTGCGCGAGCGCTGGTCGAGCTGCTCGCTGGTATAGGCCAGTGACAGCGCACCAAGCTGGCCCGGCAGATTGGCCGAGGCGCTGCCATACCAGGAAAAACGCGGATAGGCGACGTTGAGATCTGTCCCCAGATCGGCAAAGCCGCTCTGGGCATAGGTGGCGCCGAGGGAAAAACTGACCACCCGGGCGCTGCGTATCCAGTTCGCCGATGCCAGCCCGGCATGTTGCCCTTGCCGGGTGCTGGCGGCAAGCGTGCCGTCGATTTCACCCAGGATTGAGGTAGTATCCAAACTCGCCCCAGCCATTTGCACATCGCCCGCCCCTTCGGCGTGCAGATCAATGGTCAGATAATCGGTCAGCCCGTGCCGGATGGTGCCGCTGCCTGCCCAGGTGGCGTAACCATCGCCGGTAGCTCCGTAGTCACGCCGCAGTTCGCCGATATTCAGCGCATAGGCCGTCAGCCCCGGCTTCAGCAGGTCGGTGGAAGCATAAAACGGCACGGTGCTGGAGACGATCTGCCCATCCGGCGCTCTGGTTTGCACGGTAATCTCGTTCAAGCCGGTCAGCACCGGGATACCCACCATCGAGAATGGCCCGGCTTGCTCGTTGCTCTGATAATTGGCTTGATTATTCACCAGCAGGTTAACCGCCGAGGGCACCGCCAGCGTGCCGCCGATATTTGGCAGCGGGAACGTAACGACTCCGGGTTGCAAGTCATAGTTGGTTTCCACCTGGATGCCGCCCATCAACTGCGCCCGTGTCCAGGGCAGGCTGTCGGAGATGAAATCCCCGGCGATAAAGCTGCGCGGCACATTCGGCCAATCATATTCATAGGCGGTACCAAGCCGGATGAAAGCCGGCGCGTTGCCGGGTTGGGCTTTGCTTTGCAGATTGGTCTGAAATTCCGTGCGCAAATCACCATAGGGCGAAAAGCCGTTCAACCCGAATTGCCCGGCAAGTTGCTGAATGCCTTGGGAATCGAGCGCCGAGAGATCGTAATTCAAATACGCCCCAGTATCGTACGAACTGGGCGCATAGTTGGGCGCCCGGTGCGCATGCAGCGCGATGATGTTGGGTGCCAGATCCTTCGGGCTAACCTGAAAATCAACCGTTTGCTTCGGCATATCTATATTGAGATGGATGGTTTTCACCGCCGAGAGGATGATCCGCCCTTTCGCGTCGGTTTCCCAGCCATCGGGGATGATGCCGGCGCGCCGCAAATCCGCCGGGTCGGCCAGAATAACGTTGCCGTCCTTGATGAGTTTGATAACGCTTTGCCGGTCGTCACCATTGATCAGCAGTTCCAGATAGAGCGTCAGCGGGCCGGAAAAATTTGGCGTGGCGGGTGGGTTGGCGCACGCTGACCCGCCAGCCATGCCCAATAAGCATAAAGTGGTAAGCAAGGTGGCCCTGGTTCTGGGCTTACGCATGAGATGGTGGGCGCCTAGCCGGCCCGCCGGGTGATTTGCTGTGGTTGGCTATCGAGTTGGGTTTGCAGAAATAAATCCGCATCCCGGGCAGCGGTGGCCTGTGCGGCAGGAATTTTTATGATAGCGGCGGCGTTTGGCAGCGCGTACCCGGCCAATCCCGGAATCGCCATGATGACCGCACCTGATGCCGCCCGCAATCGCAAACTGGCCAAGCGCGCATGGGTACCACCCGCGTTATAGACGGCCAACAACATATCCGCGCCGCGGTTGACGATGGCGTAGGAGAGGCTGGGCGGCGTTTGCGCACTGCCCGCAATGAATACCGGCACGCTGAAGGCCAGCAGAATTTCGACATGCGCACCGCTCAAGGCCCCGGCACTGGGCAGTTGATTGACCAGCAGTCGGTAGGCTGTTTCACTGACTGAGGCCGGCGTCGAAAGGTCAGCGATGCGCAAAATCTGTGAGGCTTGCGGTGCCAAGCTGGCAAACGGCGGGCTGACCACCACGTTATCGGTGTCGGCTAGCACATCGCCACTGTCATCCTGCGTCCAGCGCTTAAGTCTGGCCTGCGCATTGGCAGTGGCATCGCCGCTATTATAAAGATTCGCGGTAACGACCCCGCCTGGGCTGAGCGCCAACGTAGTGGGAGAAATTTGCAGGCTGGCAGTGCCGGTTTCGCTACGGGCGATTTTTGGCAAACTGAACGCTACGCCGGAAACCAGGGCACCGCGCAGTAAAGCACGTTTATCGAGCATTATATTAATCAATCAAAACATTCGCTGACCCAACCGCCAACGGCGGCAGGGCCGGCGGATGAAGTTTGCTTAGTATTAGTAGGTGATCGTAGCCGTGACAGTATCCGTAAAGGTAGTGCCTGGTGTCACAAATTGGCCAACCGGGACTGAGCCATATACGTTCAACGTCTGGTTCGCCGCTGCACCGATACCGCCGGCACCAGTACCAGACACCCAGCCGGGGCTGGAGTTTGTCCAGAGGGTTGTAGCACCTGAGTTAGAATACAAATCGTAGCCCAAATAAGCGCCCGCATCTACCATAGCGCGGGTCGAACCGGACGGCGCATTAGCGGTATTGAGGCCGGTATCCAGCCCAACCGTGTAGGTCGTGTTCTTGGTGCAGGCGACCACAACGGTCCCGCTGGCAGTCAAGGCGGTGGCAGAGGTCGGGTCATAAGCGCCGAACGCAACAGTGCCACCTGTGATTTTGCACGACCCGGCCACGGATGCCGTAACAGCAACAGAGGCGGTCTTGGTGGTGGCGTGAGCCACGGAGGCAAAACCAACAGCGGCTGCCAGGGCGGTGGTGACTGACAGGGACAGTAAAGTCTTTTTGTTCATTTTATGCCGCAGGAAACCACCTAAAACCGGTGGAGGGATAGTACCTAACCCGCACTCCTTTGTAATTCTATCAATGGTTTAACGAACGTGAGCCTAATCATATATAAAGAATGAATCTCTCGAATCATAATTACATACGTTTCGATTTAAGATCTTTATAAGTATTTTATACAATATTAACTTTGGTTAATCAAGCTGTTAGAAAATACACCAGAAGCCAATCAAATCAACTCGTTGTAACAACTCAATCATTTTAGCAAGGCAGGGATCACAATCAGCCTATGCCTGCCGATGCCAGCCTGGCACGCTTCCAAAGCCATTCAACTATGAGTATCGGTTGCAGGCTGGCCGTTGGCGCGTCGCTTCCGGCGCTAGTATCCAACCACCAGGGAAATCTGCCCAAACCCGCCCCGCTTGGTCTGCCCTGGCGCATCACGCAACTGCCAACCCATAGCAAACTGCACATTGGTATTTTTGGCCACGGTGTAATTTGCGGTCACACCGGCGCTGGCAATATCTTCATGCCGCTGCATGTTGGGGATTGGCGTGTGCTGATACAAATTGGCATAATCCCAGAACACACCCACCTGTGCTACATCCTGCACCGGCAGATGCAAATGCAGCAGCCCCATCGGGCTGAAGGCCGGCGCATACACCGTCTGGTTAATCAGCTCACCCTCACTGCCTAGCGCGGTACTGGTGTAATAACCTGAAACACTATCCGGCCCGCCGCCAGCCAACTGTTCGCTGTCCAGCAGGTTCACACTCGCCACCTGGCCCAGCACCCGCGCCACCCAGGTAATCCCCGCCGGCAGCTTGGTGGTGCGCGTCAGCCCGAGCCGGTCATACACATAATTTGCCGTCGCGCCTGGCACGAATTGCTGGAACGCAATGGTCTTGTTAGACCCCATCAACCCGCCAGGACTGCCGATAAAATCATTCTCAATAGTGGTCTGACCGTAGCGGTCGGTCTCGTTACCATCATAGGTCAGCACAAACTGATCAATCTGCGTGGAGTCAGAAAACACCTGAAACCCGCCAAACTCCAAATTGCTGTTGGAGGTTTTAAAATCATACCCAAGCTGCACATCGCCGGTCAGCCACGGCAGCGAAGGCAGCATATGCACATACCGGAAGCTCGCCTGACCCGACCGCCCCAGATTGTCAAACCCGCTGGCAATAAATGGCTTCTGCAATTCATACGAGCCGAATATCAAAAGCTTGTCGCGCCATGGCAACGGAATCACATCGCTCACCGAATGGCCGGTAAAGCGCCCACTGAAACTGCGCGTATATTGATACGAGAAAATCTGCCCCAGCCCGAACGCGTTGCCCCAGTTGAAACCAAAATTCCATTCATTCTGGCCAAGCCCCGGCACGCCCTCATTATCGTATCCCATATAGAAACGCAGCGGCAGTTGGTCCTGCGTCTGCAAATCCACATCGGTCAGCCCAGTCTGGTGTCCCGGCTTGAATACCGCATTCACGTTGCGGAACGGATTCTGGTTGACCCAACTCAGATCATTCTCCAACCCATCGATGCTGAGCGTCTGGCCCGGCTTCAAACCGCTCGCCGCGATGATCGAAGCGCTCGAAAAATAATGATTGCCCGACGCCGTCACCTCGCCAATGCGGTAATTCGTCACCACCACCTGCACTAGGCCGTCATTGATATTCTGTGGCGGGATCGTCACATCCACAAACGGCTGACCATGGTCGCGGTAATAATTCAACGTGGCGTGCGCCACCTTGTTCAGCAAATCCAAGGTCATGGGCTGGCCAATATAAGGCTTCACCACCGCCTGAAACGCCGGGTCATTCAACAGCGGCAACCCGCTCGCCGTCATCCCGGTTGGCCCGGCAGCGCTCACCGGCAGCCCTTCCTTCACCAATTTATCCTGCCCGGCCACAAACAGCACGCCCTGCAAAGCCGGACGGATCACCTTCGCTGATGACGGCAACGGTGCTGCGGCTTTCGGGTTGTCGATCGGCGCCGTTGGCTGCGCCGGCGGCGTATTCGGCGCAATCCGGTTATACACCTGCGCCTGCGCGGCCTGCACGCCGCCCAGAACCATCGCCGCCGTCAAAATCTGCGCCAGCTTGTGTGTCGGTTTGAAGTTCATTGGTCTTTAATCGCTTTCAAATTCAGCCTTGCCCTACGCCGGTCCGCAGCGCCGATCAATGAAACTGCATGGGTTGCACTGGCCGAGCGTCCGGCAGTGTCAGCCACCAGGTCTTTTCGCGATCGCCTTGCAGCAGAATTTCCTCGGGGCTGACAATCAACGGCTGCCCTGTCGTCACAGCCACTTCGCCGTCAGCCGTTGCCGGGGCCGTCATGCTCTGAATAATCGTCGGCAGCGAGCCAAAGATGGCACCACCGCGGGTAAACAGCCCCGCCGGCGCCGGGAATGGAATGATAATCACCGGCAGCATCGCGCCATGCGCATTGGCTAGAATTTCTTCCAAACTGTCGGGGCCGTGATAATTGGCAACAATCGTGTTGTTCAAATTATTCTGACCGATTGTGCCTTCGCCCGTTACGATGCTGGGCAGCACGTAATTGGCTAGGTCGGTGCCGATATTCGGCGCAATGTCACCGGTAATGTTGGCCGTCACCAATTCCTGCCCAACATTCGGTGAAGCGTACGTGCCGCTGGTCTGCGTCACAGTTCCGCCCTGGCCCTGCAAAAACCCGAACAGCTCATAATTATTCGGCCCCAGCGTTGCGCTGTTTGTGCCATCGTAAAGCTTGGTCGGGTCACCGATAATTGCGCCCGTCAGAACAACCTGATCAATCTTACCCACATCATCGGTGACGCTCGGCGCGGCCAGCACATAATCACCGGCCTTGGTGCCGCTGATGCTCAGCCCATTCACCGTCACCGCAATCCCGCTGCCGGCATTCGGCGACGCATAGGTCCCAGTGGTGGGATCATTCAGCGCGATCACATCGCCATTTTCCGTAGGTGACAGGCTGTAATTACCCGCCACCAGTGTCGCGGTGGTGGTCTCGTCATAGGTCTTCTCGACCGTGCCGATCAGGCTCACCGTCAGCACCGCCGGGTTGATCGTCAGCGCCGTCGCGTTGCCGGCCGTCTGCACGAACACATAGTCACCGTTATCCGCCGTCAAGCCGGAACCATTAATCGCGTATTTAGGATCACCATTGGTGGCAGTTGTCGCCGGACTCGAGGCATTGGCCGGGCTAGTAAAGCTCAAAGTTCCGGACGTTGCGTCACCCTGATTCTGGCCATCCACAAACCCTGTGACAGTGCCTGTAAATATTGGATTCGCAGCGCCATAGGTCCGGCTGTCAGTGTTGGCCACATAGGTCAGCGTCGCCGGGGTGATGTTGCCGATGTTGCCGTTGGCGCTGCTCGAAGCCAGCACATAGTCGCTCGCCGTCGTGCCGCTGATGCTTAAGCCCGTCACCGTCACATTGATCGGCGAGCCCACCGGATTCACATCCGGGCTGGCATAGCTGCCCGAGGTTGGATCGTTC
>JARLIK010000018.1 GCA_031291755.1 Acidocella sp. | reverse complement strand
GCCTGCGCCATCTACCGGCAGGGCAAATAGTCGCCTATATAATTGCCATCTCACCCGGAGGAACCAACCATGGACGTCCAGACGATCGACACTCAATACAGCCAGTTGCAAAATCAGGCGCAGCAGACCGTGCAGGAACTGAAAGACCTCGCCACCAAGCTGCAAGCCGCTAATCAGGCAGGCAACCAGGATGCCCGCGAGTGGCTGCTCGACCTCAAGAGCATCGCCCTTGCCATTCAAGCCGAGCAGAATCAGGTTTCGAATTTATTGCAGGCTCTGCATGGATTTGTTGAAAACCAGCAGCAGGCTTTACAGCAGATGCCGCAACAGTCGCCATGGGGCCAGCAGCCGCAGCAGCAGCCTATGCCGTACCCGCCGCAGGGAGGTTATGGTGGTGGCTACCCGCAGCAGCAGGGTGCGGGCGGATTACTCGGCGGGCTATTCAATTCCGGCTTTGGCCGCGCCATTGTCACTGGTGCCGGGTTTGGCATTGGTGATGATATCATCAACAAGATTTTCTAAAATCTGTGCCTGAAAATAAAGCCGGTGTGCTTAAGCGCACCGGCATTATTTATGTGTGCAAGGCAACCGGTAAAAACGCCGCCTTGTGCGGTGGACCGGCGGCGAAATCCCAGCTTGGTGCGGTATCTTTTGGCAATGCCATCAGCGACGCGCTGACCGTTCCGAAGCCGTTATGGGGCGGAATGTTTAATGCGCTTTCCACGGGTGCGGCGTTGTCCGCCAGCAGCAAATCCCAGTTCTCCCAAGCCGCATCTTCAAATTTTGGCAAATGCCGGGCAATGCGCGGCAGCTTCATCTCGTTAGGCTCACCTGATGTGATCATCCAGGTGCCAAGCCCAAGTTCCGACACAACCGGCACACCTCGCTCGAACCCGCTGAGGCAAAACGCCTGCTCACAATCGGCAATAACCAGGTTGAAACTGCGGTACGCTTCAGCGTCAAGCCGTGCCATGGCTGATACCGCCATCTCGGCTGTGGGATACGCTAACGCCAGCAAGGGCAATTCGCCCCGGCTGCGTTTGCCAGGCGCTGGGCCCAGCGAGCCGTGGCGGTTCAGCACCGCCGCCATTACATTGTGGCGGTTTAAACCCATCCAGGTGCCGCCTGCGGTTTTATCTTGCCCGGCAATCACGCCGGGCAGTTTGGACCAGTACGCGCCGGGCGCCGCCCAGGGCCGGTCGAGCATTTCATCGCGGTTGGCGGCGATGAAAATGCCACTCTCCTCAATCCGCAGGATGATCGAACACATCGGCTGAAACCCGCCGGTTAACCAAACACCCGCGCAAACAGCGTATCAATCTCGGCCAGATGCAGTTTGCAATCCATCGCCGCGTCGATCACCGCCGGTGAAATCCGCCCCGCCACTTCAGGGTCGGCCAACAGATTGGCGCGGAAATCCTTGGCACCCGGCTGGCCCAATTTGGTCCAGGTCGCCATCGCGTTACGCTGCACAATTTTGTAGGAATCTTCACGCAAAATTCCGGCTTTGGTCAGCGCCAGCAGCACTTCGCCGGAATGCACCACCCCGCCCAGGCTCTCTAAATTCGCCATCATTTGGTCGGGGTAGATGGTCAGCTTGTCCATCATGCCCGCGAGCCGCGCGAGCGCGAAATCCAGCGTCACGGTGGCATCCGGACCAATCCCGCGCTCCACCGATGAATGGCTGATATCGCGCTCATGCCACAGCGTCACATTCTCCATGGCGGGCACCACCGCGCTGCGCACCAGCCGGGCCAGGCCGGTTAAGTTTTCCGAAAGCACCGGATTGCGCTTATGCGGCATCGCCGATGAGCCCTTCTGCCCGGCATGGAAAAACTCTTCGGCTTCGCGCACTTCGGAACGCTGCAAATGCCGCACCTCGGTCGCCAACCGCTCTACCCCGCACGCAATCACGCCCAACGTCGCAAAAAACGCCGCATGGCGGTCACGCGGGATCACCTGGGTTGAAATTGGTTCGCTGGCCAACCCCAGCTTTCCAGCAACATAATCCTCAACCCGCGGGTCCACATGGGCGAACGTGCCCACCGCGCCCGAAATCGCGCAGGTGGCAATCTCGGCCCGCGCCGCCAGCAGCCGTACCCGGTTGCGGGCAAATTCCGCATAATGCCCGGCCAGCTTCAGTCCAAAGCTGGTCGGCTCAGCGTGGATGCCGTGGCTGCGGCCAATGGTGATGGTGTGCTTATGCTCAAGCGCGCGCTTTTTCAGCGCTGCCAGCACATCGTCGATATCGGCCAGCAGCAAATCCGCCGCCTGGGTGAGTTGTACGGCGAGGCAAGTGTCCAACACGTCTGATGATGTCAGCCCCTGATGCACAAACCGGCTATCCGGCCCGATGCCTTCGGCCAGCCAGGTGAGAAAGGCGATCACGTCATGGCGGGTCTCGCGCTCAATCTCGTCAATCCGCTCAATGTCAGCCGGCCCGATGGCGGCCAGCTTCGCCCCGCCCCGTTCACGGATATTGGCTGCGGCCTCGGCGGGCACGCTGCCCACCAGCGCCATGCCCTCAGCAGCCAACGCCTCGATTTCAAACCAAATTCGGTAGCGGTTCTCGGGTGACCAGATAGCGGCGGCCTGTGGCCGTGAATAACGTGGGATCATAACAACTCCTTGAGCTTTGCGCCGGGGTAAGCCGCCCGCACGGCGTTGACAAGCGCCGCCCGCACACGCCACCAGAGCGCATGGATTTAGCCCAGGTCTCCGTTTTACTGCCCATCCTGTTGCAGGTCCTCCTCATTGACCTGGTGCTGGCGGGCGATAATGCCGTGGTCATTGGCCTCGCGGTCAATGGACTCCCGAAGGCCCAGCGCCGCCGTGCCATTCTGGCGGGCATCGCCGGGGCCACTCTCATCCGCATTTTATTCGCGCTGGTGGCGGTCAAAATGCTGGCGATTATCGGCCTCACCCTGGCGGGCGGTATTTTGCTGCTTTGGGTGGTGTGGAAGTCCGCCCGCGAGTTCAAGAAGGCCGAGGTCAGCCACCACGCCCCCCCCAAGGCTGGTCGGTTGCGCAGCGCCATCATCCGCATCATCATCGCGGATGTCTCGATGAGCCTCGATAACGTGCTGGCGGTGGCAGGCGCCGCGCATGGCCATCCGGTGTTGCTGGTCGTCGGGCTGATCGTCTCGGTCGCTTTGATGGGCTTCGCCGCCAGCCTGGTCGCACGATTATTGCAACGATTCCGCTGGCTGACCTGGGTTGGGCTGGCAATCGTGCTATATGTATCACTGACCATGATATACCAAGGCTCCTTTGAGGTACTCCACCAAGCCGTGCTGCCGGCATGAGCAATGCCGCGCTGCGTCAGGATGGCGATGTTCTGGCCTTCTCCGGCGATCTGGTAGCGCAGAATGTCGGTGCTATCTGGAAATCCTCCATCGCCGCCGCCAAGCATGCTCAGGCCGCTGTCCTCACCATTGATATCTCTGCCTGCCCCGAGATCGATACCGCCGGTGCGACCTTGCTGCTGACCATGGAGCGAATTCATGGCGGTGAGATGCAACTGCAAGGTGCTGAAACCCAAGGTACGGCGCTGATCGCGCAGTTGCGCAAAATCATTCCCCCACCGCTCACCCGCCAGGAGGAACAGCGCGCCGCACGTGAAGCGGCTCAAGAGGCGAGGACGCCGACGGTATTGGAAAACCTCAATATCCGCATTGCTTTTTTCGGTGAAACCATTGTCGCCCTGCTGGCTTTGCCGGCAAAATTGCGGTTTCTGCGCGGCTCGGACTTTGCCCATATTGCTGATAATGCGGGCCTGAAAGCCTTGCCGCTGGTGGTGATGCTGGGGTTTTTGATTGGGATGATTCTGGCGTTCCAATCGGCTATCCCGATGCAGCAGTTCGGCGCGGATTTGTATGTGGCAGATCTGGTGGCGCTCTCGCTGTTCCGCGAGCTTGGCCCGCTGTTGGTGGCGGTGATTTTGGCCGGCCGTACCGGTTCAGCGTTTGCGGCGGAACTCGGCACCATGCAGGTGAACGAAGAAATTGCCGCCCTCACCACCATGGGGATTGACCCCGAAACGATGTTGGTGTTGCCGCGCGTGGCCGCCGCCGTGCTGGTAATGCCGGCCTTGGTGGTGGCGATGGATGTCTCGGGTCTGATCGGCATGGGCGTGGTGCTGATGGGGTTTGGTTTCCCCACCTCCGCGATCGTCGGGCAGATTACCTTTGCCGCCGGGCCGTCGGATTTTCTGCTGGGGCTGTTCAAGGCCATGGTGTTCGCCGCCGCCGTTGCGATGATCGGCTGCCGCTCCGGCCTCACCGCCGGCAATGGCCCGCGCGCCGTGGGTGAAGCCGCTACTTCGGCGGTAGTTGGCGGGATTGTGGCCACGGTCGTGCTCGATGGCCTGTTCGCCGTGCTGTTTTACCGGTTGGGTCTGTAATGGCCAGCATCATTCAGGTTAACGATGTGTCACAAAGCTTTGGTGATCGCATCATTTTTAAAAATGTCAGCTTTGCCGTGGAAGAACGCGAAGTCTTTGTCATTCTTGGTGGCTCGGGCTGCGGCAAGTCAACATTGCTCAAACAAATGATCGGCCTGCTCACCCCCACTGAAGGCCATATCAGCGTGTGCGGGCATGATGTGACGGCTGACACCGAAGCGGTCCGGCGCCTTATTGGCGTGATGTTTCAATCTGGCGCCTTGTTTGGTTCGATGAATTTGCTCGACAACGTAACATTGGCGATGGCCGTGTTCACGGATCTTCCGGCCTCGGCGCGTAATGAGATTGCCCGGATGAAACTTGCCATGGTGGGGTTGGGCGATGCCGCGCTGCGGTTGCCCGCTGAAATTTCCGGCGGTATGGCCAAGCGAGCAGCCATTGCCCGCGCCTTGGCGCTCGACCCACCGGTATTGTTTCTCGATGAACCCTCCGCCGGTTTGGACCCAATTACTTCCGCCGGGCTTGATGAGTTGATCCTCGAACTGCGCGAGACACTCGGGGCAACTTTTGTGGTGGTCACGCACGAATTGCAATCAATCCTCGCCATCTCGGACCGTTGCGTGATGCTGGACCGTGAAGCCCAGGGGATGATTGCGATGGGTAAACCAAAAGACTTGGCATCCCATTCTGATATCAAAATGGTACGGGCGTTTTTTAACCGGGAGAGTGTGTGATGGATAACAAACGAGCCGCCTTCCGGGTCGGGCTATTCACGCTGGCGGGCATCGCATCGCTCCTGGCGCTGGTGTTTTTTCTGTCTGGGTCGGCATTGCATCCAGGCATTCCGTTCGAGACCTATTTTCAGGAATCCGTGCAAGGGCTCGATGTCGGGACGGAAGTGAAGTTTCGTGGTGTGACCATCGGTAAGGTGACCGATGTTGGGCTGGTGACTGCAGAATACCCGCCTGCAAATATTAAGGATGAGAACGAGAAGGTTTACCAGTTGGTGGTGGTGCGGTTTCGCGTCGACCCGAAAAAGCTTGGCCATGTTGATGACATTCAGCAGGCGGTTGATCGCGGCCTGAGGGTTCAAATTGCGCCGCAAGGCATTACCGGGCTGGCTTATGTCGAACTTAGCTTTGTAGACCCGAAGCAATATCCGGCCACCACGGTACCCTGGACTCCGGATAGTACGGTTATCCCTTCAATGCCCAGCACCCTGACCCAGGTGCAGGATGCGATTGAAAATTTGATGTCTTCATTAAGTAAGGTGGACGCTGGAAAAATTGTGACGCAGTTCAGTGATTTGCTTGCCACGCTCGATCAGGAGGTGACCACCGGCGATGCCCATCAGGCGATTGCCAAGGCCAATGCTTTGCTCACCAATTTGAACACCGAAGTCACCAAGGCTGATTTGCCGGCCACCACTGCCTCGATCCGCACGCTGGCGGATGGCCCGCAGACCACGCAGATTCTCGCGCAGCTTGACCAAACCACTGCGCAGCTCAGCAAGGTCAGCGCCGAGCTGCCGGCGGTGGTAGCACAAAGCCAGGCCACTATCGGCCATGCCGACGAAACCACTGCTGATCTGGAAGCCGAGTTGGGCCCGATTTTGCAGGATTTGAAAACCACCAGTGCCAATTTGCGTGAATTGACAGACAGCCTGAAGCACAACCCCGCGCAGGTGCTGGATGGCGCCGCCCCCCCGCCGGAAGGAGAGCATTGATGCAACGCCGCCTGATACTAACGGCTCCGCTTTGGCTGGCCGGTTGTGGGTCATTATTGCCCGCGCAAAAATACGTGCCGCAGGTGAACTGGCCGTTGCAGCCAGCACCACCGGCGAACAACCCGCCCAACCCGCACGGGCCGATACTGCTGGTGCGCGATCTGGCCGCCGGGCCTGGGCTGAATCAACAGGGCCTGCAAACGTTGCAGCCCGATGGCAGCCTCGATATTGCGTACTACAACCGCTGGGCCGTTGAACCGGCAGACGCCGCCACCGCCGCCCTGACCGCCTGGGCGGAAGCCAGCGGCGCGTTTTCGGCGGTGGTGAACACCGGCACGCGGCTGACCGCGCAACTGATTGTTGAAGGCGAATTCACCGAGTTTGTGGCCGACCCCGCCGCCGGCCAGGCCCGTGCAGTGCTGACTTTAGTGGTGATTGCCAACAACCCCGGCCTCACCGCCAAACCCCATCCGCTAGCCCAGCAACGCATCACCGGCACGGCGCCGTTGCACAGCAACGACGCTGCCGCCGAAGTTGCGGCTCTGCAGGCGGCTTTGGCAAATGCGCTGGTGCAGGCTGTGAGTTTGGTGGTGAGGTTTGCGTAGCGGCACAGCTTATTTCCGCCCCCCGTCATGGCCGGGCTTGACCCGGCCATCCACGCCTAATCGTAGCAAATTAGCCCAAGAATAATCCGCGCGTTTCTTCACCTCCCGTCATACTCGCCTGCGCGAGTATGACGGGAGGGGGCGAACCAGATGATGCTGATCGTTGAGTTATCCTCCACGGCCATTGGTGTGATTCCAAAAATGAAATGTAAATTTTTATCAATGACGTTATATTGTGGAAGAAGCGATCGGTAGCGCGGAGCCTGCGCCCGCGTAGGCGGGTGCTCACCCATCCTACGACTTGCTGGGGCTTAGCAAGGCAAGAAGACGAGCAAATGCGTACGATTCGGCGACGGTGCTGTCTATGTCTGGCTGCATTGCCCGTTCTGCAAGTGCCGCGTTCAAATCAAAGCCCGCTGAAATGTTTTTGCCTCCAAAAGGGGTAGCCATCCATTGTGTGCTATGGCGCGCACCAACCTTGATTGCTTGTTTTGCCTTTTCCCTGAGACTATCGGAAAAAAATGCTTGCTGTGCTTTTTCATAACGAGGGGAGTGAAGGAGTGCGATCAGTGGAGCCGCACAGTTGCCGACCGCTTGACCATAATCCAGCGTTTCCTTGTGGCCCGGAATAAATCTTTGATGAATGACTTTATTGCGAAAATTTATATACTTTGTGTCGAGTGTCGAAAATGCCTTTCCGGTTTCGCTCAAATACAGCATTGCGAATGCGCCAAATTGCCGTTCAGAAGAGTTACGCAAAGGCTTCCAGGCTGCTTCGATATCATCTGGGTTGATGCTATGACTTCGACAAACCACGTTTACATAATGTTCAAACAAGCACTCAAGCGCCGATGCATAGGAAGCGACCTCTTCACGGTAATAACCGTCGCATATTGCTGTTACCGCCAGATCCGAAAGGATTTCATACTTCGCCGTTTGCATCAGTATGAATGTTCTATGTCCTCGATCACAAGTCAGTTCAATCACGCCATTGTCCGGGATACGCTTAATACCAAATGAGCTAAAATTTGGAGTATAGCTTTCAACTTGACACTGCATGCATGAAGTAAACGTTTGCATGGTCGCTTCCAAGCTCCAACAAAATTTTGATGCCTCAACCCCATTTTTTGCCAGCGTAGGATGAGCGTAGCGTAATCCGCCTTCTTGTCCGCTACACCCCTGCTGCTCCCTTCCTCGGCACCTTCGCAAACACCCCCTTCGGCAGCATCTGCCCGAAGCGTGCGAACAGCGCGAACCACCACGGAAACGTAATATGCGTCTTGCCCGCCTCCAGCCCCGCCAGAATAATCCGGGCCGCGTCATCGGCTTCCATCAGCCCCGGCATTTTATAGGGGTTATGCGCGGTCATCGGGGTGCGGATGAAGCCGGGGCGTACCAGGGTTAGCCCCACGCCGTCCTTGGCGGCGTTCGGCGCTGTCGCGGTTACCCAAAAATCCAGTGCGGCTTTGGAAGCCGAGTAGGCCGGTGAGGTCGGCAGCGCGATCAACCCCGCGATCGAGCCGATGATGACTGCCCGGCCGCGCCAGCCGTTCGCGGCAATCGGCTGCTCCGCCATCAGCGCCATCGCCGGCAGCACGGTGTTGAACGCGCCGATCACATTGGTGTTGAAAATTGCATTGATCTGCGCCGCCGACTCCAAATTGCCGCGCCCTGGCCCGCCGGAAATCCCAGCGTTGGCGATGATCAAATCCAGCCGCCCGCAGCCTTTCACCCAGGCCTCGGTCGCGGCGGCATCGGTCACATCAAGCACGGTTTCGGTGACGCCAGCGCCCAGCGCCCGGGCGGTGGTGGCCACTTCGCCCAGCCTTGTGGCATCGCGCCCGGCCAGATGCAGGCTGATCCCGGGTCTGGCGTAGTCTAGCGCCAAAGCGCGGCCCAGGCCGCTGGAGGCGCCGGTGATGGCAATGTTTTGGTACGGCATATGGGCAGACTAGCAGCCCGCTGCTAAGACGCCAGCCCATGACCCTTCACCATAGTTTAGCCTCCATGACCGGCTTCTCCCGCGCCCAGGGAGACCTTGCCGATATCTCCTGGGTTTGGGAGCTGCGCAGCGTCAACGGCCGCGGGCTGGATATCAAACTGCGGCTGCCCGCCGGGTTGGACGCGCTGGATCTGCCGCTGCGCGATGTCGCCGCCAAATCGCTCAAGCGCGGCAATGTCTCTGGCACCCTCACCATCAAGCGTGACAGCATCGGCGGCCTGACGGCTGACCTCGAAGCGCTGGAGCGGTTAAAGGACCTGGCCATCGAGCTGGCCGATAATATCCCCGGCGCCCTGCCGCCACGCGCCGAATTGCTGCTGGCCCTGCCGGGGGTGATGCGCTCGGTCAACGCGCAGGATGACAGCGAGGAATTGAAAACCGAACTGCAAGCCGCCGTGCAAACCGGCTTTGCCGAGGCACTGGCCGGGCTGGTGGCGGCGCGGGCAGGCGAGGGGGCAAGGCTTGCCGAAATCGTCGGCGCCTTGCTCGATGAAATCACCACACTGCACGCCGCCGCCGCCCTTGAGGCCGCCACCCAGCCCGCCTTGCATTTAGCCCGGCTGCAGGCCCAGCTGGCGGAAATTCTTGGCAGTACGCCAGCTTTACCCGAAGAGCGCATCGCCCAGGAAGTGGCGTTGCTGGCCACCAAGTCTGATGTGCGCGAGGAACTCGACCGGCTGTCCGCGCATATTTCGGCAGCGCGGGCCTTGCTGGCGGAAGCCGCCAATGTGGGCCGCAAGCTGGATTTTCTGATGCAGGAATTCAACCGCGAGGTGAATACTTTGTGCAGCAAATCCGCCTCGCTGCCGCTCACCACCATCGGGCTGAAATTAAAAGCCGCGGTTGAGCAGTTGCGCGAGCAGGTCGCCAACATTGAATAGAAGGCGCGGTCTGTGCCTGGTGCTGGCTGCACCCTCGGGTGCGGGTAAAACCACCTTGTCACGCGCTTTGCTGGCCTCTGACCCAGGGCTCTCGCTCTCCGTCAGCGTCACCACCCGTGGCCCGCGTACCGGTGAGGTTGATGGCCAGCATTATCATTTCATCAGCCAGAACCGTTTTGAGCAGATGGTGGAACAGGGTGAATTACTGGAGCACGCCACCGTGTTTGGCCGCTCCTACGGTACGCCCCGTGCCCCGGTGGAAGCGGCTCTCGCGGAGGGCAAGGATATATTATTTGACATTGACTGGCAGGGCTTCCGCCAATTGCGCGTGGCATTGCCGGGCGATGTGGTGGGGGTCTTCATTATGCCGCCCTCACTGCCTGACCTCGCCGCGCGACTAACAGCGCGTGGTGATTCCCCCGAAGCCGTCAACAGCCGCATGGCGTACGCCGAAGCCGAAATGGCGCACGCGCCGGAGTTCGATTTCCAGGTGGAGAATGGAGATTTCAACAAAGCATTGGAAGATATCCGTGGCATTCTCCACAGCAGCCGTGAAGGCAGGGCACGGCACATTGTTTGATTTACTTGTATAGGTGGCGATTTTACTACACTTATAGGTTTTATTTGCGGGGTAGAAATCAACCATTGATTTGTAAAGTTTGTTTCGGTACGGTTCTAATTGATGCGAAATCAATAACTGGAACGACAATAATTCATGAAAAAAATAGTTAAGTTTTTAATGGTAATAATTCCTATTTTCACCACAAGCTGTGCCTCGATAATAGATGGAAGCAGTCAAAGCCTGTCGGTGAAGACTGTCGCGAATGGTAGTGACGTGTCAGGTGCTCAGTGCGAGCTGGCGAATAATAAAGGTACATGGTTCGTAAACACACCGGGAAGCGTCACCGTTCATCGGAGTTACGATGAATTGAACGTTACGTGTAAGGAAGTTGGGTACACAGCCAATGTCGTTCCCGTTAAATCGACAACTAAAGCAATGGCGGCTGGTAATATTTTGTTTGGTGGTTTGATCGGTGTGGGAGTCGACGTGGGAACTGGCGCCGCTTACGATTATCCAGGCTTGATTACGGTCCCGCTGCAACCGGTTTCAGATGTTGCAACGGCAGAACCTGTCGTTGACCTACCGGCCACCGATGCTCCGGTGGTTTCCAAAACTCCCCTTAACTAACATCTGGTGATTGGTCTCGAAGCGGGCCTCAATGAGGGGGGTGATAACCCGCTTTGAGGCTGTGAAGCTCGCCGGTGAATGATATTTGGATAGCAAATGGGGTCAGGCTGCCGGTCGCATGATAGGCACGATTACCTGAAAAGGCGTTACTGCATCGCCAGATCGTCGTTCACCGCGTCGAGTCCGGCCTGGGCGCATTGTTCATCGAGCGCCCCGCTCGGTGTGCCGCTGACCCCGATGGCACCATAAATATAGCCGCCAACATTGATCGGCACGGAGCCGCCGGCGAACAACAGGCCGGCATCGGCAGTGCCGAGTGCCCCGCGGCCAGGGAATTTCTCCAAATCGGTGCCTTTGGATTGGAACATCGCGCTGGTGTAGGCTTTCTCGGCACTGATCTTCAGCGCCACCGGGGCTGCCAGCGTGTCGCGCTCCGAGACCTGCGCCGCACCGTCGCGGTCAACCACGGTTACCGCCACCGAATAACCCGCCTTGCGGCAATCCTCGATGGATGCCGCCGCCATCTTCAAGGCCGTCTCCAGCGTTAGCTGCGCCACTTTCACGGTCAGTTGCGGCTGCGGGTCAGCCGCCTGTGCGGTGCCGATCGTGCCGCTCAGGATGATGAAAGCCGTTATAATGCCGGTTCGCATGGGGAGATCCTCACCTGTTTTGACTCTTTGTTACCATGCGCCGAGGTGATTCTACAGCCCTAACGCCCGCAACCCCGGATAATCGGCCGGGCGAGGGCCGGGAGCGTCCCATAGAAATTTACGCTCCGATTCCCGGATTCTCACGTCGTTGATGCTGGCCTGCCGCCACGACATATAGCCGTGTTCGTCGAATTCCCAATTTTCGTTGCCATAGGCCCGCCACCATTGCCCAAGCGTATCGTGGAACTCATACTGGAATCGTACCGCAATGCGGTTCTCAGAAAACGCCCATAACTCCTTGATTAAACGGTAATCATGTTCCTTGGCATATTTACGGGTCATGAACTCCACAATCGCCGGACGGCCAGTGAAAAACTCATCGCGGTTCCGCCATACGCTGTTCTCGGTATAGGCCAGCGAGACCCTTACCGGGTCGCGGCTGTTCCAGGCATCCTCGGCTGCGCGCACCTTCATGGCAGCGGTTTCTGCGCTAAAGGGGGGCAGCGGCGGGCGTGGGGGCATTTATGTCTCCAGTTCGGCGGGCGGTGCGGTGTGCAGCGTATTGCGCAGCAGCGTGTTTTCCATCCTGAACGCGGTGATGGCGGCAACCAGCATCATGACAGCACACAGAAAAAATCCAAGCCTGAAGCCATTCAGCAGATTATCAGCCGTGTAGGCCAGCACTGCCCCAGCGATTGTGGCACCAAACGCGCCGCCCATCGACCGCAGCAACAGCAGAATGCCCGTGGCGGTGCCGACATCGCGCTGGCTAGCCTGGCTTTGGGCAGTCACGATCGAGGTCGGCATGACCCCGCCGATGCCAAGGCCGAACAGGCCGGACACGGTGGCAAATCCCAGCACGCCGCTGTTCAGGGGCAGGGCAGCCATTAGGAGGAACATCGCGGCACCACTGGCGAGCGAGACCACCATGATATTGCGGGTCTTGCCGCTGCGCTTGGCCATCTGCCCGCAGGTGAAGGCGCCCACTGTGGTGCTGAATAAAAACGGCATGATTTCAAGCCCCGAGGCGGCGGGATTGGCGTGCAATAGCTCCTGCAAAAGCAGCGGCAACAGGAAGATCGCTCCGAACATCGCGCCGGAGTTCAGGAACGCGATGAAATTGATCTGGAAAAACCCTTTGGTCCTCAGCAATGACGGGGGAAACAGCGGCTCAGCCGCTAGGCGCTGCTGCGTGGAGAGCAGGCCGAACAGTACGAGGCTGAGTACAAACCCGCCAAAAATCGGCCAGGAGACCCAGGGAAAATCCACGCCGCCCAGGCTGAGCGCGGCCAGCAGGGCGGTCACGCTCAGCAGCAACAGCCCGGCTCCGGCATAGTCGATCTCGGAGCGCCTTCCGGAGGGGGCAAGGAACCCCAAACCGCGGACGCATTGCACCAGCGCTATCAGCCCGAGCGGGAGATTGGCCCAGAAGATCCAGCGCCAGGACAGATGCTGCACCACAAATCCGCCGGCAATCGGCCCTGCCACCGAGGAAATTGCCCACACGCCCGCCAGCCAGCCCTGATATTTACCGCGTTCACGTGGCGGAATCACATCGGCAATGGCCGATTGGCTGACTGACAGCAGTGCCCCGCCGCCAATGCCCTGGAAGGCACGGCCCAGGATCAGCATGGGAACGGAATCTGCCAGTGCGCAGAATACGCAGGCCAGTAGGAACAAAATAATCGCCGGAACCAGCACTTCGCGCCGTCCCAATTGGTCCGACAGCTTGCCATAAATGGGTGTGGTGGCGGTGGTGGTCAGCAGATAGGCCGAGACCACCCAGGAAATATGCGCCCCGCTGTGCAGGCTGTTGGCCATCTCCGGCAGAGCCGGCAGCACCACCGTCTGGTCAAGCGCTGCCAGCAGGATGCAGGTGAGAATGCCGCTCAGCACCCGCATTTTGTCGGCATGGCTATAGACATGGCCCACCAGGGGTGCCGTAATGGGCATATCAGCCGGGCTTGCATCCATATTGCTGCGCACCAATCCAACCTGTTAACAACACTGACCTGTTTTGCCGTAAGCCCAGCCCCAGACAACCATATATTCTTGAAACCCCGCTATGCAGGGACGTTTGAAAGTTTATTTTATGCCGCTACCCAGTTCCTCCCCTCGAAAACTCTTGCACCTGAGGGACATCAAACTCCGGGGCTATGAGCGTGAAGATGGCCTCGTCGATATTGAAGCCCATATGACTGACACCAAAACCTATAGCTGGGGCAATCAGGACCGGGGTGGAATCCATGCCGGTGAACCGCTGCATGACATGTGGCTGCGAACCACTATCAAGCAAGACATGACCATCGTGGCAGTCGATGTCGCGATGGATGCGACGCCGCACACCATTTGTCCGGGCGTTTTGCCAAATTTTCAACGTTTAGTGGGCCTTAACATAAGTAAAGGATTTTTGAAATCGGCCATGCAGGTGCTCGGAGGTGTCGAGGGCTGCACCCATTTACGCGAGCTTTTGCAGCAGCTTGGTACTGTGGCCTTTCAAACCATGTTCAGTATCCGGGGCCATAAAAAACCTGTGACGGAGCCCCAAAAATCAGGCATTGCGCCGTTTTTGCTGAACACATGTTATAGTTACGACGAGCATGGGCCCTTGGCGGCCCCGCGTGAAACGGCAGCGCAATAATCGGTTAGGTTAATCGGGATACATCCAGGCCGACAAAATTTCCTGGTTCATATAGGCGGCCGAGTGCGTTGCGCTCTGTGTGACGCTATGATACTGCCCCGCTGAAGGCCCGTAAGGGCAAGGAATGCTTAGTAAAAACACGAAAGCGACAGAATTGGTCGAGATATCCACCACGGGTGAAACAGGCTTCTCCGCGCGCTATGCTGCGGCCTTGTATGCGTTGGCTTTCGAGCAAAACGTATTGGACAAGGTTGTTGACGAAATGGCGGCCCTGGGGCGGTTGATCACCGAGAGCCCCGAATTATCGCGCCTGGTTCGTACCCCGTTTACCGACACCCATACCCGCACTATTTTGAATAAGGCTTTGGCTGCACAGGGTTTTTCGGCTCTGGTGTTGAATTTTGTCAATGTCGCTGTCACTAATCGCCGACTGCATGATCTGCCGGCGCTGGTCGCAGGTTTCGCGGCGTATGTAGCCAACAAGCGCGGCGAAGTTGTTGCCAACGTGGCCACCGCGACTCCGCTGAGCGACCTGCAACGCACCCAGTTGCGCGCCCGCCTGACCGAAGCCGGCTATGGCAGCGTGAAGCTGTTTGAACATATCGACCCGGAATTGCTGGGTGGGATGACACTGAAAATCGGCACCAAGCTCTATGATACGAGCCTGAAGTCGCGTCTTAACCGTTTAAATTATTCTCTAAAGGGAGCCATCTGATATGGAGATCCGCCCAGCCGAAATCTCCGAAATTCTGAAGAGCCAGATCGCGAATTTCGACACTGAAGCCAATGTTGCCGAGACCGGCCAGGTTTTAAGTGTCGGCGACGGCATTGCCCGGATTTTCGGCCTTACCAACGTTATGGCTGGTGAGCTCATCGAGTTCCCCTCCGCTGGCATCAAGGGCATGGCGCTGAACCTCGAGCTCGATAATGTCGGCGCGGTGATCTTCGGCGATGACCGTCAGATCCGCGAAGGTGACATGGTCACCCGGACCGGCGAGATTGTGGACGTGCCGGTTGGCAAGGGTCTGCTGGGCCGCGTGGTTGACGCACTGGGTAACCCGATCGACGGCAAAGGCCCGATCCAGTTCACCGAGCGTAAATTGGTTGAAACCAAGGCCCCCGGCATCATTCCGCGTAAATCGGTGCACGAGCCGATGCAGACCGGTGTGAAATCCATCGACGTGTTGATCCCGATTGGCCGTGGCCAGCGCGAATTGATCATTGGTGACCGTCAGACCGGCAAATCTGCCATCGTGATGGACACCATCATCAACCAGAAGGAAGCCAACGCCGGCACCGATGAGAGCAAGAAGCTCTATTGCATCTATGTCGCCATTGGCCAGAAGCGCTCCACCGTGGCGCAACTGGTACGCACCCTCGAAGAACAGGGCGTGATGGAATATTGCACCGTGGTTGCCGCCACCGCCTCGGACCCGGCGCCGATGCAGTTCCTGGCACCATATACCGGCTGCACCATGGGCGAATATTTCCGCGATAATTCGATGCATGCGGTTATTTTCTACGACGATCTCTCCAAGCAGGCGGTGGCGTATCGCCAGATGTCCTTGCTGCTGCGCCGTCCGCCGGGCCGTGAAGCCTATCCGGGTGACGTGTTCTATCTGCATTCGCGCCTTCTCGAACGCGCAGCTAAAATGTCCGACGAATTCGGTGCGGGCAGCCTGACTGCTTTGCCAATCATCGAGACTCAGGCCGGTGACGTTTCCGCCTACATCCCGACCAACGTGATCTCGATCACCGATGGTCAGATTTTCCTTGAGACCGAATTGTTCTTCAAAGGCATCCGCCCGGCGGTGAACGTGGGCCTTTCCGTGTCGCGTGTCGGCTCCGCCGCGCAGATCAAGGCGATGAAGCAGGTGGCTGGCAAAATTAAGCTCGACCTGGCGCAGTACCGCGAAATGGCGGCGTTTGCGCAGTTCTCTTCCGACCTTGATCCGGCGACCCAGAAGCTGCTCGCCCGTGGTGCTCGTTTGACTGAACTGCTGAAGCAGCCGCAATATCTTCCGCTGCCGGTTGAAGAACAGGTGATTTCGGTGTTCGCCGGCACCCGTGGTTATTTGGACAGCATCGAAGTCTCCAAAATTGGCAAGTTTGAAACGCAGTTGATTTCTGAGATCAAGGCGCGCGAACCGGCGATCATCGAAGCGATTCGCAATGATCAGCAGATTAAGCCGGAAACCGAAAAGAGCCTGATAGCGTTTATCGAAAACTTCGCCAAGAGCTTTGGCTGAGCCATGCCCAGCCTGAAGTCCCTCCGCATTCGGATCAACAGCGTTAAGTCAACGCAGAAGATCACGAGTGCCATGAAGATGGTGGCGGCGGCAAAATTGCGCCGTTCGCAATCGCAGGCGGAAGCCGCACGCCCTTACGCCAGGCGCATGGGCCAGATGATGAGCGCAATTGCCGCCGGTGCAGCCAGCAACCCGAATGCTCCAGAATTGCTGGTAGGTACGGGCAAGGATAGAACCCATCTGCTGGTGGCGGTTACTGCTGACCGTGGTCTGGCGGGTGCGTTCAATTCCAACATTGGCCGTGCAGTGCGCTTCAAGGTTCGTGAGTTGCAGGCGCAGGGCAAAGTGGTGAAAATTCTCGCCGTTGGCCGCAAGGGCAACGACTATTTTCGTCGCGAAATGAACGACCTGATCGTCGGCCACAAAAACTTCGTCGGCAAAAAGACCATCGAATTCGCCGATGCCGAAGCCATTGCCGAAAACATCGTGAAGATGTTCCGCGAAGGGCAATTTGATATTTGCACATTGGTGTTCAACCGTTTTGTCTCTGTAATGACACAGAACGTCACGGAGTCTCCGCTGATTCCGGCTGCGACGCCGACCGCCAATGATAACGCCCCGGCAGCGGATTACGAAGTGGAGCCCGATGACGGCACGTTGCTCGACCGCCTGCTGCCGCGTAACCTTGCGGTGCAAATCTATTCGGCTCTGCTGGAAAACAGCGCAGGCTTTTATGCCAGCCAGATGACGGCGATGGATAACGCCACCCGTAATGCTGGCGAAATGATCAAGAAGCTTTCGCTGAATTACAACCGCGCCCGGCAGGCGAATATTACATCCGAACTTATCGAGATCATCTCCGGCGCTGAAGCCGTATAAGGTAGATAAAACATGGCAAACAATAATACTGGTCGCGTAACGCAAATCCTCGGCGCTGTTGTGGACGTGCAATTTGAAGGCGACCTGCCTTTCATCCAAAGCGCTCTCACCACCAAGGTGGGTGAACGCACCCTGGTGCTGGAAGTGGCGCAGGAAATCGGTGAACGCACCGTACGCTGCATCGCCATGGACACCACTGACGGCATGGTGCGCGGCACGGAAGTGACCGACACTGGCTCGCCGATCACCGTCCCGGTTGGCCCAGGTACACTGGGCCGGATTCTTAACGTGATCGGCGACCCGATCGATGAGCGTGGCCCGATTCCGGCAGTCACCCGCATGCCGATTCACCGCGACGCGCCAAGCTTTGAGGAACAGTCAGCGTCTGCTGAAATTCTCGTCACCGGCATCAAGGTGGTGGACTTGCTGGCGCCATATTTGAAGGGCGGTAAAACTGGTTTGTTCGGCGGCGCCGGCGTGGGCAAGACCGTGCTGATCCAGGAACTTATCAACAACATCGCCAAAGGCCATGGTGGCGTTTCGGTGTTTGCTGGCGTGGGTGAGCGGACCCGTGAAGGTAACGACCTTTACCATGAAATGATCGACGCCGGCGTTATTAAGCTGGGCGAAAAAGATACCGAAGGCTCCAAAGTGGCGCTGGTGTATGGCCAGATGAACGAGCCGCCGGGTGCGCGCGCTCGCGTGGCGCTGTCGGGCGTGACGATGGCCGAATATTTCCGTGATGTTGAAGGCCAGGACGTGCTGTTCTTCGTCGATAACATTTTCCGTTTCACCCAGGCTGGCGCTGAAATGTCGGCCTTGTTGGGCCGTATTCCTTCGGCTGTGGGCTATCAGCCCACGCTCGCCACCGACATGGGCGCGCTGCAGGAACGCATCACCTCCACCAAAAAAGGCTCCATCACCTCGGTGCAGGCCATTTATGTTCCCGCCGACGATTTGACCGACCCGGCGCCCGCAACCTCGTTCGCGCATTTGGATGCAACTACCGTGTTGAACCGTGCGATTTCTGAAAAAGGCATCTACCCGGCGGTTGACCCGCTGGACTCCACCTCGCGCTCGCTCGACCCGCGCATTGTGGGCGAGGAGCATTATCAAGTGGCGCGCGATGTGCAGAAAATTTTGCAAACCTATAAGTCATTGCAGGATATCATCGCCATTCTGGGCATGGATGAACTTTCGGAAGACGACAAACTCACCGTGGCCCGTGCCCGTAAAATCGAACGCTTCCTGTCGCAGCCTTTCCACGTGGCTGAAGTGTTCACAGGTTCGCCAGGCGTGTTCGTGAAGGTGGAAGACACCATCCGCAGCTTCAAGGGCATCGTGGCCGGCGAGTACGACCATCTGCCGGAAGCGGCCTTCTACATGGTCGGCACCATTGAGGACGCAGTGGCAAAAGCCGAAACCATGTCGGCGAAAGCTTAAACCCCATGCCGATCACCTTAGAGATCATCAGCCCCGAAAAACTGCTGCTCTCCAAGCAGGTGGATATGGTTGTCATCCCCGGCACCGAGGGTGATCTCGGTATATTGCCCGGCCATTCCAAACTCATCACCGGCTTGCGCGGCGGACTGGTGGATTTGTATGAAAACGGCAAAATTACCGAGCGCTTCTTCGTCTCAGGCGGCTTTGCCGAAGTGACCGAGGAGCATTGCTCGGTATTGGCTGACACCATCACCCGCCAGTCCGAGCTTGACCCCGGCAAGGCCGCTGAGGCGCTGGCGGCGGCTCAGGCGAACTATGCCGCCACTGATATGGCGGACGCCAACGCCTACCTCGAAGCCAGCGACAGGCTGATCTCCGCCCAGGCGATGGTAGATTCCGTTTCAGCCAAGCGGGCCGACCACTAAGACGTTATTTGGCAGGCCCAAATCCGTCGCTGTCAGCTTCAGTCTTGCAGGCATAAAATCCCGGCTGGGTTGCCCCATAGCCCGGTGCGCCCGGCATCAAGTAGGTGAGGGTAATTCCCGATCCCCAGACGATGGTATCGCCGGGGCATTGGTTCTGGGCAGCTTCGATGGTTGCGAACCGGTGCGAACTCCCGAGGCCAGTCGTAGCACCCAGTAATTCATTCTGTTTCGAGGGCGTCATACCTGAGCCAGCTGTTTGAGCCTTGGCGGGCTGTACCGCCGCTAGTCCGCAAATGAGGCCAAAAGCGGACAGAATAGCCCATTGACGATATGACATTTTCAAAACACGTCCCGAAGTCTCATTCATGGCCGAAATCCCCTTTTTGCTGAAAAACCGGCGCTTTGCCGGTCCGCACCCCCTGATTTAGTCATTCGGGCGTATGGTTTAAACAACAAAACCAATCGTGCTGTTAGCGAAATCGTGGTTGACTTCATCGGCAGAGCGGATTTAGCCTGAAACCCTCAAGTTATCAGACAAAAATGAGGTGGCGCCTATGATCGCTTTCCGTAAAATTGTCCGCTCCCTTGGCTTTTCCGCATTTTTTGCGTTGGCGGTTCATTACGCCCAGGCAGCACAACCCATCCTTTCAGACCCCTTAACATCCTGGCCGCTGAATTTTGGGGTCCAGACCGCGCAAATATTTGCCAAAAATAATGCGGTGCACATCGCGCTGCCGGCCAATGCCGCCAATTGGGCCATATATAATGGTTTCAATTTCACCGACATGGATGCCAGCGTCACCATCACGCCTAGTAACAACCTGGGCAGCGTGGGCGGGTTGATCTTCTGGTCCACTGGCCCAAACGATTTTTTTGAGTTGGATGTGTCTGACACCAACGGCACATTCGCGCTCGAACATCGCATTTCCACCGGTTCTGTAAATTGGCAGGCGGTAGTGCCATTTAACAAAAATGCTGCTATTAAGTCCGGTGCTGCCAACGTGTTGCGGGTTGTCACCAAGGGTAATTCGGTAACGCTTTACATCAACGGGCAATCCATTGGCTCACTGAATTTGATGGCCCCTGCCGGAGGTGGCGCTGTGGGCATCGAGGCCGAAAGCACCGCCAAGGACCCGTGCGACTACGCCTTTACGAATTTGACAGTGAGTCAGTAAATTTTCGTTCCCGCCTGCGCAGGCATGGTGAATTATGACCATTACATAAACGAAACAGGGTCGACATCCACATCCACCCGCACGCTGCGAGGTATATCGGTTCGCGTCAGCCAGTCGCGCACCAAGCTCTGCACATCAATATGCCGCGCTGCTTTCAACAATAGTCGCCGCCGGTGCCGGCCGCGCAGCAAAGCAAAAGGTGCAGGTGCTGGGCCGAGGATTTCAATACCAGCCCCCGAAGGTGCTGCGCGTGCCAGGGCGCGGGCGATCTGATCGGCCATCCGCTCATCCGGCCCGCTCACAATCAGCGCCACTAACCGGCCAAACGGTGGCCAGTGCCCAGGGCGGCGTTGCACAGCCTCCTGCGCCATGAACGCATTCAAATCACCGGAGAGTAACGCCGCCATCACCGGATGTTCCGGCGCGTAGGTTTGCAATAACACAACCCCCGGCGCTTCGGCGCGTCCGGCGCGCCCCGCTACCTGATGCAGCATTTGCACGGTGCGTTCACCCGCCCGCAGGTCGCCGCCCGCCAACCCTAAATCGGCATCCACCACGCCGACCAAAGTGAGTGCCGGAAAATGCCAGCCTTTCGCCACCATCTGGGTGCCGATGATGATATCAATTTCGCGGTCCGAAATCATCCGCGCTGCCTCGGCAGCTTGTTTTGGTCCAGCAATGACATCTGAGGCCATCATCAACACCTGCGCCTCGGGGAAAACTTCCCGCACTTCTTCAGCGATTCGTTCCACTCCTGGCCCGATCGCGGCAAAACTGTCCTTGGCCGCACAGGCAGGGCAGGTGGTTGGCATTAAGGTTGCGTAGTCGCAATGATGACAGATCAATCTTTTGTGGCTTTTATGCTCCACTAGCCAGGCGGAACAATTCGGGCAGGCCATCCGGTGCCCGCAATGGCGGCACAATGTTAGGGGTGCGTAGCCGCGGCGGTTAAGAAACAGCATGGCTTGCTCACCGCGCGCCATGGTGTCGCGCATCGCCTCCAGCAGCACCGGGCTGATGAATTTGCCGCGCTCGGGCGGGTGCGCCCGCATATCCAGCGTCACTACTTTCGGCAGTTGCGCCCCGCCATGGCGGGCCGGCAAATCCAGCCGCGCATAGCGCCCGCTTGCCGAGTTCTCGACAGTCTCCAAACTCGGTGTGGCGGAACACAGCACGCAAGGGGCGGCGGAAAGCTTGGCCCGCACCACCGCCATGTCGCGGGCATGGTACATCACGCCGTCCTCCTGCTTGAAGGCGCTCTCATGCTCCTCATCCACCACGATCAGGCCCAGTGTGGGGAAGGGCAGAAACAAGGCCGAACGCGCCCCGACCACTACATTGGCGCGGCCTTCCGCGACCGCCCGGAAGGTCTCACGCCGCACGGCGGGCGTTAATTCAGAATGCCAGACCGCCGGGGCAGCCCCAAAGCGTTTCTCGAAGCGCTGTAAAAACTGTACGGAGAGCGCAATCTCCGGCAGCAGCACCAGCGCTTGTCTACCGGCCGCGAGGCAAGCGGCCACGGCTTCCAGATAAACCTCGGTCTTGCCGGAACCGGTCACGCCGTCCAGCAGCGTAACGCTGAATGTCCCTGTCGCCACGCTGGTACGCAAAGCCGCCGCCGCGGCGGTCTGGTCTGCCGACAAATCAGGTCCCGCCAGTGAAACATCCGCGCCGCCAAAGGTAAAATTCTTCGCCCGCCGTTTTGGCACCGTCAGCAGACTAGCCTTCAACCCAAGTGCCAGCACCTCACCACGCTTGGAGAGCGTGTAATGCGCCACCCAATCCACAAACTGCCGCAACGCCTCTGGGAGCGGTGGAAAATCCAGCACTTCGGCCACCGGCTTGGTACGCACCTGCATGTCCGGTTTGTTATCCCACACAGCGCCCACCACCATGCGTGGCCCCAGCGGCACCCGCACCAGCGTGCCGGGCGCCAGCGGGGCCTCGGCCATATAGGTAAATGCCGTATCAAACGGGAAAGGCAGCAATACGCTGACGCGGGTGGGACTCGGAGCACTCATGGTTTAAGCAATGTCATACACCCAGTCCCTCCGGGAGGAGAAAATATGAAGTTCTTTGTCGATACCGCCGAAATTGCTGATATCCGAGATTTGGCGGCAACCGGCCTGTTGGATGGCGTCACCACCAACCCCTCCCTGATCGCCAAATCAGGCCGCAATATCCTGGACGTCATCGCAGAAATTTGCGCCATTGTACCCGGCCCGGTGAGTGCCGAGGTGGCCGCTACCGAATACGCTGCCATGCTGAAGGAAGCCGCCGTATTGAAGGCGATTGCGCCGAACGTCACGATTAAGGTGCCGTTGACCCCCGATGGCCTGAAAGCTTGCTATGCGCTCTCCCAGGAAGGCACCATGGTGAATGTGACACTGTGCTTCTCCTCGGCGCAGGCGCTGCTGGCCGCCAAGGCCGGCGCCAGTTTCATCTCGCCTTTTGTCGGGCGTCTGGATGATATTGGCCAGAACGGCATGGATCTGATCGCTGACATCGTGCAGATTTATAATAATTATCCGGCGATCCGCACCGAGGTGCTGGTGGCCTCCATCCGCAACCCTATTCACCTTATTGAAGCCGCCAAAATCGGCGCCGATGTCGCCACCATCCCGCCCAGCGTCATCCGCCAGCTTTATAACCATCCGCTGACCAGCAGCGGTCTGGCTGCCTTCCTGGCCGACTGGGCTAAAACCGGGCAGACGATTGGCTGAAGCCGCCGAGGCGCTGCGCGTAAAATTTCTCTCCTGGTTAGGGGGAGAACGCCGCGCGGCGCCGAAGACGGTGGAAACCTATGGGCGCGATATCGCCGCCTTCCTGGGGTTCCTCACCAACCATATCGGCGGCGAGCCAACCGCTGAGACGCTGCAAAACCTGCGTGCGGCCGATGTGCGCGCCTGGCTGGCGCAGGAGGCTAAAAACGGTGCCGGCAATGCCACCCGCGCCAAAAAGCTCTCGGCCACCGCGACATTTTTCAAATTTTTGCATAAGCGCCACGGCATCGAGACCACGGCACTGTCCCTGATTACCCGCCCCCGCGCCAAACGCCCGCTTCCCCGTGCGCTCACGCAAGCCGATGCGGCTCTGGTTACCACTGACATCGGTGATGCTTCGGACAGTGCCGCGATCCAGGCGCGTGACGCCGCGTTGATGTGCCTGCTGTATGGCGCGGGTTTGCGGATCAATGAGGCGCTGAGCCTGAATGTCGGGGATATCCCGAGTGCTGGGAATCCGATGCGTGTCACCGGCAAGGGCAGCAAACAGCGCATTGTCCCTATTTTGCCGGTCGTGCATGAGGCGCTGGCCACTTACCTGAAACTTCATCCCAATCCTGCTGCACCTGAACCTTTATTCGTCGGCTTGCGCGGCAAGCGCCTGAACGCCGGGGTAGTGCAGAAAACCCTGCGTGATTTCCGGCACCTCAATGGCCTGCCTGAGCACGCCACCCCGCACGCGCTGCGCCATTCATTTGCCACCCATTTGCTCTCAGGTGGGGCTGATTTGCGCTCGATTCAGGAACTTCTCGGCCACGCCAGCCTGTCCACCACCCAGCGCTATACTGATGTGGATACCGACCAGCTCATGGAAGTTTGGCGGGCATCACATCCCCGGGCTTAATCATTCGCCGGGTAGGCTGCCATCAGGCGTTTCTGGTGGCGCCACAGATTGAATAATTTCGGCACCCCGATGGTTTTCAGCCCCTGGGCGCGGATAGTGTTGCCGATCTTGAAGGATTGGCCGTAATGAAAAAACTGCGTTTTATAAGCCGCCACCAGGGTCATCGCCGGATCCCAGATATTGGTAGCCTCAGACCCACTGCCATTGAATTCAATAATTTTGAAATTTTTTCCGGCCCGTAAATCGTCCAGCGACTCATAGCGCAGGTCGATGCGGGAGAAATACAAATCCTGGACATCCTGGGCGATGGCGTCGATTTGCGCCGTAAGGGCAGGGGTGACGATATCGAGTCCATCCTTGAAGGTGGAACCACGGCAATGGTTGCCAACAAATACCAGCCGGACCGCTTCGCCAAGAGCTGGGACACGCTCAGCTTTCATGCCGAGTTTGGGCAGTAATAGCTTAGACACCGCATCGAGACGCGGGTCGGCGGCAACCAGGCTGCGGATCGAGCGGCTGCCATCGCCGATGACGGTTGGCGGATATTTTAATGTGACAGAGGTGATGCGGCCGGTTTTTTCATGCGGATGGCGAATATAAAATATCCCGGCCTCACCGGGCATGTTTACTAATTCTTGCAGTTGCAGGCGCGCCGCCCTTGGAAATGCCGCCAGATATGCCGCCAACGCGCTGTCATTACGCACCACCCGCACGCCCACGCCATTGCAGCTCATGTCGGGTTTGGCGACGATGGGATAATGCAAACCGGCACTCTTCATGGCGGCTTGCGCCAAAGCCAGATCGTTGCCGTCATTATGCCCGCAGGTGGTCATGCCAGCGTAATTGGCGATCCATGGTTTCGCGATCAGGCCTGCCAGATTCAAAATATCGTTTTTTGATTCTCCGCAGATACCGCCAGCATCAATGCGCGGGTTGGCAAGCGCGGGCAGGGTGACGCTACGGTAGCGAATGGCATTGAAAACCCAGAACACCACAACCGGTGCATAGAATAACCAGCCTGGCCAGAACTCGAAAAACGAGACCGGTTTTTTGCTGGAGTTTAGACCAGCGACGCTGTCGGGCGTGAACCAAGCACGCAAAGTGGTGGCGAGCGATGTGCCGCTCATGGACGATTCCTATTATTGTAAAGCCGCGTGGCGAACCGCCCGACCAGGATAAGGATGATGCAGAATACCGCGAGTCCCGCCCAACGCCAAACGCCCAGATAACGCATGAGTAACGTACCGAGCTTCAGGCTGACTAGGAAAAGACCGGAGGTCCAGATCAGCGTGGCGCCAATAGCGGCAGCGGTGAATTTTGCCAGCGGCGCCCGTAAAAATCCCATGGTGGTATAGGTTGGCAGGCGCAGGCCGGGAACAAACCGGCTGACGATGACCAGCGGGATGACCCGTTGGCTGACCCAGCCATGGCCAAGGTCTTGCCGGCGCGGCGGCACCAGCCGCTTGGCCCAGGCATGCTGGGCTGACAGAAAGCCAAGCAGATATAACCCTAAATCCCCCAGCACGATTCCGGCATAAAGAGCCCCAAGTGCTAGCGGCAGCGACAACGCACCGGCGGCCACCTGCATGGCGGCCAGCAAGGTGGCGGCATCTTCCAAAATGAAGGTGCCGCCGATGATCGTAGCGGCTTGCAGCGGTTTACTGCCGGCGGCGGCGGTCAGGAAAGCCGCGAAATCTGAGGTGATCATGGCACCGTCACATAAGCGTGCGGTGCACAAAAGCCAAATCAGAGGTTTTGATTAGCCGTCTGACATGGTGCGTGCGGCCAGATGGTCGGCTTGCGGCGGAATGATGACACAGGACGCGCCATGGGCTGATAGCTGCGTGCAGGTGGCGTGGGCAGCCTCATGCGATAAGCCGATGATCTGTGCGGCCCAGATGACCTTGCCGTGAACTTCAACACGGGCCACGCGGGCGATACCCTCGCCGCGCATCTTGCGCACTGCCAGCGCCTGGGCACGGGCGCTGCTCATGTATTTATAAGAACCAACCTCAGCGGTCCAACTGGCGGTCGCGGGTGCGGGCCGGTTTGAGGCCACTTGCGCTGCTGTAACATGCGGCTTCGGTCTGGCGGCCGGGGCGGGCATCGGGCGTACAGTGGCCGCATCGGCTGAAGCGATGAAGGATGGCACCGCGTGTGCAACCGGGGCGGGCGCAGGCGGTAGATTGGCTGCCACGGCGGTTTTTGCCGAATTGTCAAAACCGCTATCCAGCATCGCGGTCATTTGCTCGTAAGTGGCGCCCCAGGAAGGTTCGTGCAGCTCCACCCCGATCAGTACGTGGCCATTGCGCATAGCGCTGGTGACCAGGTTATGACGCGCCAGGGTGGTATAGCCGGTTTTCATGCCGGTGGCCCCGGGGTAGGTTTTTAACATATTGTTGTTGCTGTATATTGTATGGCCATCGAGATCGAATTTCTGGACCTCGAAAAACTGCTGGTCCTGCGGGAAGGTCACCACAATGTCGCGCGCCAGAATGGCGAGGTCGCGGGCGGTCGAGACTTGGTATGGGTTGGGCAGGCCGGAAGCGTTGTAAAACCGCGTCTGCTCCATGCCCAGCGCATGCGCCCGCTGGGTCATCAGTTCAGCGCAATGCTCCTCCGATCCGCCGCCGAGATATTCACCAAGTGCGGTGGCGGCATCGTTGGCGGACATCGTGGTCATCGACAAAATGGCTTGCCGGACCGTGATGGTGGAGCCAGGTGCGAGGCCGAGTTTCACGGGTTGCACGCTGGCGGCATGTTCGGAGATCGGGATTTGTGTATCGAGCGTCATCCGCCCGTCACGCAGAGCTTGGAAGGCGAGGTCGAGCGTCATCAGCTTGGTCAGGCTGGCCGGGTAGCGCGGGGTATCCGCTCCCGAGGCGGCAAGCACACGGCCAGTGCTGGCATCGACTAAAATGGCGCTGACACCCGGGGTGGTGGGCCCGAAACCGGTATCGGCCTGGGCTAGTGGCGCGTGCCGGCTTTTGTCCGTGCGGGCGTGGGCAGCGGGCGCGGCCAGCAAGGTGGCGGCAAACAGGCAGGAACTGACCGCACTGAAGACGAAACCGTAAGACCCCGCGTGTTGTTTTGCCCGTAACATGATGCTCTATCCAACAATTTTATGAATTGCATTACACAGTGAAGCCGTTGTCTGTCCAGCCAAAATAACCAAAAGTCGTAAAAAGCCAAAGGCTTAGCGGGCACTTCCTAAGACAATCTTCGGTAATAAGGCTCTTCAAATTTTTTGTGCGGCGCAACAATTTTGCTTGACCTGTTGATTTCATTCAACTATACCAACTTTGCTGCACTGCGGTATTTACCGTTTTCGCTCGACGTGTTGGGGCTGGTGCAGAGGTTTTAATCATGTCCTAACCAGGAGTTTGACTATTATGAGCACCACCAAGTCCAAAGCCGCCACTGCCGCGGTTGTTGATTCCACTGCGGAAACCGTCAACGAGACCGCCGCCGCCGCTGCGAAGGGCTTTGATAAGACCCTTACCGCGATGAAGGAAGGCATGGAGAAGGCTTCCAAAGGCTTCGAATCCCAGCAAGTCAAAATGAAAGAAAGTGTTGAAAAAGCCATGAAAACCGCTGAAGAAATGGTTGCTTTCAGCCAGGGTAACGTTGAAGCTTTCGTGAAGGCTTCACAGATTTTCACCGCCGGCTTGCAGGACCTCTCCAAGCACCTCACCGCCCAGAGCAAGGCCGCCTTCGAAGAATCCACCAACTTCACCAAAACCCTGATGGGCGTGAAGTCGGTTAAGGAAGCTGTTGATCTGCAATCCGGTTTCGCCAAGGCTTCACTCGAGAAAGCTGTTGCTGAGACCAGCAAGATCACCGACGCTTCCGTGAAGCTGGCCGAACAGGCTGTCGCTCCGCTGACCGCTCGCCTGACCCTGGCCGTCGAAAAGTTCGGCAAGACCCACTAATTCGTTAAGCTTGACGAATGGCAGAGGCTCGGGCCGTAAGGTCCGGGCCTCTTTGCGTTCGCGCAGATTTTTTCAGAAGCCCCGTGCCGGTTACCCTTCCATACCCGGCCAGACGTTCGATATGATGTTTGTTGCCGTCCAAGGGGCCACCCCCCTTGCATTGCCAGAAATAAGCGACAGGATACGGGTATGAGTGACAATGATAAGCGCAAAGGCTCCGACAGTCCGGTTACCGGCGTGGTGGTCAAGCCGCGCCCGAAAACACGCAAACCCACCATGTACAAGGTGTTGATGCTGAATGACGACTACACCCCGATGGAGTTTGTCGTGCATGTGCTGGAGCGGTTCTTCCAGAAGTCGCGCGATCAGGCGACACAGATCATGCTGCACGTGCATCGCCGCGGAGTCGGGGTGTGCGGGGTTTACACTTATGAAGTGGCTGAAACCAAGGTGACTCAGGTGATGGACCTGGCCCGGCAGAACCAGCATCCTCTGCAATGCACCATTGAAAAAGAATGACATAATGGTGATCCTGACAAGTACGCCTGGGATCACCATTTATTTTTATTGCGGCGCTATGACAGCGCCCTATAGTCTGAAGGTACGGCGGAAGAGTTGAGGTTGACTTCATCTTTTCCACGTAACTTGGCCGGGCTGGGCAGGCCATTTTGACGCCCGGAGATGAGAGCGCCGTGGTTCGGCGTGAAGGAACGGTTTAGGTCCATGCTTTCCAGGAATCTTGAACAAACTCTGCATCGCGCACTCACGCTGGCGGCTGACCGTAAGCATGAATACGCAACCCTGGAACATCTGCTGCTCGGCTTGATTGACGATGCTGACGCGATCACTGTGTTACGTGCCTGCGGCGTTGATATCGAAAAAATCAAAAAGGATCTCACCGAGTTTCTCGACAAGGATTTGGCCGGCTTGGCGACTGACCGCACCGGCGACCCCAAACCCACCGCCGGCTTTCAGCGTGTGGTGCAGCGTGCTGCCATCCATGTGCAGTCGTCTGGCCGCGATGAAGTGACCGGCGCCAACGTGCTGGTGGCTTTGTTCAGTGAGCGCGAGAGCCATGCGGTGTATTTCCTGCAACTGCAGGATATGACCCGGCTTGATGCGGTGAATTTCATCTCGCATGGCATCGCCAAGTCCCCTGGCAAATCGGCACCGCGCACGCCCACCGGCTCGGCGGATCAGCCGGAAGCGGAGCGCGAGGAAAAAACCGCCAAGCGCGGCCAGGATGCGCTCTCGACCTACTGCGTGAATTTGAACAAAAAAGCGACCGCCGGAAAGATCGACCCGCTGATCGGGCGCGAGCACGAGATCGAGCGCACCATTCAAATTCTCTGCCGCCGCACCAAAAACAACCCGCTGTATGTGGGCGACCCTGGTGTTGGCAAAACCGCCATTGCTGAAGGGCTGGCGAAGCGAATCGTCGATGGCGATGTGCCGGAGGTGCTGGCCAAATGCACCATTTATGCACTCGACATGGGCGCCTTGCTGGCCGGCACGCGCTATCGTGGTGACTTTGAAGAACGCCTGAAAGCGGTTGTCACCGAGATGGAAAATTCGCCTGGCGCGATTTTATTCATCGACGAAATCCACACGGTGATTGGTGCGGGCGCGACCTCAGGTGGCGCGATGGATGCCTCCAATCTGCTCAAGCCTGCTTTGGCGCAGGGCACGCTGCGGTGCATTGGCTCCACCACCTACAAGGAATTCCGCAACTATTTCGAGAAAGACCGCGCGCTGGTGCGGCGTTTCCAGAAAATTGATGTGAACGAGCCGTCGGTTGAGGATGCCGTGAAAATTTTGCGCGGCTTGAAACCCGCCTATGAGAAGCATCACAAGGTTCGCTACACTGATGATGCCATTCGGGGTGCGGTGGAACTCGCGGCCAAATACATCAACGATCGCAAGCTGCCGGACAAAGCCATCGATGTGATCGATGAAGCCGGTGCTGCACGGATGCTGCAACCGGAAGGCAAGCGCCGCAAGACCGTGACGCTGAAGGACATTGAGGAGATGGTCTCCAAAATTGCCCGCATCCCGCCCAAGTCGGTTTCCGCCGACGACAAGGAAGTGCTGCGCACCCTGGAGCGCGATTTGAAGTCGATGGTGTTCGGCCAGAACGCTGCCATCGAGGCGCTCTCGGCTGCCATCAAACTTTCACGGGCTGGTCTGCGGGACTCTGAAAAACCGATCGGTAATTACCTGTTCTCCGGCCCCACCGGCGTCGGCAAAACCGAAGTGGCACGGCAATTATCATCAACGCTTGGCATTGAGCTGGTTCGCTTCGATATGAGCGAATACATGGAACGCCATTCGGTCTCGCGCCTGATCGGTGCGCCACCTGGTTATGTTGGGTTCGACCAGGGCGGCATGCTGACTGATGCGATCGATCAGCACCCGCATTGCGTGTTGTTGCTCGACGAGATCGAGAAGGCACATCCTGATTTGTTCAATATCCTGCTGCAAATTATGGATCACGGGAAGCTCACCGATCATAACGGCAAAAAGATTGATTTCCGTAATGTCATCCTCATCATGACCACCAACGCCGGTGCGGCTGACATGGCGAAAGCCGGAATTGGGTTTGGCCGCGAGGTGCGCGTGGGCGAGGATGAAGAGGCGATCAAGCGGATGTTCACGCCGGAATTCCGCAACCGTCTGGATGCGGTGATTCCGTTTGCCGCCCTCACGCCGGAAATCGTCGGCCGGGTGGTCGAGAAGTTTGTCATGCAGTTGGAAGCGCAACTCGCCGACCGCAATGTCACCATCGAGCTGTCCTCGGCGGCCAAGGAATATCTGGCCGAGCGTGGCTACGAGCCGTTGTATGGGGCGCGGCCATTGGCGCGTGTTATCCAGGAACTTATCAAAAAGCCGCTGGCCGAAGAACTATTGTTCGGCAAACTGGTCAAAGGTGGCGCGGTCAAGGTCACGCTCAAGGATGGCAAGTTGGCGTTCGATGTCACCCCAGCCTCGGCCACGTCGTTACCCAAGCCCGAATCGGAAGGCGATGACGGCACTGGCGAGAAGCAGCCCGAAGAAGTCCACTAGAGGCGATAACCCCTTAACTGCCGTTACGCACGGCAAGTTAGGGGGCCTCTGGCGTTCATTCTGAGGCGGGGATAGTCTCGCCTTATGATTGAAATTGGCTTGTGCCCTTGCGGCAGTGGATTGCGGCAGATGAAATGCTGCGCGCTGGATTTGGCGACACTCAGCCCGGCTAGCGCCACCGGCGCCCTGACGCCAATGCTGGCACAGGCCGAGAAGCTGCTGAACCAAGGCGATAATGCCACCGCCAAAGCCGTTTTGCAGCAATTCCTGGAATTAGCACCGGGACGCGAGGATGCGCTGCTGCTGTATCAGCGGCTGCTGCGCGATTCTGGCAACATGGTTGCCGCCGAGATCATCATTCGCCGGGTGGTCACTCTCAACCCAAATAATTTCTGGGCCACCAATGAACTCACCCTGATGCTGATCAACCGGGGGTCGCTGGCAGAAGCCGAAATGCACGCCCGCAACGCCATCCGTATCGCCCCGCAAAATGCTCAGGCGCATAATCTCATGGGGCTTGTTCTCACCGAGGCCAACCGGCCGCTGGTGGGTGAATATCATTACCGCAAGGTGCTGGAACTGGCCGGGCCGGATGAACCAATTACGCTGGCTAATCTGGCCTGGAACCTCAAAAACCAGGGCCGGATTGATGAAGCCCGCAGTCTTTATGAAAAATCCGTGAAATTGAAGCCTGATGTCATCCAGACCGTGCTGGGCTGGGCCCGCATGGAGGAGGCCGACCGCAAATTTGAAGCGGCCTTGAAATTGCTGGAGCAGGCGGAGGCTATCGCTCCTGATAACCCTAGTGTCCAGCTTACCCGCGCCACTGTGCTATCGCGCTTGAAACGCACCGATGAAGCCTTGGCGATTCTGCATGAGCCGGAGGCGGCGGATGGTGCGCCAGCGATAAAACTAGGTCCGGCTGAACTGTCAGAAAAAGGCCGGCTGCTCGATCAGTTAGGCCGCTACGATGAAGCGTTTGAAGCCTTCGATACCGCCAAAAAACGCGCCGTGGAATTTGGTGCCCGCACCTACATGCGCGACGCCGCTCTTGACCTCGTCACACGCCTGAAAAGTTTTTTCACCGAGCGCCGGGTCGGCACTTTGCCGGTGGCAGGTATTCGCAGCGATATGCCACAGCCGATTTTCATCATCGGCTTCCCGCGCTCCGGCACCACGCTCATCGAGCAAACTCTCACCGTGCATCCCAAAATTTCGGCGGGCGATGAGTTGCCTTACATCAACGACATCACCAACATCATGCCGCGCCTGCTGGCCAGCCCGCTCTCGTACCCGGAGGCGCTGGTGGAATTATGGATGGGCGACCAGCGCGACGGCTTGAACGAGTTGCGCGATTATTACCTCAACCGCGCCGCCAAAAGCGGCATCTTCCGCGAGGGGGCGGATTTCTTCACCGACAAGATGCCGCTTAATGAAACCCACCTCGGCCTCATCTCGCTGCTGTTCCCGCAATCGCCGATCATCCATGTGATCCGCCACCCGCTGGATGTTCTGCTATCGGTTTATTCGAATCATCTCACCCACGGGTTTTTCTGCGCTGCGCAGATGGAAACCATCGCCGAGCATTTCGCGCTGATCGCGGATTTGCTTGAGCATTACAAAGCTAATTTGAAAATGCGGTATCTGCCGGTGCGTTACGAGGACATGGTGGTGGATCAGGAAGCCAATGTCCGTAAAATCCTCGATTTCATCGGCGTGCCCTTCGACGCCAAATGCCTGAGCTTCGAGAAAAACACCCGCTACGCCCGCACTGCCAGCTATGCCCAGGTGACAGAGAAACTTTACGACCGTTCGCGCTACCGCTATCGCCCCTACTTGAAGCATTTGGAACCAGTGCTGGAACGGTTACAGCCGGTTATTGAACGGCTCGGCTACCAAATCGAACCATGAACCCCTATCTATAAAAACCATCAGAGGATACCGCCATGCGCCAACCCTTCATGATCGCCATTTTGCTCAGCGTGGCGGGTCTGATTCCATTTTTGATCACCGGCATGGTGATTTTGTTCGACCCGCTGGAATCCCCGATCGCTACCCAGGTATTGGTCTCCTACGGCGCGGTGATTTTATCCTTCATCGGTGCGGTGCATTGGGGCTTTGCCCTGCGCGATACCGCCCACCCGGTGCAGGGCACCCCCCTGACTCCGGCCACATTAGGCGCCGAGCGGCAATTATTGGCGTTTGGTGTTGTCCCAGCGCTGATCGGCTGGATCGCCTTGATCGCCATGATCCACTTCACCGCGCCCGCTTTCGCGGTGCTTTTGCTGCTGGTTGGGTTTTTCATCACCATCGTAGTGGAAACCATCGGCAAGGGCCGGGGCGTGGTCGCCGGCAATTACCTGGCGCTACGCTGGGCAGTGTCGATCGTGGTGCTGATTATATTTCTGGTGGTGCTGTTCGCCATATTGTCGGGGATGCGCGTCGGCTAGGCCGCCGTTTTCACGTCGTAGCCAGCCCCCTCGATCGCCGCCTTAATGTCCGCTGTGGCGGCGGCGCTGTCCACTACCACCCGCTTGGTGGTCAGGTTGGCGTCCACCGTTGCAGCGGCATCGAGCTTATGAACCGCGCGCTCGATCGAGGCGACGCAGCCCGAACAATCCATATCGGGGACGTCAAACTGATGCGGGGCGGCTTGGGTCATGGTGTTCTCCTTAATATTTGCTCTTGATAAGGGTTGCCTCAGGGGGAAGGTCAAGCGCTTGACCTTCCCATCATGGGAACCCCATATGATGGCCCATGGACCAGATCACCGCCCCACAGACCTTCGACCTCGCCATTGAGGGCATGACCTGCGCGAGTTGTGTTCTACGGGTTGAAAAATCATTGGGTAAGGTTCCTGGCGTGACCTCAGTGGCGGTGAACCTGGGCACCGAGACCGCGCATCTCGAAGCCAACAGTGCCACTAAACTTCCGGCCCTGATCGCGGCAGTGGAAAAGGCCGGATATCTGGCCACCGCCCGTGCTGCCGCCCGCCCGCAAACCGGCCATCGGGAACTTTACGAACTTATCGCCGCGGCGGTTTTGTCCGCCCCCTTGTTGTTGGGCATGGTCTTGCACCTGCCGGGCTGGATAGAGTTTGTCCTGGCTACGCCGGTACAGTTTTGGCTGGGTGCGCGGTTTTACTGGGCTGGTTTCAAGGCGGTGCGGGCTGGCTCTGGCAATATGGATTTGCTGGTCGCCCTTGGCACCTCAGCCGCGTATTTTCTCTCAGCCTTTGATTTCATCGCAGGCGCCGGCCCGCTGTATTTTGAATCATCGGCGGTGGTCATCACCCTCATCCGGCTCGGTAAATACCTTGAAGGCCGGGCCAAGCGCGACGCCGCCAAAGCGGTGTCCAGCCTGACCAAACTGCGCCCCAGCATGGCCCATATTCTGGGCGAGGCCGATGTGCCGCTGGCCGCCGTGCAGCGCGGCGATGTTCTGGAATTGCGCCCCGGTGAGCGTGTGCCGGTCGACGGCGTCATCCTTGAGGGCATGGGAAGTTTCGATGAAAGTCACATCACCGGCGAGAGTCTGCCGGTGGTCCACGCTGCCGGGAGCACTGTGCTGGCCGGGGCGATGAACCTCGATGCCGTGCTGCCGATGCGCGTCACTTCGCAACCCGGCGAGACGCTGTTGGACCGGATGGCCAGGCTGATCGACGCCGCGCAATCCTCCAAACCCAAAGTGCAACGGTTGGCCGACCAGATTGCAGCGGTGTTCGTTCCGATTGTGCTGGTGATCGCGCTGATCACCTTCGGCGGCTGGTTGATCGCCGGGGCCAGCACCGCCACAGCAATCATCAACGCGGTGTCGGTGATGGTGATTGCTTGCCCCTGTGCGCTTGGCCTCGCCACCCCCGCCGCGATTCTTGCCGGCACCGGCGTTGCGGCTCGCTACGGGATTCTCATTCGCAATGCCGATGCGCTTGAACACGCTGCCAAGGTGAATTTCGTGGTGTTCGACAAAACCGGCACGCTCACCGAGGGTAAACCAAAACTCATTGGCATGCAGAGTTTTTACGCGAATAATATTGAAGAACTATCTGAAATTGCAGCATCATTAGCTGCTGCTGACACTCACCCGCTGTCCGCTGCCTTGCGCCGTGCCGGGGCTAAACCGGCCGAATCCGTTCGCGCCTTGCCTGGCCGCGGCGTCGAGGGTGTGGTTGAGGGCGTGCGGTATATTCTGGGTTCGCAAGCCCTGATCAAGGGTGCGGGGGGCACCATCCCAGCCTTATCATTGCCGGCCAGCGCCACCATTTCGTACCTCGCTTTGGCGGATGGGCAGGTACTAGCCGGATTCGCCTTTGCTGACACTGTGCGCTCCGGCGCCAAAGCCGCCATCGCCCGGTTGGGCAGCCTGGGTTGCAAGGTGATGCTGCTTTCAGGTGACCGCACCGCCGCTGCGACCGCCATCGGGGTTGAACTGGGCATCACCGAGATCATCACCGAAGCCTCGCCCGAGCAAAAACTCGCCGCCATTGATGCCAAACGCGCCGCCGGCTTGGTGGTGGCGATGGTGGGTGACGGCGTGAACGACGCGCCCGCCCTGGCCGAAGCCGATGTCGGCATCGCCATTGGCACGGGCGCCGATGTTGCGCTGGAAACCGCCGATTTCGCCCTGCTGCGCCTCGAGCCGATGCTGGTGGCCGATGCGCTGCATCTGTCCCGCAAAATCTGGTCGACCCTGCGGCAAGGCTTATTCTGGGCGATGATCTATAATCTGGTCGGCATTCCGTTGGCCGCCTTCGGCGTTCTCTCGCCAATGGTGGCCGGGGCGGCGATGGCGGCGTCATCTGTTTGCGTGCTCGGCAATGCCTTGCGTCTGACCCATTGGAGGCCCTCATGAGTGAGCTTGTGACCATCCGCGACGCCTCAATGACCACGGGCGTTTCGGCCAAAATGATCCGCCATTACGAGAGTATCGGCCTGATCAGCGCCCCGGCCCGCACTGAAAACCGTTACCGGCATTACAGTCAGCGCGATATTCATGAATTAGGATTTATCAGAAAAGCCCGTGATTTGGGGTTTCCGATCGAGGATATCCGCCATCTGCTGGCCTTATGGCGAGACCGTTCGCGCAGCTCGGCGGAGGTCAAGGCGATCGCGTTGCGCCACATCGCCGACCTTGATGAGAAAGCCGCCGCCCTGCAGGCGATGAGCGCGACATTGAAGCATCTGGCCTCAAACTGTCATGGTGACAACCGGCCGGATTGCCCGATCATCGACGCTTTAGACCGGCTGGGTTGAGCCTAGCGACGGCCCGTAATTCTTGACTTTTCTGTAATTTTTCCCGATACGGCACTTGCTAATGCGCTCTTGCGCTTGTGTACGCGCCGCGCGTACGTCATTCCTTTACGAACGGGTTTTTTGATTGTCCGATAGCCAGAACATCGAAGTGGCGCAGTTTGCTCCAACTTCTGTTGATGCCGAGCCTACCTCCGAAGCTACCATGACGGTTGAAGCCCAGCCTGAAGCCGTGGTTGATGAGGCTGCCGAGCCCGCACATGAGGCGGGTGAAGGCGAGCCGCATGAGGATGCAGAGGATGCCGATGGCTTTGCGCCGCTAGGACTCTCCGAGCCGATTTTGCGGGCTTTGCACGATAAAGGCTATCTGCGCCCCACCCCCATTCAGGCGCAGGCGATTCCCACGGTGCTGATGGGCCGTGACGTTTTGGGTTGCGCCCAGACCGGCACCGGCAAAACCGCTGGCTTCACATTGCCGTTACTCGACATTCTCTCCGGCTCGCGCGCCCGCGCCCGGATGCCGCGTTCGCTGATTCTCGAGCCAACGCGCGAACTGGCTTTGCAGGTGGCCGAAAATTTTGTCGCTTACGGCAAATATCTCAAGCTCAACCATGCGCTGCTGATTGGCGGCGAGAGCATGAATGACCAGAAGGACGCGCTGACCAAAGGCGTTGATGTGCTCATCGCCACCCCAGGCCGATTGATCGACCTGTTTGAACGCGGCGGCTTGATGCTCAACGATGTGCGCGTGCTGGTGATCGACGAAGCCGACCGGATGCTGGATATGGGGTTCATCCCTGATATTGAGCGCATTGTTGGGCTGTTGCCCAAAACCCGCCAAACTTTGTTTTTCTCCGCCACCATGGCGCCGGAAATTCGCCGCCTGGCCGACGCGTTCCTGGATAATCCCAAGGAGATCACGGTCTCCAAGCCGGCATCGGTGGCCACCACGATCACCAGTGGGCTGGTACTGGTGCAAACCTTTGATAAGCGTGAGGCGCTGCGCCGGTTGATCAAGTCCGAGGACGTGCAGAACGCCTTGATTTTCTGCAACCGCAAGCGCGATGTTGATATTCTGCTGAAGTCTTTGGTTAAGCATGGTTTTGATGCTGGGGCGCTGCATGGCGATCTGGCGCAATCGGTGCGGTTTGCCACGCTGGAGAAATTCAAGGCCAATGAAATAAGGCTGCTGGTTTGCTCTGATGTGGCGGCCCGCGGAATCGACATTGGCGGTTTGAGCCATGTGTTCAACTTCGATGTGCCGCATCACGCCGAGGATTACGTGCACCGCATTGGCCGTACCGGCCGTGCCGGACGTGAAGGCCGGGCGTTCACCATTGCCACGCCGGACGATAAATTGGCGGTGGAAGCTGTTGAAAAACTTATTTCCGCACCCATCCCGCGCATTGAAATTCCAGGTCTGGATTCCGCAGAATGGTCTGAGGATGACGGAAGGCGCGGCCGTGGCCGGGGCCGTGGCAAGCCAGTGAGTAAACCAGCGGCCAAATCATCTGCTAAGCCGCGCGGCGAAGAACCACGCCGTGAACGCAATGCCCGTCCGCCCCGCGTGGAAGCGCGTGGTGAGACTCGTGCCGAACCCGTGCGGGTTGAGCAACCGGTTGTTGAGGCACCGAAGCGCGAAGAATACCGCCGCCGCGAAACGCGTTTTGCCGAACGCGGTGAACGCCCAGAGCGGCATGAGCGCTCCGAACGGCACGAACGTTTTGAGCGCGGCCATGATCATGGACCAAGCGTGCGCGGCTTTGGCAATGATGTTCCAGCCTTCATGCTGATCCGCAAACGCGGCGCGTTGAGCAAGCTGGCGGAAGCCGAATTGCATGATGAGTCAGACCACGATGCATCACCGGAGGATAACGGCAACGCCGTGATCGCCGCATGAATGTGATTGGGACGGTTGCAGGTCAAACTATGCGCAAAAAGGGCAAATTCACCGCCTTTCAATGGGATGACGCATTGCGCTTCGATGCGCAATTGACCGAGGAAGAACGCGCGATCCGCGATGCGGCGCATGAATATGCGCAGGAAAAACTACAACCGCGGGTGCTGATGGGGTTTCGTAATGAAACCTTCGACCGCGATATCATGTCCGAAATGGGCGCTTTAGGATTTTTGGGCGCCACGCTTGATTCCCATGGCTGCTCGGATGCGTCGTATGTGTCCTACGGCCTGATTTCGCGCGAGATCGAGCGGGTGGATAGCGGCTATCGCAGCGCGTTTTCGGTGCAGTCCTCGCTGGTGATGTATCCGATCTGGGCGTTTGGCTCCGAGGCGCAGAAGGATAAATTTCTACCCAAATTGCGCTCCGGCGAATTTGTCGGTTGCTTTGGTCTGACCGAGCCGGATGCCGGTTCCGACCCCGCCTCAATGCGCACCCGCGCCAAAGCGGTTGATGGCGGTTATGTTCTGAATGGCTCGAAAACCTGGATCAGCAATTCTCCGATCGCTGATGTGATGGTGGTCTGGGCGAAGGACGATGCCGGGGATATTCGCGGCTTCATCGTGGAACGCGGAATGAAAGGCGTTGAGACGCCGAAAATTGAAGGCAAATTCTCGCTGCGGGCCTCTGTCACCGGCATGATCATGTTGTCGGATGTGTTTGTTCCCGCCGAGAATATGCTGCCGCATGTGAAAGGTCTGAAGGGGCCGTTTTCCTGCCTGAACAACGCCCGCTACGGCATTTCATGGGGCGCCATCGGTGCCGCTGAATTCTGCTTCCATGCGGCACGCAGCTATACTATGGACCGCCAGATGTTTGGCCGCCCGCTGGCGCAAACGCAGTTGGTGCAGAAGAAGCTGGCGGATATGCAAACTGAAATTACATTGGCTTTGCAAGCAGTTTTACAGCTTGGCCGGTTGATGGATGAAGGCAATGCGGCGCTAGAGATGATCTCGCTCTGCAAGCGTAATTCCTGCGGCAAGGCGCTGGATATTGCCCGCATGGCGCGCGACATGCACGGCGGCAACGGCATTGTCGATGAGTATCATGTCATCCGCCACATGGTGAATCTGGAAACGGTGAACACCTATGAAGGGGCGCATGATGTGCACGCCTTGATTCTGGGCCGTGGCATCACGGGGCTATCAGCCTTCTAATCATGTCTCATTGTATTCACTTTGGCGCCTGCGGTGGCTGTGCTGTCGCGGACCGTGCCGCTATTGATAAACCCGCTTTATTGCAGGCAGCGTTGCAACGGGCAGGATTTGCTGATGTGGCGCTGGCGCCGCTGGTGGAAACGCCGCTGCGTTCGCGCCGCCGGGTGGATTTGGCTGTCAAACGCTTTGCCGGCGCCATCACACTGGGGCTGCACCGGGTCCGCAGCGATGAAATTATCGATATGAGCGAATGTGCGCTGCTGGCGCCGCGGCTGCTGGCCTTGCTGCCGGATTTGCGAATTTTGCTGCGCAGCCTTGAAGCTTTGCGCCGCCTTGGGTCCGTCGTCATCAACTGGCTCGATACTGGCCCTGATATTCTGCTGTGTCTCGATGCCGATTTAACCGGGCCGGACCGCACGCGGATGATTGCATTTGCCCGTACTCATCATGTCCTTCGAATCAGCGCTGCCAAGGGAACGGACGAGGCTGAGCTGGTGGCAATGTTGCAGCCGCCGGTCGTCACTTTGTCCGGCATTGCGGTGGAGCCGCCGCCGGGCGCATTTTTGCAGGCCAGCCTGGCTGGCGAAAACGCCATCATCCAAGCGGTGCTGGCGGGGTTACCGAAGTTGACCACAAAATCCCGGATTGTGGAGTTGTATTCGGGCATTGGCACCCTCAGCTTCGCACTGGTGAAGCAGGGCCGCGTTGAAGCCTACGAGGGCGCTGCCGACGCGGTGGCTGCCCATGTGGTGGCCTTGCGTAAAGGCAATTTGGCCGGTCGCATGAGCGCAGCAGTGCGCGATTTATCTAGGCGACCACTGCTGGTTTCTGAAATGGCCAAGGCTGCCGCTGTCGTGCTGGACCCGCCCTACGCTGGGGCCGGTGCGCAAATGAAAAACCTCGCCGCTGCTGCCGTGCCGCGTGTTATTTACGTGAGCTGTAATCCGGACGCCCTCGCTACCGACGCGTATGCCTTACAACGCGCCGGATACGAGGTGCGTAGCGCCACGCCGATCGATCAATTTCCTTACTCGGAAAATCTCGAGAGCGTGGTGGTGTTCGCCAAGCCCTGATTATTCGGCGATACCGCCGAGGGCCACGTACTTGATCTCCATGTAATCCTCGATGCCGTATTTCGAACCCTCACGGCCCAGACCAGACGATTTCATACCGCCAAATGGTGCAACCTCGGTGGAAATAATCCCCTCGTTAACGCCGATGATGCCGTATTCCAGCGCCTCGGCGACGCGGAAAATCCGGCCAATGTCGCGTGCGTAAAAATATGAGGCGAGGCCGAACTCGGTATCATTGGCCAGCGCAATCGCCTCGTCTTCGGTTTTGAAGCGGAACAAAGGCGCTAATGGCCCAAAGGTTTCTTCATGAAATACTTTGGCATTATGCGGCACGTCGGCCAGAATGGTCGGCTCGAAATAATTGCCGCCCAGCGCGTGACGCTTGCCGCCGGAAATCACCGTTGCCCCGCCTTTGAGCGCATCTTCGATATGCTCCTCCACTTTTTCAACAGCCGCGAAGTTGATCATCGGCCCCTGCGTCACCCCGGCATCCATGCCGTTACCAACCTTCAATCCTTGGACGGCAATTTTCAGCTTCTCGGCAAAGGCGTCGAATACGCCATCCTGCACCAGCAGGCGGTTGGCGCACACGCAGGTTTGTCCGGCGTTGCGGAATTTGCTGGCCATCGCGCCTTTCACGGCCTCGTCCAGATCGGCATCGTCAAATACAATGAACGGGGCATTGCCGCCCAGCTCCATCGAAAGTTTCTTCACCGTTGGGGCGCATTGGGCGATCAGCTTGGCACCTACTTCGGTCGAGCCGGTAAAGGTAAGTTTTCGTACCATTGGGTTGGAGGTCAGCTCAGCGCCGGTTTCTCCTGATGGCCCTGTGATCACGTTGCATACGCCGGCCGGCATGCCTGCGCGTTCCGCCAGCACCGCGAGTGCCAGGGCCGAAAACGGCGTCTGGCTGGCCGGGCGGATAACGCCGGTGCAGCCCGCCGCCCAGCCCGGACCGGCCTTGCGGGTGATCATGGCGGAGGGGAAATTCCACGGTGTGATGGCGGCGAACACCCCCACCGGCTCCTTTTGCACGAGTATCCGGCGGCCATGGGCGTTCTGCGGGATGATATCACCGTAAACCCGCTTGGCCTCCTCGGCGAACCATTCGATGAAACTGGCGGCGTAAATGATCTCGCCCTTGGCTTCGGCCAACGGCTTGCCTTGCTCGGCGGTCATGATGACCGCCAGATCTTCGGCATTCTCAAGCATCAAATTGAATAATTTGCGCAAAATGGCCGAGCGTTCCTTGGCCAGCAGCTTGCGCCAGGGTTTTTGCGCGGCATAGGCGGCCTCAATGGCGAGTCTGGTTTCAGCCTTGCCGAGTGCCGGCACGCGGCCCACCAGATCGCCGGTCGCCGGGTTTTTAACTTCGAGCCATTTGCCGCTATCCGCCTCAATCCATTGCCCGCCCACGTAATTGGCCTCGCGCAGCAGGCTGGGGTCCTTCAGGGGCAGTTTGGTGGTTTGGTTCAACATGATTTGCGTCCTTTTTGCCGTGGTGTCGTCAACATAGGGTGTCGTGGCGGATAAATCAGCCACACGTCCGATTGATTTTAGGCGTTTTCTTCATGATGGCTGGCGGGTCTGGCGATGGATGTTATGGTATGGTGCAATGCACCTTTGACGGCGAAGGTGGCAAGCCGGCGGGATACGGATTTTGAAAATGTTGGAGCGATAAAGTGATGGACCAATGATGACCAGCCGTGTGATCCCCGTCGTGCCGTTTGTGCTGGTGGTGTTCGGTGTCACCGGCGATCTCGCGCGCCGCAAGCTCATTCCGGCCATGTTCCAGCGCGATGTTGCCGGGCAATTGCCGGGTGATGCCACCATTCTAGGGGTTTCCCGCGGGCCGCTGACCGAGGCGGACTACATCGCCATGGCGCGTCAAGCGGTGCTTGACCATGTGCCCGAAGCAGAGCGCAGCGAGGCTGACATCGAGCGCTTTGTCGAGCGGCTGCGCTATGTGTCCGCACAGGCCGACAGTGATGCCGGCTGGGATCATCTGGCGGCGGTGCTAAAGCCATTTTCAGACCGGGTGCAGGTATTTTATTTGGCCACCGGCCCTGGGCTGTTTGCGCCGATCTGTGAACGCTTGGGCCGCTTTGGTCTGGCGGGTGCAAATGCCCGTGTGGTGGTGGAAAAACCCATCGGCAAGGATTTGGAATCAGCCCGGCTGGTTAACGAGGGTGTCGGCAAGGTGTTCCCGGAAGACCGGGTGTATCGCATCGACCATTACCTCGGCAAAGAGGCCGTGCAGAATTTGATGGCACTGCGTTTTGCCAATGGCTTGTTTGAGCCGCTGTGGAATGCCGCGCATATCGACCATGTGCAGATCACCGTGGCGGAAAGCCTAGGGGTTGAGGGCAGGGCCGGTTATTATGACAACGCCGGCGCGCTGCGTGACATGGTGCAGAACCATATCCTGCAATTGCTCTGCCTGGTGGCGATGGAACCCCCGGCGCGGCTGAAGGCTGATGCGGTACGCGATGAAAAATTAAAAGTGCTGCGCGCTCTTAAGCCGGTGGATGATGCGCTCTCCACTCATGCGGTGGTGCGCGGGCAATATCGCGCCGGGGCTTCGGCAGGCGGTGCGGTGCCGGGATACCTTGACGAGCTGGGGGCGGATACCAGTACAACTGAAACCTTTGTGGCGCTGAAAGCCGAAATCGAAAATTGGCGCTGGGCGGGCGTGCCGTTTTACTTGCGCACCGGCAAGCGACTTGCCGAACGGGTTTCGGAAATTGTTATCGCGTTCCGGCCAATTCCGCATTCGGTGTTCGATGAACAGGCGGGCACCATCGTAGCCAACCGCCTGGTGATCCGCCTGCAGCCCGATGAAGGCGTGAAATTATGGCTGATGACCAAAGACCCAGGCCCCGGCGGCATGCGTTTGCGCCAAGTGCCGTTGGATATGAGCTTTGCCACGACCTTCCAGGTGCGTAACCCCGATGCTTATGAGCGGCTGGTGCTGGATGTGGTGCGCGGCGACCAGACCTTGTTCATGCGGCGTGACGAGGTTGAGGCAGCCTGGACCTGGATTGACCCGATTTTAAAAGCCTGGAGTGAATCAGGTGAACTTCCCAAACCTTATACCGCCGGCACTTGGGGACCTTCAGCCGCGATTGCGCTGATTGAACGTGATGGCCGTACTTGGCTTGATGGTGGAAGTTGAGAGTTTTTGCTTCATCGGAGGCGCTGGCCGAGGCCTTGGCCGATGCGGTGGCGGTGGCCTTGCAGACGCGGCTGCAACGTGATGGCCAAGCTGCCCTGGCGGTTTCAGGCGGCACTACGCCACTGAAGTTTTTTGAAGCCCTGTCCCATCAGAATTTGAATTGGGCAGCGGTGAGCGTGACTTTGGTCGATGACCGTTGGGTCGCGGAGTCATCGTCACGTTCGAATGCCGCATCGGTGCGGCGGCATTTATTAAAAAACCGCGCGGCGGAGGCGCGGTTTTTACCTTTGGTGACCGCCGCAGCAACGCCGGAAGAGGGACGGGATGCCGTGAACCGGGCCGTGGCTTCACTGGTGTTGCCGTTGGCAGCGGTGGTACTGGGCATGGGCACAGATGGCCACACCGCCTCATTCTTCCCCGGTGGTGACCGTCTGGCGCAAGCACTGGCACCAGCGCCCGGCGTGGTGGTAGAAACCATGCGCGCCGAGGCGGCCATTGAACCCCGCATTACCCTCACACTGCCGGTGCTTCTGGAAGCCGAGTTTGTGGCACTCCATATTGAAGGCGATACCAAGCGCCATGTGCTGGAAAATATAACCAGTGCGATGCCGGTAGCGGCGGTGCTGAAGCGTCAGCCCGCACCTGAAATTTTTTGGAGTCCATAACATGGTCCATCCGCAGATAAAGCAAGTCACTGACCGCATTATTGCCCGCAGTAAAATAGCGCGCACAGCGTATTTGCAGCGCATCGCCGAGGCTGGCCGTGGCGGGCCGCATCGCCAGGCGCTGGGGTGCGCCAATCAGGCGCATGGTTTTGCCGCCTGTGCGCCTGGTGATAAAGCCGTGCTGCGTGCGGGCAATGCGCCGAGCCTTGCAATCGTCACTGCCTATAACGACATGCTTTCGGCGCACCAGCCCTATGAACGCTTCCCTGATCTGATCCGTTCCGCCGCGCGTGAGGCCGGCGGCGTGGCGATGGTGGCGGGCGGCGTGCCTGCGATGTGCGACGGCATCACGCAAGGCGAGGCGGGAATGGAATTATCGCTGTTCTCGCGCGATGTGATTGCGCTTTCTACCGCGGTGGCGCTGTCGCATCAGACATTCGATGCTGCATGTTTCCTGGGAATTTGTGACAAGATCGTGCCAGGTCTGGTTATCGGCGCGCTGGCGTTCGGGCATCTGCCGGCGATGTTCATTCCTGCCGGGCCGATGACCTCGGGGCTCCCGAATAATGAAAAATCCAAAATCCGGCAATTATATGCGGAAGGCAAAGTCAGCCGCGCTGACTTACTGGAAGCTGAGGCGAAATCATATCATGGCCCTGGCACCTGCACATTTTACGGCACCGCCAATACCAACCAGATGATGATGGAAATAATGGGCCTGCATCTGCCTGGTGCTGCCTTCATTAATCCAAACACGCCGTTGCGCGATGCGCTGACGCATGAGGCCGCCAAGCGGGCACTGGCGATGACGGCGGCTGGCAATGAATATACGCCGGTGGGCGCGATGCTGAATGAAAAAGCCTTTGTGAACGCCATCGTCGGGCTGCACGCCACCGGTGGTTCGACCAACCACACGCTGCACCTGCTGGCCATGGCAGCCGCAGGCGGCATTTTGCTCACCTGGGATGATATTTCAGATATCGCCGAAGTGGTGCCGCTGCTGGCCCGAATTTATCCTAACGGCGCGGCTGATGTGAATCATTTTCATGCTGCGGGCGGCATGGGATTTGTGATCCGTGAATTACTAACTGCTGGGCTTCTGCAAGAGGATGTGAAAACGGTGGCCGGGCAGGGGCTCTCAGCCTACGCGACGGAACCGAAGTTAAATGCGCAAGGTCAGGTGACTTGGCAGCCAGCTGCCATCAAGAGCGGTGATGAAGCCGTGCTGCGCGGTGTCAAAAATCCATTTCAGCCAACCGGCGGGTTGCGGGTGCTCGATGGTGATTTGGGCCGGGCCGTGATCAAAACCTCGGCGGTCGCGGTGGAGCGTCATATTATTGAAGCGCCGGCCAAGGTGTTTCACAGCCAAGAGGAAGTGCAGGCGGCCTTCAAGGCGGGTGAGCTTGCGCATGATATGGTGGCGGTGGTGCGCTTTCAGGGACCGAAGGCCAACGGTATGCCGGAGTTGCATAAGCTGATGCCGCCACTGGGCGTGTTGCAGGATAAGGGTTATAAAATCGCGCTGGTCACTGATGGCCGGTTATCAGGCGCTTCGGGTAAAGTGCCGGCCGCCATTCATGTCACGCCGGAAGCGGCGGATGGTGGTGCGATTGGAAAAATCCGTGATGGTGACATCATCCGTGTGGATGGGACCAACGGCCATCTGACTGTTTTTGTGGACCCTGCCATCTGGGCGGCGCGGACGCAGACGCAGGCGGATTTGTCGGCCAACCACAGCGGCGTCGGTCGGGAATTGTTCGGTGCGTTCCGCCATATGGTCAGTTCCGCCGACACCGGTGCCAGCATTTTTACGAAAGTTACAGCATGAATCTGCAAGATGGACTAGCCAAAATTCTTGGCGCGGCACCGGTCATTCCGGTGGTCATTATTGATGATTTGGCACATGCGGTACCGCTGGCGCGCGCTCTGGTGGCGGGCGGCCTGCCGGTAATTGAAATTACCTTGCGCACCGCACTGGGGTTGGAAGCGATCCGTGCGATTGCCGCTGAGGTGCCTGATGCCATTGTCGGTGTGGGCACGGTGCTGACGCCTGCGCAATATGTGGCTTCTGCCAAAGCCGGCGCCCGCTTTGCGGTATCTCCAGGTACCACGAAAACCTTGATGGATGCCGCCGCAGCTTCGGGCCTTGCGCCGCTGCCCGGCATCTCCACGGCATCAGAGGCCATGGCTCTGATTGAGTGCGGCTATAAATTCGCTAAATTTTTTCCCGCTGAACCCGCGGGCGGTGCGGCATTTTTATCGGCCATCGCGTCACCATTACCGCAGCTCACCTTCTGCCCTACCGGGGGCATCTCACTTGAGTCGGCGCCGCGTTACTTGAAGCTGCCAAACGTGATTTGTGTCGGCGGGTCATGGATGGTTGGCCGCGCCACCATTGCCGCCGCTAATTGGTCTGCCATTACCGAGGCCGCCACCCAAGCGGCGGGTTTGAATATTCACCGGCAGGACAAAGTTAAATGAACCATGATGCATGGGCCGCATTGCTGGCAACTTATCAGCAGGATCAATCAATCCGCGACCTATTCGCGCACAACCCTAACCGGTATCAGGAATTTTCGGCATCTCTTGGGAATTTGCTGCTGGATTATTCGAAAACCAGCCTAACCGCCGAGAGCTTGCGAGCACTTCTCAACCTTGCGCAAGCCAGCCGTGTTGGCACCAAACGCGATGCGATGTTCGCTGGCGAAAAAATCAACACCACCGAGAATCGCGCCGTTCTGCACACCGCGCTGCGCAACATATCTGGTACGCCGGTGTTCCTCGATGGTGAGGATGTTATGCCGCTGGTGCGTGAATCGCTAGCCAAGCTCTACGAGTTTTCTGAGGGTGTGCGTTCCGGAAACATCACCGCCGCAGATGGCAAGCCGTTCACCGATGTCGTGAATATCGGCATCGGCGGTTCTGACCTCGGCCCCGTTATGGTTACCGGTGCGCTGGCACCGTATCATGACGGCCCACGCCTGTATTTCGTCTCGAACGTCGATGCCGCGCATCTTGTCGACACGCTGCGCCACCTCGATCCATCGCGCACTTTGTTCATCATCGCGTCGAAGACCTTTGTTACCATTGAGACCATGACAAATGCTCACTCGGCACGGCGCTGGATTGTCGAGGCACTTGGCGAGGGCGCTGTACCCAAGCATTTTGCCGCACTCTCAACAGCGCTTGATAAGGTCGCGGCATTTGGGATTGCGCCTGCTAATATTTTCGGCTTCTGGGATTGGGTCGGTGGCCGTTATTCGGTCTGGTCGGCGATTGGCCTGTCGGTGATGATCGCCATTGGCCAGGATAATTTTCAAAAGTTCCTTGGTGGCGCCTATGAGATGGATTGTCATTTCCGTACCGCCGCGCTCTCAGAAAATTTGCCGGTTCTGCTGGCCCTGACCGGCGTTTGGCACCGCAATATCTGCGGCTATCCCGCCCGCGCCATACTGCCGTACGATCAACATCTGGCGCGCTTCCCGGCGTATCTGCAGCAACTCGACATGGAATCAAATGGCAAGAGCGTGCATCTCGATGGCAGCGCGGTCGCGCATGAAACCGGTCCGCTGGTATTTGGCGAGCCTGGCACCAACGGTCAGCACGCCTTCTACCAATTGTTGCATCAAGGCACCAACGTGATTCCTTGCGAATTTCTGATTGCCGCCCAAGGTCATGAAATTGGCATGCAAGATCATCACGATTTACTCATCGCCAATTGTCTTGCGCAATCGCAGGCGCTGATGCTGGGCCGTTCATTGGAGCAGGCCAAGGGCAATCCGCACCGGGTATTTGCCGGCAACCGTCCTTCCATCACCTTGGCATACCGTCAGCTTGATCCTGCGACGCTTGGCAAACTTATTGCGTTATACGAACATCGTGTTTTCGTCGAAGCCGCGATCTGGAATATCAATGCGTTTGACCAATGGGGCGTTGAATTAGGTAAGGAACTTGCCACGCGTCTGCTGCCGGCTGTTGCCTCGGGCCAGGACGACCCAACCCAGGATGCCTCAACCCGCGGTCTGGTCGCACATTTGCAGCGCCAGAAGGCCTGATTATTCCACAGTCACTGACTTCGCCAAGTTCCTGGGCTGGTCAACATCGGTGCCTTTCAGCACTGCGACGTGATAAGCCAGCATCTGCACCGGTATGGCGTGCAGAATTGGCGCGGCAAAAGGGTCAGTGTCAGGTATAATCACCGTTTCAGCCGCGATGTTGCGCAATTTCGCAACGCCCTCGGCATCACTGAACACGATAATTTGGCCCCCCCGCGCTGCGGCTTCCTGCAGGTTGGACGCGGTCTTTTCAAACAACGGCCCGGATGGCGCAATGGCAATTACCGGCACCGATTTATCAATCAGCGCAATCGGTCCATGTTTCATCTCGCCCGCCGCATAGCCCTCGGCGTGGATATAGCTGATCTCTTTCAGTTTTAATGCGCCTTCCAGCGCAATCGGGAAGCAAGCGCCTCGCCCGAGGTACAACACATCCCGCGCCTCGGCGATCCGCCGCGCCAGCGCTTTGATCGGCGCGTCATTTGCCAAAACCTCAGCCGCCTTCGCAGGAATTTGTAACAGCGCATCGGTCAGCCGGGCGATCTTAGTATCCGGCAGAGTTTTACGCGCCCGCGCCAAAGCCAAGGTAAATGCCGCCAATACCGCTAACTGCGCGGTAAATGCCTTGGTGCTGGCCACCCCAATTTCCGGGCCGGCAATGGTATCCAGCATCGCATCCGAAGCCCGCGCCATACTGCTTTCTGGCACGTTCAACACCGAGAGAATATTTTGCCCCTGCGATTTCATGTAGCGCAATGCAGCCAGCGTGTCGGCTGTCTCACCGGACTGGCTGACCAGTAACCCCAAACCACCGGTTTCCATTGGTGGCTCACGATACCGGAATTCGCTGGCTACATCAGCATCGGTCGGCATTTTTGCCAGGCTCTCCAGCCAAAACCGCGCCGTTAAGCCCGCATAAAATGCTGAGCCGCAGGCGCTAATGGTAACTCGCGAAATCGCCGCCAGATCGAACGGCATGTCCGGCAGCACTGGCATCCGGGTTCCGGCATCGATCATCCGGTGCAGCACATCACCAATCACTACCGGATGTTCATGCAATTCTTTTTCCATGAAATGCCGGAAGTTGCCTTTCCCAATCGCCGCACCTGTCAAATTTGTCAGCCGTATCTCGCGTGCCACTGGCTGATTTTCGCGGTCAAAAAATGCCGCTGATTGGCGGTTCAAAACCACCCAGTCACCATCTTGCAAATAGGCAATTTTGCGAGTCAACGGTGCCAGTGCCAGCGCATCGGAGCCGAGATACATTTCCTCATCACCAAACCCTACCGCCAGTGGCGCGCCCTTCTGTGCGCCAATAATCAACTCTGGATGCCCGGCAAATACCAGCGCCAGTGCGTAAGCACCCTCCAATCGCCCAAACGCCGCCGCTGCGGCTTCCATTGGATCCATGCCCTGCGCCAGCAAATAATCCACCAGTTGCGCTACGGTTTCGGTATCTGTTTCGGTAACAAAACGGTGCCCTTGGCTTTCCAATTCAGCCCGTAATTCAGCATGGTTTTCAATAATGCCGTTATGCACCACCGCCACCCGCGTAGTGCCGTGCGGGTGGGCGTTGGTCTCGGTGGGTTTGCCATGCGTCGCCCAGCGCGTGTGACCAATGCCAGTGACGCCGGGCAGGGGGTTGGCTGACAGCAAATTAGCGAGGTTGCCTAGTTTTCCTTCAGCCCGCCGCCGCTCTATATGCCCGTTCACTAGCGTGGCAATGCCGGCACTGTCGTAGCCGCGATATTCCAAACGCCGCAGCCCATCCAGCAATAACGGACTGGCCGGCGCGGTGCCGATAACGCCAACAATACCACACATTATTTTGAGCCTTTTTTAATTTTCTGCACTTGACGCGAGCGAGCAATTGCCAAGCTATCTGCTGGCACATCTTCAGTGATCACCGACCCCGCGGCAATCAACGCGCCATCGCCCACACTTACCGGCGCCACCATTGCCACGTCCGAGCCGACAAACACATTTTTACCGATTTTGGTTTTATGCTTGTGTTCGCCATCATAATTGCAAGTGATGAAGCCGGCGCCGATATTGCTGCGCTCGCCAATTTCTGCATCGCCAATATAGGTCAGGTGATTAGCCTTCGCTTTTTCGCCTAAGCTGGCGGCTTTAATTTCAACAAAATTCCCAACATGTGCGCCGCGCCCGATATCCGCTCCAGGCCGCAGCCGTGCATAAGGCCCAATGATCGCGCCCTCGCGCACCACACAGCCTTCCAGATGCGAAAACGCCTTGATCTGCGCACCGGCAGCCACCGTCACGCCGGGGCCAAACACCACATATGGCCCCACGCTGACATCTTCGGCCAAAATCGTATCGTACGATAAAAACACCGTCTCGGGCGCTTGCATCGCCACACCATTGTCCATCGCCGCCGTCCGCAGCCGCACCTGTAAAGCCGCTTCCGCCGCCGCCAGCTCCGAGCGCGAGTTTACGCCCATGCATTCGGTAAATGGCGCCGTCACAGCAGCAACTTTCGTCCCTTTTGCGCGCGCGATAGCGACGATGTCGGTGAGATAAAATTCGCTCTTGGCGTTTTTATTGGAGACCTGCGACAACCAGTTAGCCAGATCACGCGCTTTCGCCATCATGCCACCGGCATTGCAAAAACCAATGGCTCGTTCAGCCGCCGTAGCATCCGCATACTCCATGATGCGGGTGACGTAGCCATCCTTGCAAATCAGCCGCCCGTATTTGCCTGGGTCTGGTGGAGACATGCCGAGCAATACCAATCCGGCGTCCCCCGCATCCAACCGCTGACGGAGCGCTTGCATAGTGCCGGACGTCACCAGCGGGTTGTCGGCGTATAATATTGCCACCTGGCCGTCACCGAACGCCTCCAAAGCCTGCAACGCCGCATGCGCCGTGCCAAGTCGCTCCTGTTGCACAACCACCTGATGCGCTGCCGCCAAAGCAGTGAGTTCCGGCATATCCGGGCCAACCACCACCACAATCCGGTCGAACACCGAGTCAGCCGCTCGTAATAAATGGTTCAGCATCGGCACCCCGGCCAGTTGATGAGCCGCTTTTGGCAGCCCCGACTTCATCCGTGTGCCGAGCCCCGCCGCCAGTATTACCGCCACTCTTTCCATAGTGTGGCGGTAGCGTCCCTAAGCGGCTTCTGTCAAAGCCTTAATCTGTAACTTCAGATTTCCGACTATTTCATACCGCTCAGAGATCTTCGATTTTACGTGCCACTTCATCAAGCAAATCAGCAATCCGCCGGACCGTTTCCGCAGCCATTGCCTTGCCGCTAAGCTTCAGACGCAAGGCGGTTTTGAGGTTTTCGGTGGCGCGGATCAGCGCTGGGGTTGGCTCATGCGGCTGAGCTGCGGCAATCCGGGCCAATATGGCGTTCACTTCGCCTTGTTGTTCGGCCAAGGCCTGGCTGCCGGCCTCGGTGATTGAGAAGCTTTTGCGTGCCCCTTCAGTGGTGCTGGTCACTTGGCCCAAGTCTTCCAGGAGAGTGAGGGTAGGGTACACAACACCGGGGCTCGGCGCATAGGCGCCACCAGCTAAATCCTCGATGGCTTTGATAATCTCGTAGCCGTGCCGAGGCTTTTCCTGAATCAGATGCAGGATCAACATTTTGAGGTCGCCATGTTCCAGCAGCCGTGCCAGCCTGCCGGGGCCACCAAATCTTCCACCGAATCTGCCGCCGCCCCGCCGTTCATGGCGATCACCAAACCCGTGTCCGGGATGCGCAAAGCGCCGGCCTTCACAGTGGCGTTCTTTTAAGTCATTGAATAGTCTCATATTTTTTTGGTTCCTTGTTTGAAAAATGCCAGATGAGGAATGATTTCACCAAATCATCATATCTTAGATATATCTAAATACAATCTTAGTCAAGGAAAAATTCATCCTTGCGTAAACTGATGGACGGGCAGGGGTTTAGATAATATCAACTTCAGGAGGAGACATGTGGAAGCTGGGTTGCCGATGCTAAATATCGCCGTCGTTACGCCGTACTATAAAGAACCGGCTGAGCAGCTCCTGCAATGCCACAACAGCGTATTGAAGCAGACATACCCATGTACGCATCTGCTGGTGGCAGACGGCTTCCCGCGCGAGGTCAGCACGCCCAAGCGTACGCTGCATGTGCAACTGCCGAAGGGCAACGCTGATTACGGCAACACTCCCCGGATGATCGGCGGGCTGCTGGCGGATTCTTACGGGTTTGATGCGGTGGCGTATCTAGACGCTGATAATTGGTACGCCCGCGAGCACCTCGCTAAGTTGGTTGAAGCACAACAATCCACCGGCGCACCATTGGTCTCCTGCAAGCGCACCTTCTGCGATATTGAAGGGCGGGTGTTACCGGTGACCGAGCCTGAGGAAGACAAATTCCAGCATGTGGACACCAATTGCTGGCTGATTATGCGGCCGGCTTTTCCATTATTTTATCGCTGGCGTATTCCGAAACCGGCCGCTGTTATTGGTGACCGGGTATTTTTCCAGAACGCCCAACGTGAGCGCTACCAGATCACCGAGACGCATCATCGCACGGTATTTTACCGCACCAAATATCCTGACCATTACAAGCGTGCCAATGTGCCGATGCCGGAAGGCGCTTACGAAACCGATGAGGTTTTAAAAGCCTATGCGTACCTTATGACATTGCCGGGCGCGATTGAAATGACCAGCATGGTGGGGTTTTTTCCGAAATTCTGAGTGAGCTTTTGCTTTTCATCCATGCCACGGCAGAAAAAACGATATATTCTCTATTATGACTAATTGATGACATGTTAACATTATCATCTGCTGTGCCTTGTGTGACCTGGGCTTAATAATACAATAACGCCAATCACTGGGTGAGCGGTATTACCATGGACATGCAGCGAAGTTCCGCCGCAACAGCGGTGGCTGCCCTGGGGCAACTTTTACGCTCGAGTCACGGCGAGGCGCCGACAAAGGTTGGGCAGCTTTTCGTCTGGAACGAGGTCGTCAGCCTTGGCGATACGGCGGGGAGCGTTGAGAAGAAGTTTTTAGACGACCCAACGTTGCCGGGATTTATCGTTCATGCTGGGGGGGTGGTCGTTGGTGTATTATCGCGGCGCACCTTGCTTACCGCCATCAGCCAGCCGTTTGGGCGAGAAGTTTTCATTAAACGCCCGCTGCATGAGTTGGTGCAGCATCTGGATTCCAAACCACTGGTTCTGGAAGCCAGTACCACCATCGCGGCGGCGCTTAGGTTCGCCATGGGGCGGCGCGACGATATGCGGTTCGAGCCTTGTTTGGTGAAAACCGGTCAGGCTGTTGGCCTGCTGGAAATGCATGTGCTGATGCTGGCGCAGGCGAATCTGCTGGAAGAAGCGATGACGTCAAAAGACACGCTGATTGCAAAAATAAAGATGATTCTCGGCGATAACTAGGCCGCCTAGCCGACCCGTAATCCCGGAGCCGGGCCGCCCTTGGCGACGACAACCATGCCGGGGCGCAGCAGGCGGCCGTTAAGTGTCCAGGTCTGGCTCCAGGCATGCAGGATTGTTCCTGCGGGATAGTCGGTGGTTTCCTGTTCAGCCATCGCTTCATGATAGTTTGGATCAAACTGCGCACCGGTCGGGTCCTGACGGTCAATGCCGTTGCGCTCCAGCAGAGCAACGAACGAGCGTTCGATGCCCTCGAAGCCACTACGCATCTTGGTGACAGCCTCAGGTTCATTTGGCTCTTGCTTGGGAAGACTATCGATGCCGCGCCTGATATTTTCTGCGGCCTCGACCACATCGCGGGCGAATTTTTGTACCGCATATAGGCGCGCCTCATCCACCTCGCGGCGCACGCGAGCGCGCAGATCGGCCATTTCGGCCTCGGTGCGTAATGATTTGTCGATCATCGCCTGCAAGGCCGACTTGAACTGGTCCAGCAGGGCATCAAACGACTGCTCGATGCCGGCGAACCCACCTCTCAGCTGGGTGACAGCTTCGGGTTCCAGCGCCTCGATGTCCGACGGGTCACGTCCTATCATAGCTCAGATTTAAGAGATTGGCTCATCGAAAACAAGTTGCAGCGGTTTGCTATCCCGCCGGTTGCGCCAGTGATTTCAACTGCCCGCAGGCCGCCAGAATATCCTGCCCGCGCGGCGTGCGCACCGGCGATGAATAGCCCGCATCCATGATGATATCGGCAAATTTACGGATCGCGGCGGGTGAGGATGTCTCGTAACTGCTGCCCGGCCAGGGGTTGAACGGGATCAGATTCACCTTCGCCGGTAACCCTGCGATTAGATAAACCAGCGCCCGTGCATCGGTCTCGGAATCATTAATTCCCTTGAGCATGACATATTCAAACGTAATTCGCCGGGCGTTGGACGCCGCCGGATAACGCTTGCAGGCGGCGATCAAATCCTTGATCGGATATTTACGATTCAGCGGCACCAGCTCATCGCGCAGATCATCGCGCACCGCATGCAATGAAACCGCGAGGTTCACGCCAAGCTCCTCGCCGGCGCGGTCCATCATCGGCACCACGCCGGAGGTGGAGAGCGTAATACGGCGGCGCGATAAGCCAATGCCCTCGCCATCCATCACAATCTTCATCGCCGTCGCAACATTTTCATAATTATATAATGGTTCGCCCATGCCCATCAGCACGATGGTCGAGAGTAAGCGCGGGGTTTCGCCTTTCGGGCTCGGCCATTCATTATAAGCATCGCGTGCCGCCATGAACTGCCCGACGATCTCGGCGGACGATAAATTACGCGCCAGCCGCTGGGTGCCGGTATGGCAGAACCGGCAGGAGAGGGTGCACCCCACCTGGCTGGAAATACACACCGCGCCACGGTCTTCCACCGGGTCGGGGATATAAACCGTCTCCACCGCCTCATTATCGCGGAACTTGAACAAAAACTTGCGGGTCTCGTCCTTCGAGAGCTGGTCCAGCGACACTTGCGGGCGGCCCACCACAAAACGCTCTGCCAATTTTTCCTGCAGGGGCCGGGCGATACTGCTCATCTTGGAGAAATCGGTCACGCCCTGGTGGTAAATCCAGTGCCATAACTGCTTGGCGCGGAACGGTTTTTCACCGGCGGCCTCTACCTCGGCGGCAAGCTCCTCGCGCGAGAGACCCACCAAATCCCGCCTGCCGTCCTCCAGCACATTGCTGGGCGGGGCAAAAATGGCGGCTTTGGCAAGAATCCGGTCGCGGTCAGCGGCGGTGAGTTCAGCGTTATAGGCGGATTTTACGGACATGCCTTGGTAATAGCGCCGTACGCCCCGGAAAAGCCAGAGAGCGAGAATGTATCAAGCACATACCCGCTAGGCCCAACGGTCTTTGCCACCGCCTTGTCGCCGGTACGGAACGCCGCCACCGCCTGCGCCCCGCTGGTGGTAAAGGCGGTCTGGCCGGCGGTGTAGAAGTCAATCGCGGTGTCACCCACGGTCAGGGTCACAACCGGCTTGGCCGGATAATCGAAGCCTGCCGCCAGCGTCACCTCATCACGGTTGGTTTTACGCTGGGTGACGGTGAGCATTACCGCGCCGCGCTTGGCCAGCGCCGGGGTCGAGGTTTGCGCGGTGGTGAAGGCGTAGCAGGCCTTGCCCGCCCCGCTGCCGTAGGTGGCGGCAGTCCAATCGCCAAAGGTGCCGAGCGAGGTGGGGGCGCTATCGGCGAGGGCGCTTGCAGGGGCCAGTAAAGCAAGGGCAATCATAAAATATTTCATGCGGCAAGACATAGCCACGCCTCATACTCCTCACAAGCAGGAATTTGTGACGAATTTAGCCAAGCTG
>JARLIK010000017.1 GCA_031291755.1 Acidocella sp. | reverse complement strand
TGACTGGTGGCACAGTTTCTCCGCCACCATCGCGGTGGTGATGGCCAATTACGAAACCATGCCGGCCCCGCCGCATGTCAAAGCCATGATGCGGGCCGCCGTCCGCATGATCAATGATGTCACCTTCGGCGGTCAATCAAATGACCGCAGCGCCGCCATCGCCGCCTTCCGCCAGCGCGAGGCTGATGTGCGCGCCGCCATCCCGCCCGAGCGCCTGCTGGTGTTCAATGTCACACAAGGCTGGGGCCCGCTCTGCAACTTCCTGAATGTGCCGGTACCAGCCACCGCGTTTCCCCGCAGCAATTCCACCGAGGATTTCTGGAAAACCCTGAAGGGCGAAAAATCCTAACGCGCGAGAATAACCGCAGCGTTGCACCCTAAGTGCCAATCCCGCCGGTCATGCTCACCTCCACCGCATTGCCATTGCCCAGCCCCACCCGCTGATGCCCGGTGCCGGTGGCAGGCAAATCAGCACAAAATTCATCGCTCGCCTGCTGGTAACTTTGCGAATTCGCATCACCGGTGCGCGATGTCACTTTAACGCTCAGCTGCCCATCGCCGCAGCCTTCAAATCCCACCGCCACATCCAAAGCACTCGGCACGCCGTAACTTCCGGCTTTCTGCTTCACCTCCAGCGGGTTGCCTGGGGTTATAGTGCCTTGCGCCAATTGATGGTCCTGCCCATTCGTCAGCAAATCAATCTGCACCACCGCCTCATAATGCCCCGCCGGTTGCGCCTGTGCCGAGCCGCTGCCCACCAGCGCCATTGCCACCAAAACCATCAGCTTGCCAGTATAATGCCGCATCAGTTTCACCACCCGATTTTGCCGCCACATCTAACAACGAACTGCCAGAATTGCCAAGTTTTTAAAGCCAGTCGTGCCAAAATACCTTATACTAACATAATGTTATAAACATTTTCGAGCCAAAATGTTACACGTGTACCATTCAGCCCGCCTTCACCCAGCCGGCCTCGCCCTGCTTCCAATAGGTCATGGTATGGCCTGCCTCCTTGGCCAATTTCCAGCGCCCACGCGCGGCTGCCACGGCCGCTTCATCATTGCCGTCAAACAAATCAAACACCCGGGCGAAGCCATCCACATCCGCTGCCACCCCATCCAGCAAAAATAAAAACCGCGCCGCCGCCGGGTTCTCCATCACCGCACTGATATACACCGGCTGCCATTCAGGGTGCGGGGTTTTTTCGGTGCCGTGCGCCAGCCATTCCACCCGCCACAGCGCGTCATCCACCGCGCTCACCCGCTCGGGTGAACCGCACAGCACCAGCGCGGTCTCCCCCGCCGCCAGCGTGCGCGCCAGCAGCGCCGGCAGCGCCGCCAGCTCATCAGTCCGGGTTAGATGATAAAACCCAATTTCGGCCATTACTCGATGGAAATTTTCGGACCCGCCACCGCCGCACCTTGCAGCATCTCCGCCACCCGACCGGCCACCGCCATAAACGCCCCCGCCGCTTCACCACCAGGGTCTGAAGCGGTAATCGGCGCCCCCTCATCGCCGGTTTCGCGGATCGCCAGCAGCAGCGGCACCTCACCTAAAAACGGCACCCCCAGCCGCGCTGCTTCCGCCTGCGCCCCGCCATGGCCAAAAACATCGGTCCGGTGATTGCAGTTCGGGCATGAAAAATACGACATGTTCTCCACAATCCCCAGCACCGGCACCCGCACCTGCTCGAACATTTTCACACCCCGCCTGGCGTCCAGCAGCGCGATATCCTGCGGGGTGGAAACGATCACCGCGCCGAACAGCGCCGCCTTCTGCGCCAGCGTTAACTGCACATCGCCAGTGCCGGGCGGCATATCGATCACCAGCACATCCAGCGCCCCCCATTCCACCTGGGTCAGCATCTGGGTCAGCGCCCCGATCACCATCGGGCCGCGCCACACCATCGCGGTTTCCTCTTCCACCAAAAACCCAATCGACATGCAGGCCACACCCCAGGCGTGCAGCGGCAGCATCTTGCCATCCTTCACCTCGGGCTTACGCGCCAGCCCCAGCATGCGCGGCAGGGAAGGCCCGTAAATATCGGCATCCAGCAGCCCCACCTGCAGGCCGCCCCGCGCCAGCGCCACCGCCAGATTCACCGCCACGGTGGATTTCCCCACTCCGCCCTTGCCGGACGCCACCGCAATCACCCGCTTCACCCCCGGCAGAATATTCGCAACCGGGCTTGGCGGCGGCGGGGCCGCCTCACGATGCGCGGTAAACACCACCGCCGCATTCTTAACCCCCGCCAGCGCGCTCAGCTCCGCCTCGATCTTGGCCCGCAGCGGCTCCAACTGCGCCGCCTCCTCGCGCTTGATCGCCAGCGTTACCTGCACCAGCCCCTCATGCGCATGCACGCCGTCCAGCATTTTACCCAAATTATATTTCGCCAAAACGGCGCGGATTTTCTCTTCAGTCATAACCCTGATGTAACCCCGCTGCCCGCACTATCCAATAGCCACTCTTGCCAACCAGCCGGAGCAATCGCACAGTTTATCCATGAACATCCTGCGCCCGCTGCTCCTCGCCGCCGCCTGCCTAACCGCCAGCGCCATTTTCATCAGCGCGGCGCACGCCAGCCCGCCGATGCCGCCCAACCTGGCTGACCTCGCCGCCAAGCTGCTGCCCACCGTGGTCAGCGTCGCCAGCACCGCGCCGGTCGCCGATAATCCCAACCAGCCGGCTGACCCGAATGACCCCAACTCAGCCCCCAACACCGGGCCCGACCAAGGCAAAGCCACCGGCACCCTGAAACCCAATAACGCCGCCGACCCCACCTCCGGATCAGTGCTGCCGCCACCGAAGGCCGAGGAGGCGCTCGGCTCCGGCTTCGTCATCGACCCCGCCGGCTTCATCCTCACCAACGACCATGTGATCGACGGCGCCACCAGCGTCACCGTCACCTTCCAGGACGGCACCATCCTGCCCGCCTCGGTCGTTGGGGTTGATAAAGACGGTGACCTCGCGGTGCTGAAGGTCGATGCCGGACACAAGCTTCCGGCGGTCACGTTTGGTGATTCCACAAAGTTGCGGGTGGGTGACTGGGTGCTCGCCATCGGCAACCCCTTCGGCCTGGCCGGCTCCACCTCCGCCGGTATTGTCTCAGCCCTGCACCGCGATATCAGCGAGGGCAAATACGATGATTTCATCCAGACCGACGCCACCATCAACCGCGGCAATTCCGGCGGCCCGCTTTTTAACGCGCAAGGCCAGGTGATCGGCGTCAACTCCGCCATCTATTCGCCCTCCGGCGGCTCCATCGGCATCGGCTTCGCCATCCCCTCGGCCATGGTGCAGCCCATCGCCGCCTCGCTGGAAGCCAACGGCTTCGTGCAGCGCGGCTGGCTCGGCGTCAGCACCGAAAATGTCACACCGGAAATCCAGAAACTCCTCGATCTCCCCGGCACCGATGGCGCCCTGATCGCCGGCGTGACCGCCAACAGCCCGGCCAGCGGCAAGCTGCAACCCGGCGATGTGCTGACCTCGCTCAATAACGCCCCGATCACCGACACCCGCTCGCTGCTCATCCGCACCGCCGAAATCCCCGCCGGACAGGTTGCCCACGCGCAATTCTACCGGGGCGGCAACTTGCAATCGGCCGACCTCATCATCGCCGTGCCACCGCCACAGCCAGCCCCCGGCACCATCACCCCCGCCGCCGCCGCCAATATCACCCTCACCTCAATCGGCGTCTCCATTGCCGCCAACTCCTCGCAGGACGGCGCCCACATCCTCTCGGTCACCGCCAACGGCCCCGCCGCCAAAGCCGGAATCGTCGCCGCCGATGTCGTCGAAGCGGTCGGTGCCACCACCGTCAACTCCGCCGCCGACCTCAAAGAAGCCCTCGCCAAACTAACATCAGCCCACCAGCAAACCGCCACCCTCCTCATCGACGGTGACGACGCCACCGGCACCGACCCTGGCCCGCGCTGGGTGGCTGTTGTGGCGCAGTAAGATCCGGGGCTTTGCCCCCGAACCCCCACTAAGGGCTAAGCCCTTAGAACCTATTAAGGGTCAGAAAAGGGGAGCGCCCCTAGCCTTGCTACCCTCAAAACGGCCGCGTCAGCTCGTACAGGGCTACCGCGCCGGCGGCGGAAACGTTGAGGCTTTCCATCCCGCCGGGCATTGCGAGGGCGGCGATTTCGTCACAGGTTTCGCGGGTAAGGCGGCGCATGCCTTCGCCTTCGTTACCGAGCACCAGGGCGACGCGGCGGCCTTTGAAGGCGGGGCCGTTGAGTTGGGTGGGCGAGGTGCCGTCGAGGCCGACGACCCACACATTGGCGGATTTCAAAACAATCAGAGCGCGGGAGATGTTCACAATCCGCAGCAGCGGGATGAGTTCGAGCGCACCGGAGGCCACTTTGGCGAGGGCGCCAGTTTCCTCAGGGGCGTTGCGTTCCTGGGCGATTACCATCGAGGCGCCGAAGGCCTGGGCGGTGCGCATGAGCGCGCCGATGTTGCGAGGGTCGGAGATTTGGTCGAGCACCAGAATCGGGCCCGGACGGGCCAGCGCGTCCAGCAACGCAGGCGACGTAAGCTGGTCGGTCAGCAGGGCGACGCCCTGGTGGACGATACCGCTGCCTTGGCGGGCACCGAGGAGCTGGTCGATTTTATCGCGCGGCGCGATTTCGGGCTGCACGGCCCAGGGTAGCGGGCGTTCAGCGGCCAGGGCAGTTTGCGCTTCCTCGGTGATCACAAGGCGGCGCAGGCGGCGGGCAGGGTTGCCCAGGGCGGCGGCCACCGCATGCAGGCCATACAGCCAGACCGCGCCGTTCGGCACCGCCGGTTGGCGCTGACCGCGCGAACCATGGTCACGGTTTTGCGGGGCGCGGTCATGCGGGTTGCGCTCGCGTTGCGGACGCTCGGTTGAGGAACGCTCCTGGTTGCCGCGTTCACCTTGCGGCTTCAGGCGGGCGCCGCCGGGCAGGGTTAGTTTCGGGCCGTCGAATTTTGGGCGCTCACCGGTACGCTCACTGCTCCGCTCGCCAAACGGCTTGGCCCCGCTGCTGCGCGGCTTATCGCCGCCACGCTCGTTCCCACGCTCATTAGGACGGGCGGGCTTGCTGCCAGGCTTGCTATGGGGCGGGCGGTTCGGCGGGCGATTTTGGCTCATGGGCGGCATACCTATCCCCAGCCCCCTGTAAAGACAACGCCGCCTAACAGCTTTGCGTTGACAAGCCGGGGTGAATCGCGGAAATGACCCCTCACCGGAAGGGTGCCCGAGTGGCTAAAGGGGGCGGACTGTAAATCCGCTGGCGTACGCCTACGTTGGTTCGAATCCAACCCCTTCCACCATTTTTTGCCGGTCGTTCCTCAATTTCGCGGGTGTAGCTCAACGGTAGAGTCCTAGCCTTCCAAGCTAGTTGTGCGGGTTCGATTCCCGTCACCCGCTCCAATATTTGCAGCACCTACCCGGCTTACACTTGACATAACGGGCCGCAACGTGTGGAACGCGCCCTTGTGCTGGTTCGGATGTTCATTCGCACTAGGGGCGTAGCTCAATTGGCTAGAGCGCCGGTCTCCAAAACCGGAGGTTGAGAGTTCGAGACCCTCCGCCCCTGCCATCCCCCAGCGCACCGGAAAATTTAATTTATTGGCGGCTTAACGGAGTTTTTTCAGCGTGGCGGTAAATGTTTTGAAGTTCATGCGCGAGGTGCAGGCGGAAGCCAAAAAGACCACCTGGCCATCACGCAAGGAAACCCTGCAAACCACCGGGCTGGTACTGGTGATGGTGCTGATCACGGCGTTATTCTTCCTGACCGTCGATCAGATCATCGGGGCCGGTATGCGCGCCCTGTTCAACGCCGGCAATTAAGGAACTTCAAATGGCCAAGCGTTGGTATGTGTTGCATGTCTATTCAGGATTCGAGAAAAAAATCGCCACCCAGATTATGGAACAAGCCGAGCTGAAGGGCCTGCGCGACCATATCGACGAGGTGGTGGTGCCGACTGAGGAGGTGGTGGAAGTCCGCCGCGCCCAGAAGGTGAATACCGAGCGCAAATTTTTCCCAGGCTATGTTCTGATCAAAATGGAACTGACCGACGACACCTGGCATCTGGTGAAGGATGTTCCCAAGGTCACCGGCTTCCTGGGCAGCAAAACCCGCCCCACCCCGATCCCCGATGCCGAAGCCGAGCGGATTATGAAGCAGGCGCAGGAAGGCACCGAGCATCGCCGCCCCGCCGTCATCTTCGAGATCGGCGAGCAGATCCGGGTGGCCGATGGGCCATTCACCAGCTTCAACGGCGTGGTTGAGGAAGTTGACGAGGACAAGGGCCGCGTGAAGGTTTCAGTCTCGATCTTCGGCCGCTCAACGCCGGTCGACCTCGAATACAGCCAGGTCGAGAAGCTCTGAACTGCGGCGGCGGCTGGTTGGCGGTCCGCGCATAGCATCTTGTACCGGCTCTCATTCAGGCCACATGTGGGCCTGAATGAAGCTGGGGTAGCTTGTGAGTAATCAGGGAATGTTTGGGTCCATCCGGCGGGTCTTCGGGATCGCCGCCGGTGTTGTGGTGCTGGTGTTATTGCTGGTTTGGCTGGTGCATTATCTGCTGGTCGGGCAATATATTATTTCGACCGACGATGCTTACATCGAGGCCGATTCCGCCGTCATGGCGCCAAAAATCAGCGGTTATGTGAGCGAGGTGCTGGTTAAGGATAATCAGCCGGTCACCAAAGGCCAGTTGCTCGCTACCATCGATGACAAGGATTACCAGGCCGCCCAGGCCAGCGCCGCCGGTGATGTGGCCGCCGCTCAGGCCACCGTGCAGGCCGATACCGCCCTATTGGCCTTGCAACAGGCAAAAATCGCGGCGGCGCAGGCGCTGGTGGCGGCGGACCAGGCACGGCTGAATTTTGCCGGCGAGAACCAAGGCCGCTACGCCCGCGCCAGCGCTGGCGGTGCCACCACCGAGCAAGCCGCTGAGCAGGCCGTGACGGACACCGCCACCGCCAAAGCCGCCCTGGCGGCTGATGACGCGAATCTATTAGCGGCGCAGCGGCAGGTGAATGTGCTTAATGCGCAGGCTGCCGAAGCCGCCGCCGGGCTGGCGCAGGCGCAGGCCCACGCCACCCAGGCCAGCCTCGATCTCGGCCATACCAAAATCACCGCCCCGTTCGATGGCGTGATCGCCAACAAGACCGTCGCCGCGGGCGATTATTTACAGCCCGGCACCGAAATCATGGCAGTGGTACCGCTGGCTGAAGTGTATGTGCAAGCCAACTACAAGGAAACCCAGATCACCCGCATCCAGCCAGGCCAGAAAGTCAGCATCAGCGTTGACGGCTACCCGGATTTGCGTGTCACCGGCACGGTGGAGTCCATAGCCCCCTCCAGCGGCCAGGAATTTGCTTTGCTGCCGCCTGACAACGCCACCGGCAACTTCACCAAGATCGTGCAGCGCCTGCCGGTGAAGATCGATATCAACCTGACCGCGGCACTGACCGGCAAATTGCGGCCCGGCATGTCGGTGGAGGCTGACATCGACACCCGTTCAACCAGCCAGAACTAAGCCCTGATGTCCGATACCCAGACCATTCCGCTGCGCAACAAATTGGCGGTCGGCGGCTCGCTGCTCGGCGCCTTCATGGCGGTGCTGAACATCCAGGTGGTGAACACCTCACTGCCCAACATCCAAGGCGGCATCGGCACCGGACTGGATGATGGCGGCTGGATCTCCACCGCCTATCTGATCGGCGAGATCGTGGTAATCCCAATGTCGGGCTGGCTGTCCGAGGTGCTGTCGTTCCGGCGCTATCTGATCGGCAGCACAATCGTTTTTCTGATATTTTCAGCGGCTTGCGGCCTGGCCACCAGCTTCCCGGAGATGGTGGCGCTGCGTGCCATCCAGGGCTTTGCCGGCGGCGTGCTGATCCCGCTCTCACTCACCGCCGTCATCACTTTGCTGCCCGAACGCGCCCGGCCGATGGGCTTCTCAATGTTTGCGCTCACCGCCACCATGGCCCCCGCCATCGGTCCCACCATCGGCGGCATGATCACCGATTTATATGGCTGGCGTTACATTTTTTTCCTGAATCTGATTCCGGGCGCGGTGATGTTACCAGCGCTATTCGCCGGGCTGGACCCCTCGCCGATGCGGCTGCATAAAATCCGGCAAGGTGACTGGGTGGGAATTATTACGGTCGCGGTGGGCCTCGCCTGCCTGCAGGTGGTGCTGGAGGAAGGCAACAAGGATGACTGGTTTGGCTCACCCCTGATAACCAGGCTATCGATCATTTCGGTACTGTCACTAGGTGCGTTCATCTATAACGAGCTGCGCCATAAAACCCCGCTGGTGAACCTGCGGTTGTTCAAGGAGCGTAATTTTTCCTTTGCCGCCGTCGCCAATGTCATGCTGGGGTTTGTGCTGTACGCGGCGGTTTACCTCATCCCGATCTATCTCTCGCAGGCACACGGCTACAGCGCCCGCCAGGCCGGCGAGGTGATGGCCTGGATCGGCTTACCGCAATTGCTCATCATCCCGTTTATGCCCTGGTTCATGAAGCGGTTCGACCTGCGCTGGCTGCTTGGTTTCGGCTTTGCACTGTTTTCGGTTAGCTGTTTTATGAATCTATCACTCGGCCCAAATGACAGCGGCCCGCAAATGCTCATCCCCAATCTCATTCGCGCGGTCGGGCAGGCGTTTGTGTTTCCGCCGATCTCCGCCATCGCCACCACCGGCATTGCCCGCAAGGATACCGGCTCGGCGTCATCGTTATTTAACATGATGCGTAACCTTGGCGGTGCGGTGGGGATCGCGGTGGTAGAGACATTCATTACCAACCGGGAAAAATTTCATTCCGCTATCATCACGCCGGAGGTCAGCCTGCTGGCACCCGCCACCCAGGCTCGATTGAGCGCACTGCAGCATTATTTTGAAATGCACGGTACCGCCAGCACCGCCGCGGCGCATACCCAGGCGGTGCAGGCCATCGGGCATATCATCCAGGCGCAATCATATTATTTTGCCTATGGCGATGCCTTCGGGCTGCTCGGCTTCGGCATGCTGGCCGCCATTGCCGCTACCATCTGCTTGCGCAAAGCCACATCTAGCGTGGCCACTGCGGGAGAGCCGGGACATTAGTGCAGCCTCGTTGTCCTGCCATATCGCAGACCTCAAACAGATATAATATAACTGAGTCACCCCAAAAGTTTTTTTAATATGGGATTTGCGGAACCAGAATCTTTTCGGTAAACAACTAACCGCGCCACGTTATTTCGGTGACCGAGCGTTTATGAAGAATAAAATTTTAACTGGAGGATACACATGAAACTCGCAAATCCGGCACCGCTCGGACTGTTTGGCTTCGCCCTGACAACCTTTCTCTTGAGCATGATCAATTCCGGCAACATGGCGCCGACCGGCCTCGGCATCGTTCTGGCGATGGCATTTGCCTTCGGCGGCACCGCACAATTTTTTGCTGGACTGATGGAAATGGTCAAAGGCAACACCTTCGGCTTCGTGGCATTTTGCTCGTATGGCGCTTTCTGGTGGAGCTTCGCTGCATTCGTGCATTTCTTCGCAACCGGCGTCACCGGCGAGGCCGTGGGCTGGTACCTGGTCGCCTGGGGTCTGTTTACCGCCGTCATGTGGGTTGGCACCTTGGCGCTTAACCGCGCTTTGTTCCTGGTGTTCACCGCGCTGGTCCCCACCTTCTTCCTGCTGGCCGGCAAAGACCTGTTGGGCATCCCGAGCCTCGGCGTGCTGGGCGGCTACGGCGGCCTGATCACCGCGGCTCTCGCCTTCTATCTGGGCGCTGCTGAAGTGATCAACGAAGCGCATGGCAAAACCGTGCTGCCGATCGGCGCACGCTAATCTAACCTGCGACTAATGATACCCGGGGGCGGTGCAATACCGCCCCCGTTTTTCGTTATAAGGTAAGGTGGAACCAACCACCCCGGGTTTCCAAAAATTGGAGGACATCAACATGGCCGATTACGCCACGCTTTATGCGCAATGGCAGCGCGAACCCGAAGCCTATTGGGCTAAGTGTGCCAAGCTGATCGACTGGGATGTTCCCCCCACAAAAATTTTTGAGCCAACAACCGGCCCTTACGGCGCCTGGTTTCCCGGCGCGATGCTCAACACCTCATATAATTGCCTCGACCGCCATGTGCAGGCGGGCAACGGCGAGCGTGTGGCGCTGATCTGGGATAGCCCGATGGAAGGGCGGCTCGAACACATCACCTATAATCAGGCGCTGGCCCGGGTCGAGAAAATCGCCGGGGCTTTGACCGCACTCGGTGTCACCAAAGGCGACCGCGTGGTGGGCTATATGCCGATGGTGCCGGAAGCGGCCTTCACCATGCTGGCCTGTGCGCGGCTGGGCGCGATTCACTCGATGGTGTTCGGAGGCTTTGCCGCCCCGGAACTTTCCGCCCGCATCAATGATGCTAAGCCCAAGGTGATTGTGGCCGCCTCCTGCGGGCTGGAGCCGGGACGCACCGTTGAATATAAACCGATCCTGGACATGGCGATCGGGCTGTCCACTCACAAACCTTCCGCCTGCCTGATCTTCCAGCGCGAGCAAGGCCGGGCCAGCATGGTACCGGGGCTGGACCATGATTTCATCGCGGCCGAAGCCGCCGCCGCGCCGCATGGGCCGGTGAGCGTAGCCGCTACCGACCCGCTATATATCCTCTACACCTCCGGCACCACCGGCCGCCCCAAAGGCGTGGTACGCGACAATGGCGGCCATGCGGTGGCGATGGTGCACACGGTGGACATGGTATTCGGCGTCAAACCCGGCGAAGTGCTGTGGGCAGCCGCCGATGTGGGCTGGGCGGTGGGGCATTCCTATATCGTCTATGCGCCGTTCCTCGCCGGTGTCACCGCCGTGATGTATGAGGGCAAGCCGGTCGGCACGCCGGACGCTGGCGCCTTTTGGCGCGTGGCGGCACAACATAAAGTGAAAACCCTGTTCACCGCGCCGACCGCGCTACGCGCGATCAAGCAGCAGGACCCGGAAGGCAAGCTAATCAGCCAATATGATATTTCCGGCATGCAGGCGCTGTTCCTGGCGGGCGAGCGCTGTGACCCGCCGACAGCCATTTGGATTCAGGAGCTGCTGCAAAAACCGGTGATCGATAATTGGTGGCAAACCGAAACCGGCTGGCCGATCACCGCTCGTTTCCTGGGCCTTGGTCTTACCCCGTTCAAACCCGGCTCCGGTGGCCGCCCCTGCCCCGGCTATGATGTGCATGCGCTTGATGATGCGGGCGAGCTGGTTGCCCCCGGCACCATCGGCAATCTCTCGATCAAACTGCCGCTACCGCCCGGTTGCGGCCCGACCTTGTGGGAGAACGAGGACGGCTACCGCAACGCCTACCTCAACAGCTTCCCCGGCTGGTACCGCACCGGCGACGCCGGGATGGTGGATGAGGATGGCGATGTATGGGTGATGGGCCGCACCGATGATGTGATCAACGTCGCCGGCCACCGGCTCTCCACCGGCACCATGGAAGAAGTTCTGGCGGGACATATTGACGTGGCGGAATGCGCCGTGATCGCGCGGGCCGATGCGTTGAAGGGCGAAATCCCGTTCGGGCTGGTGGTGCTGAAAGCCGGTTGCAACCGCGACCCGAAGGATGTGCAGCGCGAACTGGTGGCCCTGGTGCGCGAGAAGATCGGCCCGGTGGCGGCGTTCAAGGATGCCCTGGTGGTGCCGCGCCTGCCGAAAACCCGCTCCGGTAAAATCCTGCGCGCCACCATGCGCAAAATCGCCAACGGCGAAGTGGTCACGGTGCCCGCCACCATCGAGGACCCGGCGGTGCTGGAGCAGATCACCGAGGCGTTTGCGGGGAAATAATCAACCAATCATAGCGCTTTGACTGTTGGCCGCAGGGCGTAGGCGCCCTCGCCCAGCAGCGCCACAACCAGCAGCGCCACCGCCCAGAAGCCAGGATATTCCCAGCCGCCGCCGGTGTCGGTGAAGAAAAACCCGTTGTGGATATGCACCAGAAACACCGCGCCCAGCAGGTCCAGCGCCATCAGCACGGCGGCGATGCGGGCATACACGCCCAAAATCAGCGCCAGACCGCAAATGGTCTCTCCGGCCATCACCACGAGGCCAAACCAGCCCGGCAGGCCCAGGCTCGCGAAAAATTTCTCGGTGCCCGCCGGGGTGAACACGAAAAACTTCAGCCCGGCATGGGCCAGCAGCAAGCCGCCGAGGCTCACGCGCAGCAGCAGCGCCGCATAGGGCGCCGTTTTGGTATCGATCATTGGGGTACTCCATAAAATTCACTCAGTGGGACGGATATATCTATGCAAAACCTAGGCAGACAGCCCGAATTATAGCACAGTCATTATGCGTTTACGCATAGGAGGCCTCGATGCTGGATTGGGAGGATTTACATAGTTTTCTGGCGGTGGCGCGGGCTGGCACGCTCTCGGGTGCGGCCCGCACCCTGGGGATCAGGCAATCCACCATGGGGCGGCGGCTGGCGGCGTTCGAGGCGCGGGCCGGGGTGCTGCTGCTGCAAAAAACCCCGCGCGGCTATGTGCTCACCCCGGCGGGTGAGGCCGCGCTGGCGGAGGCCGAAACCATGGAAACCGCCGCTCTGGCCGCTGAACGCGCCATCACCGGGCAGGATACCCGCCTCGCCGGGGAAGTGCGCCTGACCACCATCGAGACCCTGGCCGCCGAGGTGCTGATGCCGATTATCGCGCAGTTTTCCGCCGATTATCCGGGCATTCTGGTGAAGCTGATTTGCAGCCAGCGCACCCTCAGCCTGGCGGCGCGGGAGGCCGATTTAGCGGTGCGCATGGCCAGACCGCTGGGTGGCGACCTGGTCATCCGCAAGCTGGGGGACATTGGGTACGGCCATTACGCCAGCCCCGCCTACATCGCCCAGCACGGCCTGCCCACCCAGGGCGGCGCTGGCCATAAGGTGATTTTGATGGAGGATGATTCCCCCAACTTCCCCGAATATGTCGTCATGGCGCAGTATTTTTCGCACGCCGAGGTGGGCTTGCGCAGTGACAGCCGCTACGTGCAGCTTAAAGCCTGCATGGCGGGCCTCGGGGTGGCTTGCCTCGCGCATTATCTGGCCGCACCACAGGGGCTGGTAAGGCTGCCGGGCTGCGATGCCAAGCGCGAGGTCTGGCTGGCGCAACATCGCGACACCAGGGAAACCCCTCGCTTCAAGGCTCTCTCCGCCGCCCTGGTCAATGGCATGAAAGCCCAGAGCGCTCTGCTGACGGGTTAGCCTTGGCATTGCCAACGACCTGACAACATAGTCTCCTGAGCATAACAACGGCAGGGAAGTGCCCTAGCGATGAATCATCTTGATTGGCCGGTACTAGCCGATATGCAGACCGATCTGCGGCATTGGCGCGCCTTTGCCGCCGCCGCCGAGACCCAGCATTTCCACGCCGCTGCCGAGTTGCTGGGCATCAGCCAGCCGGCGCTCAGCCAACTTATCCGCACGCTGGAAACCAATCTCGGCAGCCGGTTGTTTGACCGGCAAGGCCGCCGGATCAAACTCAGCGCCGCCGGTGAGGCCTTGCTGCCGGAAGCCCAGATGGCGCTCAGCCAGGCGGTGCGGGCCGAGATGGTGGGGCGCGCCATCAGCCGTGGTGAAACCCGGACGCTGACGGCGGGTTATGTTGGCTCGGCAGCGTTTCATCCAAGTTTTACCGCGCTGATCAGCGCCGCCATCAAGATGCGCCCGCCGGTCACCTTGAAGCTCAATCAGCTTACCGCCTCCCAGCAGGTGCAGCGACTGGTGGAACAAACGCTGGATTTCGCGATGATCCGCTCACCGCTGCCAATCCTCGACCCGGCGCTGATGATCTTGCCGATCCATACCGAATCCATGGTTCTGGCGCTGCCCGCTGATGATATCCGCGCCGCTCAGCCTGTATGCCAGCTTAAGGATTTCGCCGGCGATCCGTTCATTCAATATATCCAGCAGCGCAGCGGCGGGCTGCGTGGTCAGGTGGAAGCCGCTTGCCGGCAGGCCGGGTTTGAGCCGCGCATCGCCCATACAGTACCGCAGATTGCCACCATGCTGTGCCTGGTGGGCGCCCACACCGGCGTGGCGCTGGTGCCGCAATCCATGATGCGGCTGGCGCTGCCGGGGGTGGCCTATTGCGAATTGCACGATCCGGTTACCACCGAGTTGATCCTGCTATACCGCCGCAGTGACACCTCACCCGCCCTGCGCGCCATTTTGAAGCTTGCGCGTGGATTAAACGATAAGCTGAACTTATCGAAATGATCGGAGGATTCACTTCAGAGACGGCGCCAATTCGGATAAAACAAGACACCAAGATTAAAGAGCGATGCTGCATCGCCGTTCAAAAAGGAAGGTTACGTTATGCGTTCAATGCTTATTTCTGCCTGCGCCGGCCTGACTCTCTGGCTTGGCTTGAGCCCAAGCCCTGCTGCGGCCAGCGGCATGACTCTGGTCACGCCAGGCCAACTGACCGTGGCGTACCGCACCGACGACAAACCGGTCTCCTTCATTCAGGACGGCGTGCCGAGCGGGCTCTACGTTGATTTTGAAAACGCCATCGGCGCCCGCCTGCATTTGAAGGTAACCTTCATTTCAACCAGTTTCGCCGCCATGCTGCCGGCGGTGCGCAACCATCAGTACGACACCGCGGCGTTTGGCGTGCTGGTGACACCGGAGCGGCAGGCGGTGGTGGATTTCACCACGCCGGTCGGCTATTCGCAGGCCGAGCTGATCAGCCTGAAAACCGCACCGATCGCCAAGGTGAATGGTGCAGAGGGCAAGACCATTGCCGTGACCGTCGGCAGCGCCTTGATCCCGGTGCTCAAGCAAATCGCGCCGGGCGTGACCGTGAAAACCTTCCCGAACATTGCCTCCAGCGCCAATGCGCTGCTGGCAGGCCAGGTTGACGGGTTGTTCACCGGCCAGGAAACCACCGCGCAACTGCTGGCGAAACATCCGGAATTTGCCACCTCACAGACCGTCACCTCCGGCGAGATCGCATTTCCGGTGGCCAAGGATAATCCGCAATTATTGAAGGCTGTGAACGGCGCGATTGCCGGGATTATGAAAGACGGCACCTTCACTAAAATTTTCGCCAAATGGAGCGACCCCTCCATGACGCTCCCGGACCAGCTATATCAGGATTATCCGGGCATGCCGCATCTCAACCGCAGCGCTGCCAACTAACCATTAGGAACCAGCATGTTTGAAGGATTGCGCAGGATCGGAGAGACCTTCTTCGATCCCCAAATCATCGCCGGTGTGATGCCGCAGCTATTGACCGTGGGCCTGCCCAACACGCTGTTGCTCTCGGTCATCGCCACTATCATCGGCATCGCGCTTGGGCTGGTGATCGCCACCGGATTGCTTGCCACGCAACGCCCTGTGCGGTTTTTTTGCCGCGGTTATGTGGATTTGCTGCGCGGCCTGCCGCACATCCTCACCGTCTATCTCATCGGCCAGGGATTGCCGCTGGCGGGCTTGAGCATCTTCGGCAAAAGCACCTATGCCTATGCCGCGTTTTCAATCGGGCTGATTGAGAGCGCCTATATGGCGGAGATTTTCCGCGCCGGGTTTCAGGGCGTTGAGCGCGGCCAGGTGGAAGCGGCACGCACCTTGGGAATGACGCGCTGGCAGGCGATGCTCTTCGTGATTCTGCCACAAGGCATCCGCCGCGTGCTGCCACCGCTGACCGGCCAGTTCATTCTGGTGATCAAAGGCACCGCCTTGGTATTTTTACTGGGCCTCACCGCCTCGCAGCGCGACATATTTTCTATTGCGCAAGATAATTCCATCAATAATGCCAACCTCTCCTCGCTCACCGCCGCTGGATTATTGTACCTCGCGCTGACCGTGCCGATGACCTATGCGGTGGCCGCCTGGGGACGGCGCATGCAGCGCGGCAGCCAGCGCGGTAAGGTCGCCGCATAAATGACAGGCTCATCAGCACCAGCGGAGATCAGCGTCCGCTTCGAAAACATCAGCAAATCATTCGGGCATGTGCATGTGCTGAAGGATGTTTCCGCCAGCGTGCCGCGCGGCATGACAACCTGCATCATCGGCCCGTCCGGCTCGGGTAAATCCACCTTGCTGCGCTGTACCAACCTGCTCGAGCGGCCCGAGCGCGGCAAAATTTTCATCGAAGGCAACGACATCACCGCACCTGGCGTCGATATCGACAAGTTGCGGGTGCGGGTGGGCATGGTGTTTCAGCATTTTCATCTGTTCTCGCATCTCAGCGTCATCGAAAATGTCGCGCTGGCGCTGCAAAAGGTCCGCAAGCTGCCGAAGGACGAGGCCGAAGCCCGGGCCGCCGTGCAAATTGCCGCCATTGGCCTGAAGGGTTTTGAACACCGCCGTTCCTCCGACCTCTCCGGCGGCCAGCAGCAGCGCGTTGCGATTGCCCGCGCTCTGGCGATGGAGCCGCATGTCATGCTGTTCGACGAAGCCACCTCGGCGCTTGACCCGGAGCTGGTAAAAGGCGTGCTCGCCATCATGCGTGACCTCGCTTTCGCCGGCATGACAATGCTGGTGGTAACGCACGAGATGCGCTTTGCGCGAGAAGTGGCGGGGCAGGTTATTTTCATGGACCACGGCCAGATTGTTGAAACTGGTGCCCCTGCGCAGATGTTCGATGCGCCGCAAACACCGCGTCTGAAATATTTTCTGGAACAAGTGCTATGAACACCGCCAGCCATTCATGTTTACGATACTATTAGGATAAGTCTCGATGCCTTACTCGCCTGCAGGTTCCCAAATGCGTGCAACCCGTGCCGAAGTGAGGGCGTTGTTTTCGCGCAACGCCATCTGGCAATCATGGCTGGATGTGGAAGCCGCCTTGGCGGAATCACAAGCCGAGCTGGGCATGATTCCAGAAGCCGCCGCCCGCGAGATTGTGGCCAAAGCCAGTCTTAAATGTCTCAACGAAGCCGAAATCGCGGCTGACATCGCTAAAACCCGTGCACCGATTGTCTCAATCGTGCGGATATTGTCGGAAGCCTGTGAAGGTGATGCCGGCGGTTACGTGCATTGGGGCGCCACCACCCAGAATGTAATACAAACCGGCCGCTCCATCATCATGCGCCGGGCGCATCGCGCCTTCATGCTGCGGTTTACCGACGTGCTTTTAAAACTCGCTGACCTGGCCGAGATGAGTGCCGAGATGCCGATCGCCGGGCGGACCAATGGCCGGCACGCCTTGCCGATCACCTTCGGCTTCAAGGTGGCCGCGTGGATCGAGGAATGGCTGCGCCATCTTGACCGTTTCACCGGCGCTGAACCGCGGGTGTTCTCGGCATTATGGGGTGGGGCGGTGGGTGCCATGCATGCGTTTGGCGATGATGGACCCGAATTGAACCGCCGCCTCTCACAACGGCTGGGGCTGCATCCGCTGGCGGTGCCGTCGCGCGCGGGCATGGATTATTTTGCCGAATATATCATGCTGATGGCTTTATTCAGCGCCACCTGCGCCAAAATCGCGCGTGATTTATATATGTTAATGACTGATGAGACCAGCGAAGTTTACGAAGCGCTCGGCGACGACGTGATCGGCTCCAGCACCATGCCGCATAAAGTGAATTCCAAAATCGCCGTGCATGTCATCTCATTGGCGGCGCAATTGCGCACCCAGATGCCGTTAGCACTTGAAGCCATGCAGCCAAGCTTTGAGGGTGATGGCGCGCATAACCAGATGATCTCGGCATTGATCGACCAAAGCTGCCCGCTGGCCTATGAGCTGCTTGATACGTTTCATGAGCTGATCGATAATCTGCGCCTCGATCCTGCGCGGATGCGTCGCAACCTTGATCTTTCCGGCGAATTCATTGCCTCGGAGCGGGCGATGATGGTGCTGGCACCACTGATCGGCCGGACCCACGCGCATGATTTGGTGCATGAAGCCGTCACCGCGGCTTTGCAATCAGGTGCCAAACTATCCGCCGTGCTGATGCAAGACCCGGCGGTGCAGGCGGCCGTTTCACCTGACATCATTACGGCTGCACTTGATGCCACGACCTATACTGGCCTGAGTGTGGCAATGACCCACGGCATGGTGGCCACCGCGCGCCGCCGCGCCGCCGAGATATAAATACGCATCAGCCGTTGGCAGCCGCCGTATCAGTAGGAAACGCGACCCTGCAAGGGCGGCGGTTTTATGCCTGTGCAAAATTGGATTTTTATCACTGACAATCTGGCAAGCAGCGCCCCTATAAAATGTAACGGTCTGCTAACTGATAGCCTCAGCTTATCAACTTTATCGTTTCACTATCTCGGTTACACACTGCGTACAATGTATACCTTCAGTTACAGAATTAAAATCACGAACTGGGAGATTTACTGATGATAAATAATAAAGTTGTACTTGCTGGGCTGTTGACTCTTGGCTCCGCCGGCGTCGCTGCCGCACAGCCGGACCAGGCGCCGGCGCCCGGTACATTGGTGGTTCATCTGAACGGCCAATTTCAATTCCAGATCGGTTTGACCAACCCGCTGGTGACCACAGGTTCGACCGGAACAAAAACCGGCTCACTGACCGATTTTGGATTCTTCCGCCTGTACCCAGGGTTTGACGCAACCACGAAAAACGGCCTGCAATACGGCGTGGCTTCCGAAATCCGCGACACGTCGGCTGCCGCCAATGGTGCAGGCGTCAACAGCAACTCTACATCCACCAACGGCACGGTTAACCTCTACGTCCGGCGCGCCTATGCGTATGTCGGCACGTCCGAATATGGTTACATCCGTTTTGGCCAGACCGACGGCGCCTTTGGCTTGCTGCAGGATGGCGTGATCGGCGACTTCGGTGACGGTCAGCAATGGAATTCCGACGGCGGATTGGCTAGCTATATACCTGGCGGCTCACCCGCGCATTTCATCTATGCGGACACCGGAAAGCTTTATACAACGTCAAAGATCGTTTATCTTTCACCATCTTTCGATAATTTTAACTTTGCGGTGTCGTACGAGCCGAACTCAAACGGCTTGAATGAAGGGGCGAGCGATACCTCGGCAGAGACCTCTATTCCTGGATCCAACGCAGACCGCCGGATCAATACCTTCGATGGCATGATCCAGTACACCGGCCATTTTGATGGCGTTGGCATCAAGACTTCGGGCGGTGAGTTAATCGGCTCGCCGTTGGGCAACACAACCACCACTGTTTACCGTAAGCAACTTGAAGTCACACAGTTCGGCACCACGGTTGATATCGGGGCTCTCACGTTAGGAGCCAACATTAAATATGGCCAGACGAATCACGACTATGAAGTCTTGCAACCGGGCCAGCGCAAGGGGCTCGACTATATTGTCGGCGCTACCTACCGGATTCATCATCTTGTCTTCGGCGGCAGTATTTTCGAGGATTGGGCCGCGGCATCACATTCCGCGACCACCCACACCGTTGGCCAAACCTATAGCTCAATCGGCGCGGCGCTCGGTGCGACTTATGAGGTGAATAAAAACCTCGCTGTGTTCATCTCATATCTGTACGGTCAGGAGCATGACCATGGCAGCGCTTCCGTCGGCCCAGAAGGCAACAGCCATCAGAATGCCATCGGCATTGGGTCCGCGCTAAAGTGGTAATCTGAGCCAGCCGTGACGGCTCTAACGTCAGGCGGGCAGGTCATCAGCATCGCAAATCATCCGCTTCGGGTGTTTGCCAATGATGATCCTGCCCGTCCGCGTATCAATCACACCAGCGCCATCATCATGATTCATGGACGCCGGGGTGATGCGCAAAAATGCCTGGACACCGCGCAAACAATCTGCGCCCAGGTCAATCTGCCACAGCTTATCATCGCGCCGCTATTCATCAGCCCGGCTGACAGTCCCGCAACACCGGAGACTCTGCACTGGCCTGACGCCCAATGGATGGCCGCGGAAGCCGCGTGCGGGCCATCGGGCATCAGTAGCTTCACCGTGCTCGATACACTCATCGCCATGCTGTCTGATCGCACGCGCTTCCCGGCATTGCGCCACATCACGCTTGCCGGGCATTCCGCCGGGGGGCAATTATTGCAGCGTTATGCTGTGTTTTTTGAAAACTCGTCGAGCCGTCTGCCGGTCAGCTTCGTCATCGCCAATCCTGGTTCGTATTTATATCTCGACCCCATCCGCCCCGCCTCCAACGGTTTCGCAATCCCCGATGCAGCGCAGTATCCTGGCTTTGATGATTGGAAATATGGCTTGCAAAATCGCCCGGCGTTCCTCCCCCGCGTGTCGGCCAGCTACGCCCAGCACAACATCACCTATCTTCTCGGCGCGCTCGATAACGACCCCGATGCCGCAGCCCTCGACAAGCGCCCGGCAGCACGGCCCCAAGGTGCCAACCGGCTGGAGCGCGGACAAAATCATTGGCGCTACCTGACCCAAAAATTTAGCAGCGCCTTACGGCATAATCTCATCATCGTTCCGCAAACAGGCCATGACATGACCGCCATGTTCAGCCACCCCAGTGCTGCCAGCGCGCTGTTTGCAACCACGCCCACCAGGAGTCCGCTATGAAACGAATCATCCTCGCGCTGGTATCGCTGCTGGTCTGCCAGCTTGCGCAGGCGGCCCCGGCGCAGCTTGCCACGCTGCAACTCGGCCATGGCCTGACGATGAATTATTATATCTCTCCCGCGCCCGCGGCCCCCACCGGCATCATCATCGCGGTGCATGGCTATAAGCGTGATGCCAACCGCACCTTCGATGCCACCCAGGCCGCCGCCAGCGCCGCGCACCAAACCAGCCTGGTGCTGGTAGCACCCATCTTCGCCGTCGCAGCCGATGAATCGACCAAATGCCAATACGCCGGCGTGCCCGCCGCGCAAGCTAGCAACGCCGTATGGCGATGCCCCACCTGGCTCGATGGCGATGCCGCGCAGAACGGCGCTATCACCTCCTTCAGCGCCATGGACGCACTTGTTGCAGCCCTGCACAAGCAATTTCCCACCGTGCGCGTGATCACCGTCGCCGGGTTTTCCGCCGGCGGGCAGTTTGTGCAGCACTACGTGGGCTTCGCAGCCCCGCCGCCGGGCGGTGTAAAACTGCGCTATGTTGCCGCCGACCCAGGCTCCTGGCTGTATTTTGATAATTACCGGCCCGAGCCCGGCAGCGCCATCTGCCCCGGTTATAATGACTGGAAGCTCGGCCTCGCGAATTTACCTCCCGATTTGACACGCAGCCCTGCCGCCGCTCGCGCCGCCTATATCAAAGCCGATGTGCAATATCTGGAAGGCGCGCTCGACGACAGTTCCGGCCCAGGCACATTCTACAAACTGCTCGCCAAAAAATGCGGCGACGAATTGCAAGGCCCGTACCGGCTGCAGCGCGGCCAGCTTTACGAAGCCTATGACAACAAAATGCTGGCGAAGGGCGCGCACCACCTCACCGTGGTGCCGGGCTGCGCCCATGATATAGCCTGCGTGTTCGAATCACCCGCCGCCCAGGCAGCCCTGTTCGGCGGTAAATCCTAACCCTGCCGCGCCGCTTCCATCAGCCCTTTCATGTGGCGGATGGTTTCCGGCAGACCCACCAGCAGCGCCTCGCCCATCAGATAATGCCCGATGTTCAGCTCGCGGATTTCCGGCAACGCGGCAACCGGCGTGACGTTCTCATAGGTCAGCCCGTGCCCGGCATGACATTCCAGCCCCAGCTTGGTGGTCAACGCGGCAGCCGCGGTCAGGCGGGCGAGTTCGCCCGGCTTGTGGTTGGCATAAGCGCCGGTGTGCAACTCCACCACGGCGGCCCCCACCGCCACGGCGGCCTGCAACTGCGCAGGCTCCGGGTCCACAAACAATGACACCACAATCCCCGCCGCGTTCAGCCGCGCGATGAGGGGTTTTAGCTCCGCCTGATGCGACACCACATCCAGCCCGCCCTCGGTGGTGATCTCGGCGCGGCGCTCCGGCACGATGCAGACGCCGTGCGGTTTCAACTGGCAGGCGATGCTGGTCATCTCCTCAGTGGCGGCCATTTCCAAATTAATCGGCGCTGGAATTTCCGCGCAGATTTTAATGGCGTCGGCATCACGGATATGCCGGCGGTCTTCGCGCAGATGGATGGTGATGCCATCCGCCCCCGCCGCCACGCACGCCTGCGCGATGGTAAACGGGTCAGGGTGCGTGCCACCCCGCGCATTCCGCAGGGTGGCCACATGGTCGATATTAACGCCGAGCCGGATATAATTTGTCATGGCTTAGATATGGAGGGCACGGCCCTCAACCGCCAGGGCGGCTTCCTTTACTGATTCACTCAACGTGGGGTGAGCATGGCAGATCCGCGCCACATCCTCAGCCGAGGCACCAAATTCGATGGCGGTGGTAAGCTCCGCAATCAGCGTGCCGGCATCCGGCCCCAGAATATGCGCGCCTAACAGACGGTCAGTGCCAGCATCGGCCAGGATTTTCACAAACCCATCGGTAGCCCCCATGGCGCGGGCGCGGCCATTGGCGGTGAAGGGGAATTTGCCCACCTTATACGCCACGCCAGCCGCCTTCAGCTCCTCCTCGGTTTTGCCCACCGAGGCCACTTCCGGCCAGGTGTAAACCACGCTCGGGATGGCATCATAATTCACATGCCCGGCTTGCCCTGCCAGACGCTCGGCGATGGCCACACCCTCATCCTCGGCCTTATGGGCCAGCATCGGGCCGGTGATGACATCGCCGATGGCATAGATGCCCGGCACATTGGTGGCAAAATGCGCATCGGTCTTCACCCGGCCACGCTCATCAACGGCCACCCCGGCAGCTTCCAGGTTCAGCCCCGCCGTGTAGGCGTAACGGCCGATGGCCAGCAGCACCACATCCGCCTCGATGGTCTCCGCCGCCCCGCCTTTGGCCGGCTCCACGGTCAGGGTCACGCCCTTGCCGGTCACTTTCGCGCCGGTCACCTTTGCGCCTAATTTGAACACAAACCCCTGCTTGGCGAGGATTTTCTGGAAGGCGGTGGAAATCTCGCTATCCATGGTGGGGGTAATGCGGTCGAGAAATTCCACCACCGTCACTTCCGCGCCCAGGCGCCGCCACACCGAGCCCAGCTCCAGCCCGATCACCCCGCCGCCGATGACCACCAGATGCTTCGGCACCGCGTTCAGTTCCAGCGCGCCGGTGGAGGTAACGATGCGCTGCTCATCCACCTCAACGCCCTTCAACGGCACGGAATCACTGCCGGTGGCGATGATGAAGTTTTTCGCGGTATAGGCCGCGCCCGCTACCTCGATGGCGGTGGGGCTGGTGAATTTCGCCTCGCCCTTGATCCAGGTGACCTTGTTCTTTTTGAACAGGAATTCCACGCCCTTGGTATTGACGCCCACCACCTCACCCTTGCGGGCCTGCATCCGGGCCAGATCCAGGCTGATGGACCCGACATTGATGCCATGATCCGCCGCCGAATGGCTGATTTCCTGGAAATTCTCAGAGGATTGCAACAGCGCCTTCGAGGGGATGCAGCCGATATTCAGGCAGGTGCCGCCCAAGGTGGCGCGTTTTTCGACGCAGGCGGTCTTCAGCCCCAACTGCGCTGCCCGGATCGCCGCCACATAGCCGCCAGGGCCGGAGCCGATCACGATCACATCAAAATTCTGGTCAGCCATGGCGCGGGTTCCCCTGTTGGCGGTGGTTTGTTCCGGCTGGGGTCATACAACCCGGCGGGGCAGGGGGCAATTATAGCCGATTGGGAGGCTGGTACGCAGATTGGTGGGGCGGACGGGGGTGAGCTCATCAACTTTTGGGTTCATAAAATCGAACGCCACAAACTTTTTCGAAAAGGCTTAGCCCGCATATTCGCGGTGACCTCCTCAATATAGAACGAATTGTGAACGGTCATTTACAACCAAGTAAATCTAAGAAAGACTACCTAGGAGATCGGCAGAAGATGACCTCACGCTAATAGTTAGTTTCAGTAGTTTGGTAAGCAAGACAATTTTGTTAACATTTAAAATTTTCCAACAAAACCAATACAGTGGCTTTTCTTCAGCAACAGATTCTCAATCACCACCGAATTTTTATGAAAGTCACAATGGTCGATCAGAAAACAGTAAAATCCAAGACAAAATTGGTAGCTTCGCTGAAGGCAAATAGGCCAAGCTTTTATATTGGAATTCAGGAGAAAGATTCTCATGTCGTTGCTTATAGCACCGCTGGATCGGTCACTGAATTATTTGGCGGCGAAACAAAACACAAAGAAAAACCTCCTGAAATTACACAGCCCGAAAATCCGAACTTTCGAGAGTTGTTTTTGTCTTTCAATTCAACAATGGCTTTATATCGAACATTTATTCCCGTGACTCTTACGCTTGCTCCCATACTTTCTATCGTAATGGGACCCAATAAAATCAGAGACTTTGCCATTTCGAAGGGAAAAAAGAGGGACGATATATCACGCGATGATAAAACTATATACGAACTAGACCTTGATTGCTTTCGTGAGTTTACCATCCACAAAAATGAAGCTGCATCTGCAGCAGAGGGAGTGCGTCATCTTCCTGAAGTCATGATAATTGGTTTAATTAGCTGCTATGATGCTTTTTTATCGCGCCTACTAAAAGTAGTTCTGAACATTCACCAAGAAATAATACTTACATCAGAAAAATCAATAAAATATTCCGATCTTAAAGATTATGCTTCTATAGAAGACGCACGGCAAGCGATAATTGATAAAGAAGTCGAAAGTGTTATTCGAGAAAGCCATCATGAGCATTTTACCTGGATGGAGAAGAAGTTTTCAGTAAAATTGAGGGAAGGACTGTCCATTTGGCCACAATTTCTAGAAATTTGTGAACGTAGAAATCTCCTAACACATACTGGTGGTATGGTTTCAGAACAATATATTTCCATTGGAAAGAGCCAAAATTTTGATCTCGAAAATATCACAATCGGACAAAAACTTCATGTAGATACAGATTATTTTTCCAAGGCTGTCAATATAATTTATGAAATTGGTATAAAGTTAACTTACGTTTTATGGAAGAAGTTTTTGAAATCAGAGTCAAAAGAAGCAGATAAATTTCTTAATGAACTATGCTTCGATTTAATTTTTCGTGAAGCCTACCCTCTAGCTGAGTCGCTGCTCAGCTTTGCGACTAAAATTCCAGCGCGGGGCATGGACGAGAGAACACGGCTGATGCTCGTAATTAACTATGCAAATGCGGTTAGACTCCAAGGCAAAAAAGAGCAAGCAAGATTAATTTTGAATACAGAAGATTGGTCTGCCTGTGCATTAGTTTATCAGATAAGTGTTGCCTCAGTGAACGAAGATATTAGTACTGTCATAAAACTTATGAAGGTGATCGGAAAAGACGGAAACCCAAATGCTGAAGATTATCGACAATGGCCCGTATTTAGAGAAGTTTCAAACAGTGTTCAGTTTACCGAAGTATATGAAGATATATTCGGCACACCTTTCATACGGTCGAGCACTTCTAAGGTAGGTGCACCACCTTCCACACTAAAAAAAAATGGTGTTAAATCACCTCCGACAAAACACTAGCAAATGTACGATGGGCAACCGCAGCGCAACCCATCGTTTTTATGCGGCGGCACGAATGGTGGGTTACGCTCCGCTCACCCACCCTACAATTCCCTACCCGTCATTGCCGCACCCCGCTTACGCGGATCTCGTAATGAAAGCGGGGGCGGGGAGGGCGCTTTACGCCCCCAAACTTAATTCCCCACCCAGAACAGCGGCTCGGGGTCACCCTCGCGGTACACGGGTGTGTCACCACGCAGCACGCCATGGTCGAAATCACTCACCGAATTATTAACAACCTGCTGCATGGCAGCCGTTTGCGCACTAATGGCGTTGGCTTCGGCCATCATCAATTGCCCGGCCACCAGCGAATTTTGCGCACTCACGGTGGCTGACATACTGCCGCGCGCGTTCGCCACCGGCGCCGGTGCGGCGGGTGCCTTGGTTTGCACCGCCTGCTGTTGCGAAATGGCCTGGATGTTCAGCCGGTAGCTGGCGAGAATCGCCTCCATCAAACTGCGCTCCTGCTTGGCCACCGCCACCGGCAGCCCCACAGCTTTAAAAAAATTCCGGTAGTTACCGGCATTATCAACCGGCAGCGAGCAAAAATCGCTCTCCACCGCCGCCACACCGTTCAGCACCGCCGTTATGTTGGCGCAATTGCCGAAGGCCGGCGGTGCGGTAATCGGCGTGTTGCTGTAAAACACCGCCTGCACCGCGGGCTTGCCATTATGTGCCCGCACCCAATCCACCGAGGCCAAAAACCGCTGGGTGGCATCAGCCGCATAAGGCTGGATGATGCCGCCGGCTGAAAGACCAGCGGGGCTGGCATCCTTGGCGGGGATCATCACGCCAAACAAAGCCAGCTCACCATGCGGGCCCGTGGCCTGAATAAACCCCACCCCGGTTGCCACCACCTTCCATGAAGCCGGCAGCCGCACCGATGCCGTATGGTCAGGCAGCTCATAGGTTTTCAGGGCGGCGATGGCGGCGGCGTTCGGGTCAGTCTGCGCCAGTGCCGCACCCGGCCCCAAACTGACAGCGGCAAGCACGGCTGAAACATAAGCGGCTCGAAGCATCATGGAATCCCTCCGGTTGCGTAATTAATACATTAGCGCCATCCGGAGTCCAGGCTCTTGCCGCCCTTCCCGCCATGCGGGAAAACACCGCATGGAAATTGTCTTTACCTCGGTATTCCCGATCTTCGCGCTGATTCTCACCGGCTATGTCTGCGCGCGGCGCAACATCCTGGGCACGGCCGCCACCGAAAGCCTGAATAATTTCGTCGTTTGGCTCGCGCTCCCCGCGCTGCTGTTTCAGGGCATGGCGGGCATCACCGCCGCCGCGTTTGAGGAGCCGGGGTTTCTGGTGGCCTTTACCGGCGGCATGATGGTCACCTTCGTGCTCTCGTTCCTGCTGGGCGGCCGCGTGCATCATCGCCTGGCGGACCGCAGCATCGAGGGGCTGGATGCCGCCTATGCCAACACCGGCTTCATGGGCATTCCGCTCTGCCTGGCAGCGCTGGGGCAGGCGTCGCTGGTGCCATCCATCATCGCCACCATCCTCACCGCCTGCGTATTATTCGCCGCCGCCATTATTCTGATCGAGACAGACCTTGCCCACACTCCGCAATTTTCCGCCACGCTTCGCAAAGTGGCACGCTCGCTGGCGCGCAACCCGCTGCTGATAGCGCCGGTGCTGGGCATGGTGGTGGCGGTGCTGCATGCGCAAATCGGCTTCACCTTGCCCGCCCCCGTGCTGCGCTACACCAGCCTGCTGGGCGACGCCGCCTCACCCTGCGCTTTGGTCACCATCGGGCTGTTCCTCGCGCAATCAGAAGCGGCTGATGATACCGCGCTCATCGCCCGGCTGGTGGGGCTGAAATTGTTGGTGCAGCCGGCCCTTACCTACCTCATCGCGTTCCGGCTGTTCAGCATGCCGGCGGTATGGTCGCACACCGCACTCATCCTCAGCGCCCTGCCCATCGGCACCGGGCCGTTCATGCTGGCCAAATTATATAACCGCGAGGCTGCCGTCACCTCGCGCGCCATTTTGGTCTCCACGGTGCTGTCGCTGGTCACCGTCTCCGCTTTAGTGGCGTGGCTGGAATAACCAAACCGGGATTGACGCAACGGCGCGCCCCGCGCAAAGCAGCCAAAACCTTTAGGAAATGCCTGCATGTGCGAGCTTTGCACAAATCTCTCCCGGCGCTTCTTTTGCGGCGGCGCCCTCACGCTGCCGCTCAGCCGCATTGCGCACCGGCAAGCCCCGGCCGCCGGGCTGCTTAACCCGCAACTGCGCCTCACCGATACCAGCATCACCACCCGCACCGTCGCCATCACGCTCGATGCCTGCCCCGGTCATTTTGACCACCGCATTGCCGATACGCTGGTGCAATATAACATCCCAGCCACCATCTTCGTCACTGAAGTATGGATGCGCTACAATCCTGAGGGCTTGGCGTTCCTGAAGGCACGTCCTGATATTTTCACGCTGGAGAACCATGGCGCGAAGCATCTGCCACCGGTTTTGGGCGAGGGGAAATTATTTGGCCTCGCCAATGCCGGCACGCTGGAGGCCATCCGCGCCGAGGTGCAAAACGGCGCTGCCGCCATCAGTGCCGCCACCGGCCGCGCACCCAGCTGGTACCGGGGGGCTGCCGCCATTTACAGCCCCTCAGCGATTCCCCTGATCGAATCAATGGGGTTTCGCATCGGTGGCTATTCGCTCAGCGCCGATGAAGGGGCTTCCCTGCCAATGCGCGTGGTGGCGATGCGCATGGCCAACGCCCGCAACGGCGATGTCATCATCGGCCACATCAACCAGCCTAAGCGCGAATCCGGTGCGGGCATCGCCGTTGGCCTGGTGGCATTGCACAATAGCGGCACCCGCTTTGTGCGGCTCACCGAAATCACCCGCGTATAAAGATGCTGCCGCCCGGCCTCACGCTCAGCCTCACCACCACGCCGGATGTTGAGTTCCGCAATTACCTCGTTGACGGCATTACCGCTCACCATGCGGATTTTCTGCCGCCGGTCAGCAGCCTGCCGCTCGCGATCATGCTGCGCGATGATGCTGGCGCGTGGCAGGGCGGGCTGGTGGGGCGGAGCTGGCAAAATTGGCTGTTCATCGAATTGCTGTTTGTGCCCCAGGCGCGGCGCGGCCAGGGGCTTGGCCATTTGCTGCTCGCCAGCGCCGAGGCCGAGGCGAAACAGCGCGGCTGCACCGGCCTCTGGCTTGATACGTTGAACCCCGAAGCCCTGGCGTTTTATTTACGCCACGGCTTTGAGAGTTTCGGTGAGCTGCCCAACTACCCCAACAATGCCCGGCGGATTTTCCTGCGTAAGCCGTTTGCTTAGCCGTGGGACTCGTCCAGCACCTCATCATACGGCGTTAAATCCAGCCGTGGTTCGGCGGCGTAACGATTCAGCGCCTCACCCCGGCTTGTCAGCAGTATGTCCATCGCCCGGTTGAGCAGGGGCAGCGGTAATTCGCCTTTCACTGAGAGACATAAATTCCCGGCGCAGGACTGAAATTTGAACGCTCTGCCGTAAATCGCCAGCGCCTGCGGATTCTGCGCCGCCAGATATCCCAGCAGCGCCGGTGAAAACATTGCGCAATGCGAAAATGTTGGAAACATCAGCGAATATTGCAAACCCTTCAGTAGCCGCACGCCCACCTGGAAGTTACTCACCAGTTGGCGCTGCGCATCAATATGGCGGATCAGATCGATCAGCATATCCAAATCCACCGCCGCCGGGGTGAAATAGGTGGCGGCATTATGCGGCATCGGCGGCGATATTTGCAATTCATGTAGCGAATGCTGCCGCAACCACATTTCGCGGCCAAAGGCGTAACCAACTTTCAATTGATCCGCCGGAAAATCCAGCACCAGCCGTTCGGGGTCAAACACCAGCGTATCGGCATCCAGCCAGATCACCTTCTGATAGCCTTCATCCAGCCGCTGGCGGGTGGCCACCAGCCGCGCCAGATTGGTTATTGCCTGCGGATTTTTTTTACCCCGCGCCAGATATTCCGGCCCGCATAATTCAAAAAACTCATCACCTGCCAGCACATAATCATGCCCGTGCAGCAGTGCCCACGCGCGTACACTGGCGAGGCACCGCGCGATCCAGGGCGGAATATCATGCTGCCGGAAGGTTTGAATCACGATGGTATCAGACCCGCGCCTACTCGGCATGGTGTGCCACCCCGCGGCCAAACACCCGCAGTGTTACATTATTAGGCAGCTCATGCGGCCACTGCGCCGCACCGCCGGCCACGTCATAAATCAACCCGCCCGCGGCCATGCTGTGCGCCAGCCGTGCGGCATCGGTTTGGGCAAACACCGGATGATCATTGCACAGCACCACAATATCGGCCGCCGCTGCCGCCGCCCATAATGTTTCCGCAGGCTTGATGCCGAGCTTTGCAGTCTGGCCGGGTGGCATCGCGGCATCCCAGCCCACCAGCTCAGCCCCCGGCATGGCGGCTTGCAGCCGCGCCGCCAGCGCCAGCGCCACCCCGCCTCGCGCATCATCCACTTCCGGCTGGCCCTTAAAGGCGATGCCCAGCAAGGCAATTTTTGCGCCCGGGCGGCCTGCCAGATGCGTTGCCAATGTATCCGTTATCCGCAACATAATTTGCGATTCGCTCATCATCACGCCGCGCAACAAAACACCTGCCTCCCCCGGCACGCTGGCGGCCAGCAATTGCAAATCCTTCGGCAAACAAGGCCCCGCCACCGGCCCTGGGCGCGGCGGCGCGAAACGCGGATAATTCTTGGCCGCGCCTGCAAATATCTCACGCACATCCAGCCCATGCGTCTCGCACACCGAAGCCATGGCGTTGGAAAGCGCAAACAGCGCCGCCCGCCAGCCATTGGCAAATAGCTTGGCCGCCTCCGCGGCTTCGGCCACGCCTAAATCAACCACCGGCCCAAGCCGCGTCAGCAAGGTTTTTGCAGACATCGCCGAGCCCGCATCCACCCCGCCGATCAAATGTGGCACGCTAAACTGGTCAGCAAAGCTGCGGCCTTCTACTGAACGATCCGGCACCGCGGCAAAATGCAAATTTCGCCCGCGCCCACGCAAGCGTTCCGCCAGGGCGCGCGTGGTGCCCACCGGCACGGTTGAGCGCACGAGCACCGCATCGCCATCCTGCGCCACCGCTGCAATGTCATCGGTCACCCGCTCCAGCGGAGCGCGGTCAAAGCCACCATCGGCAGCTACCGGCGTGGGCGTGCAAATGATAAACTTTGCAGCCCCCGGTTGCCGCACAAGCTGGTCAACCACCTGCAAGTGCCCGGTTGTCATCGCCTCGGAAATCGCGCCCGCCAGCGCCGCCTCATGGAACCCGCCGCCTTCCCGCAATGTGGCCCGGCGCCGAGGATCAGCATCATAGAGTGCGACTGCCCAGCCAGCACTTGCCAGCGCCACCCCTACCGCCGCGCCGATGGTGCCACACCCGATCACCACCGCGTCAAACTGAGCCGAGCGCGCCATCACCATGCGCTTACACTGCGGCGAAGTGGGCCTCCTGAAAAGACCGTAATGAAATAATTATCTGCGCCGCAGCATGGCGCGCGAGACAGGCTCCAGCGCCTGCATCATTTTATCCGCCCATGGCGGCGCAATTTCGGCCTGCGCCAAAGCGCATTGCATCGCCGCCATCCATTGCGCCCTGGTGCCTTCTGTAATGCCCATGCCGGCGTGGCGGGACATGACGCAGAACCCGCCCTGGCTGGTGATCCAGTCACGCGGCCCGCCCAGCCAGGCCGTTAAAAACCCCGCCAGCGCTTCGCGCGTCGGCCCCAGGTCTGGCTCATGCATGGCCCGCAATTGTGTATATTCCGGCGTGTCCATCACATCGTAAAACGCCTCGGCCAACCGCCGCACGGCAGCAGCCCCGCCGATTTTTTCATAGGGAGTCACGGTCTCAGCGGTCATATTCACTCTCGTCTTGCAGGACACTCCACAAAACAGAGACAGGCATGGAGGGCTTTGATCTATCTCAAAGCCAAACAAAACGGCCACTTACCCTGATGGCAAATGGCCGCAAAATTCTGTTCATGGGAAATAAAATGGCGCACCCGAAGGGAGTCGAACCCCTAACCCCCAGATTCGTAGTCTGGTGCTCTATCCAATTGAGCTACGGGTGCAGCACGCCGCGTGATGTAGCCGAAGCGACATCATACGGCAATATGCGAGGCTTACATACCCGCCACTCAGGCGGCTTTGGCCAATTCCGCCAGTAAAGCGTCACCCATTTGCGATGTGCTGAGGCGCGGGCGGCCCTCGGCGGGGATGTCAGCGGTGCGGCCACCGGTGGCCAGCACCCGTTCCACCGCCGCCTCGATCGCGGCGGCATCCTCCTCCATGTCGAACGAATAGCGCAACAGCAACGCCAGGCTGAGGATTTGCGCCAGCGGATTGGCCAGGCCCTTGCCGGCGATATCCGGTGCGCTCCCGTGGATCGGCTCATAGAACGCATGGCGGCGGCCTGAGGCATCCACCGCGCCCAAAGTGGCCGAGGGCAGCATGCCGAGCGAGCCGGTGAGCATGGCGGCGAGGTCGGATAAAATATCGCCGAACAGATTGCCGGTGACGATCACGTCAAACTGCTTGGGGTTTTTGGCCAGCTGCATCGCGCAATTATCGGCATACATATGGCTGAGCGTTACATCCGGATATTCGGCATCGCGCAAAGCCTGCATGGTCTGGCGCCACAGCAGCCCGCTTTCCATCACATTGGCTTTTTCCACGCTGCAGACGATATTGTTGCGCTTGCGGGCGAGTTCAAACGCCACCCGGCCGACACGCTCAATTTCCATCGTGGTGTAAACTTCGGTGTTCACACCGCGCTTGCTGCCATCCGGCAATGTTTCAATGCCGCGCGGCTCGCCGAAATACACGCCGCCGATGCATTCGCGCACGATCATGATATCGAGCCCGCGCACCAGTTCGGGCTTCAACGAGCTGGAATCCACCAGCGCGTCAAACACTTTGGCGGGGCGCAAATTGGCGAACACACCTAAATCTTTGCGCAGCCGCAGCAACGCGGCTTCCGGGCGGATATCAAAGCTCAATTTATCATATTGCGGGCCGCCGACTGCGCCAAACAGCACCGCATCAACTGAGAGCGCTTTTTCCATGGTGGCTTCGGTGATCGGCACGCCATGCACATCCACCGCAGCACCGCCCACGAGGTCTTCGGTGATCTCAAAACTGGCCCGCTTGGTCTCCTGCAACCAGCCCAGCACGCGCTTGGCCTGCGCCATCACTTCCGGGCCAATGCCGTCACCCGGCAGCATGAGAATCGTTTTATTCGCAATCATAGACATTAAACTCCCGCAATCACCGGCATCCAGGCCGGTTCGTTTTTCTCGTAAGTGTCAATCGCCGCCACATGCTCCAATGTCAGGCCGATATCATCCAGCCCGTTCAGCAAACAATGCTTGCGGAATGCATCAACCTCGAAATGAATTTCCTGGCCGTCGGGGCGCACCACCACCTGGCGCGCCAAATCCACCGTCAGCCGCGCATTGGTGCCAAGGGCTGCATCGGCCATCAGTTGCTCGCAAGCTTCGGCGGGCAGCACCACCGGCAGAATGCCGTTCTTGAAGCAATTGCCATGGAAAATATCGGCAAAGCTGGGTGCGATCACGCAGCGGATGCCAAAATCCAGCAGCGCCCACGGCGCGTGCTCGCGCGAGGAGCCACAGCCAAAATTCTCACCCGCCACCAAAATCTCGGCCTTGCGGTACTTCGGCTGGTTCAGCACGAAATCCGGCTTCTCCGAACCATCATCGTTATAACGCAGGTTGGAGAATAAATCCTTGCCCAACCCGGTGCGCTTGATGGTTTTCAAAAACCGCGCCGGAATAATCTTGTCAGTATCGACATTCGCCATATTCAAAGGTGCTGCGGCACCGGTTAAAACGGTAAATTTATCCATTATGCCAGCTCCCGCACATCAGTGAGCACGCCCGTCACCGCCGCCGCCGCCGCCATCGCAGGGGAGAGCAAATGCGTGCGCCCACCCGGCCCCTGCCGGCCTTCAAAATTGCGGTTCGAGGTACTGGCGCAACGCTGCCCCGGTGTCAGTTTATCGGGGTTCATCCCCAGACACATCGAGCACCCAGCCTCCCGCCACTCAAACCCGGCATCCAAAAACACCTTGTCCAAACCTTCAGATTCGGCCTGCTTCTTAATCAACCCCGAACCCGGCACTACCAACGCCCGCACGCCCGCAGCCACATGCTTACCCGCCGCAACAGCCGCCGCCGCCCTCAAATCCTCGATGCGCGAATTGGTGCAGGAGCCGATAAACACCACGTCAACCTTGGTGCCCGCCAGCTTCTGCCCAGCGGTCAGCCCCATATAATCCAGCATCCGCTGCATCTGCGCGCGCTTGGCCTCATCAGGCTCCGAAGCCGGATCAGGCACCACGCCGGAAATTGGCAGCACCGCCTCTGGGCTCGTGCCCCAACTCACCTGTGGCATAATCGAAGCGGCGTCCAGCACCACGGTTTTATCGTACTTGGCACCGTCATCGCTCGGCAACGTGCGCCAATATGCCACGGCCTTTGCAAAATCATCGCCCTTCGGCGCATACGGGCGGCCTTTGATATACTCAAACGTCACATCATCCGGCGCAATCAATCCAGCCCGCGCCCCCGCCTCGATGCTCATGTTGCAAACCGTCATCCGGCCCGCCATGTCCAGTGCCCGTATCGCCTCACCGGCATACTCAATCACATGGCCATTGCCGCCGGCGGTGCCAATCTCGCCAATCACCGCCAGAATAATATCCTTGGCCGTCACACCCGGCCCCACTGCGCCATCAACCCGCACCAGCATGTTCAACGCCGGCTTCTGCAACAAAGTCTGCGTCGCCAGCACATGCTCAACTTCCGAAGTCCCAATCCCAAACGCCAGCGCGCCCATGGCGCCATGCGTGCTGGTATGAGAATCCCCACACACAATCGTCATCCCCGGCAGGCTAATCCCCTGCTCAGGCCCAATCACATGCACAATCCCCTGACGGTCATCCAGCACCGGAAAATACGGCACGCCAAAATCCGCGACATTCTTCTCCAGCGTCTCAATCTGCAGCTTGCTCTCAGGCTCGTTAATCCCGCTGCGCCGGTCCTCGGTCGGAATATTATGGTCCACCACCGCAATCGTCGCATCCACCCGGCGAACCTTCCGCCCCGCCAGACGCAACCCCTCAAACGCCTGCGGAGACGTCACCTCATGCACCAAATGCCGGTCAATATAGAGCACGCATGTCCCGTCCCCCATCCGGTCCACCACATGCGCATCCCAAATCTTGTCGAACAAAGTCCGTGAAGCTGACATCGCCGTCTCCTTAGTTAAGGAAGACCAAGGGGCTCTGCCCCTTGGAACCCCGCCAAAGGCTGAGCCTTTGGAATCCGTTAGTTGGGAATAAGAAAAGGGGGCGCCCGAGGTGTTTCCAACACCGCTGAGCGCCCCCTTTTCTTATTCCTAATAGGTTCTAAGGGCTAAGCCCTTAGTGGGGGTCCAGGGGGCAAAGCCCCCTGGGTCTTGCCTTACTCAGCAGCCGGCGCTTCAACTTCGCGGGCTTTTTCGGCGATACGGGCGGACTTACCGCGACGGCCGCGGAGGTAGTAGAGTTTGGCGCGGCGCACGTCGCCACGGCGCATGACGTGGATTTCCGAGATGGTGGGGGCGTACAGCTGGAAGATACGTTCCACGCCTTCGCCGTAGGAGATTTTCCGCACGGTGAAGGAGGAGTTGATGCCGCGGTTGGAGCGGGCGATGCACACACCTTCAAAGGCCTGGATACGCGAGCGTTCGCCTTCCTTCACCTTGACGGACACGCGCAGCGTATCGCCGGGGGCGAAGGTGGGGATTGGTTTGCCTTCGGTCAGCTTCGCGATTTGCTCGGCGTTGATGGTTTGGATGATGTTCATAGTGAGAGGTCCTTTTCGGCGAGGTGTTTAGGGGGCTTGCGCCCCGGATGCAACATATTGGTTATAAAGGTCGGGTCTGCGGTTTTTGGTGATGTCGGCGGCGGCGGCGTGGCGCCAGGCGGCGATGGCCTGGTGGTTGCCGGAAGTGAGGGTTTCCGGCACGGCCCGGTCCGCCCAGACGGCCGGGCGGGTGTAGTGGGGGTATTCAAGCAGATTGGTGGCAAAGCTTTCCTCATCGGCGCTGGCGGCTGTCCCCATCACGCCGGGCAGCAGCCGCACGGCGGCGTCCAGCAGGGCGAGGGCGGCGATTTCACCACCTGAGAGCACATAGTCTCCGATTGAGATTTCCTCGGCGTTGCGGGCGTCGATCACACGTTGATCAATCCCCTCAAACCGCCCGCACAGCAAAATCACGCCCGGCCCTGCGCTAAGTTCCGCCACCCGTTTTTGGGTCAGCGGCACGCCGCGCGGGGTGAGCACAATCAACGGGCGCTCATCCGCCACTGAAGCAATCGCCGCATCCAGCACATCAGGGCGCATCACCATGCCAGCACCACCACCAAACGGGGTGTCGTCAACACTGCGATGCTTACCCAAGCCGAAATCCCGGATGTCGGTGGCTTTGATCGACCAGGTGCCAGCCTCCAGGGCTTTGCCCGCCAGACTTTCACCCAGCGGCCCCGGAAACATAGTGGGGAAAATGGTGAGAACATCCGCCCGCCAGGTCATGGTGTCACCAACACTTCAGCAGGCGGCACCACCACAATATGCCCGGCGGCGATATTCACTTCCGGCACGGCGGCTTTGGTGAACGGCACCAGCAGCGCACCCGGAGAAATCTCCAAACTCGTACCGCCACCATAATCATGCACCGCCGCCACGCTGCCCAATTTCTCCCCATCCGCCCCCAGCGCCGTCATCCCGATCAAATCCGCGAGGTAGAATTCCTCCTCATCAGTTGCCGGTAAGGCCGAGCGTGGCGCGAATAGTTCCATATTGGTCAGACGTTCCGCCTCATTGCGGTCGGCAATTTTGCGCTTGGTGGCACCGGTTATCTCGCTAAGCTGGGCGACACTCTCCATCACCCATTCCAGCGCGAATTTCCGGCCTGTGCGGTCAGTCAGCGGCGCGTAATCAGCCAATGCCGCCGGGTCTTCAGTGAAGGCATTCACCCGCACCAATCCCCGCACGCCATGTGGCTTGCCGATCACGCCCATCAGTACCAACCGCTCATTCATTTTATGCTTTACGCAGCCGCCTTGGCGCGTTCAGCAGCGCGTTCCTGCGCCTTCTTCTTCGGCGCGGACTGCACCGGCTGCGCGGCATACACCGGCATCTTGATCAACCCGGCCTTACCGAGGAAACGCGCCACCCGGTCGGTCGCCTGTGCGCCATTGGCAATCCAATGGGTCAAACGCTCGGTCACCAGGGTCACGCGGTCAGCATGGTCAGCCGGCAGCATCGGGTTATAGGTGCCAACGCGCTCGATGAACTTGCCATCGCGCGGGCTGTTCGCATCAGCGATCACGATATGATAGAACGGACGCTTTTTAGCCCCAGCGCGCGCTAGACGAATTTTTACAGCCATAGTTTTTCTCCAGTTAAACGTTAAAGGTTTTCAGAACGGACGACGCCCGCCCTTTTGGTTCATGGCGGCCTGCATCTGCTGCATCATCGCAGCCTGGCCGCCCATTTTATTCATCCGCTTCATCATGGTGGACATGTCATCAAACTGCTTGAGCAATTTATTCACATCCTGCACGGAGGTTCCCGAACCTGCCGCAATCCGCTTCTTACGGCTTGCCTTCAGCAAATCCGGGTTCTTGCGCTCGGCCTTGGTCATTGAACCAATGATCGCGGCCTGACGCTTGAACATCGTCACATCAAGGTTCGCATCCTCGATCTGTTTTTTAATTTTGCCCACACCCGGCAGCATCCCCAAAATGCCCGACATCGAGCCCATTTTGGAAATCTGCTTAAGCTGGCTGGCATAATCTTCCAGGTCGAACTTGCCCTTGGCCATCCGCTTGGCCAGCTTCTCAGCTTCCGCCTGGTCGATATTCTCCGCCGCGCGTTCCACCAGCCCGACGATATCGCCCATGCCGAGAATCCGCCCGGCCACCCGCTCAGGGTCGAAATTATCCAGCGCGTCCAGCTTCTCGCCGGTGCCAACCAGTTTAATGGGTGCTCCGGTCACAGCCCGCATTGAGAGCGCCGCACCGCCGCGTGAATCACCATCCAGGCGCGTCATCACGATGCCGGAAATGCCCAGCGCCTCGTTGAAGGCGGTGGCGGTGGCCACGGCGTCCTGGCCTGTCATGGCATCCACCACCAGCAGGGTTTCCACCGGGTTCACCGCCCGGCGGATGGCTTTGACTTCCTCCATCAACGCCATGTCGATCGACAGCCGCCCGGCGGTATCCAAAATCACCACGTCATAGACTTCGCGCCGCGCCGTATCCATCGCCCGCTGGGCGATTTGCAACGGCGTTTGTCCGGCGATGATCGGCAGGCTCACCACCTCAGCCCGCTGCGCCAACTGCTCCAACTGCAACTGCGCCGCCGGCCGCTGGGTATCCAGGCTCGCCAGCAGCACTTTTTTGCGCTCCTTGGTGCGCAACCGCAAAGCCAGCTTGCCGGATGTGGTGGTTTTACCCGAGCCTTGCAGCCCCACCATCAGAATGGGTATCGGCGCCGGGGCCAGCAGATTGATCGGCACGGCGGTCCCGCCGAGGGCGGCCACCAGCGCGTCATTGACGATTTTAACCACCATCTGCCCGGGCGAGACCGAGCGCAGCACTTCCGCGCCCACCGCCTTCACCCGGACATCGTTGATGAAGTCCTTCACCACCGAAAGGGCGACGTCAGCATCCAGCAGCGCCACCCGGATTTCCCGCAGCGCCTCGGTCACATCAGCTTCGCTCAAGCTCCCGCGGCGGCGGAGCCTGTCAAAAACCTCAGAAAACTTGCCCGACAGCGAGTCGAACATGCAGATACCCCCAAACAACGCAAAACGCGCCGTGGTGCGAACCCTCGCAGCACGGCGTCAACTTAGAGGCCAGCCTTTGCGCCATCCGCTCCCCGCCGTCAACCCGCCGGCGCACCAGGCTCAGGAGCCGCCGTCGGCCCGTTATGGGAACTTAAGAAATCTCAGGTAAAAGGCCCCGAACACAAGAACAAGGCCGATATTCACCATCAACCGTTCCCAAATGCGGTGTCTGAAGAAGGCAATATCGACCCCGATAATAACGGCCGCCATCGCCATGACGTACAGCACGATGACCACCTGTCTGCCCATTCCAGCGGAAATCGCCATTTTAAGGCCTCCATCACGCAATCAGCGATCCCAGCAACGTAGGATGTGTGAGCCTAAAAGCAACTTAGCCCCCTTCTCCCGCCCCCAGGCTTTTGGGCCGGGTGAGGAAGGCGGGGCTTTATACCGGCTTTATGCGCCGGCCCCGCTTTGCCTGGCGAGATTTTATGGCGGCGCGGTTAAATAAGCGACCCTCGATAGGAGGAGGATTGATGTTCACTTACAGCCGCCCAGCAAAACCACGCACCAAAAAACCAATCACCAAGGCCATGGCGAGGCAATTCAAAAGCGAAGACCGCCGCCGGAAATTCGACCAGGCAATGCTCGTTGCCTTCACCGCCATGGGTTTGATTATGCTATTTCAGGCCATTTAGGAGCGCGTCCAGTGGACCTTTTTATGACAATTTAGTCCTTTAGGTCGCCATAAAGCGCCGCATTTGCACATTCTTATCAAGCTGTTCGACTAGGACACGAGCTTCCTTAATAGTTGAATTGTCAACAAAATTAATCCGGATAGGAAGTTTCTCGAGCAGCGGATTTTGATATCATGCCTCATGCGACTTTCTAGAATATGTGTAAGTTACGCCCGTCCGCCGATCTTTATTTAGGGGAATCAACGTGGCTAACATATCCATTTTAGCGAGGCGCTTTTCAGAGCTTTCAGAACAATTAGAAACTGTCGAGGCGACGGTACAGTACATAAAAGACACCTAGTCTTGGAGACCACCATCAGACAACTCTGCGTCGGCGCTGGAATTACTACCGGAAACAAGGATAAGCTTGATAAAATGAATGCAGACCTTGCCAAGGCTGGGGTTTACAATCTTCTGATACAAAAGCGCATAACGGCCATTATGAACAGTTTAACGATAACGATGTGCTGGATATGATTAAGTACGTTGAAATCTTCATTGCGGATCAGCTTTGAACAAAACCGCCGGTCTGTGAGCATAGGGCGGGCGTTCACCCCCCCCCACTCACATCATATTCCCAAACCCATCCCCACCCATCGGATACAAATACGGGCTGGCCATCTGGGTCGCCACATTCGCCGCCGGTACTGCTGGAAAATGCGCCAGCAGTTGCAGCGTAGCATCCGGCCCCTTGGTGAATTCGGCCCCCGCCACCGCCAGCCGCGCGCCGTTCGCATCGCCGCGCTTGATCGCCTGCGCTGCCCCCACCAGCCCGTCGATGACATCCTGGCAATCAGCATCCGGCGTCACGCCCAGAACCACCCGCACCTTGGCCCTGGCATCCAGCATTTGCACTTTCGCCAGATTATTCATGTCACTCCAGCGGCCGCCGGTCGCAAACTGTCCGGCCATCGCCTCCAGCGACGCAATCGCCAGCGCCATATCCGCCGGCTGGCCCTGCATCGCACCCGGATGGGCAAACGCATAGGTCGCCGCATTCATCGCCGCGATCGCCGGGTCTTCCCCCACCACCGCATCGCCAAACGCATCGGTGGGCAAACTGCCCACCTCACGCGCCGGCAGGTCGCTATTGAACCCCTGCACCCCGGCGCAGCCTGCCAACGCCAGCACCGAAACCATCAGCATCCGCCGTTTCATCATGCCCCTTATTATAGGTAGTTTACCGGCATTGGTTAATGGCCGCGCCAGGAAATGTTACAACAAATCTGCCCTCCGCCCTCACTCAGCCGCACGGACCTCAATATCGTCATAGCCGTTGAACTTATAAACCATCACGGAAACCAGCCAGCTCACCATGAAAATTCCAATAATCACATAACCCAGCATGCCGAAATTATTGTTCAAATTAGCAATCGCCCCCCAGAACGGCCCCGAGAAATTCATCTCCCCCTGCACCAGCCCCAAAGTTTCCAGCCCGCCCACGATCACCGCCACCAGCACCGAAACCGAGGTGATGGTGATATTATAATAAAGTTTGCGCAGTGGCTTGGCGAAAGCCCAGCCATAGGCGCCCAGCATGAGAATACTGTCGGTGGTATCGATCAGCGCCATGCCGGCGGTAAACAACGCCGGAAACACCATGATCGACCATATCGGCAACCCATGCGAGGCCTCAGCTGCAGAAATCCCCAGCAGCCCAACCTCAGTGGCGGTATCAAACCCCAGCCCGAACAAAAACCCCACCAGATACATCTGCCAGCTATGGTCCACCAAATGAAACAACCCGCGGAAGATGCGCCCAAAAAACCCGCGCTTGGCCAGCAGCAGATTTAAATCCTCATCCTCGTACAGCCCACCGGCCTTGACGTGCCTAAAAGTTTTGAAAATGCCGGCCAGCACCAGCAAATTCATCAGCGCGATCGCGAACAGAAACAGCGCCGAGACCAAAGTGCCAACAATATTGCCGAAATTTTCCAAATCACCAAAATGGTTTTTCAAGGCCACTGCCCCCAGCGCCACGGCGGCGGAAAGCGCAAACACCACGCTGGAATGACCCAGCGAGAAATATAGCCCAATGCCCACCGGCCGCTTGCCCTGGCCCATCAATTTACGGGTCACATTATCGATGGCGGCAATATGGTCAGCATCCACCGAATGGCGCAGCCCAAAACTATAGGCCAAAAAGCTGGTTCCCAGCAGCACCGGGTAATGCCGGAAAGTAACCACCGCCAAAGCCCATAAACCCACGTTGGCCGCTATCAAAAACACGTACATGAGGGTGATCTTGCCGCGCAGATTCTGGCTGCTATTGCTCAAAACATGCCGCAAACTCGCCAGCATAGGCTTCACCCCCTCCAAATTTGGTATGATCTTCTTTACAATCTATCATACGGTCCGTCAATCAATGAACTTTTTGTCCGCTAAACGAACATTGCACCACGCGCCACAACCCGCCAGAATACCCCAACGCCAGCCGCTGGAGCAAAGCCATGGAACGCATCACCATCACCATCGACGACGACCTGCTCGCCTCGGTTGACGCCCTGGTGGAAAAACGCGGCTACCCCAGCCGCTCGGAAGCCATCCGCGAGCTGGTACGCGAGGCGGCCAAAAACGACTACGCCACCGCCGGCCGCGCCCCCTGCGTCGCCACGCTTACTTATGTGTACGACCATTCCACCCGCGACCTGGCGCAGCGCCTGGTCAACGCCCAGCACGACCACCACGACCTCGGCATCGCCACCACCCATGTGCATTTCGACCATGAAAGCTGCCTGGAAGTGTCCATCCTGCGCGGCCCCATCGATGCGATTAAAAAAATGGCGGACGAACTCACCGCCCAGCGCGGCGTCCGTCACGCCAATTTGCACATCGTGCCGCTAAAACTCACCGCGCACAGCCACCACCACGAACCCGGCGCGCCACCGCACACGCACGAGGCCCTGTAGCACAGTTAAAATGATACAATAACGTAATATAAATGATTCTCTGATAAACAACGCAACATCTGTCGATGCGTTTAATTCTTATTAATTGTTTTCTGGGTTGTTTCCAAGCCGGCTATGCATAATCTGTTGTTGGCCGATGTCGGAGCCGCACATCATGCGCAGTTACCTTCATCAGCGCAAACGCATTGCACACGCAATGCGCATAACCTTAATCAAGGAAACCATCATGGCTCAAGCAACTCATACCGAAGCTGCAAAACTGCACGAAGACGCCGCCAAGGCTCATCACGACGCCGCTACTCTGCACGGCAAGTCCGACACCAAAGCGGCTGTCGATAGCTCACACAAGGCGCAGAGCCTGTCTGAAAAAGCCCATGCAACATCCACCCAGGCCGCGCAGAAATCTGCCCCGCAGCCTGCGCACGCTAAATAACTAGGTGATCCGCTGCCCGGTGCTGATTTGCATCGGGCAGCCCACCACCATCAAACGCCTGATTTTATTTGCTTGCGGTTTTTGCCATGCTTTGATACTTAAGCACATGCTTAACCAACAGCTCGACCTCACCTTCCAAGCCCTGGCCGACCCCACCCGCCGCGCGATGCTGGAGCGCCTCACCCGCAGCCCGGCCTCGGTGAGCGAACTCGCCAGCCCGCTCGCCATGTCACTCTCGGCGGTGATGCAGCATCTCGATGTACTCACCGGCTCCGGCCTGGTGCTCTCCGAAAAAACCGGCCGCACCCGCACCTGCCGCCTGAATCCCACTGCCTTGAGCCAAGCCGAAACCTGGCTGAACGCCAGGCGCACTGAATGGGAGCAACGGCTGGACCGGCTGGGCAGTTATCTCGACACTCTAAAATCTCAAGGAAACGCCAATGAAAGTTGAAATCAGTCCAGCCCCGCTGAAACTCTCGCGCGTTTACGCCGCACCACCGGCCCAGGTATTTGCCGCCTGGAGCAGCGCCGCCCATATTAAAAACTGGTTCTGCCCCGAAGGCCTCACCATCCCTACCGCCGAGGTCGACTTCACGCCCGGCGGCGTTTTCTCATTTACCATGCAAGCACCAGACGGCACTGAATACCCAGCGCACGGAAATTTCATCGAAATCACCGCACCTGAGCGTTTGGTATTTACCCTGGATATTCCACGCGACGGCAAAATTCTGTTCACCGCCCACACCATCGTCACCTTCGAGCATCTGCAGCACGGCACCCGCATGAATGTCGAGCAGAGCTACAAAATTTTCGATGCCGCCGCCTACATGCATATCAACGGCGCCCCCATCGGCTGGGCCTCCACGCTCGATAAATTACAGGCGCATCTCGCCGCGACCCGCCCGCGCAATGTCAGCCACGGCAGCTTCACCATCAAGCGCCATTACAACGCCAGCCCCGCCACCATCTTCCACGCCTTCACCGACCGCGCCGCCAAGGCCAAATGGTTTGAATCAAACCCCGCCTGCACAATTCTGCAACGCAGCATGGATGTGCGTCCCGGCGGCCGCGAACACCTCACCGGCCGCTGGCCCGACGACAGCGAGCATATGTTTGATGCGCTGTATTACGACGTGATCGAAAACCAGCGCCTGATTTATTGTTACGAAATGCATCTGGGCGGCCAGAAAATATCGATCTCACTCGCCACCATCGAGCTGCACCCCAGCGCTAACGGCACAAACCTTAGCGTTACCGAACATGGCGCATTTCTCGACGGCTTTGACGACGCCAGCACCCGCGAGCACGGCACCGGCTGGCTACTGGACCAGCTTGAAGTTTCATTGCAGAATTAGGCTCCGTTTGGAGACCTCGCATGTCTATCCTGCGTGCCGCTGCAAAGTATCAAGCCATTTGCCTTGGCGTGTTCGCGCTGCTGCTCAGCACCAGCATCGCCCGGGCTGACGATATTGCCGTCACCATCGCCACCCGCCCCAGCGTCACACAATCCTTCATTGCCAACATCCAAGCCAACCCGGTTGCGGTGGTGATATTGTTCCCCGGCGGCGACGGCGTGTTCACCGCCCAGGCCAACCCGGACGGCAGCCTTACCATCACCAACAAAAATTTCCTGATCCGCACCCGCCAGATGTTCACCGCCGCCAACATCGCCACCGTGCTGGTCGATACCCCGTCTGACCGCCCCGATGGCTTCGACGAAGCATTTCGTAAAAGCCCTGAACATGCGCAGGATATTGCCGATGTGCTCGGCTGGATTACGCAGCATACCAGCGTACCGGTCTGGCTGGTGGGCACCAGCATGGGCAGCATCTCGGCAGCGGCTAACGCCATTGCCCTGCAAAATAAAATCGCTGGCGTCATCCTCACCTCATCGGTCAGTATCACCAGCCGCAATGCTCCCGGCGGTGGTATTGGCAGCCTCAACCTCGCCGCCATCACCGTGCCAGCTCTGGTGATGGACGACACCGAGGACGCCTGCCGTTCCAGCCCACCCGGCAACGCCAGCGTCCTGGCATCGCGCATGACCGCCTCGCCACGCACCAAATCTATCCTCATCGACGGCGGCGATACGCCAATATCTGGCCCGTGCGACCCGCTGTCCTACCACGGCTATTTGGGCGTGGAAAATCAGGCAGTCAGCGCGATGATCAATTTCATTGAGGATAAATAAAAAGTTTTATAGAGTTCATTAACAATTTTAAAAACGCCAACCAACTCATAAAAAACCGGAGGAAAGTACCATGGAAGATTCACGCCGCAAATTTCTCAAGCTCGGCACCGGCGTCGCTGCCGGCACGCTGCTAGCCGCCCAGACCAAGGCTGCGATGGCCGACACACCGGATGCCGCGTCCACGCCCAGCATACCGGCATCGCCCGCCGGTAAAGCCGCCACACTGCGGCTGGTCAGCTTCACCCCAAAATCCGGCGGCGCCACCCGCGTCGGCGCGGTGAATGATGCCGGCGGCGTGGTTGATTTCGGCCAGGCCGCACACGCCGCAGGCATCCGTCTGGCGTTTGACCCCGCCAGCATGGTCTCGCTCACCGCCTCGGGGGCAACCGGCCTCGCGCAAGCCCGCCACCTCGCCAGCACCGGTGCGCATCATACCCTGGCCAATGTCACCCTACTTGCCCCCATTCCTACCCCGACTCGCAATGTTTACGCTGTCGGCTGGAATTATCTGGAACATTTCGAGGAAAGCCTGACCGCTAAAAAAGCCGCCGCGCCATTACCCGCGCACCCGGTGTTCTTCACCAAGGACACCCACACCGTGAACGCCCCGTTCGGCACCATCCCCTATAACCCGGCGGTTTCGGTTAAAATTGACTGGGAGGGCGAGCTGGCCGTCATCATCGGCAAGCGCGGCCGCAACGTCACGGAAGCCGACGCAATGAACTACGTGTTCGGCTACACGGTCATTAACGACACCACCGCCCGCGACATCCAGATGGACCACGGCGGCCAATGGTTCAAAGGCAAAAGCCTCGACGGCCACGGCCCGATGGGCCCTTGGATCATCCCCGCCAGCGACCTTGATTACAACAACCTCGACCTCTCAACCCGCGTCAACGGCGTGGTCAAGCAGAGCATCAACACCAGCAAAATGTATTTCAAAATCCCGCGTATCGTCAGCGAACTTTCGCTCGGACTCACGCTAGAACCCGGCGACATGATCGCCACCGGCACACCTTCGGGCATCGGCGCCGCCCGCACCCCGCCGGAGTTTTTAAAACCCGGCGACGTGCTGGAAACCGAAATCGCTCAGATCGGCACCATCCGCAACGTGATCACGCTGGTGTCGGCGTAAACCGCTTACTTGGTGCTGCAGGTCTTTATGCCAAACGGCATATAGGCCGGGCACCAGCCGATCAGCCCGGTCATCAACGGCACCACGCCAATATAGCCCCACACCGGCAGCGCATGCATTCCGGTGGCAATAATCAGCACCAACCCCACGGTCACCCGCAAAATCCGGTCAAGTCCACCCACGTTCTTCATCATTTTTAAGTTCCTTTGCTTATCGTTTCATCGCGATACGATAGGCCTGCCGCGATGTCTGTGATCTAGTCACACATCGCAACATTATTTTTGCGCCAGCGCCGCCAGCGCCTTGGCATCCATCAGTTGCATCTGCCCGCGCCCCAGACGCACCCAGCCGTTACGCTCAAATTCCTTCAACTGCCGGCTCACCACTTCCCGCGCCGTGCCCAACTCCACCGCCATGTCGTAATGCGTCATTTCCAGCAGCCCGCTGGCATCGGCCCGCTCGCCCAGCATTGCCGCCAGCCTCTGGTCGATTTTGCCAAACGCCACCTCCTCGATCCGCAGCAGCAAATCGGCAATCCGGGCGCCATAGGCGGCAAACACGAATTGCCGGAACCCGGCGGACTGCGCCAGCAAACTCATGAACCCCGGCAACGGCAGCGCCTGCGCCACAATGTCGCTCTCGGCCACACCGTCGGCGTCGTAATCGGTACTGGTCATCAAACAGGCGGTGGTGACAATGCAGGTCTCGCCCGGCCCCACCCGGTACAACACAATCTCACGCCCGGTCTCGCCGGTTTTACACACCCGTATCTGGCCGGAGCGCACAATCAAAAACGCCTTGCACGGACTGCCCTCGCCAAACACCCGCATCCCGGCGGGGGCGGTCATCGCATGGCTCAGCGACCCCAATAGCGCCCGGCCCGGCGTATCCAACCCCGCCAGCGCCGGAACCTCCGCCATCCAATCCTCAGTCACCTCAACGCCGCCCGGCATTACGCGCGCGCGAGGCCAGCCCCAGCATCATCTGCCGGCAATAGGCGGTATCAGGAACATGGGTGGTTTTGCACGCCGCCTCGGCGGTCAGCGCCGCCGTAATCGCCTGGGTCAGCGACCCCACATTCCACAGCCCCAGCGCCTTGGTCACCACCGGCACCCGCTTGAAAAATACCGGTGGGCGCATCCCCGCCACCGCCTCCGAGATCGATGCCCCCGGCGATATCTGCGCCGCCAGCACCCGCAACCGCATCAGCTCGCCCAGCAATATCCGCACCACCGCCACCGGTGAATCCCCGGCCTCGAACGCCAGCGCCAAGGCCCGGTCCGTGCCCGCGGTATCGCCGGTCAGCGTCGCGTCGATCGCCTCCTGCATCGAGGTCTCGCCGCCATCGGCCAGGGCTGCCTGCACATCGGCCAGGCTCAGCCGCCGGGTCTCGCCCGCGTATAAATACAGCAGCTCCACCGCCTGCCGGATTGCGCCTTCCTCCCCGGCCAGGTTTGCACCCACCCAAGCCGCGGCCTCGCTATCAATCGCCACGCCCAGTGCGCGCAGCCGCTCGCTCAGCGCCCGCGGCAACCGCGCCGCATCCACCGCGTAGCAGGCGATGCACGCCATCTGCGGCGATTTCTCCGCCAACGCCCGCAATTTCGACTTCGGGGTCAGCTCACCGCCCTCCAGAACCACCAGCGCATCCGACTTGGTTTTCAGCAGCGCCTCAATGGGTTTCACAGCACTCTCGCCCGCATCGCGCAGCCGCACCACCCGCCGGCCACCCAGCAGCGAAACCGCCGTTGCCTCCTCCAGCAGCCACGCGGCATCATAAAGCTCGGCATAATTAAAGGTCTCATCAGCGCCGGCCAGCCCGGCCTTCACCAGCGCCATCGCCCGCTCGGCCACCAGCCCGCCGTCCGGACCATAGATTAAGACAACATTGCTAGACCCGGGGGTTTTTAAAAACGCCTCAACCCGGCCCGCATCAATCTTCATCCCGGCGCAGGTGCCGCAGGATGGGTTCTGAAATACACCGCCACCTGCTCCGCAATCTGGGCAGCGATCTGATCAGCCAATTGCCGGTTGACCGTGCTGGCCTCCAGCGACTGGGCAAAATATTGCTGGTCGATCACGTTCAGCGCGTCCGACGTCACCGCCTGACCACTGGCCAGCTTGTGGGTGGGTGCGCCGATCGGGTTGAGTGTCCATTTCGCCGTCGCATCATAACGCACCCGCGACACTGAACTATCAGCCTGCACGCCCACCGCGTCCGGCGTGATCACATAATCCACATTCAATACATAAAGCTGCTGGGTCGGGCTGCCTTGACGCTGCATCTGCGCTTCCAGCGCCTCATGCAGCAACTGGCCTGGGCGTTCCGGAATATTGGCGATCTTCACCTGCTCAAGCTGCCCTTGCACGGCGGCACCGTCATCACCGCCATACAGCGGCGTGAACCCGCAACCGGCAAGCGCCAGCAACCCCAGCAGGGGTAAAAATTTACGGTTTGACGACAAAGTTAACGATCCTGCCCGCCACATAAATTTCCTTCACAATGGTCTGGCCCTTTAATGCGCCAGCCACCGCCTCTTTGGCAATCGCAATGGCCTGGGCCGCCTCAGTGGCGGTGGGAATGGTCACGGTACCCTTCAGCTTGCCGTTCACCTGCACCGCCACCGTCACCTCATCCTTCACCAGCAAGGCAGGCTCGGGTTCCGGCCATGGCTGCATGGTCACCAACCCGCTGCCAGGGTTCAGCAGCGCGTTCATCGCTTCGGCCACATGCGGGATCATCGGCGCCACCAGCCGCGCCAAAATCTCAATGGCTTCCCGCCGTGCCCATAACAACGTCGCATCCGTTGGGCTGTCGCCCACCAGCGCACCGGAAAGCTCATAGGCCCGCGCCACCGCCAAATTGAACGCAAAAGTCTCCAACGCCTCGGTCACCGCCACGATGCTCCGGTGTGTGAGTTGCCGCAGCTTCTTGGCTTCACCCTCAAACGCCGCCGGCTCTGGCTCCTTCGGTTCAGCCGCAATGGTCTCGGCCAGCCGGTAAATCCGCTGCACAAACCTGAACGCCCCCTGCGCCCCCGTCTCGGTCCACTCCACATCACGCTCCGGCGGATTGTCCGACAGCACAAACCAACGCGCCGCATCCGCCCCAAACCGCTCAATAATCACCCCAGGGTCCACGGTGTTGCGCTTGGATTTCGACATTTTCTCAATCCGCCCCACCGTGACCGTCCGGCCATCGGCAGAAGTTGCCGTGCCATCAGCATGCTTGGTTACCTCCTCAGGATATAACCAGTTGCCATCAGCATCCTTATAGGATTCATGCGTGACCATGCCTTGCGTGAACAACCCGGCAAACGGCTCCGAGACCGCCAGATGCCCGGTTTTCTGCATCGCGCGGGTAAAGAACCTGGCATACAGCAGATGCAAAATGGCGTGCTCGATGCCGCCCACATACTGGTCCACCGGCAGCCAATGATTTACCGCCGCCAAATTAGTCGGGGTGGCGGACTTCGGTGCGGTAAAGCGCGCAAAATACCACGAGCTATCAATGAACGTATCAAACGTATCGGTCTCGCGCACCGCCTTAGCCCCGCATTGGGGGCAATTCACATGCTTCCAACTAGGGTGATGATCGAGCGGATTGCCGGGCTTATCAAAGGTCACATCGTTCGGCAGTACCAGCGGCAAATTCGTCTCCGCCACCGGCCCGCAGGCGTCACAATGGATCACCGGGATCGGGCAGCCCCAATAGCGCTGCCGGGAAATACCCCAATCGCGCAACCGCCAGTTCACCACCGATTTCCCCGCGCCAATTTCTTCCAATTTGGCAATCGCCGCCGCCTTGGCGTCCTTGGTACTCATGCCATCCAAAAACCCGGAATTGACGATAAACCCATCACCATCCAGCGCCTTATTGCCGATCTCGGGAACTTCACCGGCTTTCGGCGAGACCACTACCGGCACCGGCAAATGATATTTCCGGGCAAAATCCAAATCACGCTGGTCGCCGCAAGGGCAGCCGAAAATCGCCCCGGTGCCGTATTCCATCAGCACAAAATTAGCGATCCACACCGGGAATTTTTCGCCGTTAAACGGATTAACAACTTCAAGGCCGGTATCAAAGCCCTTCTTCTCGGCGGTCTCAATCGCCGCCTCAGATGTCCCCTGGCTGGCACATTCCGCCACAAACGCTGCCGCCGCCGCATTCTGCGCCGCCACCTGTTTGGCCACCGGATGCTCCGGCGCAATCGCCAGAAAGCTCATCCCGAACAACGTATCCGGGCGCGTCGTATAAACCGTGATGCCTTCATCCATACCGGCCACGGGGAAGGTCACCTCGGCACCTTCGGAGCGGCCGATCCAGTTCTCCTGCATCAGCTTCACCCGCTCCGGCCAGCGCGGCAGCTCGCCCAAGCCTGCCAGCAGCTCCGGCGCAAAATCGGTGATCTTCAAAAACCACTGCGAGAGAATTTTGCGCTCGACCAACGCGCCCGAGAGCCAACCCCGCCCGTCGATCACCTGCTCATTGGCCAGCACGGTGTTATCCACCGGGTCCCAGTTCACCGCGCTCTGCTTGCGCTCCACCAGCCCCGCGGCCCAAAAATCCAAAAACAATTGCTGCTGCTGGCCGTAATATTCTGGATCGCAGGTGGCGAACTCCCGGCTCCAGTCGAGCGACAGCCCCATCCGCTTCAGCTCGCCCCGCATGGTGGCGATATTCTCATAGGTCCAGCTCGCCGGGTCAGTCTTGCGCTGCCGCGCCGCATTTTCAGCGGGCAGACCAAATGCATCCCAACCCATCGGGTGCAACACATCAAACCCGCGCGCCCGCTTATAACGCGCCACCACATCGCCCAGCGTGTAATTGCGCACATGTCCCATGTGGATTTTGCCCGAGGGGTAGGGAAACATCTCCAACACATAATATTTCGGTCTATCGCCGGTTGGCACATCCGCCGCGGTAAAGCACCCGGCCTTGTCCCACGCCGCCTGCCAGGCCGGCTCCGCATGGGCAAAATCATATTTGGGGGCGACGGTTTCGGCGGGTCGTTCGGGCAATTCGGTCACAAAAACACTCTCTACAAACTTGGGCCCTGTTTAACCGCCCCACTTCACGCATGGCAATGCGGCCTCAGCCCGCCACCATAACCTCACTAAACCCATAGTCCGCCAGCGCCGCCTTCATAATCTCCAAATCCGGCAGCTTGCCGGTGAAAAACGCCCGCTCCGGGCCATCCGCCACCTGCTCCTGACGCGCCACCACCGCCTCGGTCTGGCGGGCCACCGCCCCGGCGGGATCGAACCACATGACGCCGGGATACAGAACCTTCAGCTCATTCAGCAAAAACGTATAATGGGTGCAGCCCAGTGCTACCGCGTCAATTGTCGGCCCGGCCATGAACATCGGTGCCACGGCGGCTTCCAGTGCTGCCAAATCAACCGCCTCGCCGCGAAATTTCGCCTCCGCCATATCGGCCAGCAACGGCGTGCCCAGGCTGTGCACGGTGCAGTCATCGGCAAATTTATCCAGCAAATCCTGCAAATACGGCCGCCTGATCGTCGCCGGGGTGGCCAGCAGTCCGAGGTGGCGCGTCTGGCTCGCCGCCGCCGCCGGCTTGATGGGCGGCACACAGCCGATGAACGGCACCCGGTAGGTCTGCCGCAACGCTGCCAGCGCAATCGTGCTTGCGGTATTGCAGGCCACCACCACCGCCCCCGGCTGCAGCATATTAATGGCCTCGCCGATCAGCTTCACCACCCGGTTCAGCAACAACTCGTCAGATTTTTCGCCATAGGGGTAAAAGCCGTTATCGGCCAGATACGCCAGCGGCAATTGCGGCGTATGCCGCCGGATCTGCCGCACCACGCCCAGGCCGCCAATGCCGGAGTCAAATACCAGGATCATACAATACCAAACTTAAATGTCAGAACTCATCAACCGCGAATTCGGCATCCCGGTGCACATGCACCGACATCAGCACCCCAAACCCCAGCATCACCGCCGTCAGAGCCGACCCGCCGTAGGAAATCAAGGGCAGCGGCACGCCGCCCACCGGGATCAGCCCCATCACCATCGATAAATTCACAAAACAATATAAAAAGAAGTTCGTCGCGATCCCCAGCGCCACCAGCCGCCCAAACTGATTCTCCGAACGCATCGCCGTATAAAGCGCGATCACCACGATCATGAACAACAGTGCCAGCGTGGCGATGCTGCCGATGAAGCCAAACTCCTCGGCGATGATGGTGAACACAAAATCGGTCTGTTTTTCCGGTAAAAAATTCAACTGGTTCTGGGTACCGTGCAAAAACCCCTGGCCGGAAAATCCGCCCGACCCCAGCGCGATTTTCGACTGAATAATATTATAGCCCGCCCCCAGCGGGTCACTGCCAGGATTTAAAAACGTAATAATCCGGGCCCGCTGATAGTCATGCAAATGATGATACAAAACCGGCGCCGCAATCGCGATCACCGCAATCACAATCGCAAACTTCCACCAGCGCACGCCCGCCCCCAGCATTACGGTGGCGCCAATCGCGGCGGTGATCACCGCCGTGCCCAGATTCGGCTCCTTCAAAATCAACCCCACCGGCAACGCGATGGCCGCCACCGCCGGCAACAAAAAGAACACATTGCCGATCCGCTCATGGCTCGCCTTATGAAAATACGCTGCCAGCGCCAGCACCAAAAACAATTTCATCAACTCACTCGGCTGAATCTCCACCCCACCGACGCTCATCCAGCGCTTGGCCCCCAGCCCGGTATGACCAAACTTCATCACCACCACCAGCAGCACAATCCCCAGCACATAACTCGGCCACGCCGCTTTCGCGATGATCCTGATGTCCACCATCGCAATCGCCAACATCATGATCAGCGCTGTGCAAAACCTGATCAACTGGCTGTTGGCAAAGGGCGTGGTGGAACCCCCCGCCGCCGAATACAGCGCCACGTAACCAATTCCGGCCAGCGCGCACACGCACATCACGAACAACCAGTTGATCCGCAAAAACTTGCGCACCAGCCCAAACGAGCGGTCCTTGAACGGCCGGTGCAGAGAGAGGGTGGAGCCGCTCATGGCAGCCTTCGCATCATAAAGGCATCCCCGCATCCGAGACCTTGGTGGTCAACGGGGTATCGCGTCCGGCAGGGTCGTTGGTCAGCGCATAAGTCATCAATTGCTTGGCAATCGGTGCCGCCACCTGGGCGCCAAACAAACCATGCTCCACAATCACAGCACAGGCATAGCGCGGCGCGGCGTAAGGCGCGAACGCCACAAACAAACCGTTCGGCCGGTCCGCCCATGGCATCGTGGCGTCATTAAAATTCTTCTGCTTCTCAGCCGCGGTATTATCATGCACCTGAGCCGTGCCGGTTTTGCCGGCCATCTGCACATTCGGCAAATCCAGCCGCGACGCATAGGCGGTGCCGCTCGGCGTATTCACCACCTCGAACAACGCCTGCCGTATCACCGCCAGATGGCGGTCATCCACATCCAGCGCCGGCCAGTCACCAACATCCGAGCCGTCCTGCAAATTGCCATCAATCCGCCGCGCCATATGCGGCCCTACCTCGATGCCGGTGGCCACCCGCGCGATCATGGTGGCCAGCGCCATCGGCGTGACCTGCGTGTAGCCCTGCCCGATGCCCTGCACCACGGTATTGCCCGGCGCCCAATGCACCCCGCGCGCCGCCGCCCAGGCAATTGTCGGCACCGAACCAGGGGCGGCGTGCGGAATATCAAGTTGCAAATCCACGCCGATGCCCAGCGTGTGCGCCATCTCGGCGATCCGATCCACGCCCACGCCCAGCGCCACCTGATAGAAAAACACGTCGCAACTCACCTGCAAGGCGGTGGTGACGTTAATGCTGCCGTGCGCGATATGGTTGTCGCACCAGAAAACATGGTCGCCCAATTGCAGCGAGCCGGTGCAGGTGAGAATTTTCTCCGGCGTCAACGAGCCATATTTCAACGCCGCCAGCGCCACCGTCGGCTTGAAGGTGGAGCCTGGCGCGAACAGCCCCGCAATCGCCTTGTTTTGCAACGGGTGCATCGGGTCGGCCATCCAGCCCTTCCACACATCCGCCGGAATCCCCTTATCGAACAGTCCCGGGTCAAACCCCGGATTGCTGGCCATCGCCAAAATCTCGCCAGTCAGCGCATCGAGCACCACTGCCGCACCGGCCTGGGTGCCGAGCGCCTGCACCGCCAAATTCTGCAACCCGGTATCAAGCGACAGCGCCACCGTCTGGCCCGGAATCCCGTTATCATGCGCCACCTGGCGCACCACCTCGCCATGCACATTGGTCTCGGTCTGCACATAGCCCGGTGAGCCGCGCAGCACGTCATCATTGGCGGCCTCAGCACCTGAACGCCCCACCCGCATACCCGGCAACGCCAGCACATTATTGGCTTTCGCCTCAGCCTGGTCAGGCCGCGCCACATACCCCACCGGATGTGCAAACCCGTCACCAAACGGATACACCCGGCTGGTGCCCACCTCCACAATCACCCCCGGCAGGTTGGGCGTATTCACCTCCAGCGCTGCCATCTCTGGCCATTCCAGATAATCCTTCAGCAGCACCGGAATATAACCCGGCCGGCCACTGATATCGGCGGCAATCCGCGCCCGCTCGTCGTCATCCAGCGGCACCAGCTTGGCAAAATTATCCAGCACCGAGGCCGGGTCCGGTGCTTGGGCCGCCATGAACAACGCTCGCCAATGCTGCTGATTCCCCGCCAGCACCACGCCAAAACGGTCGGTGATCAAGCCGCGCTCCGGTGCCGTCAGCCGTTCCGAAATACTGTTATGCTGGGCCAGCAGTTGGTACTTACTGTGCTCATCAACCTGTAATTTATATAGCCTTGTGCCAATCGCGCCAAAAATCGCCGCCTGCGCCGTGCCGATCAACAAAGCCCGTTTGGTAAACCCCGGTTGCTTCTTGGTGTCACGCTTCATCACAACCCAGTCATCACGCCAGCTCCACGGCCGCGGCCCCGCGGTGCGCCTTAATAAACATCCAGGCCAGCAGCGGGTAAACCCCAATCGCTACAAAAATCTGCACGCCCAGCGGCAGCAGCGGCAAGGCCTGCAAATCCAGCAGCGATTGCAGCGCCCAGGCCAGCAGCGATACCACCGCGGCAAGGCCGCTGAAGGCCAGCCAGTTCTGCAGAAAACTAAAACTGATCAAGCGCCGCCGGGCCAGCAAAGTTGCGCCCTGCAACAGCAGCAGCAGCACAGCCCACATCCCCAATGGCGACATGCCCAGCAAATCCAGCAGCAGTCCGGTCAGCGCCACCACCGGCGCCGGCAATGAACTCGGCCGGTACAGTGACCAGAAATACACACAGGCCATCACATAAGCCGGCCGCAACGCCGCCAGCCCCGGCAACCCCAGTGGCACCCCGATAATCAGCAGCCCGAACACCGTAAGTGCTGCCGGCCAGATATAGCGCGACGCCATATCCAGCCGCCGCCAGATATTCATATCCCGCCGGACACTTGCTCTACGCGCCACGCTTAGTGTCTCCTGTGAGACTTCGCCGAAGTTTTGGGCGTTTCATGCTCGGGCGCCAGCACCGGCTGGTTGCTGGGATAACAAAACAGCCGCACCAGCCGCAGCCCGTCAATGTCAGCCAGCGGCAACACCACAGGGTCGTTCTGGGCATCATAATGCACCACCCCCACCGGCAAGCCAGGCGGAAACGCCCCGCCCTCGGCACTGGTCAGCACCACGTCACCCTCTGCCGGCGGTTTGCCTGGCGCCCAATACAGCAACGCCGGGTCAGCCCCGTTGGTTCCAGCCATCAGCGCCGGCAGCCCATGCGCGCCTAGCGCCACCGGAATCCGGCTGTTCAAATCGGTAATCAGCAACACCCGCGCACTGCGGTCCCCAGCTTCCACCACCCGCCCGGCCACACCGCGGCCATCCATCGCAATCGCGCCCACCAAATTGGTGCCGCTCTGCGCCAGCCCTGGCGGTAGGGACACCAGCACCGAGCGCGCATAAACCCCCCCTAGATCAGCCACCACATGAGCGGTGAAAAACTCCGGGGTTGGGGTGGGGATATAATTCAGCGCGGTCTTCAGCGCATCATTCTGCGCCTCCAGCGCCATCGCCACCGACTGCCATTGCAGCAGCTTGGCGTTCTCCGCCCGCAATTGCTGATTCTGCGCTTCCAGGCTGAATAATTGCCCGATTACACCGCTGCCATGCTCAAGCGCCGTCACCGGCGCGGTCACCAGCGCGTAGGCCGGGGCCAGCACATCATCCAGCGCGCCACGCAACCGGTCCGCCAGACCTTGGTCAGCCCGGCCAACCAGCACGGCCCCCAGAGACAGCACCAGCATCACCGGAAGCGTCAGCCGGGATAGGGCCTGTCTAAGCGGGACCGATAACCTGATCACCGGCGCGAATCTCCAGAAAAAATGAGTGTAATCCTCTGTCTAGACGCATTTGTTGCAGCCGCACAGGGGCTTAACCGCTCGATAGCAAATTTTTCCGCATTACAAATGCAAATTTTTCAACAACTTCGCCAAAATTCCTGCCGCCAGCAGATTCAATCCTGCCGTCACCGCCAAAATCACCGGCGCTGACCCCATCGCCGCAAACATCCCAGCCGCCACCACAGCCGCTGCCACCATCGCCGCCGCGTTCAAAATATTATTCGCCGCAATCATCCGCGAGCGATGCGAGGGCGCGGATTTTTCCTGGCAAACCACATATAACGGTACCGAAAAGACCCCGCCACACGCCGCCAGCCCCAGCAATTCCAGCAGCATCAACCGGCCATCGCCACTGCCCAGCACTGCCGCCACCCCCGGCAGCACCCCCGCCGCCCCCGCCTGATGCGCAAACGCCAGCATGAACACCGAAATTCCCAGCCCCATCCACGGCACCAGCCGCACCGAAACGCCGCCGCGCATCAGCCCGCCGCACAACAGCGAGCCAATGCCAATCCCCACCGAAAACACCAGCAGCAACAAGGTCACCACCGGCCCGGAGCCGCTGAGATTATCGCGCACCACCGTCGGCAACTCGGCCAGCACCGTCGCCCCCATCGCCCAGAACCAGCTGATCCCTAAAATCGCCAGCCACACCGGCCGGTTGGCCCGCGCATCCGCCACCAGCACCCGTATCTCGCGGATAATATTCCACTCCAGCCGCAACCCCGGTGCTGCCACCGCCACCGCCGGCACCTGATACGCCGCCACCAGTCCCCCCAGCGCCACCACAATGCACGCCACCGCCGCCAGCACCGGACCATGCGGCAGCACCACCAGCACCCCGCCCGCCACCGTGCCTGCCAAAATCCCTAAAAACGTCCCGGCCTCGATCAAGCCGTTGCCACCCACCAGCTCCGCCTCAGACAGCAAATCCGGCAAAATCCCGTACTTCACCGGCGAGAAAAACGCCGCCTGCACACCCAGTCCAAACAGCACCGCCAGCAGCGCCGCAATGCTCCCGCTCAAAAACCCCGCCGCCGCCAACACCATCAACCCAAGCTCCCACCACTTGGTCAGCCGCACCACCCGCGACTTCTCAAACCTATCCGCCACCTGCCCCGCCAACGTGGAAAACAACGCATACGGCAAAATAAAAATCCCGCCCGCCAGCGCCACCACCACTGGACCCACATGCGCCAGCCGGTACAGCGCTAAAACCACCAGCGCATTCTTGAACAAATTATCGTTCACCGCCCCCAGCGCTTGCGCCACAAACAGCGCCCCAAACCGCCTCGACCCCAGCAGCCGCCACATGCTCATCGCCTGATCCTAACGCTCCCGCATCAACACCCGCACCCCGGCAGCGGCGGCGAAGCCGGTGAACAAGCCGGCGATGGTGTCGCCGGGGTAGTGGTATCCGCCGCCGATGAGTCCGGCCATGACGAGCAGGATGATGACGAGGCAGATGGTGGCGTATTTTGGTTTGAGGATGGCGAGCATCAGCAGCGGAGCGCTGATGTAGGCGGTGTGGCCGGAGGGGAAGCTGCCGTAGTTGGGACCGAAGGTGAAGGGGAAGAAGCCGAAGATATTTTCGTTGATCAGGGCGCTGGGCCAGGCGCGGCCGAAGATAAATTTGAGTTCGTCTTTGGCAGTGGTGGCGGCGAGGGTAGCGAGGCTGAGGCGCAGCAGCAGGCTATGATGCGGCAGCGGCGGTTTACCGGCGGCGTGGTTGATAGCGGCGGCGGCGAGGAAAGCGAGCGCCAGCGGCAGCGCCAGCAGCGAGGGGGCCGCCATGATCTGGAAGGGCAGGGGGTTGGTGATGGTTTGGTGAACGAACAGCGCGACGGGTTGATCGACAAACTCGGCGCACAGCGCCACCAGCGCCGCGCAGATCAGCGCGTTGATCGCCACCATTTTAAGCGCGTGCATGGGGTTAGGGAATTAACACCGTGCTGCCGGTGGTCTGCCGTGCCTCCAATGCGGTATGGGCAGCAGCGGCTTCCGCCAGCGGGAAGGTCTGGTTGACCCGGATTTTCACGGCGCCGGAGGCCACCACATCAAACAGCGCATTGGCGGATTTTACAATATCGGCGCGCGAGGCGGTATAGGTGGCCAGCGTCGGGCGGGTGAGGAAGAGGCTGCCCTTGGCGGCGAGCATAGCGGTGTCCACCGGCGGCACCGGGCCGGAGGCGCTGCCGTAGGTTACCATCATCCCCAACGGAGCCAAACAATCGAGGCTGGCCATAAAAGTGTCCTTGCCGACCGCGTCATACACCACCGGCACCATCGCGCCTTCGGTGATGCGTTTTACATCCGCAGCCAACGTTGCGTGCCCGATAATCACATGATGCGCGCCATGGGCTTTCGCCAGCTCGGCTTTATCGGGCGTCGAGACCACCCCGATCACATTAGCGCCCAGATGCTTGGCCCACTGACACAATATCAGCCCCACGCCACCAGCGGCGGCATGCACCAGAATCGTCTGGCCTTTTTGCACCTTGAAGGTCCGCAGCAGCAAATATTCCGCGGTCATGCCTTGCAGCATCATCGCCGCCCCGGTGTTGAAGTCGATGCTGTCCGGCAGCTTCACCAGCCGGTCCGCCGGGATCACCCGCTCGGTGGCGTAAGCGCCCAGCGGCCCGCCCTGATACGCCACCCGGTCACCCACTTCGAGGTCCTTCACCTCAGAGCCTACCGCCAGCACCACCCCGGCACCTTCCAGGCCAGGGGTAGCGGGCAGGGCGGCCTTATAAAGCCCGGTGCGGAAATACACATCGATGTAATTCAGCCCCACCGCCGCATGGCGGATCAACGCCTCGGCCGGCCCGGGCTGAGGCGTCGGCACGCTTTCCCATTTTAACACGCCGGGGCCGCCGACCTCATGCATCCGGATCGCCTTAGACATTCATCTGCTCCAAAGGTTCAAGTTTTGCCGCCGCGTTCCAATTCCAGCAGCCAGAGCTTGGTTTCCAGCCCATCGCCGCCGGAATAGCCGCCCAGGCCATCAGTTGCCACTACCCGGTGGCAGGGAATAAATATCGGGATCGGGTTGGCCGCATTGGCCCCGCCGACCGACCGCGCCGAGCCGCCGGCAACCGCCGAGATATCTTTATAGCTGCGCGTTTCGCCCGCCGGGATCTCGCATAAAGCCTGCCACACTTTCAGCCGGTACGGCGTGCCGTGCGGCGCCAGCGGCAGATCACGGGGCAGGGGCTTGCCGTCAAAATAATCATCGAGTGCTGCCTTCGCTCGGCGCAACAACGGGGTTGGCTCCTGGTCACGCCCCCAGCCCCAGTCCAGCGACACGATTTCCCCCGCCTCCTCAGAGATGGTCAGGTCACCAACCGGCGAATGAAGCGATAGTTGCGGCAAAGAGGTCTCCAATAGGGCGCACGCTATCGCGGCCCCGGCCCCCAAGCAAGCGGGACCTTCCGCAACGCAGCAGCACCGCTCACCTCTTCGTGCGGCTATCCCCATCGCGCTTGAATAAAGCCGCTTCATTGGGTATTAACAACCAACGGGCTATCGTAATAATGCCGGTGACTGATAGGACTCCAGGATGCGCCGTTTTTTCAAAGTTCTTGCGGTTTTTACCCTGCTGATCGCAGCAAGTTCGTTCATCCGCGTCCCGCCCGCCGCCGCCGCCCAGCCCTCGCTGGTGTGCAGCTTCTATAGCGGCCCGTTAATTGGACAGATGTTAAGCTACTCGATGATACATGGCGCGCCGCCCTTCGTGCTCGGCTCACCCTGCGCGGATGGTAACGGCTCCTATGGCGTCACCGTCGCGGCTTCCATCGTCCCATTGTCGCCCGGCACCTCGCTCACCTGCGAATATACCACCGGTCGCAAGGCCGGCTACACCCAAAGCTTCGTCGGCATCCCGAACATGCAACCGCTGCCGATCGGCTCGCGCTGCACTGACCGGATGGGCGATTATGGCGTCACCATCGCCGATTTCTTCAGCCCCACGCCGTTCGGCAATATCAAACCGCTGAATGACAACGCCGCCGCCCCGGTGTTCGCAGGCGCCGGCCTCGCCTGTCACTATCTGATGGGTGAAAAAGCCGGCCAGACCCAGAGCTTCGCCCACGTCGCCGGCGTCACCCCGCTGCCACCCGGCACCCCCTGCACCGATGGCATGGGCAGCGGCGGCATCACCGAGTAATCACCGGCCCCGTATTTCACGGGGCAATCGGCTCATGAATAACTTAAAAGGCTGCTTTCTCGTATCCGAGCCAGGCTAACCAAAAGCCTGATCTGCCAGGAGGGATTATAAATGCCGCTCATCTCAGCTCTGCTCGACAAACCCGCACAGCTTTCCACCGCCTCAAAATACACCGCCTGGAGCGGCGCGTTTTATCTGGTCAACGGTCTCGGTATGACCGTCTGGCCCGGCCTCACCCAAAGCATTTTCCTCGATCAACCCTTTATGGGTCACGACGAAGCCCTCATGCGCGTTATCGGCATGCTGCTCGCGGTCATTGGCTGGTTCTACATCATCGGCGGCCGCTCGGGTGGACGTCAAATCGTCGCCGCTTCGGTGTTTGACCGCCTGACCATCGTGCCGCTGGTCCTCATCCCTACCGCCATCAGCGGTGTCTTTCCGCATGTATTTTACACCTTCAGCATTCTCGACCCGGCTCTGGGCCTGCTCGCCTGGTTCCTGCTGAAACGCGAGATCTCAGGTTAAATGCGGCAGCGCCAGATATGCCTCGCTCTGCATCTCTTCCAGCCGCGATGCTGTGCGCTCGAATATTCTTGCGCCCTCGCCCTTGCGGTATAAATCATCCGGCAGCGCCGCCGCTGACACATACAATTTCACCCGGTGCTCATACAGCGCATCGATCAGCGTCACGAAGCGGCGCGCCTCATCATAATTATCCGGCGACAGCAGCGGAATCCCGTCAATCAAAACCGTATGATAATGCGTCGCCAGCGCCAGATAATCGCCCGGCCCCAACGCCACCCCGCACAACGCATGAAAATCAAACCAGGCCACCCCGTTGGCCGCCAGCGGCACAACCACCGTGCGGCCCGAAATCAACAAAGTCTCAGCATGCGCCGGCATATCACCGGTCAACTCATCAAACACCCGCTGCATCGCGGCATCCGCCCAGCGGCCTATCGGCGTGTACCAAGCCGCCAGCCCATGCACCCGCTGCCGCCGGTAATCGCGCGCCGCATCCAGCACCAGCACATCGAGATTTTTCTTCAAAAACCCAATGAACGGCAAAAACGCATCGCGCCCCGGCTTGCCCTTGAACAAATCATCCGGCAGCGTGTTCGACGTGGCAACCACCACCACCAGCCGGGCAAACAACGCCTCAAACAGCCGGCCCAGAATCATCGCATCAACAATGTCATGCACCTGAAATTCATCGAAGCATAACAACGCCGCCTCGCCCGCAATCATGTCCGCCAGCGGCGGAATCGGATCATCAATCTCCGGATTGTCCCGCTTGATCTGATGAAACCGCCGGTGCGTCTCCTGCATGAATTCATGAAAATGAATCCGGCGCTTGCGCGGCACATCCGCCGCCGCAAAAAACAAGTCCATCAACATGGACTTACCGCGCCCCACATCCCCCACTAAATACAGCCCGTTCGGATGCTCGCCCGCCTCATCCACCTGCTTGCGCCGTAACAACTTCCCAACCCAGCCGTTCGGCGCCTCCTTGGGCTTCGGGTCATACCCCCGCAACTTCACCCACAGGCCCTGCAACCGCTCAGCCGCACTGGCCTGCGCCGGATCAGACAAAATCTGCCCCGACGCCACCCGCTCCCGGTACGTGCCAATCACATCCACCATCCCTCCGCCCGTACTCCACGGCCTTGTGCAACGCAATAATCTGGGGGCAGGGCTGGTAGGATCAGGGGGCTTTGCCCCCGAACCCCCACTAAGGGCATAGCCCTTAGGCGAGGGTCCAGGGAGCAGAGCTCCCTGGCCTTGCTTGCCCCACCCCCAAATTTTGCGTTACACCAAGCCCATGAGCACGGATGCGCTGGATTTTGGGAAGTTACGGGAGACGCCGGTGTCGGCTGATCCGTTTGCGCATGTGCTGGTGCCGCAATTTGTGAAGCCGGAGGCGTTGCGTGAGGTTGTAGCGGCTTTGCCGGTGATGAAGGGCAGGGGGTCGTTTCCGGTGGGGGCGGTTCGCATTGGCCCGGCGGCGAAGGCGCTGTTTACGGCGCTGGAGGGGCCTGAGTTCCGCGCCATTGTGGCGGAGAAATTTGGGCTGGATTTGGCGGGTGCCCCGGTGATGTCCACCTTGCGGGGCAATGCGGGTGCGGGAGACGGGCAAATTCACCGGGATTCCCTGACCAAGCGGGTGACGATTTTATTGTATCTGAACCCGAGCGATCCGGCGTCGGATAAGCCCTGGACCAGCCAGGCCGGGTGTTTGCGGCTGTTGCGCAACGGCACTGATTTGGAAGATTACGCGGTGGAGGTTCCGCCGACGGATGGTGCGTTATTGGTGTTCCCAAACGGCCCCACCACCTGGCACGGCCATAAGCCATTCGTGGGCCAGCGTTACGTGGTGCAGATGAATTACATGACCACCAGCGGCAAGGCGCGTTATGAGATGGGGCGGCATCATGTTTCGGCCTTCATCAAGCGCCTGCGCCGGGCCGCTTAAGCCAGGTGATCTCCGGCCAGCGCGTCACGGTTATTCTGCCTGCCTATAACGCCGCCAAAACGCTGGAACGCACCTACGCCGAAATTCCGCATGATGTTGTGGATGAGGTGATTTTAACCGACGACGCCAGCCGCGATGGCACTGTGGCATTATCGCAAAAACTCGGCATCCACACGCTGCGGCACGACACCAACAAAGGCTACGGCGCCAACCAGAAAACCTGCTACGCCGAGGCGTTAGCGCGCGGTGCTGATATTGTGGTGATGTTGCACCCGGATTATCAATATTCCCCCAAGCTGGTGACCGCCATGGCTTCGATGGTGGCATCTGGTCATTACGATGTGGTGCTGGCCTCGCGCATTCTCGGCCACGGTGCATTGTCCGGCGGCATGCCGCTGTATAAATACATCGCCAACCGGTTTCTCACGGTTTCCGAAAACCTGTTGCTGGGCCTTAATCTATCCGAATATCATACCGGCTACCGCGCATGGTCGCGGCGCGTGCTTGAAACCTTGCCGCTCGATCGCTGCTCGGATGATTTCGTGTTCGACAATCAGATGATCGCGCAGGCGGCCTTCGCCGATTTCTCCATCGGCGAAATCTCCTGCCCGACGCGCTATTTCGATGAAGCCTCCTCGATCAATTTTTCGCGCTCTGTCACTTACGGTTTAGGCGTGCTGCAAACCGCGCTCGATTATCGGCTGGCGCGCTGGGGCTGGCGTCCGTCTGCGCTTTTCTCTAAATCCCCATCATGAGCACCCCGTCATTGCAAGCGGCGCAGAGCCACCCATCGTCGCGCAAGGCAATTCCTCTTATCATCGCCATCATCGTCATTCTTTCCATCATCATCAGCGTCTTCCTGCCGCACAGCCTCACCAGCCGCATCACCAGTGTTACCCAAGCCTTACGCAACCTCGGCCCGCTCGGCTGGCTGATCTTCATCGCCGCTGAAGCGGTGGTAGCACTCATCGGCATTCTCCCGGCCTCGTTGCTCGGCATCGCGGCGGGTGCGGTTTACGGTATCACCATCGGCTTCATCACCAGCGCCCTTGGTATTCTCCTTGGCGCCATCATCGCTTTTTCACTCAGCCGCTCACTAGCCCGGCCTTTCATCGCGAGCTTCGCCGGCCGCCGCGCCAAACTCGCTGCTCTTGACCAACTCCTTGCAAACGATAGCTGGCGCCTGGTGGCCTTGCTGCGGGTGTCACCAGTGATGCCGTTTTCCCTCACCTCGTATGTGCTCGGCCTCTCGGGCATCACGCTACGCGCCTATATCATCGGCACCATGGCCTCGCTCCCGGCGCTGCTTGGTTATGTCACCATCGGCAAACTTGGCAGCTCCAGCCTCAGCAGCGAAACCCACATCCGCACCGCGCTGCTCATCCTGGGCGCCGCCGCCACCCTGGTCCTCACCATCCATCTCTCGCGATTACTCACCCGCGCCCTGAAACCCGCCTGACCCTCACTTCCAAGGCTCCTCCGGCCAATCGTGCTTCGGGTACCGCCCACGCATATCGCGCCTGGCATCCACCCATCCATTGCGCCAGAACGACGCTAAATCGCCAGTAATCGCAATTGGCCGTCCTGCAGGCGACAGCAGCGCAATTTGCAATGCCACCCGCCCTCCCGCCAGCTTCGGCGTGGCATCCAACCCGTAGAAAAACTTCGCCCGTGCTGATGCCACCGGCACCGGCCCGGTATAATCCACGCGCACTGAACCGTTTGGAAAGTCCAACGACACCGGCAGCGCCTTATCCAAGGCCCGTGCATTCTCATACCCTAGAAAATTCCGCAAAATATCCACGAGGTCCAGGTTTTTCACCTCGCGGATATTGCTCATCCCGGCCAGATACGGTGCCAGCCAAACATCACTCGTCCCCGCCAAAGCCTCGCGCGAAATATCCGGAAACGCGGCCTCAATCCCCCGCATCACCATGGCCCGCGCCTGCAAGTTCAATACGGCATCTGACCAATCCAGAATATCCAGCCTTGCCGCCACAGCTTTTGCCAACGCCGCTTGCACTTCATCCGGCGCGGGCGGCGATGATTTATCCGACAGCACCAGCGCCCCCACCCGTAACCGCTCGCGCGTCGCCACCCCGCCGGTCACGGCATCAAATGCCGTCTCGCGCGTGCTTTTCAACCGCGCCCGCAACGGCCCCGGCAGATCATCCGCATCCAATTTCGCCGCCAGCTTCACCTTCGAGCCCTTGGCATCCAGCGCTGCCACCACGATCAATTTATGCCGCGCCATCGGGTCCGTAGGGTTCAACTTGCCACTCCCACCACCCGACAACCGATACGACCCCGGCTCGCCCCGGCTCTGCCCCACCCGGTCCGGGAACGCCGCCGCCAGCAGCCCACCGGCATCCCCCAGCGCCGCGGCGTTTTTCGGCAACCCCAACCGGCTGCGATAAATCCTGCCCGCTTGGCGTATCCGCGCCAACGCCCCGCGATCGGCCTGAGCCGCACCCTCACCCCGCCCCGCCAGCGCCTCCAGCCGCAGCATAATATCCGCCGGCGCATCACCTGAGCGTGCCAGCGGGTCGCGCTCCTCCAGCAAGGCCGCCAAATCCGCCGCCAGTGCGCGTTCCTGCGGTGAGGCCGCCGCGCACATCATCGCCGCCAGCCTTGGCGTGGCCCGCAATTTCGCCATCGCCCGGCCCAGCGCGGTGAGTTTTTCCGCCTCATCCAGCGCCCCCAAATCCACCAGCAACGCCCGCGCCGCCTTCACCGCCCCCGGCGGCGGCGCATCGATAAACGGCAAATCCTCACACCGCGCCCCCCACGCCGCGCAGGCCAGCACCAGCCCCGACAGCTCCGCCTCAAAAATCTCCGGCCGCTCAAACGAAGCCAGCCCCCGGTGCAGCGCCTCCGACCACAACCGTATCCCCACCCCCGGCGCTTCCCGCCCCGCCCGGCCCGAGCGCTGCACCGCCGCCGCCCGGCTGATCCGCAAGGTCGTCAACCTGGTCAACCCGGAACTCACATCCAACCGGGGCGAACGCCGAAACCCGCCATCAATCACAACCCTTACCCCCGGCACGGTGAGCGAGGTTTCCGCAATCGAGGTCGCCAGCACCACCCGCCGCCGCTCATGTTGCCGGAGCGCCAAATCCTGCGCTTCCGGCGTCAAATCCCCATGCAATGGCAGCACCAAAGCCGGACACCCCTCAAGCGCCGCCTGGGTCCGCCTTATCTCCGCCATGCCCGGCAGAAACACCAGCACATCGCCCGCATGTGCCACCAGCGCCTCCCGCACCGCCTTCGCCGCCGCCTCCGGCAACTCCCGCACCGTTGGAATATCCCGCGCCACATGCTGCACGCTTACGGGGTGCATCCGCCCGTCACTCGCAATCACCGGCGCGTCCAGCAGAGCCGCCAGCGGCCCGGCATCGGCGGTGGCTGACATCGCCACAATCCGCAATTCCGGCCGAAGCCCGCGTTGCAAATCCAGCACCATCGCCAGCGCCAAATCCGCCTCCAAGCTGCGCTCATGCACCTCATCGAACATCACGCAGGCCACGCCCTCCAGCCCAGGGTCCGCCAGCAGCCGGCTGGTGAGTAAACCTTCCGTGATCACCTCAATGATCGTGGCCCCTGATACCGCGCTCTCCAGCCGGGTGCGAAACCCCACTCGCTGCCCCACAGTTTCACCCAGCAGGCTCGCCATCCGCGTTGCCGCCGCCCGCGCCGCCAGCCGGCGCGGCTCCAGCAACAGAATTTTCCCATAGCCCGCCTGCATCAAAGCCAACGGCACCAGCGTGGTCTTGCCAGCACCGGGCGGTGCCACCAGCACCGCATTGGGCCGCGTACCCAAACTTTCCAGCAAATCCGGCAGCACCTCGGCCACCGGCAAATCAAACAATGACAAATCAGACATAACTATAGCCCGTACCACTCCACCCCACGCCGTGCGATATACCAAGCCATGCGCATCCTCGTCCTGCTCCTCGGCCTGCTGCTACTCCCCAGCTTTGCCCCCAGCCTGGCACACGCCGCCACCAGCAATGTGGTCACCTCAAAGCGCGATTCCGTGGCGCTCATCAGCCAATCCAACAGCCCCGGCACCGTACAACTGGCCCTGCAATTCCACCTCAACCCCGGCTGGCATATTTATTGGTCCAACCCCGGTGACGCCGGCTTCGCCCCCACCATCAAGCTCGCCCCGCCCGCCAGCGCCGGCGATATCAGCTTCCCACCGCCGGAATTTCTGTTGCAAGGCCCGGTCGGCGCCTATGTGCTCTCCGGCGATGTGCTGCTGCCATTCACGGCCCGCAACGCGGGCGCCACCGTTACCGCCACCGCCAACTGGCTGGTCTGCTCGGATGTCTGCATCCCCGAGCACGCCAGTTTTACCCTGACCCTCGACGGCTCACCCTCCGCGCAAGCCGCCCTGTTCACCCCGTCCCCGATCGTAAATTCCCCTTTCACCACCACCATCACACCGAACGGCACCCTCATCGTCACCGGCCCCACCCAGGCGCAGGTGAAGTCCGCGCATTTCTTCCCCACCAAGCCTGACGCCATCATCAACGCCGCCCCGCAAACCCTGGCATTCACCAGCACCGGCCTCACCCTGCATCTGCAACCCGGCCCCGGCTTCACTCCCTCCGGCCTCACCGGCATTCTCGAACTCACCGACCCTTCTGGCGCGATGCAGGCGTTGAATATCACCGCCACCCAAGGCGCCGCCCCGGTCACCACCGCCGCCATCGTCTGGCTCGGCCTCGCCTTCCTCGGCGGCATTATTTTGAACCTGATGCCCTGCGTGTTCCCGATCTTGGCGATGAAGGCGCTGGCCATCGCCCGTCTCGGCGGCCAGGACCACGCCAGAATCCGCCATGAGGCCTACGGCTACACGCTCGGCGTGCTGGTGGCCTTCACCCTCATCGGCGGGCTGCTGCTGGGCTTGCGCGCGCTGGGCGACCAGATCGGCTGGGGCTTCCAATTACAATCACCCATATTCGTGGGCGTGCTGGCGCTGCTGATCCTCGCCATCGCCCTCAACCTCGCTGGATTATTCACCATCTCCGGGCTTGAGAATGTCGGCAGTTCGCTGGCCAGCAAAGGCAGTTTCTTCACCGGGCTGCTGGCCGTCGCGGTCGCCACACCCTGCACCGCGCCGTTCATGGGCAGTGCCATCGCCGCCGCGCTGGCCGCACCGTTTTATGTGGCCTTCGGCATTTTCCTCGCCCTTGGCCTGGGCCTCGCCGCCCCCTTCCTGCTGGTCGCCCTCATCCCCAGCCTCGCATCCAAACTGCCGCGCCCCGGCGCCTGGATGCGCAATCTGCAACGCATCCTCAGCCTGCCGATGTTCGCCACCTTCATCTGGCTGGCCTGGGTATTCGCAACACAGCTCAACCCCGCCGCCCCGGCCTTGAGCCTGCCCAACGCGCAAGCCTTCTCAGCCGCCGCCCTCACGCAGGACCGCGCTGCGGGCGAGCCGGTATTCATCGACCTCACCGCCGCCTGGTGCGTCACCTGCCTGGTGAACGAGCACAGCTCGCTCACCAACCCCGATGTGCAAGCCGCCTTCAATTCTGCCCACATCAAAACCCTTGTCGGCGACTGGACCAATCGCAACCCCGACATCACCGCCTTCCTGCAGTCCAACCACCGCGACGGCGTGCCGCTGTATCTCTACTACCCGCCGAACAACGCCGCCCCGGTCACGCTGCCGCAAATACTCACGCCGCAGATTGTGCTGAACGCGCTTAAGTAACGGCCAGCGCACTCACCATCTGCGCCAGCGCCCGCGCCCGGTGGCTGATTTTATCCTTCACCGCCGCCCCCAGCACCGCGTAGCTCTGCTCATACCCGAGCGGCACAAATACCGGGTCGTAGCCAAACCCCCCGGCACCTTCAGGGGCTTTCGCAATCACCCCATCCGCCTGGCCGATATAGGTGGCGGTCTCGCCATTCGGCTGCGCATAACATAGCGCACACACAAACCGCGCCCGCCACTCGTCCGCCTCAGCACAGGCCGCGATAATCCGGGCAAACGCGCTGGCATAATCCCCGCCCGCAAACCGCGCCGAATAAATCCCCGGCGCCCCGCCAAGCGCTGCCACACACAGCCCGGAATCATCCGCCAGCGCGGGCAGGCCCGAGGCCAAAGCCGCAGCCCGTGCCTTGAGCTTCGCATTCTCCGCAAAACTGGCCCCGGTTTCCTCCGGCTCCGCCAGCCCCATCGCCCCCGCCGAGACCACCGCATACCCCAGCGGCCCCAGCAGACCAGCGAACTCCGCCAGCTTCCCCCTATTATGAGTCGCCACCAGAATCCGCTGCATATTACTCAACCTTTCAAAATCGCATCCTGGGCGGCAAACAATTCCGCCGTACCTTTACGCGCCAGCGCCATCAGTGACGCAAACGCCGCGTCATCAAATGTCGCCTTTTCCGCCGTCGCCTGAATTTCAATAATCCCGCCGCCGCCGGTTAAAATAAAATTCGCATCGGCATCCGCCGCGGAATCCTCAGCGTAATCCAAATCCAGCACCGGCACGCCATTATAAATCCCGCAGGAAATCGCCGAAACCTGCCCGACAATTGGGTTCGCCTTCAAAACATTATTCGCCTGCAATTTGCGCACCGCCAAAGCCAGCGCCACATAAGCCCCGGTGATCGAAGCGCAGCGCGTGCCACCATCGGCGTTCAGCACATCGCAATCCAGCGTAATGGTCATCTCGCCCAGCAATTTACGGTCCACCACGGCGCGCAGGCTGCGCCCGATCAATCGCTGAATCTCCTGCGTGCGGCCTGATTGTTTGCCACGCGCGGCTTCGCGGTCACCACGCGTATGGGTCGCCCGTGGCAGCATGCCGTATTCCGCCGTCACCCAGCCTTCACCCTGGCCGCGCATGAACCCCGGCACCTTGCCCTCCACGCTGGCGGTGCACAGCACTTCCGTCCCGCCCATCTTGATCAATGCCGAACCCTCGGCATGATGTGAAAATCCGGTGGTGATGCTTACGCTGCGTAGCTGGTCAAAATTCCGTCCTGAAGGCCGCATGTCTCTCTCCTGTAAATCCTGTCGTGGACGTGCTATTAGACGAGGCTGTGCCCATGGACCATAGGAACCGCCCACCGCCGAAATCTCCACCCCGCCTGCCGCTGGGCCTCGATGTCCGTTCGGCCGCGGTGTTACGCGAAATCGTCGAGCAATATGTCGAAACCGGCGAGCCGGTCGGCAGCCGCACGTTATCGCGCCTGCTGCCGCTCAACCTCTCACCCGCCACCATCCGCAACGTGATGGCCGACCTCACCGACGCCGGGTTATTATTTTCGCCCCACACCTCGGCGGGACGTCTGCCGACTGACCGTGGCTTGCGGCTGTTCGTGGATGGATTGCTGCAATTTGGTGAACTCTCCGAAGACGAGCGCGGCACTATCAACGCGGCCCTGGCGCAATCGGGCCGCTCCCTGCAGGACACGCTGGCCCAGGCGAGCACCATGCTGTCTGGCCTGTCCGCCGCCGCCGGGCTGGTGCTGGCCCCCAAAGGCGATGGCCCCGTGAAGCACATCGAATTCGTACCACTCTCCCCCGGCCGCGCCTTGGTGGTGCTGGTCTCCGCCGACGGCCAGGTGGAAAACCGCATCATTGATACCCCGCCCGGCCTGCCGCCCTCGGCCCTGCAACAAGCCAGCAACTATCTCAACGCCCAGCTCTCCGGCCTCTCGCTGAGCGAACTGCGGGCCCATGTCACCGCCGACATCAGCGCCGACCGCACCGCGCTCGATGACCTCACCAACAATGTCATCAATTCGGGCCTCGCGACCTGGAGCAGCGAGGGCCGCGCAGGCTCACTGATATTGCGCGGCCAGGGCCGCCTGCTCGCCGATGTTGACCAGCTTGAAAAGCTCGGCGCCATCCAGGCGCTATTCGAGCGCCTCGAAACCGAGGAAACCATGCTGAAACTGCTCGACCTCGCCGAAACCTCCGACGGCGTGCGGATTTTCATCGGCGCGGAATCCGGCCTGTTCGGCGCCGCCGGCGTCTCAATGGTGGTGGCCCCAGCCCGCAACGCACAGGACCGTATCGTCGGCGCCATCGGCGTCATCGGCCCCACCCGCATCAACTACGGCAGAATCATCCCAGTGGTGGACTACACCGCCAGAGTCATAGGCCGCCTGTTGGGCTAACCCGCCCCCGCCATCCTCGTCACCCCGTCATCCTCGCGTATGCAATGATCTTCTTGTTTTCCTTTCTTGCCCCTTTAACGCAAAGTCACTACCTTCGGTTGTATGCGCTTAGCAGCCACCTTCCTCTTCGCCGCCGCGCTGCTGACCACTATCGCTGCCTTGCGCCCCCCTGAGTACGACGAAGCCTATTCCATTTTCCTCACCACCGCCCATGCCCGCCCGCCTTGGCCAACCGGCATCTTCACCCCCGTCGATGTCACGGCACTTTTCACCGGCCACCCCAGCTTCACCCAAATCGCCAATAATCTGCGCAGCGGCGATGTCCACCCGCCGCTGTATTTCTGTCTCCTCAATGAATGGCGCCACCTCACCAACCCCAGTTGGTTCGCTGCCCGCCTATTCTCGGTGCTAATCTCGCTGGCGGGCCTCACCGCCCTGGCCAGCGCCGCCCGCCTGATGAAAATCCCGGTCATCCCCACCATTCTGATCACGGTACTGGCCTACGGCTTCGCCTACACCAGCATCACCGCCCGCGGCTTCGCCCTCGCCCAATCCCTCAACCTCCTCGGTTTCGCCTTATACATCCGTCATTCCCGCACAAGCAGGAACCTCCTCACCTTCGCAGCCGGTCTCGCCTTCGGCGCCGCCAGCTTCACCAACTACCTCGCCATCTTCACCCCCCTCGGCCTGTTAACCAGCCACCTCCTCATTCACCCTTTTTCGCGTCATTCCCGCGAAAGCGGGAACCGCCTCACCTCGACTTTTACCGCGGCCCTCGGCATCGCCATTTTCCTGCCCGCCAACCTCTATTTCTTCCTCGCCCAACGCAGCTCCCGCACCGGCCAGTTCACCCCATTCCACCTCACCCACGCGCTCGCGCTCCTCGCCAAGGACCAAGCCGCCGCGCTGTTCGGCGGCCTGCCGCTTTACGCCGGAAATTTCACCCTGCTCGTCATCATCGCGCTCGCCACCCTCAGCATCATTTGCCTCATCGCCATCCTCAAACACCGTAGCCCTGCCACCTTCACCCTTGCCCTCACCGCCGCCGCCACGTCGCTCGGCCTGCTCATCCTCGGCATCATCTTCAACAACACTCCCATCGAAATCCGCTACTGCGCCTTCAGTCTGCCGTTCATCGGTTTACTTTGCGCCCAGATAAAACCTGCTATTTTACGAAATACTTTGATCGCAACAGAAGCCCTCTCCATCATCGGCCTGGCCCTCGCCCCCAGCACCGCGCAGCCGCAAGCCGCCGCTGCCGAGCAAGCCCCACCCAACATTTTAGTTTTATTGCCAACCGGAAACGACGGCGTGGGCATCCCCGGCCCCTTCATCGAAGCCGCCCGGCGCAACCAACGCATTATTTTAATTCACGATGCCGCATTGCCGGATCTATCCGCCGAACCGCGCATCACCCTGGCCACCCTCGCCATCGACAATGAGAGTAAACAAGCCATTCCAAATATCGAAGCCGAACTCGCCAAACATTGGCAGTTGGTGGGCGAGACGCCGTTAACGCGAACCTACCAGCAGCGCGGTCTTCACCAGCAGCCATAAAGCCGCCAGCAATTCCAGCCCGTCCAGAATGGTCGAGAGCATATGCCCGCGCTGAAACGCCGCCATATTCCCGGCTTCGCGCACGCCGTTCAAATACGGAATGATCCAGAACCAGGCAAACAAAGTTGCCAGCACCACAAACGTCAGCAGCAGCACCGGCATCATTTGCCCGCGCAGACCAAACCCAACCGCACCAATCGTGGCACTCACCACCATAAACCCATAATAGCGCGGAAACGCCGCCCGGATCAGCGTCCCGGCGGCATCAGGTGGCAAAGTGGTAAAAATCAGCGGCGCCATCACCGCGCCAAAAAATAACATGCCGCCGGCCAGGGCCGAAAGCCCCAGCACGGCAAGCACGTTACCGGTGGCTTGCATCAATAACGATACAGCTCATGCTTAAACGGACCCGATTGCGACAGGCCCAAATACTCCGCCTGCTTGGCTGAAAGCGGGGTCAGCTTGGCGCCGACTTTCGCCAGATGCAGCGCCGCCACTTTTTCATCCAAATGCCGCGGCAACACATACACCTTATTCTCATACTTGCCCGGCGGCGCCGTCCACAGTTCAATCTGCGCTAGCACCTGGTTGGTAAAGCTCGCACTCATCACAAAGCTCGGATGCCCGGTGGCATTACCCAAATTCACCAACCGGCCCTCCGAGAGCACAATCAGCTTCTTGCCGTCAGCAAACTCAACCTCATCCACCTGCGGCTTGATGTTGTTCCACTTGTTATTGCGCAGCGCCTCGATCTGAATCTCAGAATCAAAATGCCCGATGTTACACACAATCGCGCGGTTCTTCATCGCCCGCATGTGGTCGATGGTGATCACATCCACATTGCCGGTGGCGGTGACGAAAATATCGCCGCGTGGTGCAGCATCATCCATCGTCACAACCTCGTAACCTTCCATCGCCGCCTGCAATGCGCAGATCGGATCAATCTCAGTCACCATCACCCGGCAACCGGCATTGCGCAATGACGCCGCCGAGCCCTTGCCCACATCGCCAAAGCCTGCGACCACAGCCACCTTGCCTGACATCATCACGTCAGTCCCACGGCGGATGCCATCCACCAGGCTCTCACGGCAACCATATAAATTATCAAACTTCGATTTCGTCACCGAATCATTCACGTTGATCGCGGGCACCGCCAGCGTCCCGGCCTTCGCCATGTCCCACAGACGATGCACACCGGTCGTGGTCTCTTCCGAAATCCCCTTAATATCCTTCAACATTTCGGGATATTTATCATGCATCAGCTTGGTCACGTCACCGCCGTCATCCAAAATCATATTCGGCGTCCAGCCATCCGGCCCGCGCAGGGTCTGCTCAATGCACCACCAGAATTCTTCCTCGCTCATGCCCTTCCAGGCAAACACCGGAATCCCCGCCGCCGCCATCGCCGCCGCCGCATGGTCCTGCGTCGAGAAAATATTGCATGACGACCAGCGCACCGTAGCACCCAGCGCCACCAATGTTTCCATCAGCACGGCGGTCTGAATCGTCATGTGCAGCGAGCCCACAATCCGGGCCCCCTTCAAAATCTGCTCCTTGCCGAATTCCTCGCGCAGCGCCATCAGCCCCGGCATTTCATCCTGAGCCATCTCAATTTCCTTACGGCCCCAGGCCGCCAAGGAGATATCCTTAACCTTATAATCCCCAGCAGCAACATTCACATCCGGCATCTCAAAAACCCTCTAACTAGTAAAATCCGTCATCCCCGCGAAAGCGGGGACCTCCTATCACCAAATTAAGTATTCATCGCTTCAAAAAAGTCATTGTTGGTTTTGCTGTATTTCAGCTTATCCAACAAAAATTCCATCGCATCGGTGGTCCCCATCGGGTTCAATATCCGCCGCAGCACCCACATCTTCGAGAGTGTGGCCTTATCAACCAGCAACTCCTCCTTACGAGTACCAGACTTGGTAATATCAATCGCCGGGAAGGTGCGCTTATCCGAGAGCTTACGGTCCAGAATAATTTCCGAATTACCGGTACCTTTGAACTCCTCAAAGATCACCTCATCCATCCGGCTGCCGGTATCAATCAGCGCGGTCGCAATAATGGTCAGTGAACCGCCTTCCTCAATATTACGCGCCGCACCAAAAAACCGCTTGGGCCGCTGCAGCGCATTGGCATCCACACCACCGGTCAGCACCTTACCCGAGGACGGCACCACCGTATTATAAGCCCGCGCCAAACGGGTTATGGAATCCAGCAAAATCACCACATCGCGCTTATGCTCAACCAACCGCTTGGCCTTCTCGAGCACCATCTCGGTTACCTGCACGTGGCGCGTCGCCGGCTCATCAAAGGTTGAAGCCACCACCTCGCCCTTCACGCTGCGCGACATGTCGGTGACTTCCTCGGGCCGCTCATCGATCAGCAGCACGATCAAAAACACTTCCGGGTGATTATGCGAAATCGCCGCCGCGATGGTCTGCAGCATCACGGTTTTGCCGGTGCGCGGCGGCGCCACAATCAAGGCCCGCTGGCCTTTGCCAATCGGCGCGATCAAATCGATCACCCGCGGCGTATTATCCTTCACCTGGCCCTTGGCCGGCAATTCCGCCAGCTCATTTTCCATCTTCAGGCGTGAAGTCGGGTAAAGCGGCGTTAAATTATCAAAGTTAATGCGGTGTTTCACCGCATCCGGCGCCTCGAAGTTGATCTTCTCAACCTTCACCAGCGCAAAATACCGCTCGCCTTCCTTGGGCGCCCGAATTTCACCATCCACCGTATCGCCGGTACGAAGCGAAAACCTGCGCACCTGGGCGGGTGATACATAAATATCCTCCGGCCCCGGCAGATAATTGGCTTCAGGGTTGCGCAAAAACCCAAACCCGTCGGGTAAAATCTCCAGCGTGCCATCGCCCGAAATCGTCTGCTCATTCTCGGCAAACGCCTTCAGAATGGCAAACATCATGTCCTGTTTGCGTAAGGACGAGGCGTTTTCAACCTCCAACTCCTCCGCCAGATTCAATAAATCGGTGGGTGACTTAGCCTTTAATTCGGCGAGATGCATCGTAGAGACGTCCAATTCTAGGGAATCCCACTGAAACCAGGGTGTAATTATACCAGCCAGGGGAAAGGATACCGGACACGAACGGCCGGTGAGCGCTCAATGCCGGATGCCTGCGGTGGCGTCAATACTCAGAATTTTTAATACGACATCAACCGGCGCTGGGTGAGCACCACTTTGCCCTTCATTCCCGGCGCATTCAGGAAATACCACGCCACATATTGCTCATTATACAACAGGCTTGACGACATCCCGGCCACCGGCACCACCGCTTTCAACCCCTCACGCATCACCGCATCAGTCACGGTCTGCATTACCGCCCCTTCGGCGGCTGTGCCGGTCACCACCACGGTCTTGATCCCGTGGCTGGCCAAAATCTGGGCTAAATCAGTGCCAATGAACTTATCCGGCCCGCTTTTTACCACCGGGTCACCCGGCTGCGGGGCAATATAATGGTCAATATCTTCCGGCCCACCAGCGGTCGTCACGCTATAAACGATCAACACCCCCGCCGCGCGCGCCGCTGTCAGCATCTTTTTCACCGCCGGCAATGACGACATGCAGCGCGGCCGCGTGATATTGCACGGCCCCTTCTTAGGGTCATCGCCGCCGGTGAAATCCAGCGCCAGAAACGCCGTGGTCTTGGGGTCCAGTGTGACAGTTTGCGCGACCGGCGCCGGCGGCGCGGTGGCTAACCCCCAATCCTCGATAATGCTCTGAGCCGCCGCCCCATGTGCCGCGCTGCAAACCAAAGCCAAAACCGCCAGAATTCCGCGTATTTTCATTTTGTTTCCCCCTCACCACCGTGCCCAGCTCAAACCACCACACACAGCACAATAATAATCATCAAAATCGTCGGCACCTCATTGGCAATCCGGTAAAATCGCTCCGGCTTTACATTCGCATCCACCAGAAAATTTTTACGCCATTTGCCGCAAGCCCCGGTGAACCCGCTCATCAAAATCACGCAAATAAACTTGGTCCACCACCAGGCTGCCGTCCAATCCACCGCGCCCGGCGTCAAAATCAGCAATATCCCAAACAGCCAGGTCGAAATCATCGCCGGAATCGTGATGTATTTCAGAAGCTTATACTCCATCACCTTGAACCGTGCGGATTCCGCTGTGCCCGGCGTCACCTGGCAATGATAAACATACAGCCGGGGCAGATAGAACAGCCCGCCCATCCAGGCGGTGAACGAAATAATATGCAGCGCCAGATCCCAGCGGTAAAATGGCAGCAACCCAGCAATCGTCATGCGGCCTCCCTGGTCAAATGCTGAAATAACTCATCCAGCCCATGCAACACCAATACGGCTCCAGCCTCCAGCAAGGCTTTACCCGGTCCGTGCAAATCAAACCCGTAAACCAGCATCCCGGCCGCCACCGCACCACGTACCCCCAGCACGCTATCCTCGATGACCAGACAATCCTGCGGCGCCACCCCGGCATCCGCCGCCGCCGCCAGATACACATCCGGTGCTGGTTTTGGCCGGCCCCATTTCGCCGAAGCAAAGGTCCGGCCAGCAACCAATTCCGCCATCCCTACCCGGCTGAATTTCGCCGCCATCTCGGCGTCCGATGAGTTAGACGCCACCCGCCAGGGCACGCCCATCGCATTTAACCGCTCCAGAGTTTGCCGCGCCCCGGCAATCGGCTCGGCTTGCGCCGCCAATGCCACAATCAAATCCCGTGCTAACGCATCACGCCAACCTTCCGGCATTTTATGCCCCAGATGCGCTTCCACCATCGGCTGCATATCGGTCATTGACATGCCTAAAAACAACGCCTGATTTTCCGCGGCACTCATTGGCCAGCCATGCTCGGTGAGGTTCTGCGCAATCAGCCTTGCGGCAATGCCCTCGCTATCAATCAGCACGCCATCGCAATCAAAAATAATCAGCTCAGGCTGCATCACGCACCCCATATTTAGCCCAGGGGCAATCGGTGTGGCTCACATCACAAGCCCGCCCGCCTTTATGGCTGCATAACCCATCCCCATGCGCCACCGCACGCCGTGCCAGCCCAGCCAGAGCCGCAATAAACGCCGGGTCAGAATTTGGCACCTTGGCCCTGAAATACCCCGGCACATGTTTCTCATGCGCCAGCTCGGCATTCTCAATATCCAACTCCACCAAGGTCTCGATATGGTCTGAGACAAACGCAATCGGCACCAATACCACCGCAATCTGGTCCACGCCCGCCTGCTCAATCGCCTCGATGGTGCTGGGTGAAATCCATTTTTGCGGGGTCGCGCGTGACTGATAACAAACCTGATGCTCAACCTCGCGATCCGCCAGCCGCGCCATCACCGCTGCCACACTGGCCTCAACCTCGGCCTGATACGGGTCCCCGGCTTTGACGATGGATTCCGGCAACCCATGGGCTGAAAACAACAGGCGTAACTTCGCCCCAGGTGCTAAAGCCGCACGGGCTTTGATAATTTCCTCATCCACCAAAGCTGCGATCGCCCCGGCATAATCCGGGTCATCATAAAAACAGCAAAGGCTGGTGGTGGGGGCCACCAGCCCGCCCTTGGCTGCCTGCTCATGCCAGTCACGCAACGAACTACCGGTCGTGGTGGTTGAAAATTGCGGATAGAGTGGCAGCAGCAAAATCCTATCCGGCGCATAGGCTTTCACCTGTTTCACAGTCTCAGCCGCAAACGGATGCCAATAGCGCATCGCGATGAAACATTTCGCCCCAATATCACTCAATTGGGCTTCCAGAGCCGCCGCCTGCTGCGTGGTCAAATCGAGCAACGGCGAGCGCCCACCCATCCGCTCATAATTTTCCACTGCCGCCTTCGATGAACTGGCCGCGATCAACCGCGCCAGCCAGAACCGGATAAAAATCGGTGCACGGATAATCGCGGGGTCGGAGAATAAATTAACCCGGAACGGCTTGATCGCCTCAGGCTCATCCGGCCCGCCCAGATTAAACAGAACAATGGCAGTTTTCATAAAGCAGCAGATGATGCTTGAATCACATTCATCAACCGCGCCACGGTCTCCGGTTTCACATCCGGGGTAATCCCATGGCCTAAATTGAAAATATGCCGCTGACCGCGAAACCCATCCAATGTATCGGCAATCCCCTGGTCCAACGCAGCACCACCCACCCGCAACAACAACGGGTCCAGATTACCCTGGAACACACTCCCAGGCGGGCAGGCGGCAATCGCGGCAGCGGGGTCCGTCACACCATCCAACCCCACCGCATCAACGCCGGTACCCCTCACATACTCACCCACCAGCAACCCGCTCAGGCGTGGAAACCCAATAATCTTCACCGCCGGATTTTTAGCCCGCAGCGCCGCCACAATCTGCCGGTTTGGCTCAATCACCAATTTTCTAAACAACCGAGACGGCAAAATCCCCGCCCAGCTTTCAAACAGCATCACGCAATTGGCCCCGGCATCAAGCTGCGCCTGCAAATATAAAATGGTCGCCTGCACCAGCAGCGCGATCACCGCATCCACCAGCGCCGGGTTTTCATAGGCCAGCATCCGGGTGCGAGGAAAATCCCCACCGCTGCCTTTACCATCCAACATATAGCACGCCACTGTAAACGGCCCGCCGGCAAAACCGATCAGCGCGGTTTTACCCGGTAACGCCGCACGGGTTAACCGCACCGTTTCAATAATCGGCGCAAATCCGGCCACTGCCGCATCCACGCTCAAAGCCGAAACCTCCTTCAGTGAGGTAATCGGCGGCAATACCGGCCCTTCACCTTCACCAAAGCGTAAATCCTGCCCCAAAACCATCGGCAAAATCAAAATATCAGAAAATAAAATTGCCGCATCAAACCCAAAACGCCGCACCGGCTGCAAGGTCACTTCCGCCGCCAGCTTCGGATTCATACATAATTTCAGAAAATCCCCCGCCTCGGCCCGCAAGTCCCGATACTCGGGCAAATACCGCCCCGCCTGACGCATCAACCACACTGGCGGCGGCCAAACCGCCTGCCCATTCAGCACATCAATTAATTTCATACACCCGGCCTACCCTTAAATAAGTATTCTTAAAAGAATGCTGTAGTTATTGTACCCTGTGAATAACGGGGGTTAAACATTTCAAACCGCCATCCACATCCTTATCCACATCTAGCTTTAACCTATAAAACATTGATTTTAATTATTTTATTATGGTTACGCACATCCAACACAAAATACCACCACCTGTCATCAACCGTTCATCAAACTGTCACTCTATCCCCATAATTCGAAAAACATGGGATGCCGTGATGTTTTATCCACGCTATTGTGCCTCGTATGGACAGTTCTAAGCTAAATATACACCTCATTTCTGACGCCACTGGCGACACTTTAAGCGCCATGGCCCGCGCCGCAATCGCCCAATTTGACGACCCGCAGGTGAATTATCATCGCTGGTCATTGATCCGCACCCGGTTACAACTGCACCGGGTGTTTGAGGGGATTCAGGCCGAACCGGGCCCGGTTTTATGTTCTTTGGTCGATGCCGCACTGCGTGCTGAAATTGATGAGTTCTGTGGCCGTTCTGACACTAAAATCCTGCATGTGCTCGACCCGGTCATGGCGCTGTTGCAGGAACAGCTTGGCCTCCCCACCAAACATCGCCCCGGCCGGCAATATGTTCTGGATGCCGATTATTTCCGCCGTATCGATGCCATGCATTATGTCATCTCCCATGATGACGGCCAGGCTGATCGCGGCATGGCTGAGGCCGATGTGGTGCTGGTTGGTGTTTCCCGCTCATCCAAAACCCCCACCTGCTTCTATCTTGCCAATCGCGGTATCAAAGCCGCCAATGTGCCGCTGGTCCCCGGCATTGAACCACCCGAACTTTTGAAGGACCCGAATTGTCCGGTCATCGGCCTGACCATCGACCCTAAATCTCTTATCGACATCCGCCGGCATCGTCTGCAACTTATCGGCACCGGCGCGCAGCCCGGTATCATCAAAACCGATAATGGTGATTATGTTGATTTCGAAATGGTTGAAAAAGAACTGTTATGGGCCAGGCGGCTTTGCAACATGCGCGGCTGGCCTACCATCGACGTCACCCGCCGCTCGATTGAAGAAACTTCAGCCGCGGTGCTGAAACTTATGGACAACTGGCACCAGAAACGCGAGAAAAAACCGCTTCAATAAACCGGCTATTTTACCCTGGCAGATAAACCATATTCCTTGCATCCCGCCGCATAATCTTCCGCCGCGCCCGCGCTGCCTCAACCATCTGCCCAAACAAGTCTCGCACCATCGCGGGCTCCAAACTGCGCCGCTCCAACGCCCGCAGACAAAAATGCACCCGCGCCATTTTCTGATAATGGTCCGTGAAGGCATAATTCAGCGCTCCGCCGGAAATCGCCCCCACCACCGGCACCGCCTGGGTTAAAAATTTCTCCGACAAAATAATGCCAAACCGCCCCGCCGCTGATTTAATCAACAACGACACCGCCATGTGGTTCAACCCCAGCCGCGCCGCCCAATAGCCGGTTTCAGCATCATCATCAGCCTCGCCTGGCCCGCCAAACGCCAACACCTCCAGGCACGCCCGTCTGGTATCCTCATCGCTTAACTCCTCACCAAAATCACGCGCCACCTCAGCGATGCTGCGTAAAATCGTGGCGGTGGTAAACGGAATATCCACCAGCACCCCCGGCAGCCCCACAAATCCCGAAGCCATGCCGCTGGTGGTCACCGCCAAGCGGTGCAACCGGTTACCGCGGCCTTTATCGGAGCGCATAAACCGCGGCGTAGCCTCCAGCCCGAAGGTGGCAAATTCATAAGAATTCCACAGCACATCCTCCACCGCCGCCTGCGCCCGGTTGGTCAAATCCTCCCAACCTGCCCCGCCAAACCGCACCCCGGCCTGCAACATCCGCGCCCGCAGTGCTTCTACCCGCCGGCCAAACATGCTGGTCAGGCGCATCAGCAGCCCACGGGAATCCGCCATCAGCACGGCTGCCTGCCAAAGCTGGCCTTGCTCATACTCGGTCAAAAACGACGCGGATTCAGCCAAATTTTCGGGGAACGGCGGAATTGATTTCATCATCAAAACCTGGGGTTTTCCGTCCCCAGATGCAAGCTACATAAAAAAAACCCCCGAGGCTGCCCCCGGAGGTTTTTCACATCGTCAACGCTGGTCAAATTAACCGGCGTCTTTAACAGCCTTCACCGCCTGCACGATCTCGGCAAACGCCGCCGCATCGTCAAACGCAATGGCGGCCAGAATTTTACGGTCCATCTCAAGGCCGGTCGCCTTGAAGCCGAACATAAACTGGCTGTAGGTCAGCCCATGTTCACGCACGGCGGCGTTGATGCGCTGGATCCACAGGCTGCGGAATTCGCGCTTTTTAACCCGGCGGTCGCGATACGCATAGCGCAGCGCTTTTTCCAGGCGCTCCAGCGCAATCCGGTAATTGGTGGATGACCGGCCAACGAAACCCTTGGACTGGTCAATGATTTTTTTATGACGAGCATGGGTCGTCACACCCCGTTTTACACGTGCCATTTATTTCGCTCCTCAACCAATACCATAGGGGGCCCACTGCTTGACGGTAATACCATCAGCATGGGTCAGGGTTTGGCTGCCGCGATTGCTACGCTTGGATTTCTGGCTGCGGGCCATCAGGTTATGGCGCTTCTTGCCCGGACCGGCCAGAACCTTGCCGGTGGCGGTGATCTTGAAGCGTTTTTTGACCGATGACTTGGTCTTTAGCTTTGGCATTTTGATCTCCTATAAAATTCACGGCGGCCGGGCATGCCTGTTGGCCCGTCGCGCACGCTTCCGCCACAAATCAGCGGAACGCGGCGTATAGGGGCAGGGCCACCATAAAGCAAGGCATACCCTCGCATTTTCCCTGCAAACTCGCTAAACCCCCGCCATGCGTTATGATGTCATCATTATCGGCGGCGGCCATGCCGGCTGCGAGGCGGCGGCGGCCTCCGCGCGGGCAGGGGCGCAAACCCTGCTGATCACCCACCGGGCTGACCGGCTGGGCGAGATGTCATGCAACCCGGCCATCGGCGGCATCGGCAAGGGCCATCTGGTGCGCGAGATCGATGCGCTCGACGGCCTGATGGGCAAAGCCGCTGATGCTGCCTGCATTCATTTCAAATTGCTCAACCGCACCAAGGGCCCGGCGGTGCGTGGCCCCCGCGCCCAGGCGGATCGTAAACTCTACCGCAACGCCATCCAGGCGCTGCTGGCGGCGCAACCCAACCTGACCATTCTGGAGGGCGAGGTGTGTGGTTTGGGCCGGGATTCCAGTGGCAACCTCAATGCGGTGATGACCGCCGATGGTAAAACCATAAATTGTGCCGCCGCGGTGCTGACCACCGGCACCTTCCTGCGCGGGGTTCTGCATTTTGGCACCATCACCCAGGCTGGTGGCCGCATTGGCGACGCCGCCGCCACCCGCCTGGCCGATGATTTGCTCGCCCTTGGTTTGCCTTTGGGCCGCCTGAAAACCGGCACGCCCGCGCGGCTGGATAAAAACTCCATTGACTGGGAAGGCCTGGCCCCTGATGTGGGCGAGAACCCGCCCGAGCCGTTTTCGGCGATGACCGCGCGGGTCACCAACCCGCAAATCTCCTGCCGCATTACCGCCACCACTGAGGCCACCCACGCCATCATCCGTGCCAACATCCATAAATCGGCGGTGTATGGTGGGGCCATTTCCGGCCGTGGCCCGCGCTATTGCCCCTCGATTGAGGATAAAATCGTGCGCTTCGCCGAAAAAGGCACGCACCAGATTTTCCTGGAGCCGGAAGGGTTAGATGATGACACCATCTATCCCAACGGCATTTCCACATCCTTGCCGGCCGATGTGCAGGAGGCCTTTATCCACAGCATTCCGGGCCTGGAGCACGCCAAATTGCTCAAGCCCGGCTATGCGGTGGAATATGATTATGTTGACCCGCGCGCGCTTGATCATGCGCTGCAGTTGAAGAAACTGCCCGGTCTGTATCTCGCAGGCCAGATCAATGGCACCACTGGTTACGAGGAAGCCGCCGCGCAAGGCTTGATGGCGGGGTTGAACGCAGCGCGGCGGGCAGGGGGTTTGGCACCGGTGCAGCTGTCGCGCTCCCAGGCTTATATCGGCGTGCTGATTGATGATCTGGTAACCCAAGGAGTGACCGAGCCTTACCGCATGTTCACCTCGCGGGCCGAATACCGGCTGCTGTTGCGGGCCGATAATGCCGAGCTGCGCCTCACCCAGTTGGGCCTCGATTGGGGTTGTGTGGGGTCTGAGCGGGCAGGGGTGTTTGCGGCCCTCATGGCTGAAATCGCAGCCTTTGATGGTAAACCCGGCGATGCCACCAGCCGCGCTGCTGAAATCCTGCGGGCTGACATTCATTATTCTGGCTACTTGCGCCGCATGAGCAGCGAAATTCAGGCCCGCGCGGCCGATGAAGCGGTGCGGATTCCTGAAAACTTTGACTTTGCCCAGGTCGGCGGGCTTTCCAATGAATTGCGCGAAAAGCTCGAGCGCGTTCGCCCGGCCAATCTGGCGGTGGCGGGGCGCATCGAGGCAATGACCCCCGCTGCCTTGGGAGCCATTTTCGGGGCGCTGAAAAAGGCCCGGCGGGCGGCTTGAGCGAGGCTAAATTACGCGACTTCGCCGCCCTGGTGGCGCGCTGGTCCGCCAAAATCAATCTGGTCAGCAAATCCGACATCCCGCATCTGTGGGAGCGCCATATTCAGGATAGTTTGGCAATTGTGCCCTATATCCCACCAAATATCCCTTTTGCTATTGATATCGGCTCAGGTGCTGGGTTTCCCGGCATGGTGCTGGCGATTGCCACCGGCATTCCTTTTACCCTGATTGAGTCCGACAAGCGCAAAGCCGCCTTTTTGATGGATGCCGCGCGGGAGCTAAAAGCCCCGGTGAAGGTGCTGGCCACCCGCATCGAGGACGCCAAAACCCCGCCCGCCATGCTGCTCACCGCGCGGGCTTTGGCGCCTTTGGACAAATTACTAGGTCTCGCCGCCCCCTTATTGGCCTCCGGCGGAATTTGTTTGTTCCCCAAGGGCAAGAATCACGAACTTGAGCTAGCCCCCGCTTCAGCGCTCTGGCACATGGAGGTCGAGCGTTGCAAAAACCCGCTTGACGACCAGGCCTGCATTCTGAAAGTGAGCAATCTTCGCCATGTTGGACTCCCCAGCTGAACCGTTAAAGCGCCCCAGAATTATCGCGATTGCCAACCAGAAAGGCGGGGTCGGTAAAACCACCACCGCCATCAATCTGGCCGCGGCTCTGGCCATCGGCGGCGAAAAAGTCCTCCTTATCGACTCAGACCCGCAAGGCAACGCCAGCACAGGGCTTGGCATTGCTTCGTCGTTGCGCAATGGCGGCACCTATGCGCTGCTGGCCGGGGAAGCAGGTTTAGCGGAATTGACCCTGCCGACCGAGGTGCCGAACCTGGTGATCGTGCCGGCGGTGGCGGATTTGAACGGTGCGGATTTGGAGTTTGGCCAGCTGGAATCCTGGCAGTTTTTGCTGCGCCAGGCCATCGCCCAAGGCCACCCTGATGTTGATACGATATTTATTGATTGCCCACCCGGCCTTGGTTTGCTTACGCTGAATGCCCTGGTCGCCGCTGATTCCGTGCTGGTGCCGCTGCAAGCCGAGTTTTTTGCCCTGGAAGGGATTTCACAATTGATGCGTACCATTGAGATGGTCACCAAAAAGCTGAACACCGCGCTGATCCTGGAGGGCATCGTGCTGACCATGACCGACCGCCGCAATAACCTCTCGGAGCAGGTGTGCAACGACGTGCGGGAGCATTTCAAGGACAAGGTGTTCGAGACCAGTATCCCCCGCAACATCCGCATCACCGAGGCGCCGAGCCACGGGATGCCGGTGCTGCTGTATGATTTCCGCTCATCGGGGGCGCAGGCTTACCTGAGCCTGGCGGCGGAATTTTTAAAACGTACCCGCGTTTCCTGATCCTGAAGCCTGAAAGATAAATTATGAGCCTGACCCCACCTCCCAAACGCCTCGGCCGCGGCTTGGCCGCCTTGCTGGGCGATGCCGCCGCCCCGACCAGCGTGACTGCGCCGGGTGTGCAAACCCTGAGTGTGGCAAGCTTAGAGCCAAGCCCGTTTCAGCCGCGCCGCGCGATGGATGAGGATGCCCTGAACGAGCTGGCCGCCTCGATCACCCAGCGCGGCATTTTGCAGCCGCTTTTGGTGCGCCCGAAGCCAGGGGCTGAGGGTGAATACCAGATCATCGCCGGCGAGCGCCGCTGGCGGGCCGCACAACTGGCGCAGCTGCACGATGTGCCGGTGCTGGTGCGTGAACTCTCCGACACCGACGCGATGGCCGCCGGGCTGGTGGAAAACTTGCAGCGCGAGGATTTGAACGCGGTGGAAGAGGCGATGGGATTCCAGCGGCTGATTGAGGAATTCAAGCTGACCCACGACAAGCTGGGCGAGGCAATCGGCAAGTCGCGCTCGCATATTTCCCAGATGCTGCGGATGCTGAAACTGCCCGAGCGGGTGCTGACGATGGTACGCGAAGGCGAATTGTCGGCTGGCCATGCGCGGGCGCTGGCGGTCTCGGATCACCCGCTGGCCCTGGCCAATAAAATCGTGCGGGACAAGTTGAGCGTGCGCCAGACCGAGGAGCTGGTCTCGAAAGAAAGCCGCAACATACCGGAGTCAGTCGCCCGCAAGCCGCCGCCGAAGCGGGCCGACCCCGAAACCGAAGCGCTGGCGGACTCGCTGACCGAGAAGCTGGGGTTGCGGGTGAAGGTGACCTTTAATGGCAAAGGCGGGTCGGTCCTGATGAATTACAAAAACCTCGACCAGCTTGATGAGATCCTTAAACTACTGAACGGCTGAAGGGTACACGTGTAACATTTTGGCCGAAAATGACTGGTAAGTAGCTGAAATAACACAATAAAAAACGGAAATTGCCGGAAAAAACTTTGGGAAAACGCGGGTTTTCAGGAAGTCGTGGCTACCGGCGCAGGCCGTATCCACGACTTTATTTTTTAAGAATTTGCGGCCCGGCGGGGGGTGTTCCAGTAGGCGCGGTCCAGCATGGCGATGCGGATGCGCCGGATTAGCGGGCCGTCGTCGTCCAGGAAGGGGGCGCAGCTTTGGGCTTCGCGCATCGCCTGGAAGTCCTGGCCGAAGTCGGGGTGCAGGGTCATGGGTAAGCCGGCGTTCTCGAAGCAATGACGGTTGCCGGTTTCCAGGTAGGTCTCCACCGGCGCGCCCTCGGCGAAGATCACCGCGTGGTGGTCAAGCTCGATATGGTAGTAGCTGACAGATTGCCAGTTTTCCTGGGTCACCGACATCCGGTTGATCAGTGCCTTGGCGGGCACCAGATGGCCTTGCAGATACAATGCATGGTCGGGCGAGAGCAGCAAATCCCGGCTTGGCACATTATGCGAGATCGCGCCCTGGGTAATGCGCACCGGCTGGGCTTTTTGCGGGTGGGCGTGGCGCTGCAAATCCAGCTTGCGGGTGCCGATCCATTTGATCGGCGCATCTTCGCCCTCGGCGGTGATGACCAGATCACCCTCACGCAGCGTTTCCACCGCCATCTCGCCATTTGGCGTGAGGATGCGGGTGCCCGCGGCAAAGCAGGCGATGATGATGACGCCGTTGGATGGGTTGAGGATGGTGGGGTTGCTGAATAAAGTGGGTGCATTTTCAACGATGGTGCCGGTGGCTGCCAAAAAGTCGATGGTGATGGAGGAAGCGACCGAGCCATCAAAAATAATCGTGGAGCCAGCCGCGATGTCGATGGTGCCGGTACCGGTGACCGCGGAATCATACACAATCGTCGAGGGGTCAGCATTGACCACGCCATTATCGACGAAATTGCCGTTGACGATGAGGGTGCCGAAATCATTCAGCGTTTGCCCGGCGGCGAGCGTGCTGTTGCCGGACAGGGTCCAGAATGAGCCAGCATCGACCTTGATGGTGCTGAAATTGATGAATTGGGTGCCAAGGCCCGAGAGGGTGACATGGCTGGTGCCGCCAAGCTCCATGGAGGCGTTGTGACCGCCATCGACCGTGCCGGTGAAGCTGGCGCCAGGGTTGATGATAAGTTTGCCGCCGCCGGTGGGGCCAAATTTCACCGCATCGGCGGTGCCGCTGATGACGCCGGAATCGCTGATGACGCCGCCAGACTTGGCATAAACGCCGATGGTGCCCAAAGCGGTGCCGGAGTTTTTAAGGTAGCCGCCAGCTTTGATGTAAACGCCGATGGACCCGTTAGCGGTGCCGAAATTACCCAGATAGCTGCTGGATCCGCCAAGCTCGACGCCATATTTGGTTCCTTGGAAGGTGCCGGCAGCAGCGTTGAAGATACTGCCGCTACCTTGCAGATAAATGCCGGCGCTGACAGTTCCATCGACGAAGCTTTGGTTGGTGACATTACCCTTGGTGGCAAGGATGCCATCGCCACCGATAATGGTGCCTGGGTGCAGGTTGGTCACCACCCCATTTGCCAAAAAGACACCGGAGCCATTGCCAATGATTGTGCCGCTGTTGGAGACATTACCGGCGGCTTTGAGATAGACGCCAGCTTTTAGCGTGGAGGCGATATTGCCGGAGTTGCGGACATAGGCGCCTTTATAGGCGTAAATCCCCGCATAATTGGCATTGATGGTGCCGTTGTTAGTGACGTTTTCATATTTTGCCAGATACACGCCGACCTTGTTGGTGGCAGTAATGAGGCCGCCGTTTTTAAAGTAACCGCCATTATATAATTGCACGCCACTGTTGTTGGCCAATATCGTGCCAGTATTATTGACCGTGCCCAAATCCTTCAGGTTGATCCCTGAGCGGTTGGTGGCGTCGATCAACCCGGCATTGAATATATATGAGTGGTTGGTGCCGGAAATTTCGACGCCCTGCACAGCGGAAATGGTGCCGGTGGCCTCATTGAAAATGGTGCCGCCGTTGTTGAGCGCGATGCCGTGGCTGACATAGGTGCCCGGTCCTAAGTTTTTAGCCGATAGCGTGCCGTTGTCGGAGAAAGTGTTGCCGGTGCCCAGGATGATGCCGGTGTTGAAGATGGTGGTGACGGCGTTGTCAGCGCGGATGCCGGTGCGGTAGCCGGAAATGATGCTGCTATTGCTGACACTGCCGCCATCTTCAAGCAGAACGCCATAACCGGCGGAACTTGAAATGCTGCCGGTGTTATTGATGGTGCCGCGCCCACCATTTGAATTATTGAAGGCGACACCTGCATGATTGCCAATAATGGTGCCGCTGTTGACAACTGATCCGGCGACATTGATGTAAACGCCAGCGCCGAAATTGACAAAGCCGTTGCTGACATTTGCATTGGGTGAGGCCGTGCTGCTGGCGGAGATGAGCTGGGAATTTTCGACATAGCCAGGCGCGCCGATGGTGCCGAGGATTTTAACACCCACCGGGCCCGTGATGCTGCCGCTGTTGAGAATCGCGCCGCCCTGAGTGAGATAAACGCCAACGAAGGGCGTGTATGTGGTTTGTGTGCCAGTGGCTTGAATGGCCCCCGCGTTTAAAACAGTGCCACCGCCATTGAGTTCGATACCGGTACGATAAGCATTGATAAAGCCCGTGCTGGCATTCGAGATGAACGCGGTGCCGTTGCTGTTGATGCCGCTGTAGCCGGTGATGAGCCCAGCGTTGCTGACGGAGAGCGGCCCATTTGAATCGACCGCGTAATTGCCATGGCTGGCGATGGTGCCGCTGGTGCGGTTGATGACGGTACCACCGCTGCCAAGTTCGATGCCGGTGTCGCTGCCATGGCCGCCGATGGTGTTTTTACCAAAGATGATACCATTGTTGATGATGGTGCTGGTGTTGTGCAGATACATGGCACCGCCATAGGTGCCGTAGATAAGGTTGCTATTATAGACATAGTTGCTGCCGCTGGTGCCGAGAATGGCAAGCGCGGTGTGGCCGAGGATGGTGCCGGTATTGATGATGCTGCCGGTGCCGCCAAGCAGAATGCCGGCATCGAAAGCACCCAGGGTGCTGGGGCCATTGGCGTCAATGAAGCCCTGGTTCAGCAGGGTGGGGTTACTGAGGGAGCTTGGGCCAAATACGGCGGCGCTGAGGGTCTGGGCGGAGGGCGTTCCGTTGTTGTTGATCAGATAGGTGCCGACACCACCCGAGGCGATGATGGTTTCGGTTGCGAAAAATTCGGTGAACTGGCTGGTAAGGGTGTGAACAAAGGCGGCGATGATTTTACCCTGGAAGGCGTTATCGACGCTGAGGGTTGCGGTGGGGCTGAGCAGTTCGACGGTCTGGCTGGAGGCGGCGGTGCTGGTGAAAGTCACGTTGGCATTGGCGCCAAGTTCAAAAATGCCGGTGCCGTAAACGGCAGCGTTGACGGTTAAGGGTGACGTGCCGGTGAGGACGATGCCATTGTTGGTGAAGGCGCCGTTGATGGCGAGGGTGCCGAGATTATCGAGCGTGGCGCCATTGGCGAGCGTGTTGCTGCCGCCGATGATCCAGTTGGCATTGGCATCGTTTACGATGGTGGTGAAATTAATATACTGGCTGCCGATACCGGTGACATAGGTGCCGCCGGGGCCTGCGAGTTCAAGTGTGCTGACGATGCTGGAGCCGACGCTGTTGCCGCCATCGACAAGGCCGGTGATGTTGGTGCCGGATTCCAGGACGAGACGGTTGGCGAAGCCGCTGGCGAAGCTGATGGCGTCTGATGTATTGCCGGTGATGCCGCCATCATTGATGATCGTGCCGCCGCCTTTGAGGACGATGCCAGCGGTAGCCCCAACAATGTTGCCGGTGTTGGTGATGAGGGCGCTGCCCGCGCTGTCATAGATGCCGGCTTGATTATAGCCAGAAATATTATGGGCGTTGACGATTGTTCCGCCATTATCAAGATAAATACCGGTTTGACCGCCAGATATAACCCCCCCACCGAGATTCGTTATTAGGCCACCACTTTTGAGTTCGATACCGGTGTTGCCCGTGTTCTTATATGTGATTATTTGTCCGGTATTGGCGATAGTGCCGTTACTTTGCAGGTAAATAGCTGCGCCGTAATAAGCTTGTATCAGATGGCTATTCCTGACGTAGCTGCTGCCAACTGTGCCAATAATACCAATGCCGCTGTTGCCACCGATGACACCGGTGTTGGTGATGGTGCCGGGCTGGGCCAGAGCGATGCCGACGACGATTGAATTAGGTGCGGATGAATCTTTGCCGAAGATATCACCGGCATTGTTGATGGTAACAGACCCCAGCGAGCCTGGGGCGAAGAGGGCGGCGGAGATGCCATAACCGGTAATGCTGGCATAACCGTTGGTCCCGCCACGACTGGTGATGACGACATTGGGCGATGTGACCGTGATCGGGGTGTTTAGGTAGGTACTGATTGTTTCAGACATTTTTCACCCATGTTGCGCGGCAATATGAATGAAACGTTAATCGTTTGGATAGGCTGAGGGCAATGTGAATTGCCGCTGAGGTGGATGAATTTATGGCAACAATTGGGGGGAGGGGGGTTACCGCGCCGGTGAGGGGGTCCCCGCTTTCGCGGGGATGACGATAAGGGGACGCGGGGATGACTTAAAGGGGCGGGTTAGCCGCCGAATTTAGTCAGCATGGCGCGTAGTGGGTTGGCGCCGGGGTTCGAGGCTTTCATGTTGATGACGATGTCGCGGGCGTCGTCAACATTGCCGTAGTAGGATTGCTCGGTGCCGGAATCGTTCGAGAACACCGAACCGGCGAGCGAGATGCCGCCGTACAGGCCCTCGGTTTTGCTCAAGGTGAGGATGTCGGCGTTCAGGGCGGTGGACATTGAGCCGTTGACGCCAGCGCCGAGCGTGGCGACGGTGAGCCCGGCGTCAGCGCCGATTTTGAATTGCGAGTTGAGCAGGGCGTTCAGCCCGCCCTGGGTCATCACCAGCATCAGCACTTTGGCGCTTTGCACGCCAATTTGCAGGCCAAAGCTGCCGGAGCCCATGGTGTAGAAGGCCGGGGCGGACCAGGAGCCGCCGGCGGCGCGGGCCACCATCACGCAGCCGCCGCCTTCGCCGCCGATCATGAAGCCGGCGCGGAAAATATCGGGGCAGATCACCACGGCGCGGGCCTTGCGCAGGAAATCCTGGGCCTGGTGGCCGGGAGCGCCCTCCATCAGGCTTTCCAGCGCCAGGGTCGAGCTATCGACCAAATGCTGGGGGGAATCGGCGCGCGCGGCGGCCAGCGGGGTCAGGGTGGCGGCAAGCATCGTGGCAGCGAGGAAAAGGCTTTTCATGGGTGCGGCTCCTGTAATGTTAGGCTGTAAGTGAGGGCGGGGATTCTAAAACTCAAGTGGATAATTGTTCATTGAGTGAAACCAATCGCCAGTCGCAACCATTATAGTCAAGGCGCGTCAACGAGATGTTTTCAACGGATAGTGACAGCGCCTGGTGCGGATTGAGCTGCAGGGCGTGGGCGCAGGCGGCGCGGATGGCCCCGCCGTGGCTGATGATGATGATTTGTTTGTCACCTGAGTAAGTCAGGCGGTCCATTGCGACGCCGACGCGCTCGATCATGTCGGCGAAGCTTTCGCCGCCGGGGGGGATTTCAGCGGCGGCGATCGGCCAGAAGGGGTGGCGCTCGGCGGGGGGGCGGTTGGCGAATTCATGGATGGGGGTGCCCTGCCAGTCGCCGAAATTTTGCTCCACGAAGGCGGGCTCGATGTCCCAGAATTGGGCGGGGTAGCCGGCGGCGAACAAAGCGCGGGCGGTGTGCTGGGTGCGCGATAAAGGAGTCACGATCAGGCGGGCTGGCGTGGGCAGGCGGGCGGCCAGGGCGGCGTAGCGGTGGGCTTCGGCGGTCATGGTGGTATCGCAAACCGCGACATCGTTGGTGCCGTAGAGGAAGTTGAGGGCGTCCGGGTGGACCAGAGCGTGGCGGATGAGCCAGAAATGCACCAAGTTTATTCTCCGATGGATATGAGGGCGCCGCGGATGCGGGCGGCGCGGAATTGCAGGCCGAACACCGCGACGGCGATGAGCAGCCAGGCGGCGTTGAGGGCGGCGGCGGCGGCGAGGTTGGGAATGTCGGTGACATTGTGAAGTAACGCGGCGCGCATGCCCTCGAAGATGTGGGCGGCGGGCAGAGCCAGCGCCAGCGGTTGCAGCCAAGGCGGCAGCACCGCCACCGGGTAGAACACACAGGCAAAAGGGGTGATGCCAAAGGCCACTGTCCAGGCCAGAGCCTCAGCCCCCGCGCCGTAGCGGAACAGCAGAGCGACGATGAGGAGGGCGACCCACCAGCCCATGAAGAGGAGGTTGATAAAAAACAGCAAAAGTACCGGCCCCAGGTGCAGGATGTTGAAGCTGTAAAGCAGGTAGGCAAGAATTGTGGCGGGAAACAGGCCGACCAAAGTGCGTAATAATGAAACCACCAGCAGCGAGGCCACCAGCTCGGCGGGGCGCAGTGGGCTGACGAACACATGGCCGAGATTGCGTGACCAGATGTCCTCGAGGAAGGAATAGGTGACGCCGAGCTGGCCGCGCAATGTGACCTCCCACAGCAGCACGCCCGCGATGAGCGCACCGCCCGCCAGCAGGCCGGGGTTGAGGGTGGCGTGCGAAAAATAGCTGGCGGTGAAGCCCCAGATGAGCAGTTCCAGGGTTGGCCAATAGGAGATTTCCAGCAGGCGCGGCCAGGAGCGGCGGTAGAGTGCCACATGGCGATACACCAGGCCGTAGATGCGGCGGGCGGATTGGGCGAATGGTTTCATATGTCGGTGTTCCGGGCGATGTCGAGAAACACCTGTTCCATGTCCTCGCGGCCGTAGCGGGAAATTAGGCCTTCGGGCGTGCCGCGGTCGACGATTTTGCCGGTTTTCATCATCAGCACATCGTCACACAGGCGCTCGACCTCGGCCATGTTGTGCGAGGCCAGCAAAATGGTGGCGTTGTGGGTGGCGCGGTAATCCTCAAGAGTGGTGCGCACGAAGTCGCCGGTGTCAGGGTCGAGGCTGGCCGTGGGTTCATCGAGCAGCAGGATTTTTGGCAGGTTGATGAGGGATTTGGCGAGCGCCACGCGGGTTTTCTGGCCCGCCGAGAGTTCGCCGGCGAGGCGGTTGAGCAGAGGGGCGAGGTTGAATTGCGCGGCCAGCTCGTCGATGCGGCGGGCGAGGTGCGGGACGTTATAGAGGTGGCCATAGACACGCAGGTTTTCGATGACCGACAGGCGCGCCGGGAGCGCGATGTAGGGGGAGGAGAAATTCATCTGAGCGAGGGCGGCGAAACGGTGGGTGGCCATGTCGTGCCCGAGGATGGTGATGCTGCCGGAGGTGGGGACAGAAGGCCAAGCAGCATCGAGATGGTGGTGGTTTTACCAGCCCCATTGCCGCCGAGCAGGCCGGTGATGCTGCCGGTGGGGACGGTGAACGAGATATCATCGACCGCCAGGGTGGTAGGGTATTGTTTGGTGAGATGCTCGACGATAATGGCGTTGGTGTTTAAGCGCATGCATTCCGATTAGGGGGGTGATGTGACCGTGCCAAGGGGTTGGCGGGCAGGGCGGTGTTGCGGTTTCAGGCGGATGTAGAGGGTGCGGGTGACGGTGGCGAAGAGGGTGTTGGATTTATCGCGGATTTCGACCTGGTAGGTGGGCAGGAATTTTTCGCCGTCCGCCGTGGCGGTGATGATTTCGTCAAGCTGGGCCTGCGACAATGTGAATTTGGCGTGCACGGTGCCGCGTCCGGGCGCGATGAAGTTGATGGCCGCGGCTTTGTCCCACACGATGTAACGGGGGCCGAGATTCTGTTGCAGCATCAGCATATAGAATGGGTCGGTCATGGCGAACAGGCTGCCGCCGAACTGGGTGCCCATGGAGTTGCGGTTCCACCAGCGTAAGCGAAGCTCGGCCTTGATGGTGCGGAAATCTGGGGTGACGACGCGGGCGCGGATGCCGGCGAAGAAAAGCGGCGGCCAGAGGTTGATGAATTTCTGTAAGGTGTGCTGGGAGAACATGAGGCGCCGATCAAGTTGACGTAAACGTTAACTATAGGAGCGGGGTGGGGTCAAGGGAGGGGTGGATGCTGGCGTATAAGGTGTTAACGGCGGGGCAATGGGCGGATTTGCAAGGAGGGCGGTTTGCAGGGGCGGCGGTGGATGTGGCGGATGGGTATGTGCATCTCTCAACCGCCGAACAGTTGGGCGAGACGCTGGCCAGGCATTTCGCCGGGCAAACCGGGCTAGTGGTGGCGGCGGTGGATTTGGACCGGCTGGGGGATGCGGTGAAATGGGAGGTCTCGCGCGGCGGGGCGCTGTTTCCGCATTTATACGGGCGGCTGACGATGGATGCGGTGGTGAGCTGGGAGGCGTTGGGCTAGAGAGACCCGATGGAGAGCCTGGCGCTTTATATTCATTGGCCGTTTTGCCTGAGCAAATGCCCGTATTGCGATTTTAACTCGCATGTGCGGGCGCAAATTCCGCAAAGCCGGATGGTGGCGGCGTTGCGGGCTGAGATGGCGTTCGAGGCGGCACGGCTGGGGCGGCGCAAATTAACCTCGATATTTTTTGGCGGTGGCACGCCGAGCCTGCTGGACCCGGACAATGTGGCGGCGCTGATTGAGGATGCGCGGCGGTATTTTAACTTCGCCGATGATGTTGAAATGACGCTGGAAGCCAACCCGACGAGCATCGAGGCTGGGCGGTTTGCCGGTTACGCGCAAGCGGGGGTGAACCGGGTGTCGATCGGCGTGCAGAGTTTTGATGAGGCGGCGTTGAAGTTTCTGGGGCGCGAGCATTCGGCGCGGCAGGCGGTGGCGGCCATCGAGTTGGCGCGAAAAATTTTTCCACGGTTGTCATTTGATTTGATCTATGCACGGCCTGGACAAACTGAAACTGCGTGGCGGGCGGAATTGGCTCAAGCGCTGTCATTGGCGGCGGATCATCTCTCGCTGTATCAGTTGACGATTGAGCAGGGGACGAAGTTTGCCACTCTGTATGCCAGGGGTGAATTTGCGTTGCCGGATGATGAGGTGGCAGCCGCCTTGTATGATGCGACGGCCGAGGCGGCAGCGAAGTTTGGGCTGCGGCAATATGAGATTTCGAATTACGCCAAACCGGGGGGCGAGAGCCGGCATAATCTGGCCTATTGGCGGTATCAGGATTACGCCGGGATTGGGCCGGGGGCGCATGGGCGGATCACGCTCGGCGGGCAGTTATGGGCGACGCAGCGGCATCGGGGGCCAGAGGCTTGGGCGGAGTTGGTCGAGGCCAAGGGGTCGGGCGCAACCACCGAGGAGGTGGTGAGCCAGGCGGACCAGGCGCGGGAGGCGCTGTTGATGGGGCTGCGTCTGGCGGAGGGGATTGAGGCGGCGGAGTTTGAGCGGCGGACCGGTATGGCATTGGTGGAGGCGTTGGAGCCGGATGTGCTGCAGGCGGCGGTTGAGGAGGGGTATCTGGCGTTGAGCGATACAAGGCTGGTGGCGACCTTGGAGGGGCGCAAGCGGCTGGATGCTTTGTTGCCGGTGCTGGTGCGCTGATTTAAGGGGTGTTGCAGGTTTAGGCGTGGATGGCCGGGTCATGCCCGGCCATGACGATAGGAATATGGAATTGCGATGAAATATGTATCGACGCGGGGGCAGGCTCCGGAATTGGATTTTTCGGGGGTGCTGCTGGCCGGGCTGGCGGAGGATGGCGGGCTGTATATGCCGCAATCCTGGCCGGTGTTTTCCAAGGAGGAATTACGGGCACTGCGCGGGCTGCCCTATGCCGAGCTGGCGGCCCGGGTGATCGCGCCATTTGTGGGGGATTGTATCCCGTTCAAGGAGTTACAGGCGATGTGCCGCCGGGCCTATGCGGGGTTTGGCCATGCCGCGACGGTGCCGCTGGTGCAACTGGGGACCTCGATTTTCGCGTTGGAATTGTTCCATGGCCCGACGCTGGCGTTCAAGGATTTGGCGCTGCAACTGGCGGGGCATTTGTTTGAATATGTGCTGGCGCAGAAGGGCGAGCGCGTGCGGATTGTGGGGGCAACCTCCGGCGATACCGGCTCGGCGGCGATCGAGGCGATGGCGGGGCGGGCCAATATTGATATCACTATATTGCATCCCGAGGGGCGCACCAGCGAGGTGCAGCGCCGCCAGATGACCACCGTGACCGCGAAAAACGTGCTGAATATCGCGGTGAAGGGCAATTTTGATGATTGCCAGGATTTGGTGAAGGCGATGTTTGGCGATGCGCCGTTCCGCAAGGAAATGGGGCTATCGGCGGTGAATTCGATCAACTGGGCGCGGATTGCCGGGCAGATACCCTATTATGTGGCATCGGCCCTGGCGCTGGGGGCGCCGGATCGCGAGGTGGCGGTGTGCGTGCCGACCGGCAATTTCGGCAATGTGCTGGCGGCCTGGGTGGCCAAGCAGATGGGGCTGCCGATTGCCAAGTTTATCGTGGCGAGCAACTGCAATGATATTCTGACACGGTTTTTGAACGCCAACGACATGAGCGTGCGGACCGTGGCGGAGAGTTATTCGCCCTCGATGGATATTGGGGTGTCCTCCAACTTTGAGCGGCTGCTGTATGCGTTTGTGGGCAGCAATGCTGAGGAAACCGCCGCGATTATGGCGGATTTCCGGGTTTCCGGAAAAATGGCGGTGCCGGAGGCGGCATGGCGGGCGGTGAAGTGCGAGTTTGTGGGCTTTACCCTCGATGACCCCGGCACGCTGGCCGAAATTGCCCGGACCTACCGGGAGAGCGGGTATCTGGCCGACCCGCATACGGCGGTGGGCTTGGCGGCGGTGCGCGATTGTGCGCCGGTCGGGCTGCCGGTGATTGTGGCGGCAACCGCGCATCCGGCGAAGTTCCCCGATGCGATTGAAAAAGCCGTGGGTTTCCGGCCAGCCTTACCGCCGCGCCTGGCTGACCTATATGAGAGAGACGAGATATTTACCCGTGCACCGAACGATCTGGCCCATATCGAGGGGCTGGTGAGGGCTTTTGCACATAGGAACATGACATGACTGAGACCTATTCGATCACCACGCTGCCCTCGGGCCTGACGATTTTGACCGAGCGGATGGAGCGGGTGGAGACGGTGTCGTTTGGGGCTTATGTGGGGGCGGGAACGCGCCATGAGACCGCCGCGGAAAATGGCGTCGCGCATTTTCTGGAGCATATGGCGTTCAAGGGCACGGCCTCGCGCTCGGCCCTGGAGATTGCCGAGGCGGTGGAGAATGTGGGCGGGCATATCAATGCCTACACTTCGCGCGAGCAGACCGCTTATTACGTGAAGATGCTGAAGGAGGATCTCGCCCTCGGCGTGGATATTATCGGCGATATTCTGTGTCATTCGAGCTTTGAGCCGGAAGAATTGGAGCGCGAGCGTGGGGTGATTTTGCAGGAAATCGGCCAGGCGAATGACACGCCCGATGATATCGTGTTCGACCATTTTCAGTCAGCGGCGTACCCGAGCCAGCCGATGGGACGGCCGGTGCTGGGGACCGAGGCGATTATTCGCGGGCTGAAGCGCGATGCGCTGCCGGGGTTCATGAACCAGCATTATACGCCGGAGAATATGGTGATCGCGGCGTGCGGAAAGCTGGAGCATGGCCAGGTGGTGGATTTGGTGGCGCAACATTTTGCCGATTTACCGCACGCGGTGGCGGAGAGCCCGATGCCGTCGGATTATACCGGCGGTGAGTACCGCGAGGAGCGCGATCTGGATCAGGCGCATATTGTGCTGGGATTCTCGGCACCCGGGTATGGTGAGCCGGATTATTATCCGTCGATGCTGCTCTCCACGTTGCTGGGTGGGGGCATGTCGTCGCGGTTATTCCAGGAAATTCGTGAAAAACGTGGGTTGGTTTATTCGATTTACAGTTTTACCGCACCAGCCAATGATGGCGGGCTGTTCGGGATTTATGCCGGCACCGGTGAGAGCGAAGCGGCGGAGTTGATGCCGGTGACGCTGGAGGAATTGGCCAAGGTGCAGTTGGATGTGACGGCGGCGGAGTTGAACCGGGCGCGGGCGCAGTTGAAGGCGGGGCTGTTAATGTCGCTGGAATCGACCGGCAGCCGTTGCGAGCAATTGGCGCGGCAGTGGCAGATTTTCGGGCGGGTGATTCCGGCGGCTGAGACCGTGGCGAAGATCGAGGCGGTGACCGAGGCTGAGATTCGTAAAGTGGCGGCGAAGATTTTTGCGAGCCGGCCAACGGTGGCGGCCATCGGGCCGATTGGGCAAGTGCCGCGGATTGGCAATATTATTGACCGGCTGGCGGCTTAGGATTTGTCACCCCGCACTTATTGTCATCCCCGCGCAAGCGGGGACCTCGTGTCGTTGGGGAGGTCCCCGCCTTCGCGAGGATGACGACAGGGGGGGGGTCAACGACGGGTTGGGTTTTTATGTTGAGGGATAATGCATGACCGAGTTACTCAACCACGCGCAGGATTTGTTGAAGGCGGCGAAGGCGGCGGGGGCGGATAGCGCTGATATGGTGCTGGTGAGCGGCATTTCGGTGGGGGTGCAGCGGCGGCTGGGCAAAACCGAGGAGACCGAGCGGGCGGAATCGCGTGAGTTGGGCTTGCGGGTGTTTGTGGGCAAGCAGTCAGCGATTGTTTCGGCGAGCTCGATTGATCCGGCGGCGTTTGCCCGGCTGGCCGAGCAGGCGGTGGCGATGGCGAAGGTGGTGCCGGAGGATGAGTTTTCGGCAATCCCGGAAGCGCCACCCGCTTTGGATGATTCCGCTTTGGATATGAATGATCCGGTTGAGCCCTCGATGGAGGCGCTGATCGCGCGCGCGGCGGCGGCTGAGGATGCCGCGATGGCGGTGCCGGGGATTACCAATTCCGAAGGCGGCTCGGCGGGGTGGAGCCAAAGCTCGGTGGTGCTGGCGACGTCGCTGGGATTTATCGGGCATTATACCCGCTCCAGCCACAGTATTTCTGCGACCGCGATTGCCGGTTCCGGCACCGGGATGCAGCGCGATTATGATTATAGCTCGGCGGTGCATGCGGCTGATTTGGGCGACCCGGCGAAGATTGGCGCGAAGGCGGCGGCGCAGGCGCTGGCAAGGTTGAATCCGGAGCGGCCCAAGACGGCACAGTTGCCGGTGCTGTTTCATCCGCGTGTTTCGGGTGGGCTGGTGTCGGCTTTGGCGTCCGCCATCAATGGCGCATCGATTGCGCGAAAGACCTCATTTTTGAAGGAAAAAATGGGGGAGAAGATTTTTGGCGATGATATATTTATTTATGACGATCCGTTCCGGGTGCGCGGGTTCAGGAGCCGGATGTTTGATGGCGAGGGTCAGCGCGGTGAAAAACGTGCGTTGATTGAAAATGGCGTGCTGACGAGCTGGGTTTTGGATACGCGTACGGCGCGTCAGCTTGGTTTGAAAAGCACCGGCCATGCGTCGCGTGGGACCGGTGGGCCGCCGGGGCCGTCAGCGTCAAATTTATATATGGCACCTGGAACGATGTCGCCGGATGAGTTGATGGCGGATATTGCTGAAGGCTTGCTGGTGACGGAGCTGATGGGTGGCGGCGTGAACGGCATTACCGGCGATTATTCGCGTGGGGCTTCGGGCTTTATGATACGGCACGGTAAGATTGCTGAGCCGGTGGCGGAGTTCACCATTGCGGGCCATGCGTTGGCGATGTTTGCGAATTTGCGGCCGGCGAATGATTTGGAGTTTAAGCGCGGGACGGATGCGCCGACCATCCGGGTGGAAGGGCTGACACTGGCGGGGGCTTGATGTGGGTTGTTAAGTAAGAAGATACTCGCCTGCGCGAGTATGACGATAAAGGCGTGGATACCAAAAGCCTACCGGGGAATTAAAGTTTTTTGAGAACGCGGCGCTGCAGGAATTGCCTTGTATAAAGGCCCCAAGGCAGCAGGGGCCTTACGGATGTCTGATGCGGTGGAAGTGATCAGCGGGCTATTTGCACTACTGCTGGGGTTTCTGGCAGCGGTCGTTGGCGATGTGAATGCCGCGGTCGGGGATATTCTGAATTCTGCAGGGATTCAGCCGAACCTTCAGATTTTACTGCTTTGCATAGTGGCGCTGGTTTTGATCTATCTGGTGTTTCGCTGGATCGGCATCGTGTTCGCCATGATAGTGCTGGTGATGTTCATGCTGCTGGTCGCGCAGGCGGTGGTGCCGAGTGTCTATGGGGTGCATTGAGGCGCTGTCATTAAGCTTTTGTGAGGTTTGGCGGCGCTGTTGTTAAGTGCCCATATCCTACTGTGATGTACGGGGGATATGTTGGTGACAAATGCGATAAATTTAGTGATGTCGGCGTTGCTGTTTCTGGCCGGTCTGGTCATGCAGGTGATCGGGTTTGTCGATGCGCTGCTGATGAAGTTCATGATGTCGGCTGGGATTCCGCAACGTTTGCAGGTGGTGGTGCTGGTGCTGGTGGCGATCGCGCTGGTGGTGGCGGCGTTCAGGCTGCTGGGCGGGGTGCTGGGGTTCCTGATCATTTTGTTGCTGGTACTGCTGGTGGTGCATGCGGCGTTTCCGGGAATGCAGTTGCCGCATTATCATATGGCGATACCGAAAGTGGCGAGCTGACGGTTATTTCGCGCCCAATGACAAAGCGTGGATGAAGGCGTAGGCGACCACCGGGATGGCGAGAATGACGTAAAGCCGCAGTGCGATGAGCAGGGTGAGCGTGGCTTTGCCAAGGTGCCGCCGTGGCAGCGGGCGGGCTTTGGCGCCGGCGAGCTGGGCTTGTTCCAGCAGGCCGATCAGTTCCTCGTCGCCGAAGCGGCGGCGGGTCATGTGCCCACCAGATTTGGAAACACGGTGATGACGCCATACAGCGTGCCCGCGAGGCAGATGAAAATAACGATCGCGCCGCCTGCTAAATTAGCAAGCCAGCCGTTATGGAGTCCGGCCATGATGGCGCGGTCGTTCACCAAAAGTAACAATAACAGCAAGGCTGGTGCCATCAACAAGGTGGCGATGACATTGACCGTGAGGGTCATGGCCAGCAGCGGCGCGCCGGGGATCAGGACGACGACGGCGGCGAACAGCGTTGAGACTATGGCGGCGCTGTAGAACAGCCAGCCGGAGGCGAAATCGAGGTTGAAGCTGTGTCTGGCGGAAAGCGCTTCAGCCAAAGCGTAGGAGGAGGAGGTTGAGATGGTCATGGCGGCGACCAGCCCGGCTTCGATGATGCCGAGCGCGAACAGCGAGGCGCCGGTGCTGCCGATCAGAGGTTTCAGGGCGGTGGCAAAATCAGCGCCGGAGGCGAATTGTGAAATATCGGTGTGCGCTGCGAATAACGGTGCGGCGGCGGTCAGCGTGGCGATGGCGGCGATGGCGGCGAGGCTGGCGCCAAGCGCGGTGTCGATCCGGCCTTGCGGTAAGTCGGCGCGGGTGAGGCCTTTGTCGACCACGGCACTTTGCTGGAAGAAGATCATCCAGGGGGTGACGGTGGCGCCGATGTTGGCGAGGATGAGGGTGATAAAGGCGGTGCCCATGCCGCCGGGCAGCGGGCCCCAGGTGGCCATGGCATGCGCGATGGCGGCGGGGTTGGGGTGGGCCAGCAGAGCGGCGGGGATGAATAGTAAATTTCCAGCGGCCAGGGTGAGGACCACCCGCTCCCAGGTGGCGTAGCGGCGCAGGGCCAGTGACGAGATAACAATGAGCACGCCGCCTAGCACCGAGATCCAATTGGGGATGCTGAAATACAGGCCGCCGGCCTGGATGGCGATAAATTCAGTGACCAAAGTGAGCAGATTGCCGAACACCAGGTCCGCCATGGCGAAATAGCCCCAGAATGGGCCGAAGCGCTGGAAGATGAGTTCGGCGTGGCCGCGGTGGGTGGCGGCACCGAGACGCACCGTCATTTCCTGCACCACGAAGGCCATCAGGAAGGTGAGCAGAATGAAGGGGACGAAGAACCCGATGCCGTAGGAGGCGCCGGTGGTGGCGTAGGAGACCATGCTCGGGCCGTCGTTCTCGCCGAGCATGACCAGGATGCCGGGGCCGGCCAGCAGCCAGATCAACCGTGGCCAGTTTTTCGAGGCGCGGCTTTGCTGGACCTTCTGGCGGTCCTGAGCGCGTAAAAAATCTTCGCGGGTGAAATTTTCATGGTTCATGGCTTGCTGGTTAAATGTAGCCTTGGCTACATTTAAGTCAAGAGACATATATTTGCTGAACAGGCAAACTTATGGTTAGGTGGATGGTTTTTTGGGGAGCGGCGCTGGTTGCGCGAGGAAAATTGCCGGTGACACAAGACGCGGACGAGATTGTGGGGGCGTATAGTGACGAGATGCCGGCGGAGCCGACTCAGGCGCTGCGGTTTGGGCAAGCGCGGATCGCCCGCTCGGCCGCGTTGGTGGAGGATTACGCCGAGCTGATTGCAGATTTGCTGGCCAGCCAGGGTGAGGCGCGCTCGACTGATGTGGCGAAGCGGCTGGGGGTGACGCACCCGACCGCGATTAAGAACATTGCGCGGTTGAAGCGCGAGGGGCTGGCGACCTCGAAGCCGTACCGGGGGATATTCCTGACCGAGAGTGGCCAGGAGCTGGCGCACCGGGTGCGGGCGCGGCACCGGCTGATGGTGGAATTGCTGCTGGCGATCGGGGTTCCGCTGGAAGCGGCGGAGGCGGATGCCGAGGGGATGGAGCATTATGCCTCGGCGGCGACGCTGGAAGCGTTTGCGGCGTTTTTGGCGCAGCGGAAATCTTCGTTCTGAGGCTTGAGGCGGATAGATGAATAAGATTCAGACAGCCATTGGAACGGCGATTGCGCATGTTTTGACGGTGCCGATTACGGTGCCGCCGAATTTGCCGGTGGATATTGCGGCGTTCCGCGCACTGCTGCTGCCGGGTGATGTGATTTTGGTCGAGGGGGATCATCGGCTTAGCGCGGCGATCAAGTATTTGACGCAATCCACCTGGTCGCATGCGGCTTTATTTGTGGGGCCGCAGGGTGAGGGGGCGGAGCCGCCAGATTGTGTCGAGGCGGATATTAAATTGGGGGTGCGGTTGTTCCGGCTGGAGGAGTTGCTGCAGTATCATGTGCGGGTGTGCCGCCCGGTGGGGTTGCGGGCCGAGGGGCAGCAGGCGGTGGTGGATTTTGTGCTGAGCAAGATCGGCACGCAATATGATCTACGTTACGTGTTCGATTTGGCGCGGTATCTGGTGCCGTTACCTATCCCGCGGCGGTGGCGGCGCAAGGCGATCTCGCTGGGGTCGGGGGACCCGACGCGGGCGATTTGTTCAACGTTAATTGCGCAGGCGTTTTTGAAGATCGGCTACCCGATTTTGCCGGATGTGACCGCCGAGACGGTGTTGGACGAGGCCGGGCGGGCGCGGGTGCGGGAGATTTATCATATTCATGAAAATGGCCTGTTTGTGCCAAGGGATTTTGATATTTCGCCGTTCTTTCAGGTGATCAAACCGGAGATGCCGGCGCAGTTTGATTATCATAAATTGGTGTGGGGGGAATAAGTTCAGCCGTTTTGTTTGAGGTAGTTGCGCGGTGAGAGTCCGAGGCTGCGTTTGAACATGGCGGTGAAGGCGGCGGGATTGTCGTAGCCGAGGTCGATGGCGATGGCGGTGACGGGCTCGCCCGCGATCAGGCGCGGCAGGGCTGCGAACAGGCAGGCTTGCTGACGCCATGCGGCGAAGCTGAGGCCGGTTTCGGCGCGGAATAAACGGGTGAAGGAGCGGCGGCTAATGCCGAGGCTGGCGGCCCAGTCATCGATGACGGCGTGCGGCGTCGGGTTTTGCAAAAATGCCTGAGCCAAACGGGAAAGTTTGTCATGCGCGGGCATGATTAAGGCGAGCGGCAGAGATTGCAGTTGCTGCATCTCGTGCTGGATCAGGGTCATCAGCGCCCCGGCGCGGCTGTCCAGGTCGTAGTCCACCGGCAGGTCGACGGATTCCTGCATCAGGTTGCGCATGAAGGGCGAGATGCTGACCACCTGGCAGAGGGGCGGCATGTGGGGGATGGCGCCGGGTTCGAGGTAAAGGCTGCGGGTGCTGACGGCGCCTAGCATCTGCACCGAGTGGGCGACGCCGCCGGGGATCCAGATGCCGCGATGCGGGGGCACGACCCAACTGCCTTGCACGGTGCCGACGATGATGGCGCCGGAGGCGGCATAGAGTAACTGACTGCGGCGGTGCTGGTGCGGCAGCAGCGTGTAGCCGTCTGGAAAATCATTGCCCAGCGCGATGATGGGGCGGGCGATGCCGTCGAAAACCTCAACCCTGTTATTCCGAACCATTTATTCCCTCGTGTTGGCCCGATCTCATAAGTTTGCGGCCTGATTGCGGTGGCAGGCCGTGCAAAACCGCCTTAAGGACAATTTCAGTCACATGCAAATAATTGTCACCTGCGACGGTAGCGGGTGGCGGAAGGTATTTTGAGATGAGTACGACAACCATTGCAGCGCCCGCGAAGGCTGGCCGGACGGTGGCGCCGGTGCTGGGCGCGATTAGTTTTTGTCATTTGTTGAACGACATGATGCAGTCGCTGCTGCCGGCGGTGTATCCGATTTTGAAGGGTGGGTTTAACCTTAACTTTGGTGAAATTGGGCTGCTAACGCTGATTTACCAAATTACCGCGTCGCTGTTGCAGCCGATGATCGGGCTTTATACCGACAAAAAACCGCAGCCCTATTCATTGCCGGTGGGCATGGGTTTTACCCTTACCGGGCTGGTGGTGCTGGCGCTGGCGCCGAGCTACCTCATGCTGCTGGCGGGGGCGGCGATGCTGGGGGTTGGCTCGTCAATTTTCCACCCGGAATCATCGCGGATTGCCAGGCTGGCCTCTGGCGGACGGCACGGGCTGGCGCAGTCAGTGTTTCAGGTGGGCGGCAATTTTGGGCAGTCATTGGGGCCATTGCTGGCGGCATTTTTCATATTGCCGCACGGGCGCGCCAGCCTGGCATGGTTTGCGTTTGTGGCACTGGCGGCGATGGGGATTCTCTCGATGCTGGGGCATTGGTATCAGGCCAATGGGCACGCCCGGCCGCAGGTGCGTAAGGCCGGGGCGCAGACCGGCCTGAGTGCAGGCCAGACCAAGGCCGCGATGGCGGTGCTGGTGCTGCTGATGTTCTCGAAGTTCTTTTATCTCTCCAGCATCACCAGCTATTATATTTTTTATCTGATGCAGCGCTTTGGGCTTTCAGCGCAGGCGGCGCAGGTGGATTTGTTCATCTTCCTGGCGGCCTCGGCGACGGGGGTGTTCATCGGCGGGCCGGTGGGTGACCGGGTGGGGCGCAAGGCGGTGATATGGGGCTCAATTTTGGGCGTGCTGCCGTTCACGCTGGCGCTGCCCTATGTGGGGCTGGAGGCGACCATTGTGCTGAGCGTGGTGATCGGGCTGGTGCTGTCCTCGGCGTTTTCGGCGATTGTGGTGTATGCGCAGGAGCTAACCCCCGGGCGGGTGGGCGCGGTTTCCGGGTTGTTCTTTGGGCTGGCGTTCGGCATGGGCGGCATCGGTGCCGCGGTGCTGGGGGAACTGGCGGACTGGACCAGCATCGAGTTTGTGTACCGGGTATGCGCGTTTTTGCCGATGATTGGCCTGGCAGCGGCGTTTTTGCCAAGCCGGGCGCAGATCATCGGCAAAATTGGGTAGTTTAGGCTACAGCGGATAGTCCCGCGCGGGGTCAACACCCGCGGCTTCCAGAAATTTACGCAATTCCACCACCTGGTCCTTCGAAAGGGTGGCGTGGGTGGCGTGGAAGCCGTGGGTTTGGCCGTTGAGTTTGATGACCGCGTGGCCGTGAGTGCTCTGGGTGATCTCACCGCCCAGCCCCTCAATGACCGAGTGAACCATTTTATCGTTGATGTTGCTGCTGATGGGGTGGGCGAACAGGCTGTGCAATGTGGCGCGATGTTTGTGGTTCATGGGCGTGGTCCCGTTGGTTGATACTGGCTGAGCAGAGCGCCGGGGGGCCTGGTTGTCGTTGATATGGGTCAAGGGGATTGTGGCGGCAATGACTTTGTCGTTGCGTGGCAAGGCAAAGGGCTGGGGCGGGCGATGCTGGCGCTTGATTTGGTGAAGTTTCAGATGGTTGGGTGGTAGCTGTTTCGTTTGATTAAAACGTGACCCCGGAGGCGGATGCGTATTTGACGAAGGTTGAATGCAGGGAGCCGCGTAGGATGGGTGAGCGAAGCGTCACCCATCGCTTTTGGTGGATGATCATTGAAACGATGGGTAGCGTTTCGCTTGCACATCGTACTTGCTGACGTTTTACAATCCCCACTTCAACCGCTATTGCGTTAGTCGAATATTACGTAATCGGAGCTTGTTGGGAGGCTTAAATGATGTCCGGATGTTTTATTGCCCGCGCAAAGATATTTACTATAGTATTCTTTGACCTTGTACTTGCGAGTTGCGCTGTTCAGCCAGGTCCGCTCAGCAATCCGGCTCAATATAAAACCGTTGCGATTATATCTCTGCTCCCACAGACATATACTATGTCATATATTGGATTTACCGTATTTGAAAATCACTATGCGGAATTTCCGCTTGATTTTGATCCAAACCTGATAGTGACTCAAACCGCAACGAATTTACTGTCATCGCATTACCAAGTTCGCGATCTTGATTTGAACGCAGCAGCCATCATTAACGGCGTTCAACAAAATTATTCTACAATCGACCTCAATAATACCGCGCCCCTTGTTCAGGCGCAGTTGGAAAGGCTCGTAAAACCGGGAACCGTGGATTTGATCGTTGTAATCGACGGCTCTGATCCAGAACCCGTTGGGAATTTAAGCCCGACCGATTCTGGGGTCGGTCTTTACACGCGAAGCCAGTTTGGTGGCGCGGGCAATAGTAGCGGGGTTATTGCGCCTTTTGAGTTGTTTGACGGACGGTCGTTTCAGCAGATTGCGCTCTCCTACGCAGGGCAAATGTCCGGGCCTGCGAGTGATCTGAACTGGAAGGGTGAACCTTATGACGACTTGTCGGCCAGTGATAAGGTAGCATTGGACGAGGTTGGGAAGCGAGCTTTAGCAATATATGTCACCCGTTCGCTTTCCGATGTTCATTTGTTAAACTGATTGGATAGTGAGCATAGGGTGGTTGAACGAAGCTCATCGCCTCTCGGTGGTCAATGAGGGGGCGGGCAGCGCATGCAAAATCCTGAGCATTATTGGTTTCGGGCCAAGCGCCATGGCTGGGGGTGGGGGTTGCCGCTGACCTGGGAGGGCTGGGTGAGCCTGGCGGTGTTCGTGGTGCTGGTGGTGGTGGCGGTGCTGGTGTTTCCGCCGCACCGGGCGATTGTGCCGTTTGTTATTGCCGTGGTGGTTCTGGGTGGCCTGTTTACCGCGGTTTGCTGGCTGAAAGGCGAGCCGGCGCACTGGCGGTGGGGCGGTGAGTAGTTAGCTTCGCGCAGAGTTTTCTGCTGCCGGGCCTGCTTTTGGCCGGGCGTGCGCACTGGGTGTGTCCGCCGATTAGGTAAAGGCACCAGGCATCCCAAGACGATCTGGATCATACAGTTTGATCTATGTCTTTGACACTTGTGGCAGGGCTCGGTCTTTTGGCGGCAAGCGTCTTTTGATTCTTTTCCAGGCTTTGCGGTCTTGGGAGGGTCCGTGAGGTGCTTTTCCAATGGCCGGAGCATTTTGTGACTGTACCGTTGACCGCCGAAGATACCCATCGCCGCCTGGGGAAGACATCGGCCTATATGGACTGGCTGCAGATGTTGTCCGGCGTGGTGCTGATTATATTCATGTGGAGCCATCTTTTTCTGGTCTCCAGCGTCATCATCGGTCCATCGGTGATGAACTTCATCGCCTGGTTCTTTGAAGTTACCAGGCTGGTTTACATCATCGGTCCTGGCATCTTCCTGGTGTTCCTGCTGCATTTCGTTCTGGCCGCCCGCAAGATGCCGTGGACCACCCGCCAGCAAACAGCCATGTGGGCGAACGCCACGCGCCTGCATCATCAGGACACTTGGCTGTGGCTGATTCAGGTTGGCACCGCCATGGTTATTCTGATCATGGGTTCCGCTCATATGTGGGTGGTGCTGACGGATCTGCCGATCACCGCCGCCAAAAGTGCGGCGCGCATCCAGAGCGGTACGTGGCTGGTGTTTTATCTGGTGCTGTTGCCGCTGGTTGAACTGCATGTCGGCATTGGCTTTTACCGGATCGCGGTGAAATGGGGCTTTTTATCTCGCGCCCGCCGCCAGGGGTTCCATCTCAAGGAAAGCATGCTGACCATTATCCTCATCATTATCGGATTGGTCACGCTGGCGCGCTTCATGTTCCTCCCGTTGCATTAAGGAAGAAATAGAAATGCAAATCTTCCAAACCGATTTGCTGTGCATTGGCGCCGGCTTGGCCGGCGAGCGGGTTGCCATTGAAGCGGCGGGGAATGGTTTTTCGGTTGTTTGTTTGTCGCTGGTTCCGGCCAGACGCTCGCACTCCGCGGCGGCGCAAGGCGGCATGCAGGCAGCACTCGGCAACTCGGCGATGGGCGAGGGCGATAGCCCGGACGTGCATTTTGCCGACACGGTGAAGGGGTCTGACTGGGGCGCTGATCAGGAGGTGGCGCGCATCTTTGTGGATAACGCGCCGATCGCGATGCGCCAGATGGCCTTCTGGGGGGTGCCGTGGAGCCGCGTGGTGCCGGGTGAGCAGACTTATTACAAAGGCGGTAAGCCGTTCACCGCGATTGAGAAGGCAGAGAATGAGGGGTTGATCCACTCGCGCTCCTTCGGCGGCACGGCCAAATGGCGGACCTGCTACACCTCCGATGGCACCGGCCATTCGGTACTGTATGCGCTGGATAACCGGGCCGCCCAACTGGGCGTCGATGTGCATGACAAGACCGAGGTCATAGCCCTCATCCATGACGGCGAAACCTGCCTGGGCGCCATTGTGCGCTGCCTCAAGACCGGCGGGCTTCGGGCGTATCTGGCCCGCGCCACGCTGATCGCCAGTGGCGGGTTTGGGCGACTCTACCGGGCCTCCACCAATGCGGTGATCAATGATGGCGGCGCCCATATCGCGGCGCTTGATACCGGCATCGTACCGATCGGTAATCCGGAGGCGATTCAGTTTCATCCCACCGGCATCGTGCCGACCGATATTCTGGTGACGGAAGGCTGCCGCGGCGACGGCGGCACGCTGCTTGACGTTAACCAATATCGTTTCATGCCTGATTACGAGCCGGACAAAGCTGAGTTGGCCTCCCGCGACGTGGTGGCGCGCCGGATGACCGAGCATATGCGGAAAGGCTTTGGCGTCAAAGGCTCCTATGGTGATCATCTGTGGCTGGATATCCGCCATCTCGGGGCCCACCACATCAACACCAATCTGCGCGAAGTGAAGGATATTTGCGAAAACTTCCTGGGCGTCGATCCGATCACGCAGTTGATCCCGGTGCGCCCGACCCAGCATTACTGCATGGCGGGCGTGCGCACCAATAAGGACGGCGCTGTCTATGGGTTGAAGGGTCTGTTCGCGGCCGGCGAGGCGTCGTGCTGGGATATGCACGGCTTTAATCGCCTGGGCGGTAATTCCCTGGCGGAGACGGTGGTCGCCGGCATGGTGGTGGGCGCCAAGGTGGTGGAATTTCTCAAGGGCGCCGATACGGTGGTCAAGATGGCCGCCGTGCGCGATGCTTATGCGAAACAGGAAGGCCGGATCAAGGACCTTATCGGTGGAATCCATGGCTGCGAAAACGCCTTTGCAGTGCGTGAGGAGATGCATGACGCGTTGATCAAGGGCGCCGGGATTTTCCGCAATGGCAAAGATCTCGGTGAATCCATAGAGACTTTGAAAGGTACGCTGGCGCGGGCCAGGCGGGTTGGGCTGCAGTCGAACGGTATCGGCGCTAATCCGGAACTTGCTCTGGCGCTCAAGATCGAGGGCATGGTCAAGCTGGCGCTGTGTGTCACCCAGGGGGCTTTGATGCGTACTGAGTCCCGCGGTGCCCATACCCGCGAGGATTTCCCCGACCGTAACGATCGTGACTGGCTGAACCGGACCCTGGCGAGATGGAAAAACGAGTCTGACGATTTGCCGGCATTAAGCTATGAGCCGGCCACACCGTCGTTCGAGTTGCCGCCGGGTGAACGCGGATATGGTGGCGGCAAGATCATTCCGATGGCAACTCCGCCCCAGCCAAGCCTGAAGCAAGTCTAGGGAGGCAAGGATCAGATCATGCAGAGACCTTTGACGTTCAATATCTTCCGCTTCAATCCGCAGGACCCGCAATCGCATCCTCGCCAGGAGGCGTTCAGCCTGGAAGAAACTGAGTCGATGACATTATTCATCGCGCTCAACAGGATCCGTGCCGAGCAGGACCCGTCATTGCAGTTTGATTTTTGCTGCCGGGCGGGTATCTGCGGGGCGTGCGCCATGGTGATCAACGGCCGGCCTGGGCTGGCCTGCCGGACTAAAACCAAGGACCTGCCTGACGAAATTACCTTGCTGCCGTTGCCGGCCTTCAAGTTGATTGCCGATTTGTCGGTCGATACCGGAACATGGTTCCGCCAGATGTATCAGAAGGTCGAGTCGTGGATTCACACAGACAAAGAATTTGACCCGCAGGCGCAGGAAGAGCGGATGGACAATGCATTGGCCGAGGAGATTTACGAACTCGATCGTTGCATCGAATGCGGCTGCTGCGTTGCCGCTTGTGGTACCGCCATCATGCGTGAGGATTTTATCGGCGCGGTTGCCCTTAACCGGCTGGCCCGCTTCATCCTCGATCCCCGTGATAAGCGCACAACGCAGGCTTACTTCGATCTGGTCGGCAGCGATCAGGGCATATTTGGTTGCATGGGGCTACTGGCGTGCGAGGATGTATGCCCCAAACAAATTCCCTTGCAGGACCAGTTAGGCATGCTGCGCAGAAAGATGGCATTCGCCGCCGTTCATAATCTGCTGCCGAATTTCTTGAAACCCGTCGGGTAAAACGAAGCGTAACAAAGTCGTTTTTAAACCAGCTCGGCCATATCCCAGGTCTCGTTGGCATGCTTGAGCAAATTAGGATTGGTTTGGCAATTGGTCACGAAGTCCCGTACGGTTTGGGTGCGCCAGGCGTTTTGGTAAGCCTGCCACGCTTCGAGCAGCGATTGCTGTTTTAAGTCGGCGGGGGCGAAGGGCAGGGCGTTCAGGAGCTTTACCTTGCCGTTAGGGACCACCAGCAACATGGCCTGCGGGGATTCCAGGCGGCGCTCAAGCTCGGTCAATATATCCCAGGGATAGATCGACAGCGCGATATCTGAGGGCACGGCTGCGGCACGTGCGCGTAATGATATTTCGGCCTGCTGCCATGTGGCATTATCACAGGCCAGAGTGTCCCATGCCAGAGCAGCGCGGCCAAGCCGCATCAGCGGGCCGGTGACGAAAGCGCTGCAACCATGCTGTACCGCCAGGTCAAAAGCCGGGACGATGTCGTGGATATTCAGTTTGGTCGGTACAAACACCAGTTGTGGCCGGGTGCCGAGTGCTGCCAGCCGGTCGATGGCTGCTAGTGCCGCAGTGAAACTGCTGCCAGGCCGCCCGAGTGCGTGGGTGGCGGAGGTCGCGCCATCAAGAGAAATCTGCACGCAATCGACGCCCATCGCGTGCAATCGCGCTGCGGCGGCATCGTCGATCAAGCTGCCGTTCGTTTCGAGCTTGATGGCGATACCGGCGGCGGCCAGCGCTTCAAAAATTTCCCAGCAATGCGGAACCGCCAGCGGTTCACCACCGCCGAAGGCGACATAGGGAATACCAAGGTCGATTATTTGCCGGACGATGCCCATGGCATCGTCACGCCCCAATTCGTCACGCCAAGCATGGCCGGGGCCGGATTCCTCACAACACGCTAAACAACGGGCTTCACACCCGTTGGTTAGCTGCCAAGCGAGGAACAACGGCGATCGATAGGAGTCAAACGACCGCCCAGACATAGCCGGTTCAGACGATACTAAGTGAAACGAATGTAGGGCTGCGCCATGACCTGTTCAGAGACGTCTTCCAGCAGGGGGGTTTCCCACATCGGCGACTTTGCCTGTTGTGTCTTGTTATCCAATAGGTCTTCAGTCTTCTTTGTCTCGCCAGGAACCTTGGAAATCATGTCAGGCATTTTTCAAACTCTCCATTAGAAATGAACGTCAAAACATTCGCCTCAGCATGCGAGGCGCTATCAGTAATCGCCCGCTCAATCGCCCCTATTACGCCGTCATCATGCCAGGCGGCGCAATAGTTTTCCCAGGCTTCGGTAAAACTTATACGCCGAAGATCAGCACAAATACAACCAATTGCTGCGGCGATTTTGACCATGCCGTTTGGTAATATCAGCATGGTGGCCGGTGGCGTTTCAAGGCTCAATTGCAGCCCGGCCTCAACCGTGAACGGATTGTAACAAATTTCGAGTGAACCTGCCAAAAGCGGGGCTTGGATATCCAGCATTTGCTTAAAGGTCTGGTACGCCTCCGGGGTGGCGGCGATTTTTGGCCATAGCTTGGCGGCGCGGCCGATGTTCATCAGCATGCCGGTGTTGCAACGGAAGGCCCCAAGGGCTTGCGCCCGCGCGATAACTGCTTCCGCCTCGTGCATATTCAGCCGGGTTGGCGCGAAGGTAACTTCAAGCGGCAAGCCGGCCTCGCGCACCGCACGGCAGGCTGCGTGCGCCTTGGCCAGCGAGGCGCCGGGGCGTTGGCGTTCATAGGTGTTCTGGGTATCGCCATCGAGGCTGATCTGCACCGAGCGGATCGGCAGCTTTGCCAATCGTTTTGCCACGGCGGCGTCAAACAACTGGCCGTTGGTTTCGATTTTCAGCTGAATACCGGCCCGGCCCAAAAACTCCGCCACTTCAAAAAAATGCGGCACAATCAGCGGCTCGCCACCGCACAGCATCACATAGGGCACGCCGTTGGCCACAATGTCAGCCGCCAGCCGCATTGCCTCATCGGCGGTCAGCTCGTTTGGCAATTTTTTGCCGGGGGCGGAATCGGTACAGCAATGCAAACAGGCCAGATCGCAGGCGCGGGTCATCTGCCAGGAGACAAACAGCGGCGCCCGCAATCTCTCGATTAGGTTCATGGCATGTGGCTTACCCAGGCTTGCAGCCCGATTGTTAGGGTGAACACTGCCGCCGTCACCAGATAGCACGCCACAATCCGCCGGATGGCCGGAACGAATAGCCGCGGCGTGGTGAAGGTGCCGAACGCGCTGCGTCCGCTGGAGATCAACAGCGGCAGCGCGGCCAAGGTGGCTAGGCTGATCATCGGAAATACCCCGGCGATGACGCCTGCTACCACCACCAGCAAAGCCAGCGCGGCGAGACCTAAGTATAGCCACACCGCGCGTTCACGGCCCACGCGCACCACCAGGTTACGCTTGCCGACCAGCCGGTCTTGATGAAAGTCCGGAATGGCATTCACCACCGCCAGTGACATGATCATGAAACCCGGCACCAGCGAGGCCCAAAGGGCGCCCCAGGCAAACAGCCCGGCGTGCAAATACAGGCTGCCGAGCACCATCCAGGGGCCGTATGAAAGTGCAATGACGGTTTCGCCTAAGCCGCGATAAGCCCAGCGGATCGGCGGCGCCACGTAAAACACCGCGGCCAGACCGCCTAAGCCGGCAAATGCCAGGATCGGCCAGCCTGCGCTGAGGGTGAGATAAATCCCCACACCCAAGGCTCCGGCGAAGCCCGCGATGCCCAGCCACAGCACGGCATCGGACATCGGTGGTAAATCCTGCGGGTTGAACACCCGGTCGGTTCCCATGCGGGCGTCAAAATACTCATTGAACGCTTCGACCCCGACGACCGCCAGCCCGACGCCCGCGAGGCCGCTCCAGAAAATCGCGGCGTCGAGATGGCCGGTGATCCGGTACGCCCAGGCCGCGCCCAGCACATAAGGCAGCAGGCCAGCGTAGAGAAAGAACCGGTAGCGCACCAGGCTCATCACCAAAAACAACCGGCGCAGCACGCTCGGGGCTGCCGCCGGGGTTTGCCGCATATGCGGCGGCGTTACAGATAAACCCATTTATGCAGCAATGAGGTTGTGCCGGGTTCGCGCGCCAAGGTATCGACAAATTCCGAAACCTGTGGGTCCTGCCAGGCACGTTGGAAATTGTCCCAGATTTCGCCCAAGGTATCTTTACGCAAATCGCCGCAGACAAACGGCAGGGCGTTGATCAGCTTGACCAGACCGTTGGGCAATACAATCAGCAAAGCGGCTGGATGATGCAAACGGTAGCGAAGCTCGTCCAGCAGACCCATTTCATGAAAATGCACCCGCATGCGGCCATTATAAGCTGCGGTTTTTTCATGCAATGTTTTGAACACCTCTTCATATTGCGGCTCTGTCGGCGTCAGGTGCCGCCAGGTTTTCACCGCATTGCCGGTGTACATGGTGCGCCCGGTGTAAAAACTCTGGGCGCCTAGATTATAAGCCAGATCAATGGCGATGCCGATTTCATGGGCGTTGAAGCTGGTGGGGGAATAATTGATCTCAATTGGCACGCCGGCGGTTTGCAGGTTGCGAATTCCCTCGACGACAAGGTCAAAATTGCCACGCACCCGCATCCGGTTGAATGATTCTGCGGTTGCGCCATCGAGGCTCACCTGCACCGCTTTGACACCAAGCTCCTTCAGCCGCGCACAAGCCTCCGGGGTGAGGTAATGGCCATTGGTCTCGACTTTAAGCTCGATGCCCCGGCTGCAAACATAGTCAACCATTTCGAAGAAATGCGGGTGGATCATTGGCTCGCCGCCCGAAAACGACAAATACGGGACATCATATTCAACGAGCTGGCGCAGCACGTCGAAGGTTTGCTGTTCGCTCAGCTCGTCAGGGAAGGCTTTGCCGGGTCCGCTCTCCTCGATGCAGTGCAGGCAGGCCAGATTACATTCGTTGGTGATCTGCCACGCCACATAAAGCGGGGCGCGCAAGCTGCCGGAGGTGGTGGTGGCGGGCGTGGTGGCCGGGATGGTTGGCGCTTCGCTCATTGCGCATCGTCCGTCAGCAGACCTTTTTGCTGAAGCGAAACGATTAACGCATGAACATCCTGTTCGATTTTCCCGGTGGGGTCCTGGAAATCTTGCTGCAGTTTAGCGGCGATCTGCGCACTGTCACAGCCGGGTTTGATTTCGCGGATCACGGCGGCGGCTGCGGCATTTAACGTGTAAACCTTCTCCGATTGGGTTTCGAATAAAACGCCACCGAATTTTTCCTCGCGGAATTTTACATGCTTGGCCAGTTGCATAACGACCTCTCTTTTCAAAAATTCATAAAATAGGTCAGGATAGCTACCTCAAAAAAACCACCCAAATCTTTCGTCCTTCTTATGTCATACCGCAAAGTCAGGGTTGTAAGAAGAGCAACCGAGTCACGAGGGCGGCTCTAGACCAGTGCTGCCATAGATCATTTGATCTAAAGCAATCGCACCCGATAAAATTATGCCGGATCGATTTTGCGGCTCAGCTTACTTGCCCAGGAACCCCGTAGAGAACCAGGGCACCGCCGCCACCAATATCAGCCCGGCGAGCAGTGCGCCGAGGTACGGCCATATCCGCCGCAAGCCTTCATCAGGGCTGATACGGGCGATTGAGCTGGCGGCGTAATAGCCGAGCCCGAACGGCGGCGCGAACAGGCCCATGCCCATGGCGAGGATCAGCACCACCGCATAATGCACCTGGTTGATGCCGTAGCTTTGCGCGATCGGGAACAGCAGCGGGCCGAACAGCACCATAGCGGGAATGCCTTCCAGCACCGAGCCGAGCAGGATCATCACGACGATGGTGGCGGCGAGAAATCCGTAGCGGCCGCCGGGCACGGCACTGAGGAAGGTGGCGATGGCCTGGGAGAAATTTGACTGGGTGAGCGCCCAGCCCATGCTGGTGGCGGAGCCGATGATGAACAAAATGGCCCCGGCGAGGGCGGCGGTTTCCACCAGCATCGGGTACAGCCGGTGCCATTCGAACTGCCGGTAGATCAACAGCCCGACCAGCAGCGCATAGACCACGCCGACGGTGGAAACCTCGGTTGCCGTCGCTACCCCGTCCATCACCGCGAAGCGGATGACGAAGGGCAGCGCCAATGCCGGCAGCGCGATCCAGAAGCGCCGGGCGATGATGCGGGTGCTGGGGCGGGGCGGCAACGCATGCTCAGTGGCGGTGCGGGTGCGGGCCACCAAAGCGAGCGCGATGGCGAGGATGATCCCCGGCAGCAGGCCGCCGGTGAACAAGGCGGAGATCGACACGCCGGTCACCGAGCCGATGATGATGAGCACGATGGAAGGCGGAATTGTTTCGGCCATCGCGCCTGAGGTGGCCAGCAGCGAGACGATTTCGCCCGGGTGAATATCGCGCCGCTTCATTTCCGGAACCAATATCGGAGCGACCGCCGCGAGGTCGGCGGTTTTGGCGCCCGAGATGCCGGAGACCAGCAGCACCGCGCCGAGCAGCACGTACGACAAGCCGCCGCGCACATGGCCCAGCAGGGCCGTGAGGAATTCCACAATCGCCGCGGCCATGCGGGTTGAGACGATGAGATGGCCGAGCAGAATGAACAGCGGGATGGCGAGCAGGATAACCGCGCTCATGCCCTGGTCCATTGAACCCGCGATCACCGCCAGCGGCGTGGTGCTGGTGCAAAGCAAATAGGCCGCCGTGCTCAAGCCAAAACAGAAAGCTATCGGCACCCCGCTCAACACCCCGGCGGCGAGCAGGGCCACAAAAAACACCATCAGATTGTCATTGCCGATCGCAATCAACGAGGGGCTGACGGCGTACAGGCTTATGGCGATGACCGCGAGGACGCCGGCGGCTGCGGCGATGTCACGCCAACTAAAGCGGGCCAGGCGCAGCAGGCTGGCGCCGATCATTAAAATAATGCCCACCGGCATCGCTGCCGCGCGGTAGGTATCGGGCAGTTCGAGGATCGGTGTTTGCACCGTCCATTGGTTGACGGCGTAAGTGATTGCCGGGTGGATTAGCAGCAGCAGCAGCAACAGAGGTGCCAGCAGGCCCAGCGCGTTCAGGGCCGGTTGCAGCTTGGCGGGCGCCAGGCTGACTAGCGTGGTCATGCGCATATGCTCGCGCCGGCGCAGTGCCCCGGCCGCGCCGAACATCGTCAGCCACAGAAAGCCGGTGCTGATTAATTCGTCAGTCCATTCCAGCGGATGATTAAAGACGAAGCGGGCCATGACGCCGGTGAAATTGAGCACCACCTCGGCCACCACCAGAAACGCCCCGGGCGCATCGACCAGCCAGCCGAAGCTGCGATCGACACGCCGGAGCGTCAAGCTCGCATGCTCGGTTGGCGGGTCGGCATGGCCGACGTGGCCGGCGGTATCGCCGGCCTCGGTTAGCGCTGCGTGCATCAGGCCAGTTTTCCGACCGCCTGTTCCAGCAAGCCCCAGGTTTCATCACCAAATTTGGCTTTCCAGTCGGCGTAGAAGCCGGCGCTGGCGAGCTTGGCGCGGAACTGGCTTTTGTCGACGTCAACGAAGGTCAGCCCTTTGGCGGCCATGTCTTTTTGCAGGCTGCTTTCCAGCGCCTGCGTGTCGGCACGCTCAGCCAGTCCGGCGGCGGTGAATTCTTTCAGCACAATCGCCTGGATATCGGCGGGCAATGCCTGGAATGCGGCCGGGTTGCCGAGGATCCAGTAGCCGTCCCACACATGGCTGGAGAGGCTGCAATATTTTTGCACCTCATAGAGCTTCGCGGAGTTGATGATGGCGAGCGGGTTTTCCTGGCCTTCGACCAGATGCGTCTGCAGCGCGGTATAAACCTCGCTGAAGTCGATCGGCGTGGGGTAGGCGCCGAGTGCCTTGAACAATGAGGTCAGTAGCGGCGCGTTCGGCACGCGGATTTTGAAGGACGCGAGATCCGCCGGAGTGTGGATCGGTTTTTCGGACGAGGTGATTTCGCGGAAGCCGTTGTTCCAGCTCTTGCCAATGGTCATCAGGCCTTTTTGGCTGATCTGTTTCGAGATAAAGCCTCCAAGCTCGCCATCCATCGCTTGCCAAACCTTGTCATAACCATCGAACGCGAAGCCGATATTTACGATGCCGGCATCAGGCACGTAGGTGGCGAGCACCGAGGAGGCGAGGTTGATGAACTGCACGCCGCCGAGACGAACCTGCGAGAGCAGTTGCGCGTCGGTGCCAAGCTGCGCGGCGGGGAATACGTCGATTTGTAATCTTCCACCAGTCGCCTCTAGAATCCGCGCGGCTGCCGCTTTGGCCTGTACGTTGACAGGGTGTGATGGCGCCTGGCCGGTGGCGAGCTTGTAGGTGAATTGCGCGGCGGCGCGGGCGCGGGTGGCGCCGATGATGGCGACGAGCGGTAGAGCCGCAAGTGTTGAGCGTCTGGTCAGTTTCATTTTGGTTTCCTCGTGTTGATTAGTGATGATTCGTTAGTTTCGCCGGGTCTTGGTTCCGGCTGGGCCGATTACGGTAAAATTTAGCTGCGGCTTTGGGCCGCAGCTTTAGCCTATGTTGGTTTTATAGCCACGACTTGATTTGCTGAACGACCGCATTGGCGGAAATGCCGTAACGATCATGCAGGGTTGGCAGCGCTCCGGCATCCAGGAACGCATCAGGCAGCGCGATTTGCCGGAATACCGGTGTTACGCCGTTGCGCAACAGCAAGGTGGCCACCGCTTCGCCAAGCCCACCGATGATGCTGTGGTTTTCAGCCACCACCACCAGCCGTCCCGGCTTGGCGGCTTCGGCCAATATCCGCGCTTCATCCAGCGGCTTGATGGTCGGTACATGCAGCACGGCGGTTTTAACACGGTCCGTCTCCAGCATGGTCGCAGCTTCCAGGGCGCGCATGGTCATGAAGCCGGATGAAATCACCAGCACGTCGGGCCCGTCGCGCAGCAGTGCGGCTTTGCCGAGTTCAAATTTGTAGCCGTATTCATCAAGCACCATCGGCACGTTGCCGCGCAGCAGGCGCATATACACCGGCCCCTGGTGCGCCGCGATGGCGGGCACGGCTTGCTCGATTTCCAACGCATCGCATGGGTCGATGATGGTCAGGTTCGGCATGCCGCGGAAAATCGCGATGTCCTCAGTGGCCTGGTGGCTCGGGCCATAGCCGGTGGTGAGGCCGGGCAGTGCGCAGACGATTTTGACGTTAAGCTTTTCCTCGGCGATGGCGAGGCAGATGAAATCATAGGCCCGGCGCGAGGCGAACACCGCATAGGTGGTGGCAAACGGCATCGCCCCTTCGCGTGCCAGGCCGGCGGCAGCGCTCATCAGCAATTGTTCCGCCATGCCCATCTGATAGAAACGCTCCGGGTAGGCTTTGGCGAAAATATGCAGATCGGTATATTTTGAAAGATCGGCGCTGAGGCCGACAACTTCCGGGCGCGATGCGGCCAGTTCCACCAGCGCATGGCCAAATGGCGCAGGCTTGGTGCGCTGACCGGGAGCGGCCAGCGAGGCGATCATCGCCGAGGTGGTGAGGCGTTTGGCAGGTGCGCTCATGCGGGCCTCCCGGCGTCAAGAATTTCAAGCGCCTTTTGCCATTCGTCGGCATCGACGCGCAGGAAATGATTCATTTCACGGTCTTCCAAAAATTGAACACCTTTGGCCATTTTGGTATCGCAGATGATCATGCGCGGTTTCTTGCCTTCATAGCGGCGGGCGCGGTCAAACACTTCCGTCAGCGCTTCGATGTTGTTGCCGTCGACGCGCTGGGTGTACCAGCCGAAGGATTCCCAGCGTGCCACTTGCGGCTCACGCGAGGTCATGGCGGCGGAGGGACCATCAGCCTGCTGGCCGTTGATATCGACAATGGCGATGAGGTTATCGAGTTGCCAATGGCTGGCGCCCATCGCGGCTTCCCAGGTCGAGCCTTCGTTCAATTCGCCATCGGACAGCAGATTATAAATAAAGGCGTTGGAATTTTTCCGTTTCAGGCCCAGCGCAAATCCAACGGCGATGCCCAGCCCATGGCCAAGCGAGCCACCGGTGATTTCCATGCCTGGCGTATAGGACGCCATGCCCGACATCGGCAGGCGGCTGTCATCGCTGCCGTAGGTTTCAAGCTCGGCCTCGGGGATAACCCCGGCCTCGATCAATGCAGCGTACAGCGCGATGGCGTAATGGCCGATAGAGAGCAGGAAGCGGTCACGCTCCTCCCAATGCGGGTCTTCGGCGTTGTAGCGCAGCGCATGGAAATAGCTGACCGCCAGCACATCGGCGATGCCGAGCGCCTGCGCGATATAGCCCTGGCCTTGCACTTCACCCATCCGCAGCGCGTTGCGGCGGATCCGGTAAGCCCGCTCAGCGAGCGAGACATTTGAAAGTAACTGGATCAATGGATCAGCATCCCCCCGTTTACATCGATCACCGCGCCGGTGATGTAGGAGGAGATGTCGGAAGCGAGGAATAGAAAAGCTCCTGCCACGTCATTCGCCGTCCCCAGCCGGCCGATCGGAATGTTTTTCAAAATTTCGGTGCGGATCACATCGGTCATCATGCCGCCGGTGATATCGGTCTGGATCAACCCAGGCGTGACGCTGTTGACGCGGATGTTGTCTGGTCCCAGTTCGCGCGCCATGGCTTTGGCGAGGCCGAGTACACCAGCCTTGGCGGCGGAATAATGCGGACCGCCGAAAATGCCGCCGCCGCGTTGCGCCGAAACCGACGACATGCAGGCGATGGAGCCGGATTTGCGCGAGCGCATATGCGGGATGAAAGCCTGGCTGAGATACAGCACGCCGCGCAGATTCACATCAAGAACCTTGTCCCAATTGCCTGGCGCGATATCCATGAGTTTCAGCGGCTGGGTGATGCCAGCGTTGTTGATGAGAATATCAACATGGCCGAAGGCTTCGATCACTCGCGCCGCCGCGGTCTTGCAGGCAGCGTCATCGGTTACGTCGCAGGCGACGCCGATATGGCCGGGGCCGATGTCAGCCGCGGCAGCAGCCGCGGCGGCTTCATCGAGATCGAGAATCGCGATGCGGGCGCCTTGGGATGCAAACAGCCGCGCCGTGGCGAGACCGATGCCCGCGCGGCTGGCGGCACCTGAGATGACGGCGGTTTTGCCGTTGAGAAGCATTTGTTTCCTCCAGTCTGAATTTATGGCGGCACAAGAGACCCGGGCGGCGCGGTTTGACAAACGCATTCTTTACACTGATTAATGAATGTGGTTCACTAATCTGGCATGTTGAACAAAATTCCGCTCTCCGTGCTGCGCAGTTTTGAGGCTGCGGGGCGAAATCTGTCGTTCAAGGCGGCGGCGGATGAGCTGGGGTTAACGCCTGGTGCGGTAAGCCATGCCATTGCCAAGCTGGAAGATGCGCTGGGGGTGACTTTATTCACGCGCACCACCCGGGCGATTGCCTTGAGCCACGAGGGCGAGGCGCTGCTGGCGCGGGTGTCGCGCGGGTTTGAGGAGTTGCGGCTGGGGCTGGAACAGGTTTCCACCCGGGCGCAGCGGCTGCTGCGGCTGCATGCGGCGCCGAGCTTTGCCGCGCAATTCCTGGCACCGCGCCTGCCGGTGTTTCTGGCCGCCAATCCGGGCGTGGATATAAGGCTGGCGGCGGGCACCGATTACGCCCGCTTCAAGACCGATGAGTTTGATGCCGATATCATTTACGGCAATCTGCCGGCGATTGCGGGTTTGATCGCCACGCCGCTCGGAACCGAGCTGGTTACGCCGCTTTGCACGCCGGCGATGGCCGCGCTGATCAAGACGCCGAACGATCTGCTGGGTCAGAATTTGATTCAAAGTGACAACAAGCAAATTCGCTGGCCGGACTGGTTTGCCGCCAACGGAATCAAGGCGCCGCCGCCGCGCGGCCTGCGGTTCGACCGCAGCTTTCTGGCCATCCGGGCGGCGGTGGATGGGCAAGGGCTGGCGCTGGAATCAACATTGCTGGCGCAGCGCGAACTCGCGCAGGGCCGCCTGGTGGCCCCGCTGGCGGGAATTGCGCAGGATGTAACATATACCGGGCATCATTTTGTTTATCCAAGCTCGCGTAAGGGAAATTTGCTGATCGCTGGATTTCTGGCCTGGCTCCTCGAGGCGCTGCGCGATGGAACGGCACAGACAGTGGATAACGAAGTAAAAATGGATTAGTGTTCGTTACGCAGGAAGCCGGTCCATGAATGTTGCGCAAGCACGATTGCCAGAGGTTGAACAACCGCCTCAGGCGGTGGTCAGGCATGGCCGGATTGTTTTTCTGGATGGCTTGCGCGGCATTAGCGCTTTGCATGTTATGTTCGCGCATTACGCGCTGGCGTTTTATCCCGAGGGCTTCTGGCAACTGGGATTTTTCTCGAACAGCTTTATTTCGCTTTGCCTGTTTTTCCTGATCTCGGGTTATGTGCTGACCTATAGTTTTGAAAAAATGCCGGGCGACATTCTGGTGAATATCGTCAGGCGGCTGGTGCGCATTGGTCTGCCATATTTTCCGGCGGTGCTGTTTTCGGCCTTGCTGGCCTCGGCGGGCTGGGGGGTTACGCATGCGGTGGCGGTGGCGGCGGCTTCGGACTGGCTGCTGAAAATGACTGCGCTTCCGGCGCTGACCGGGCTGTGGGCGGATATATCCGGCGCATCGCTGTTTGTTGGATATTTTCAGAACAGCCTGTTTCAGTTTCCCGGTTTGCCGGACCAGTTGCATGCGCTGGACCCGCCAGTCTGGACCCTACATGTCGAACTTTATGGCTCGCTCTGGATCATCGGCCTGGTCTGGGCGCAGCGCTTTGGGGCGTGGCTGTATGGGGCCTTGCTGTTTTTATCATTGTTCGTCTTCGGCTTTGATGAGCTGGCGCTGTTCACGATCGGGCATCTGCTGGCGCAAATATCCCGGCATGAACGGCTGGCGAGGCTGCTGGTGTTTCCCAAGCGGCAATGGTTCGGGGTTGCGATGATCGTTGCGGGCATCTGGCTGAGCGATGCTGATACATTGAATGTGCCGCTGCCCGACGCAATTTTCCCCGGCGGGGTTTTTCATATTCCCGAGATTTACCGCGCCCAGACACAATGGGGCGCGATACTGATATTTCTTGGTATTTTGCTGACACCAGTATTGCAGCGGGTTTTTGACACGGCGGTTTTTCAGTTTCTGGGACGCTTGTCCTATTCGGTTTATCTGCTGCATTTCGCGATCATGATTTCGCTGGGCAGTGCGGTGTTTTTGCTGATGCTCAAATTTGGCGCGGGTATCGCCATGCTGCTGGCCTGGCTGGCGGGGCTTGGCGCGACGGTTCCCGTGGCGCTGTTGTTTCAGTGGGGTGTTGATGAACCGGCGATCAGGCTGAGCCGCAAAATCACCCGGAAAAAAACTAGTGAAGCAAAGTTGGCGCCGGTCCGGTAACGAATTTTTATGGCAGTTTGCTGAGGTCTTGTTGCAGGCGGGTGGTCAGCGGGGTGGTCAGCTTGTTCAGCGGTACGGTACCGCCGCTGTCTTTGGGAAGCGATTGCAGGCTGGCCTGTGCTGCGCTGAAGCTTTGCTTGGCGGCATCATTTTGTTTGGCCTGCGCTTCGGCCTCGCCCTCGTGGACATAGAAATCCGCCAGGCGGAAAATCTCCAGATCATTTTCAAGCTCGGGCCCTTCCGCCAGCGGCTTGGTGATACTGGCGGCCTGGGCGAAATCATGAATGGCGCTGGTATCATCAGCGGCATTCATGGCTTTCAGACCATTCAGGGCCGCCAGTGTCGCATTGGTATGTTCCACATCCTGCGCCCATTGCACGCGCCTTGGCGCCCGCGCATGGACATCGGCCCGGATGCTCACCGCTGTCGCCAGCGCATTGGTGGCATCGGCCTGGCATTGCGGGTTGCCGCTTTGCTCGGCGCAGAGGTAATTGGAAAATCCGATCAGATCCATGGCAAACCCATGATCCGATTCCACCTCGATGGTGACCGGCAGCGACAGGATGATCTGGTCGGCGTTTTGAAACGAGGTTGAGGCACCGGCGAAATTACCAAGCCGGAGTTGGATGTCACCTAGATTCAGATCGACGATGGCGAGATCACGCGGCCAGATTGGATTTTCATTGAGGGACGCCCGTGGAATCGCGCTCATCGCGTTATAGGCGCTGGTGAATATGCTCAAGGCATCCTGATAGTTACCTTCGCGCCGCGCGATGTCGCCGGATTTCAAATCGGCCCAGGCCAGCTCGGCCGGTCCGGTCGGGTCGGTGGGGTATTCGGATTTATAATCGCTGAAAACTTTTTGCGCCGCTGTGATGGCCGCCACGGCGGGCGCCAGGCTTGTGGGGTCTTGCGCGGTGGTTTGCTGCAGCAGCAAATCGTTAAAATCTTCATCGGCGTGGCCGAGATTGACCAGAAAACTGCGCCTGGTGTCCGGTGTCATCTGCGCATTCAGCAGGCTCTCCATGTCCTTGATGCTGGCGGCGAAATCGCTGCTGGCGAGGTTGAGTTGCTGGGCGTCCTCCTCATTGCGCGCGCGCGCCAGTATGGCGCGGTCATAGTCGAATTCGATCTCAATGGAGTTGGGATTCTGCTGGCGGACATTGGTTAAAACCTGAATCGCCGCATTCAAGACCGCGATCGGCGAGGCGGTGGTGTTGCGTTCGGTTTGCGCCGCGACGAGTTCGAGATTGGCGACGCCGAGCGGGTCGAAGCTGGCGAACTTCTTGGCCTGGACTGTGATGTTTTGAATATCGTCCAGCTCGTTGGTGACGTTGGCGCTGTCAGGATTGTCAAAATCATTGATGATGTTGGTGGCGGATTCCAAGGTGGCATCGGCCAAAGCGAGATTTTGATTGGCCTGGTTGGCTTCGATCTGGGCATAGACAAACAGGCCGATCGCTACCACCGCGCTGATAAGGGCGCCGGTGGCGATTTGCCAGGCGCGCCGCAGGGCCGCGTTGCGCCGGGCGTTCTCACGCTCGCGGCAACGGCGCAGATAGGTGCGGGCATTGGCGGATAATTCCAAGGCGAGATCAGGCCGCTCTGCCAAAACCCGCTCGGCATCCTCCAACCGGCCGCCGGCATGGTTCAGCCAGTCGGCGGCTTCGTCATTGGCGGCATAATCGCGGGCGGCGGCTTTGACGGTCTCAAGAATCGACAGGGCAGTGATATCCTCACTCAGCCAGCCGGCCAGCAAGCCCCATTGCCGCAGCAGCGCTTCATGCGCTGGCTCGATGGTGATTTCATAATGCCGGTGCTCGCCCTCGCCGAGGGCCACTCGGTCGGTGGTGAGCAGCCGCTGCTCAACCAGCAAATCGATCAACGGCAACGATTCCGGCGGTACATCGGCGCGCCGCGCCACGCGCCGCCGGGGGCTGCCGGTTTCCGGGTCAATCCCGGCGAGCCAGGGGATGAAGCCGCGCCGCAGCAGCAGCAATCGGGCGTCACGATCGCGCGGAATCCGGTGGTCCTTGTCAGCCGCGATGAAGGCCCGTTCGACAGCGGCGCTGATGGCGCCGCCGATGCCGTTGAAATTCTCGTAATCGGCGAGCCGCAATTCACCGCTGCCGCGACCGTAATCAAGATATAATTGCTCGAGCGTAAAGGCCAGCAGCGGCAGCGCGTCGCTGGCACCGCCTTTTTCAATGTCGTGCAGCAGGCGTTGGGTGAGCTGGGGGTGGATGGTGAGCTTGCGCGGGGTTTCCGAGAGCCGGGCGGCGGGCGCCTCAATCACGGTCTGGTAAGCGCCGCGCGGCATGGGGAGTAGCGGGATGGCGTGTTGCTTGACGCCTTCCAGTGGTTTGGCGGTTTCCAGCCGGTCGTAGGAATCCGAGCGGATGGTGAACAGCACGATGATTGCGGGCGTATCGTCGCGCACCAGCTCGCGCAGCAGGGTCAGCAGCGTGGCCCCTTCGGTGGCGCCATCCTCGGCGAAGAGTTCCTCGGCCTGGTCGACGGCGATGATCACCGACGGCGGCAGGGCGGCGGGGCTGTCAGCCAGGGTGCGTTTGAAACTGATATTGACCAGCTCCTGCAGCAGCGCTTTCACCCCCACAGCACCTTCCGCGACACTGCGCTTCAAATCGGCGCGGCGTTTGGTGATGCCATGCGCGGTGAAGGCGCTCTCAATGGCGGCCACCAGCCCGGCATCGCCACTGATCGCCGCGCGGTCGGGCCGGATGACGGGCAGGGGCAGAAAATTGCGGTCGTCGCGGGTCAGGCGGGGCAGCAGTCCAGCGCGTAAAAAGGATGATTTGCCGCTGCCGGAAGCACCGAGAATCACCATGATCCGGGGTGGCGCCAGTTCACGCAAGCCGCGCAGCGTGTCCAGCGTATCGACAATCGGCGCCTCGCGGCCAAAGAAAATGCCGGCGTCCTCGGCTTCCAGCGGCTTCAGCCCAGGGTAAGGGGAGCGGTCCGGGTCGGCGGCGGGCGGCCAGGCGAAGAAGCGCGGGTCGAGCCCAGCCTTGGTCAGGCCGCGCCGCAGCCGGTCCAGCCCTTCCCGGGAAAAAGTGACATGCGCCTCGTCATGCGTGTGCGGCAGGATGACGCGCATTGTCATGCCATCCTGCCCGGACACCAGATCGACCACCTGCCAGGCGCCGGTCAATTGGTCGGGCAGGCTGGCAAGCTCAATCGGCTCGACCAGCACGCCGAACAGCCGCTTGTTCAGCCGCCGGGCCAGGTGAAATTCTTTCAGGCACCATGGCGAGTTCAGCCAGGCGGCTGAGATGATGAAAACAATGGCTTCGCAGCGCGATGCTGCCTCATTCAGGGCGCGTTCCCAGCGCTCGCCGGCGCTGATACCGCGCGCCGGGTCGATGTCGAGAAACACCTCATCCCAGCCGTTCGCCTTCAGCCAGTCCCGGATCGCGACGGCGGACACGTTGTCGACGCTCGCATGGCTGATGAAAAGGCGGGACACAGCAGGGGATGCTCCAGCGTGAAGGATGCGGACTGTTTGTGATACGGTTCAGCTTGTCAATCTGATTTGCCAGCAACATAATTGCAGGTCCGTGCCGGATTGATTGATAGGGACTGCCTATTACTTTCTTTCATAGAATCAATTTGAGTTATTGATGCCTTGGCCCGAGAGTAGCGTCGCCAGGAGATAACCATAAAACCTGATTGGAGAGACAATGGACGGTGATAGCAAATGCCCAGTGATGGGCGGGGCGCGCAAGCATATGCTGGCGGGGGCGATGTCGACCCAGCAATGGTGGCCGGATCAGTTGAATCTGAAAATCCTGCACCAGAATTCCGCCAAGTCCGACCCGATGGGAGAGGATTTTGATTATGCTGCGGCGTTCAAGAGCCTCGATCTGAAGGCCGTGAAGCAAGACCTGTATGCGTTGATGACGGATTCGCAGGATTGGTGGCCGGCTGATTACGGCCATTACGGCCCGTTCTTCATCCGCATGGCGTGGCACAGCGCCGGGACTTACCGGATCGCCGATGGCCGCGGTGGCGCCGGCTACGGCACGCAACGGTTTGCGCCGCTGAATAGCTGGCCGGACAATGTGAGCCTCGACAAGGCGCGGCGTCTGCTGTGGCCGGTCAAACAGAAATACGGCAAAAAACTCTCCTGGGCCGATTTGATGATTTTGGCCGGCAATTGCGCGCTGGAATCGATGGGCTTCAAAACCTATGGCTTCGGCGGCGGGCGTGCGGATGTATGGGAACCGCAGGAGGATGTTTACTGGGGGCCGGAAACCACGTGGCTGGGGGATGAACGCTATAGCGGTGACCGGGTTCTCGAAAACCCGCTCGGCGCCGTGCAGATGGGGCTCATCTATGTCAACCCGGAAGGCCCGAACGGCAACCCGGACCCGCTGGCCTCGGCCCGCGACATCCGTGAGACCTTTGCCCGTATGGCGATGAATGACGAAGAGACCGTGGCCCTGGTGGCTGGTGGCCACACCTTCGGCAAGACCCATGGCGCGGCGGACCCCAGCAAATATGTCGGCCCGGCGCCGGAAGGGGCCGCCATTGAGGAGCAAGGGCTGGGCTGGAAGAGCAGCTTCGGCAGCGGCAAGGGCGTGGATGCCATCTCGAGCGGGCTGGAAGGCGCCTGGACCACCAACCCGATCAAATGGGACAATGACTACCTGGATATTTTGTTCAAATATGATTGGGAACTCACCAAGAGCCCGGCGGGCGCCCAGCAATGGACACCGAAGAACCCCGAGGCCCAAGGCACGGTGCCGGATGCGCATGATCCCTCGCGCCGCCATGCGCCGATGATGTCCACCGCTGATTTGGCGCTGAAGGCGGACCCGGTTTACGCGAAAATCGCCAAGCGCTTCCATGAGAACCCGGATCAATTGGCCGAAGCTTTCGCCCATGCCTGGTTCAAGCTCACCCACCGCGACATGGGGCCGCTTGTGCGTTACCTCGGGCCGGAAGTACCTGCCGAGCCGCAGCTTTGGCAGGACCCGGTGCCGGCGGTTGATCATGAATTGATCAATAGCGCTGACGCCGCCGCGCTGAAGGCGAAAATCATGGCCTCCGGCCTGAGCATTTCGCAACTGGTGACAACCGCCTGGGCCTCGGCCTCGACCTTCCGTGGTGGCGACAAGCGCGGTGGTGCCAATGGCGCACGTATTCGCCTGGCGCCGCAGAAATACTGGGAGGCCAACCAGCCGGCGGAATTGCCGCAAATTCTGAACGCGCTGGAGGCGGTGCAGAAGGCGTTCAATGCGGCGCAGTCCGGCGGTAAAAAGGTTTCACTGGCGGATGTCATCGTGCTGGGTGGCTGTGCGGCGGTTGAGGCGGCGGCGAAGGCGGCGGAGCACGAGGTGAGTGTGCCCTTCGCGCCGGGCCGCACAGACGCCACGCAGGAGCAGACTGATGTGGAATCGTTCGCCGTGCTGGAGCCGAAGGCTGACGGGTTCCGTAACTATCTCGCCAAGGGCCAGACCCGGCGGGCGGATGATTTGCTGGTGGACAAGGCGCAACTGCTCACCCTGACCGCGCCGGAGATGACGGTGCTGCTGGGCGGCATGCGGGTGCTGGGCGGCAATTTTGGCGGCAGCAAGCACGGCGTGTTCACCAACCGGCCGGGGACATTGACGAATGATTTCTTCGTCAACCTTCTGGACATGGGAACGGTGTGGAAAGCCGCCGCCGAAGGTATGTTCGAAGGCCATGACAGGGCCACGGGTGCGTTAAAATGGACCGGCACCAGCGTTGATCTGGTGTTTGGCTCAAACTCGCAATTGCGGGCGCTGGCGGAGGTTTATGCGTGCAGTGATTCACCGAAAGCCTTCGTGCATGACTTTGTGGCGGCTTGGAGCAAAGTGATGAACCTGGACCGGTTCGATCTGCGTTAATCGGCCATCCAGTATTGAGACTAAAAAACCCTCGTAGCGATACGGGGGTTTTTTATTGCCGGCGTTACGCTGCGTAATTAACTATACAGAACATTAGCCTTGCGCTAAGGATGGCAGGCAGCCCTGGCTTCAGGGGTGATCAATGTTACGGGAGACCTGGCTTCATGCAGCCCAAGAGCGCCTTGTCGAAATCCATCGCCACCGTGTCGTTGAGCGGGACATTGCCCGACAAGCTCGAAGCCGCGGCGGTGGCGGGGTACGATTCGGTCGAGATTTTTGAGGCGGATTTGCTGGCGTTTGACGGCACGCCCCGCGATGTGCGGCGGCTGGCAAGTGATCTCGGGCTGGGGATTTCGATCTTTCAGCCGTTCCGGGATTTTGAGGGCATGGAGCCGGCGCAGTTGCAGCGCAATCTGGTGCGGGCCGAACGCAAGTTCGACGTGATGACCGAGCTGGGCACCGATTTGATTTTGGTGTGCAGCAATGTGCAGGCGGCGGCGGTGAATGATCCGGTGCGGGCGGCAGCGGATTTCCGGCTGCTGGCGGAGCGCGCCGGGGCGCGAGGCTTCAAGGTGGCGTATGAAGCGCTGGCGTGGGGCACGCATGTTAAATTCTGGCGGCAGGCCTGGGATATTATTAAACGGGTGGACCATCCGGCGTTTGGGCTGGCGCTCGATAGTTTTCATACGTTGTCGCTCGGCGACACGCTGACCGGCATCGGCGAAGTGCCGCCGGAAAAATTGTTTTTCATGCAGTTGGCGGATGCACCGCGCCTGAGCATGGATGTGCTGTCCTGGAGCCGGCATTACCGTAATTTTCCGGGCCAGGGCGATTTGGATGTGACCGGCTTTGTGCGCGATGCGCTGAACGCCGGCTATGCGGGACCGTTGAGCCTGGAGATTTTCAACGATGATTTCCGCGCCGGGCCAACCAGGCCGCTGGCGCTGGATGGGCTGCGTTCGCTGATCTGGGTGGAAGCCGAGGCCGGACGCACTACATTGCCGCCGGTGCCGCGGCTGGATGGGTTTGAGTTCATCGAGTTTGCCGTCGATGCGCCTTCGGCGGAACGGCTGGCGGAGTTTCTGGTGCCGCTGGGGTTTCGCCATACCGGACGGCATCGCTCCAAGGCAGTGAGTTTGTACCGGCATGGTGAGGTGAATATCGTGCTGAATGCCGAGCCCGACAGCGCGGCCTCCGAGCATTTTGTCCGGCATGGTGCATCGGTGTGTGCGCTGGCGCTGAAGATTGATGATGTGAGCGCCACGCTGGCGCGCGCCACCGCCCTGCTGTCCGCTACCTGGGCTGAGCGCACCGGCCCTGGCGAGCATCGGATTCCGGCGGTGCGTGAACCCGATGGCACCTTGCTTTACCTGGTTGAACCCGCAGCGGCGGCGCAGATGTGGGCGCAGGATTTCGAGCTTGACCCGGCGCCGGTGCCCGAGGCTGAGGAATTATTCAAGATCGACCATATTGCCCAGGCGCTCAGCCCCGGTTCGATGGACCGCTTCGTGCTGTTCTACCGCACTTTGTTCGGCTTGAACGCTGACCCGACAATTGAATTTGCCGACCGCTTCGGGTTGATCCGCTCGCGCACCATGCAGAGCGCCAATGGCCGCGTGCGGATTGCGCTGAACATCTCGGAAAGCCCGGCCACCGAGACCGCGCGTTTTGTGGCGCAAGGTGCGGGCCCGGGCGTGCATCATGTGGCGTTTGCCACGGCGGATATTGCGCAAAGCCTGGCGGTGGCGCGGACCGCCGGGCTGCATCCGGTGCCGATTCCGGCGAATTACTACGAGGATCTGGCGGCGCGGTTTGGTCTCGATGACGCAACGCTTGCCGATCTGGAAAAACTGGGGATTTTATATGACCGCGATATGCATGGCGATTTCCGCCACGCCTACACGCCGCATTTCTCCGGGCGGTTTTTCTTTGAACTGCTGGAGCGGCGCGGCTACCAGGGGTTTGGCGCCAGCAATGCGCCGATCCGGCTGGCGGCGATGACCCGTCAGCGCGAGTATGGAAGTTAATCTGCTGACATCATGAACAGCGCAACGGAATCGGTGATCATCCGGCGCTGGCGCTCACGTATTTTCGGGTCGTTCAAATCACATTCGAAGATGGTGCCGAAGGTCTGGCGGTTGGACACGCGGTAAAAACACAGTGCGCTGATCATCAGGTGCAAATCGGCCGGGTCGATGTTGCGCTTGAACACCCCCTCCTGCAGCCCGCGTGCGAGCAGATGCTTCACTACCATCAGCGCCGGACGGTTGGTTTCGCGCACCGCCAGCGAGGCTTTGACGTGCTCGGCATTGTGGATGTTCTCGATCGCCACCAGGCGGACGAATTCGGGGTGCGCTTCATGGTAGTCGAAGGTGAATTCCACCAGCCGCCGCAGGGCGGTTTCGGGGTCCAGCCGGTCAAGGTCCATATGCTCCTCGATCCGCCTGATGCCGGCATAGGCGCGTTCCAGCACCAGGGCGTAGAGGTTTTCCTTGCTTTCGAAGTAGTAATAAATCATCCGCTTGGTGGTTTGGGTTTTGGCGGCAATGGCGTCCACCCGCCCACCGGCTAGGCCATGGGCGGCAAATTCCAGGGTCGCAACGTCCAAAATGTCCTGTTTGGTACGTTCCGGGTCGCGCGACCTGACCGGGCGGGGGGCGGCGTCAGGCGGCAAATTCGTTGCTGGGTCAACCGGTTTCATCGTCAACAGATTCCTGCGCGGGGCTTGGTTTGGCTATGGGATGATCGCGGTTAGTACATAGAGGCCAACGCCGGACTCTGGCAACTTATGTGCGGCTTTCAGGTTAAATCAGCAGCAGCAAGCCGGAAATGGTGAGAAACGACAGCAGCGTGGCCACCATCAGCGCGGCGGCGCCGGTCTGCTCCTGCCCGTAGGGCTGGCCCAGCAGGGCCAATACGCTGAGCATCGGTGCGCTGGCATAGATCAGCATGGCTTTTTTCATTGCCGGGTCGAGTGTGGGGACCAGCAGCAGCAACAGAAATACCGCTAACGGATGTAAAGTGAGCTTACCGGTGACGATGCGGGCGATATCGCCCAGCGTGCCCTTGATCTGCAGCCCCGCCAGCGTGCCGCCGACTGCAAACAGCGCGGTGGCGGAGGAGGCCATGGCGAGCATCTGCAGCGGCTTGACCACGGGTACCGGCAGTTTGATGCCCAGGAACGACACCGCCGCCCCGGCCACAATGGCGAGAATCAGCGGGTTTTTGGCCAGCCTGGCGATGAGATAAAAAAACAGCCGTGGCCGTGGCTCGCCGCCATTGTTGCCGGATTCCGCCAGGGTGAGCGCCAGCGGGATCATCAGGGCGTTTTCGATAATCATGCAAAGCGCCAGCGCCACCGAAGCCGCCGGCCCGGCCACCATGACGGCGATTGGATAGCCGACATAGCCGCTGTTGGAGACCGACGATCCCATGGCCTGGATGGCGCCCTGTGTCAGCGTGCGGCCTTGCAGCAAGGTGGCGGTGAGCAGCATGAGCGTGAACACCGATAGCGAGGCGGCCCCATAGACGGCGAGATAGGCCGGGTTCCAGATTTCGGCGAAATGGCGCTGTGAGAGCAAGGTGAAAACCAGTGCCGGCAAGGCGAATTTGAGCACGAACAGGCCCAGCGTACGGATATCAGCGGGGCTCATGACCTTGAAGCGGGTGGCGGCGTAGCCGATGGCGATGACGCCGAATACCGGCAGGGTGATGAATAAAATATTGAGCATTATCGCGTGCGCTTAACCTTTGGAGGGCGAGTCAGGCCCATGCCGGCCTGCGCTATAATTAACCAAATCGTGAGTTAATACAATCGGGGGCGGGCGCGGTTGGCGGCCTGGTGGTTTGGGACTAGGATTCCGGCTATTTGAAGGATGTTTTCATGCGGCCCTTTCACTTGGCGTTTCCGGTGCACGACCTTGCCGCCGCGCGGGAATTTTACGGCACGCTGCTGGGCTGCCCGGAAGGGCGTTCGAGCGCGCATTGGATCGATTTTAATTTCTACGGCCACCAGATTGTGGCGCATCTGGACCCCGCCAAGCAGGCCACGGCGCATCGCAGCGCGGTGGATAGCCATGATGTGCCGGTGCCGCATTTCGGGCTGATAATGGAAATGGGGCAGTGGGAGGCGCTGGCCGCTAAGCTGCAGGCGGCGGGTGTGCGGTTTGTGATTGAGCCTTACGTGCGCTTCAAAGGCCAGGTGGGCGAACAGGC